>JAIMAI010000047.1 GCA_023512015.1 Acidothermus sp. | reverse complement strand
CGCGCCGGCGCGCCGGTTTTGATCTGGCCGGCGTTGGTCGCCACCGCGACGTCCGCGATCGTGGTGTCCTCGGTCTCACCGGAACGGTGACTGATGACCGTGCGATATCCGGCCCGGTGCGCGAGTTCGACCGCGTCGAAGGTCTCGGTGACCGTACCGATCTGATTCAGCTTGATCAGAACGGCGTTGGCTGCGCCTTCTCGAATCCCATGGGAAATACGCTCGGGATTGGTGACGAAAACGTCGTCCCCGACGATTTGCACCCTGGCACCGAGCGCCGTGGTGACCTGCTTCCAGCCCTCCCAGTCCTCCTCGGCGAAGGGATCCTCCAAGGAGACGAGGGGGTAATTGTCGACCAATTCTTCGTAATACCGGACCAATTCTTCAGCGGTGCGCGGCTGACCCTCCAGGACGTAACGGCCGTCGTGGTAGAACTCGTTGGCGGCGGCGTCGAGGGCGAGGGCGATGTCCCGCCCGGCGACGTAGCCGGCTTTGCCGATGGCCTCGACGATGAGGTCGAGAGCTTCGCGGTTGTTCGGCAGGTTCGGAGCGAAACCGCCTTCATCACCGAGCCCGGTGGCAAGACCCCGCCCCTTGAGGACGGATTTCAACGCGTGGTAGGTCTCGACCCCGTAGCGCAGCGCCTCCCCAAAGGTGGCCGCACCGATCGGCACGATCATGAATTCTTGGATGTCGACGTTGGAATCCGCGTGCGCGCCCCCGTTGAGGATGTTCATCATCGGGACCGGGAGGAGGTGCGCGTTCGGCCCGCCCAGATAGCGGAACAACGGCAGGTCGGCCGATTCGGCGGCCGCCCGCGCGATCGCCATGCTCACCCCGAGGATGGCGTTCGCGCCGAGTCGGGATTTGTTCGGGGTGCCGTCGAGTTCGAGGAGCCGAGCGTCCACCAAGCGCTGCTCACTCGCTTCGAATCCGATGATTTCCGGGGCGATTTGGTCGGTGACCGCCTGTACCGCCTGCCGCACGCCTTTGCCGCCGTACCGCTCATCGCCGTCCCGACGTTCGACTGCTTCGAAAGCGCCGGTGGACGCGCCGCTGGGGACGGCGGCACGCCCCACGGTCCCGTCGTCGAGGAGCACCTCGACTTCGACCGTCGGATTGCCTCTGGAATCAAGGATTTCGCGGGCTCCCAGCGCTTCGATGACTGCCACGTCGTGCTCCTCGTCGAGATCGAACGGATCGTGCGGGTTAGAGCTTATCGGCCTGAGGATTCGTCTCCTCCTCGGCGGCGAGGATTCGGTCTCGCAGCCGGCGCGCCGCCTCCCGCAGGGCGCTTTCGGCGTCCACGCCAGCGGCCTCGGCGAGCGCGACCACCGCGAGGAGGAGGTCGCCGATGCTGCGGTCGTCGACCTCCGCAGGCGGCGCAATAGGGGTCGGCTGGACGGCGATTCCCGCCCGCCGGGCGCGCCGCAGCAACGCGGCGGCGAGCGCAAGCGCGGGTTGAGCGAGCGGGATGCCGTCGACCACCGATTTGCGCTGCTTCTCGCCGGCTTTGAGCACGTCCCAGTTGGCTTCCACCTCCGCGGCGCTGCGGACGCTCGTCGACCCGAACACGTGTGGGTGACGCCGGATCAGCTTGGCGACGACGTCGTCGACGACGTCGTCGATACCCCAGCCGTCGGACCGCTCCGCCGCGATCCGCGCGTGGAACACCACCTGGAGCAGGACGTCTCCCAGCTCCTCCCGCAGCAAGGCGTCGTCCCCCGTTTCGATCGCCTCGATGGTTTCGTACGCCTCCTCGAGGAGGTATTTCGCGAGCGAGGCGTGCGTTTGCTCGGCGTCCCACGGGCATCCGCCGGGAGACCGCAGTCGGTCCATCACGGCGACGAGTTCGACGAAGCGGGAGCCCGGCGGAGTAGACCCAACAGGCCGAGCTGCCGACGGCCGGGATTCGGCGGGCGGCACGGGACGTTCGGTCATCGCCGCAAAGCTCAGCCTGCCGGGGTAGACGGCGTCGGCAGGGCGGTTTGCGTGCCGGGAGCCGGCGTGGTCAGCGAGGTCGCAGAAGTGCCGGCGGGGACGACGGTCTGCGAGGTCGCGTCCCACACGCCGTACCGCGGACTGACCGTGATCGGGTAGCGAGCGGCCAGCGAGGCGAGGTACTGGCTCAGCGCCTGCTGCTGGATTTGCTGACCGAGCTGGGTACCGGAGAGGGCGGAAAGTGGCTGCTCACCACGTTCCAGCACGACGATGATGTAGTAGCCGTTCGAATCGGATTCCAGGAACGGCGTGTTCAACGGCTTGTTCGCGATATCGGTCTTGAGCGGCTCGGGGAGGTTCTCGATCGGCACCTGGCCGACGTCCCCGCCGTTCGCTGCGGACTGGTCTTTCGAGTACTGGCGTGCGAGGGTCGGGAAATCGCCGAGATTCTGCCGGACCTTGGCCAGCACGGTGTCGGCGGTGGCCTTGTCGGTCACCGAGATGACCTCGACGTGGGCGGTGGCGACGGTACGCCCCTTGGTCAACGCATCCGCGAGCCGCTGCTGCATGAGGTAGTAGTACAGGTAATCGTGCAGATCCGCCGCGGCGATCCCGGCTGCGGCCGCAGCCTGCTCCAGCTGCTGCTGCGAGCCCTCCTGCTTGCGCAGAGCGGCGAGTTCGTGCTGGACGTCGGCCTCACTGACGGTCACTCCCCGCAGCGCCGCCCCCCGGCTCAACAACTCATCTTTGATCAGCCGGCTCAGCACGTCGCGGCGCAGCCCGGCGAGATCTGCCTGCGCCGAGGCTCGGGTGCCGGAATCTTCCAGCATCACCCGGGCGGCCTTCTGAACCTGGTCGTCGGTAATCCGTGTGTTCCCGACCGTGGCGGCCGCCCCGGGGTGAACCGGGCCGCATGCGCTCACCGCCACTCCGGCCGCGACCAGCACGGGCACGAGCCACGACATGCGGGTGAGCCGCACAGAAATCTCCTCCGTCGGGATGAGCGACCAAACGCCCCTCAGGCTATCGCACGGGATTTCGCGGACGACGCCCCCCGAACATCACCGAACGCATAGGCTGGCGGGACCGGAGGTCTCATGACTGCTGCGCCACGGCTGGCGATCGTCGTGGTCACCCACGACAGCGCGTCGGTGCTGCCTGATTTCCTGCGATCCCTCCGGGGAGGGTACGGCGGGCTGCTGGAGGGCGCCGCCCGACCCACGGTGATCGTGGTCGACAACGCTTCGACGGACGAGACGCTGCGCCTCGCGCACGAAATCGGGGAGGTCGAGCACCTCGACGTCCACCTCGTCGCGTTGCCCGTCAACGGCGGGTATGCGGCCGGCGTGAACGCGGGGGTCGCCGCCGCGGGGGACGTCGACGCCGTGCTGGTCGCTAACCCCGACGTCCGTTTCGCCCCGCACGCGATCGAGCGACTGTGGCACGCGCTGGTGTCCACCCCTACATCGGACGCCGACCGAGTCGGGATCGTCGTCCCGCGTATCGCCTCGGCCGAAGGTCGGCTGGTCCCCTCGCTTCGGCGGGCTCCGACGCTGGGACGGGCATTCGCGGAAGCGGTTCTCGGCAATATGCGCGCCTCCAAGCTTCGGCTCGGGGAAATCATCACCGACCCCCGTGCCTACCGGCGGCCGACCGTCGCCGCGTGGGCCACCGGCTGCGCGATGCTCATCGATATCCGCTGTTTGCGGGCGGTCGGCCCGTGGGATGAAAGCTTTTTCCTTTATTCGGAGGAGACGGATTTCGCGCTCCGCGCACGGGACGCCGGGTGGTTGCTGCGTTTGGAGCCGGACGCCGAAATCGTCCACGTCGGAGGTGAATCGCGGATCGCCCCCGCGTTGTGGGCGCTGCTGACGGTGAACCGCGTGCGGCTGTATCGCAAACGCCACGGCCCGCCGGCCGCCGCGTGCTTTCGCGCGGTGGTCGCGGCGCGGGAGGCTTTGCGCGCCGTGCTCGGACGACCGACCAGTCGTGCCGCGCTGCGGGCGTTGGTGCGCGGCGGCGATCCGCGCGAATGGCTGCGAAAGGGGAATTCCCCGGCAGCGACGAATCGAGCCGCTCCGACGGCAAGTGGAGCCGTTACGACGAGCCGGGGGGCGAATTCTGCGCCGCCGCAGGCTTGAGGGGTTCGAGGATCGTCGTCACGAGCTCTCGTACCCAGTGCAGCAAGGGCACGTCACGCAGCGGCGCACCGCGCCCGGTCGGACCTTCGTGCGGACGCGGGACGAGCACCGCCCGCAGCGGGGCTTTCACGATCGATTTCGGGTACAGCCGCTGCAAACGCAGCGTTTGTGATTCGCGCAAACTGACCGGTGCCAAGCGCACGTAATTGCCCTGCAATGCCACCTCGGTGATGGAGTAGGCCCGCAGCACGGCGCGGAGTTTCGCGACCTCCGCGAGGGCCAGCACCGGAGGTGGTGGCGAGCCGTATCGGTCGGTGAGTTCGTCGACGACGGCGTCCACTTCGGCGTCACCGGACGCCGCGGCCATCGCCTGGTAGGCCGCCAGGCGCAACCGCTCGGCATCGATGTAGTCGTGGGGAATGTGCGCGTCGACCGGGAGATCGATCCGCACCTCGGGCGGCTCCTCCGGCAGGTCGGACCGGAAATTCGCGACGGCCTCTCCCACGAGTCGCATGTACAGGTCGAACCCGACTTCGGCGATGTGCCCGGATTGCTCCCCGCCGAGGAGGTTACCGGCACCGCGGATTTCCAAATCTTTCATCGCGATGGACATCCCGGAGCCGAGGTCGGAATGTTGCGCGATGGTGGCGAGCCGGTCGTGTGCGGTTTCGGTCATCGGACGGTCGGGAGGGTAGCAGAAATACGCGTACGCGCGTTCACGTCCACGGCCCACCCGGCCACGGAGTTGGTAGAGCTGCCCGAGGCCGAGCAGATCGGCCCGCTCCACGATGAGCGTGTTGGCGTTGGGGATGTCGAGGCCGGATTCGATGATGGTGGTGGACACCAGCACGTCGTATTCCCGGTTCCAAAAGCCGATCATCACCTGTTCGAGGTCGTCTTCGTGCATCTGGCCGTGGGCGACGGCGATCCTTGCTTCCGGGACGAGCTCACGAAGCCGCGCCGCAGCACGATCGATCGACTCGACCCGGTTGTGCACGTAGAAAACCTGTCCCTCCCGCAACAGTTCGCGGCGGATCGCTGCAGCGATCTGGTGCTCGTCGTACGGGCCGACGAAGGTGAGCACCGGATGGCGCTCCTCGGGCGGGGTCTGGATGACCGACATCTCGCGAATGCCGGTGATGGCCATTTCCAAGGTGCGCGGGATCGGCGTCGCCGACATGGTGAGCACGTCTACGTTCGTGCGCAACTGCTTGAGTCGTTCCTTGTGCTCGACGCCGAAACGCTGTTCCTCGTCGATGATGACCAGACCGAGGTTCTTGAACGTCGTCCCTTCACCGAGCAGCCGGTGCGTCCCGATGACGACGTCGACGGTACCGTTGGCGATGCCTTCGAGGATTTCCCGCTGCTCGGCGTCGGTGTTGAAACGGCTCACCGGCTTGACCACTACCGGGAAATTCGCGAAACGTTCGGAGAACGTCGCGTAGTGCTGCTGCACCAGCAGAGTCGTCGGACACAGCACGGCGACCTGCTTGCCGTCCTGCACCGCCTTGAAGGCAGCCCGTACCGCGATCTCTGTTTTCCCGTAGCCGACGTCACCGCAGATGAGCCGGTCCATCGGAACGGGCCGTTCCATGTCGGCTTTGACTTCCTCGATGGTGCGCAATTGGTCGGGGGTCTCGATGTAGGGAAATGCCTCTTCCAGCTCCCGCTGCCAGGGGGTGTCGGGACCGAAGGCGTGTCCGGGGGAGGCCATCCGGGCGCTGTAGAGCTGGATGAGCTCGGCCGCGATCTGCCGAACCGCCTTGCGGGCACGGCCTTTGCGCCTAGCCCAGTCGGCGCCCCCGAGGCGGTCGAGGGTCGGCGCCTCGCCGCCGACGTACCTGGTGATCTGGTCGAGGGAGTCGGTGGGGACGAAAAGCCGGTCGCCGGGTTGGCCGCGACGCGACGGTGCGTATTCCACGACCAGGTATTCCCGGGTCGCTCCTCCGACCGTCCGCGCGACCATTTCTACGAACCGTCCGACGCCGTGATGCTCGTGGACGACGTAATCGCCGGGGCGCAATTCGAGAGGATCGATGGATTTGCGGCGACGGCTCGGAAGCCGGCTGAGGTCGCGGGTCGCCGTCCGGGTTCCGAAGACTTCGGTCTCGGTGAGGACGACGAGACGTGCGCGCGCCGCGACGAGGCCGAGATCCAGCCTTCCGCAGACCACGGTCACGACCCCGGGCGTAGGTTCGGCCGCGAGCTCGGGAACGTGGCGGGCTGGGACGTCCTCTCCGGTGAGCACCTCGGCGATCCGCTGTGCAGAGCCTTGTCCGGCCGTGACAACGACGACCCGGTGGGAATCGGCCAACCATCCCTTGACGTCGGCCACCAAAGCCTGAGTGTCGCCGCGATAACCGGCGGCTTCCTGGACTTCCGGAGCCAGCAGATGGCCCGTCGTCGCCGTCTCGTCGTCGGCGGCCGTACGCAGGGGCGACAGGTTCCACCAGGGGAGCCCGCGGCGTTCGACGCGATCGCGAATTTCGGCGAGGGGACGCAAGGCGCCGGCCTCCAAGTCCACCGGTACGGCCCCGCCGACCGCGGCCCCCGACCACGCGGCCTGCAGGAATTCCTCGCCGGTGCGGACGACGTCGGCGGCGCGCGCTTCGATGCGTTCCGGGTCGCAGGCAAGGACGACGGCATCGTCGGGAATCTCGTCGACCAGCACGTTCATCTCGTCGGCGAGCAGCGGAGCCAGGCTCTCCATTCCCTCGACGACCACCCCGTGGGCCACTTTCCCGAGAATATCCGCGAGCGCGGGGTATTTCTCGGCAAATCGCGCCGCGCGTTCGAGCACCGCAGGAGTGAGCAGAAGCTCGCGGCAGGCGACGGCCCAGACCCGGTCGGTGGATTCGCCGAAGCTGCGTTGGTCGGCGGCACGGAAATATCGGATGTCGTCGATGTGGTCGCCGAAGAATTCCACCCGCAGCGGATGTTCCTCGGTGGGCGGGAAGATGTCGAGAATTCCGCCCCGAACGGCGATTTCTCCCCGCCGCTCGACCAGGTCGACACGGTGGTAACCGAGGGAGACCAACCGCGCGACGACCGCGGAGAGATCCGCTTCCTCGCTGCGGCGCAGTTCGACCGGTTCCAACTCTCCGAGGCCCGCGACCTGCGGCTGCAGGACGGCCCGCACGGGTGCCACCAGGACGCGCAGCGGACGGCCCGGAGCGCGCAGCAGGTGGCGAGCCGCGATCCGCCGTCCCACGGTGTCTGCCCGGGGGGAGAGCCGTTCGTGGGGCAGCGTCTCCCACGCCGGGTACTCGGCGACCGCGCCGGCGGGCAGGAACGACTCGAGGGTGGCAGCGAGATCGGCGGCCTCCCGCTCGGTCGCCGTGATCGCGAGCACGAAACGGCCCGCTCCCACCGGAGGGTCGGCGGCGAGGAGGGCCGCGACGAAGGGACGCAAGGCACGCGGACCGCCGATCTCGACGTCTCCCGTCGCTTCGCGTACCTCAGCGAGGTGCGGATCGTTCAGCAGGCTGGTCAGAAGGCCGCGCAGGTTCATCACTTCGTCGATCACACAGAAACACCCGGGCCATTCGGTCCCGGGTGTTCCAGCCTACGTGAGAAGCGAATGCGCGGGGACCCCGCTCTGCGGCAGGGCCTTGTGCGATCAGTCTTGCGGCTCGGTCGGTGCCGCGTCGGCGTCCGCTTGCGGGCCTTCGGCGGCCGGCCGCTGCCTGGTGGCGGCGATAGCAGCGGCACCCGCGGCGACCAAGCCGGCGCCGACCGCGACGGCGGTCCCGACCGGCAGCGCGGTGCCGGTGAAGGGCAAGCTCGATTTCTCTCCGGCGACGCTGGGACTCGGAGTGCGGGTGAACTGCTCGCCCTCGACCGAAGGACTTGGTGTCGTCGAAAGACTGGGCGAAGGGGAAGGAGACCCGGACGGTGACGGAGAAGGTGACGGTGAGGGGGAAGGAGAAGGAGTCACGGTGACGCTCGGCGTCGGCGTCACCGGCGGTGGGGGCGGCGGACCCCCGCTGGCGGCTTCCGCCGATCGAGAGGTCATCGCAATGACTTGGACGGCGGGTGCTACCCAGAGCAACCCCCCAGCAACAGCGCCGCGACGCAGCGCGTCCCGGCGCGTCAGCCCCTGACTCGGGCTCTGCTCGCTCATTGAGCACCTCATTCTTTCGGCTCCCGGTGCCACCCCGTCGGCGCGGTCGACCGGGCTGTGAACTGGAGAACTGTAGCGAATAGCAGAACTGTAGCGCGATCTCCGATCGGACACGAGCCGACGGAACAAGATGCCCTGTATGGAGTATCCCGAGACGCGGGATAAAACAGGCAATACCCCGCAAATCCGTCGAGGAATGGGAGGGAGTTCGAGGCTGGGGTAGCGTGGCCTCGATACGACCCAACAGCCGTGATCGGACTCGCGACCGAGGGGCGCCTTTCTCCGTGGGGCATTCGAGGGGGTTGATCGTGACCGACGAAACCGCCCGCCTGTGGCGCCGCTCGCCGCTCGTGCAGTGGGAAGATCTCGACGACGGCGTTGTGATCTTTCATCCGCTGACGCAGCACGCCATCAGCCTCAACGAAACCGCGTCGGCACTGTGGAGGCTGTTGGACGGCGACCACGACCTCGCGGCGATTGTCGCCGAACTGGCCGACCGTTACTCGGTGACTCCCGACGAAATTCGCCCTGCCATCGAGCGCACCGTCGACCAATTGGCAGACGAAGGCGCGATCGAACGGGGATGAGGGGATGGCTCA
>JAIMAI010000046.1 GCA_023512015.1 Acidothermus sp. | reverse complement strand
GCGGCGGTGGCTTCGCGCATCATGGTGTCCACCCGAGAGGCGTAGATGCTGCGCCATTCGGGGCTGCCGAATTTCTCGTAGCGCCCCTCGAAATAGAAATTCTGGACGTCGTTGGCCCCGAGAAAAACGATCACGACGTCCGGGTGGTAGCGGCTCATCAAGTCGGCGAGCCTGCGCGGCCAATCGACGAATTGCAGCTGGATGAGTCCGCTGCTCCCCTCGGCCGCCGGAATCACGGTGATCTCGGGATTGCCGCGCGTGACGTTGCGCAGCCCGAACCCGAGGTCTTCGCCGAGGGAATCGCCGATTTCCAAGATGGTGACCGGGAGGGTCGGCGGCGCAAGGCCGGACGCCGACCCCGACGGCTTCGACGACGCTCCTTGGGAGGGTGAGGCGGCACCCGAAGGGCTTGCCGGGCTGCTCGCCCCGGACGTCGCCGCGACGGCGGGAGGCGAACCCTCTCCGAAAGCAGTCGATTGCCCTCGACTACACCCCACGCCGGCGGCGAGCAGGGATCCGAAAAGGACCGATGCGGCACCGAGCCTGAACCACCGTGCCGCCATCCGGTCTCCCCCGCGTCGTCCCCACGCCGTTTTCTGGGGGACGCCGAGGGCCGAGCGTGGGTTGCCTCAGCCGACGCATTCGGCATGCTCGCCAACCGGAGCCGCGTGCTCGGCGCGCTGATCGACGTCCGACGAGATCCGGCGACGCAGCGCCGGCCACGGCTCGGCGACCAACGCCGCGAGGGCGATGAACAGCACCGCCATGCCGATCGCGGCCCGACCTCCGGCGAGGGTGACCGCGAAGCCGCCCAGTGCCGAGCCGAGCGCGCTGCCCACGGTCAGCCCGCTGCCCATCCACCCGAAAGCCTCGGTGCGCACCGCGGGTGGGGCGAGTGCGGCCAGGCGTTCGAACAGCCGGGAGAGGGCCGGCGCGATGGTCAGCCCCCAGCAGAAGAGCAGCACGACGAGTACCGGCCGGTTGGGTGCCGTGAGGACGACGGCCAGCCCCGCCGCCACGAAGACGAGCAGGTGTCGGAGCTCGGCGCGATGCCGGTTACGTGACCCGTAGACCAGGCCACCGATCGCCGAACCGAGACTCGTCGCGGCCAGCACGAAGGCGGATCCGGAGGAGGCGTGCCGCCCGCTCACCAGCTCCACCACGCCGACGGTCTCGGCGGAGAACGCGGCGACGATCGCCGTCCCGGCGGCCACCACTCCGGGAATGCCGGGGACCTTCAGCACGTGTCCGTGGTGGGCCTGACCCGTGTGCCGCCCGGCCTCGACCTGCGGATCCCGGATGAAACCGAGGGTTCCGATGAGGACCAGGGCTCCGGCGGCCGCCACCGCGAGGCGGGGTCCACCGAGCGCGGCGAGCAGGGCCGTCGTCGGCGGCCCCAGAATGAAGATCAACTCTTGCAGGGTGGATTCCAACGCGAAGACGCTCCGGCGTTGTTCGGCGCCGACGATCGCGGGCAGCACAGCCCGCACCGAAGCCGTGACCGGAGGAACGCTCAATCCGGCGATCGCGGCGACCACGCAGAGCAGGATGGGGCGGGCGGGGATCGTGGCGAGCACGGCCATTGCGACCGCGAAGGCGACGGCGCTGACCGCCAGCACGGGACGCCGTCCACGCCGGTCGGCCAGCCGCGTCAACATCGGGCCGGCGACGAACGCTCCGGCTAGATAGCAGGCGGAGACGACACCGGCGACGGCGTACGTCGAGTGCTGGGTCACGAGGAGCAGCAGGGCCAGGCCGGTCATGCCCTGGTTGAAGCGGCCCAGGATGGAGGTGCCGAGCAGCCAGCCGACCGACGGCGTGCGGAGCAGGGATCCGTAGGAGTTGACGGCCATGGCTTCTCTCGACATGCGGCTCTGGTGCTATCTGTATCGTTACAGAGCCGAGCGAGTCAAGTTTTTCGGAGAGCTTTCGAGGCGCTCGTCCGAAAAAACGAGCCTGGCGTCGGGATTCAGCTCACCCTACGTTTGATCTTGCGGCGTTCTCGTTCGGAGAGCCCTCCCCAGATCCCGAACCGCTCGTCGTGTGCGAGGGCGTAGTCGAGGCACTCGATACGCACCGGGCAACTGGCGCAAATCCGCTTGGCTTCTCTGGTGGAGCCTCCCTTCTCGGGAAAGAAGGCCTCCGGGTCGGTCTGCGCACACAGTGCTTGGTCTTGCCAGCTCAATTCGCTGCGCATCTTGGTCCGCAGCTCCAAGAGCCCCATGATGATGTTCTGCAACGGGATGGCCTCCGCGACGACCTCACTCCGGTCGAGCACGCCTTGCGAGATCTCGGCCACCGTGCACCTCCTCGACCCTGACCGTTCCCGCCGCGACGCCGGCACGCCGCGTAGCGGAAGAACATATCTGGAATTACACGCGCGTCATTACCGCTTCGTCAAGCTGGATCTTGGTATTCGTGGCGAACGCCGCGCCGATGTACCCGTTCGGGCCACCGGCGGTGACATCCGCGGGCCAGGCACCCAGCCCTTACCGGAGCCGTGCGACGCGACGGCCGACCACCCCCGCGGGGGATTGCCGGACCGCATCGGTAGGACAGAAACCGCCTCGGTAGGACAGAAGACCGGAAAGTGAGCGACAGTGCCCCCCAAGGATACGCACAACGAGCCGACCTCCTCCCGACCACTGCGGATTACCGCGCTCGCGGGGGGCGTCGGCGGGGCGCGGTTCCTTCGCGGGTTGCGCGCCGTCCTCGCCGGGCAATCCGCCGAGATCACTGTGATCGGGAACACCGCCGACGACATCACGCTGTTCGGCCTACGGATCTGCCCCGACCTGGACACCGTGATGTACACCCTCGGCGGTGGCGTCGAGGAGGCCCAGGGGTGGGGACGGCGTGAGGAGACGTTCACGGTCTCGGCGGAACTCGCGGCCTACGGCGCGGGTCCCTCGTGGTTCCGACTCGGTGACCGCGATCTCGCGACCCACATCCTGCGCACCAAGTGGTTGCGCGAAGGGGCGTCGCTCTCCCAGGTGACCGCTCGGCTCTGCACGCGCTGGCAGCCCGGGGTGCGGTTGCTGCCGATGTCCGACGACCAGGTCGAAACCCACGTGCTGCTGCCCGGGGTTCCCGAGCCGGTGCATTTCCAGGAGTGGTGGGTGGCCATGCACGCGGCCCCGCTGCCCACCCGGTTCGTCCAGGTCGGTGCGGAGCGCGCCCGCCCGGCCCCGGGGGTCCTCGACGCGATCGAAACGGCCGACGTGGTGCTGTTCCCGCCGTCCAATCCGGTGGTGAGCATCGGTGCGATCCTCGCGGTCCCCGGGATCCGAGAGGCGCTGGTGGAGACGTCCGCTCCGATCATCGGAGTCTCTCCGATCATCGGGGGGGCACCGGTGCGCGGGATGGCGGACGTCTGCCTGAAGGTGGTCGGCGTCCCGGCCACCGCGGCAGGGGTGGCCGAGTGGTACGGCCCGCAGTTGCTCGACGGGTGGCTCGTCGACGAGAGGGACGCCGACACCGCGGTGGAGGGCATCCCGGTCCGCGCCCGTCCGCTGCTCATGACGGACGTCGACGCGGCCGCGGCGATCGCCCGTGACGCCCTCCGATTCGCCGCGGAGGTACGCCCCCTGCGGGAATGAACCCGCCGCGACTCCTACCGCCGGGCGGCCCGCAGGTCACCCAGGGCGGCGCGCAGACCGTCCAGCAGGAAGTCGATGTCGGCGGCGTCCACCACGAGCGGCGGGGAGAGCCGAACCGTCCGCCCGTGGGTGTCCTTGGCCAGCACACGGTGGGTGAGCAGGGCTTCGCAGAGGTCCCGCCCGGTGCCGAGCGCTGGATCGACGTCGATCCCGGCCCACAGCCCCCGGGCCCGGATGTCGGTGAGCCCCTCGTCGCGTAGCTCCGCGAGGCCGCGGGCCAGCCGGCGTCCGAGTACGGTCGCCCGATCCTGGAACTCGCCGGTCTCCAGCAGCCGGACGACGGCCAACCCGACGGCGCAGGCCAACGCGTTCCCGCCGAAGGTGCTGCCGTGCTCCCCCGGCTGGAGCACGCCCATGACGTCCCAATTGGCCAGCACGGCGGAGACCGGCAGGATTCCGCCGCCGAGGGCTTTCCCGAGGATGAGGACGTCGGGTTTGACCCCCTCGTGGTCGACGGCGAGGGTCCGTCCGGTGCGGCCGAGACCGGATTGGATTTCGTCGGCGATGAACAGCACGTGGTGGCGGGTGCACAGCTCCCGCACGGCCTGCAGGTACCCGCGAGGGGGGATGATGACCCCCGCTTCCCCTTGGATGGGTTCGAGGAGCACGCCTGCGGTCTGCTCGTCGATGGCGGCTGCGAGCGCTTCGGCATCGCCGAAGGGAACGGCCCGAAAACCGGGAGGATAGGGGCCGAAATCCGTACGCACCAACGGGTCGTCGGAGAAACCCACGATGCCGATCGTGCGGCCGTGGAAATTGCCGTGCATCACGATGATCGTGGCCTTGTCGGGCGGAATTCCTTTTCTGCGGTACCCCCAGGCGCGGGCGAGTTTGAGGGCGGTTTCCACGGCCTCGGTGCCGGAATTCATCGGGAGGACGGCGTCCATGCCGGCAAGATGGGCGAGGTCCCGGGCGAATTCTCCGAGCAGGTCGTGGTGGAAAGCTCGGCTGGTCAGGGTGAGCCGGTCGAGCTGTTCTTTGGCCGCCGCCACGAGCGCCGGGTGCGCGTGGCCGAAATTGAGCGCGGAATATCCCGCGAGGCAATCCAAATATTCGTGGCCGTCGACGTCACTGACCCACGCTCCTCGACCTTCGCACAACACGACCGGCAGGGGGTGGTAGGTGTGGGCCACATAATGGCTCTCCAACGCGATGTATTCCGCGGTGATGCCGTCCACCCGGGTGGGGTGCCCGAGGAGGTGCTCGGCGTGCCCGTTCATACCCGCAGCTCCAAGGTGGCGCATTTCGGTCCGCCGCCGGCTTTCCGGAATTCGCTCACGTCCACCGGTACGGGTTGGAATCCGCGGTCGGCGAGTTGCGCGGCGAAATGATGAGCCTGCACCGGCAGCACCACGTGATAACCGTCACTGACGGCGTTGAGCCCGAGCACCGCGGCGTCCGCGTCGTCGACGACCAACGCGTCGGGGAACAGTTCGGCGAGGATTCTGCGGCCGGCGGAGGAGAAAGCCGGCGGGTAGTAGGCGATGGTCGTCTCGTCGAGGACGGCGAGAGCGGTGTCGAGGTGGTAGTAGCGCGGATCCACCAGTTCGAGGCTGATGACCGGAAGGCCGAGCACCGCCTCGGCTTCGGCGTGTGCCCGCGGATCGGTGCGCATCCCATAGCCGGCGAGCACGAAACGGGAGCCGACGACGAGGAAATCGCCCTCACCCTCGTTGACGAAATGAGGCTCGGTGACATCGGTGAACCCGAGCTCACGAAGACGTTCGCGGTACAAAGCCGCTTCGGGAACCCGCTGCGGAAAACGAAAGCGAGCTCCGTACACCCGCCCTCCGAAAATCACCGCGGCGTTGGCGGCGAACACCATGTCCGGCAGATCCGGATGGGGTTCGATCTCCTCGACCACGTGTCCGAGCCGACGGTACGTGGCGACCAGCACCTGCCATTGGCGCAGGGCGCGCTCCCCATCCGTCGGAACCTCGGGGTGCATCCACGGGTTGATCGAATACCGCACGGTGAAGAAACGCGGAGGGCAGACGAGGTAGCGACGCCGGGTCGGCGTCCGGGTCGGCGACTGGGTGTGGACGGCGGTCAGCGTCATCGCGGCCTCCTTGCCCTCCCGCGCAGAACGGGACGAGGTCCTCATCGGTCGGACGTCGACGGTGCTGAGCTTCTGCTTTCACCTTCGCCGAGGCCGTTACGGCCGACAAGCGCAGCCATTTGCCGACGTTCGCAATTCTTTTGCGCAATCCGCCGAGAGTTTGCGAAGACGTTGCGTCGAGTGGCCCACGGTCGAGGCCGCTTCAGCGGCGCAGCAGCCGGGAGAGCACCAGCACGCTCTTGGTCCGGACGACGAACCGCTCGGCGTTGATCTTTTCCAGTACCTGCTCGAAATGTTTGACGTCGCTCGCCATCACGTGCACCAGGGCGTCGGCGTCCCCGGAGACCGTGCACGCGTCGACCACCTCGGGGTATTTCGCCAACGCGGCCGCGATCGCGGCGGGTGAGGTGCGCCCCTGGCAGTACAGCTCGACGTACGCCTCGGTGTGCCATCCGAGCGCGGCCGGATCGACGATCGCGGTGAACCCGGTGATCACTCCGCGGGCGCGCAGCCGGTCGACGCGGCGTTTCGCCGCCGAGGTCGACAATCCGACGGCCGCGCCGATCGCGGCGAAACCCGCGCGCCCGTCGTCCCGCAGGACGGCGAGGATCTTGCGGTCGATGTCGTCGAGCTCCACCGTCCGGCCTCATTCGTCGCTGGAGAAACGGATGGACACCGGCGGCAGGACGACGCCCGGCCACACCCGCGCCCCCCCGACCAGTTCGTTGCGCTCCCCCACATGGCTGCCCTCGCCGATGACAGCGCCGTCCAACACCGCACCGGCACCGACCCGGGCGCCGACCCCGACGATGCTCGCGCGCACGACGGCGTCCGATTCGATGACGGCGCCGTCCAGCACGACCGAGCCCATGACGATGGCGTTGACGGCGACCCGCACACGTTCGCCGATGAACGACCCGCCCGCGATGGCCGCGGCGTCGGAGACATCCGCGGACGGCATGACCAGCGCCTCCCCGGGCGGTCCGGGCAGCGCGGGGGAGGCGACGACTCCCCGCACCAGGTCGCACGAGGCCCGCACGAACGCGGCGGGGGTCCCGATATCCGACCAGTAGGCGTTTTCCACGTATCCGACCAGCAGTTCGTCGGCGCCGAGCAGTTCGGGAAACGTCTCGCACTCCACCGAGACCGCTCGTCCGGTGGGAATCCGCTCGATGACCTCGCGGCGGAAGACGTAGCACCCCGCATTGATCAAATTGGTGACCGGTTGCGGGCTCTTCTCCAGGAAGGCGAGAACGCGCCCGTCCCGGTCGATCGGCACGCATCCGAAGGAGCGGGCGTCGTCCACCTCGACGAGGTGCAAGGTGACGGCGGCGGATCGCTCTGCGTGCAGCGCGAGTTGGGCACGAAGATCGTGCCCGCTGAGGATGTCGCCGTTGATGACGATCACCGGCTCGTCGGGTTTGGCGTGCAGCCGGTCCGCGACGTTGCGGATCGCCCCGCCCGTACCGAGCGGCTCCGCTTCGGTCACGTATTCGAGCTGGACGCCGAACCGCGCGCCGTCCCCGAAGTAGTCGCAGAACTGCTCGGCCCGGTAGGAGGTGGCCAGCACCACGTGGTCCACCCCGGCAGCATGCAGCCGGGCGAGCTGGTGGGCAAGGAAGGGAACGCCAGCCATCGGAAGCAGCGGCTTGGGCACGCCGAGGGTGAGCGGACGCAGCCGCGTACCCCGCCCTCCCACCAAGATGATCGCGTCTATCGGGAACTCCTCGTGGTCGGTCGCACCTCCCGGCTCCGCGGTGAGCGCGATGGCCACAGCGAAGAGTACCGGTCGGCGGCGGCGTCCCGGATCAGCGAGCACCCCGCGTCAGGCCGTGGCGGCGCCAAGCTGCTCCCGGTACCAGGCGTAGGTGGCACGGATTCCTTCTTCCAGGCTGATCCGGGGCTGGAATCCGAGGGCCGAGATCCGCCGCACGTCCAGGAGTTTGCGGGGGGTGCCGTCGGGTTTGGTCGGATCGAAACGAATCTCCCCTGAGAAACCGACGACCTTCGCGACGAGTTCCGCAAGTTCGGCGATGGTGAGGTCGCTGCCGACCCCAACGTTGATCGGCAGCGGGTCGTCGTAGCGGGCGAGCAGCAACTCGCACGCCCGAGCGAGGTCGTCGACGTGGAGGAATTCACGCCGCGGAGTGCCGGTACCCCAGAGCACTACCTCGCTCGCCCCGGATTCCTTGGCTTCGTGGAACCGGCGGATCAGCGCCGGGAGGACGTGCGCGGAGGCGAGGTCGAAGTTGTCGTTCGGGCCGTACAGGTTGGTCGGCATCGCGGAGATCCAGCGGACGCCGTATTCGCGCCGCGCCCCTTGGACCTGCAGCAAACCGGCAATCTTGGCGATTGCATACGCCTCGTTGGTCGGCTCCAGCGGTCCGGTGAGCAGGGCTTCCTCGGGGATCGGCTGCGGCGCGTGTTTGGGGTAGATGCAGCTTGACCCGAGGAAGAGCAGCCGCTCCACTCCGGTCGCCAGGGCGGCGTCCAAGACGTTGACCTGGATGCGCAGGTTGTCGGAGAGGAATTCCACCGGGTGGGTGGCGTTGGCGAGGATGCCGCCGACCCTTGCGGCGGCGAGGACGACGTAGCGCGGCCGGGTCTCGGTGAAGAAGCGCACCGTCGCGTCGCGGTCTCGCAAGTCGAGCTCGGACGACGTCCGGCCGATCAGGTGGGTGAAGCCGACGGCCTGGAAATGCCGCCAGAGCGCCGAGCCGACGAGCCCCCGATGCCCCGCGATGTAGGTGGGGGCGTCGCGATCCAGCTCGTCCATGGCGCAAGGCTAACCTTGGGGCGTGGTCGACGTCCCGCGCCGTACGGCGCTCATCACCGGCATCACCGGGCAGGACGGGTCGTACCTCGCGGAGCTGCTGCTCGCCAAGGGGTACCAGGTACACGGCTTGATCCGACGCGCGTCCACCTTCAACACCGAACGGATCGATCACATCTACCAGGATCCCCACGACCCTGAGGTGCGGCTGCGGCTGCACTACGGCGACCTGCACGACGGCACCGGTCTGGTGAACCTGCTCCGGGCGATCGAACCGGATGAGGTTTACCACCTCGGGGCGCAAAGCCACGTGAAGGTGAGTTTCGCGATGCCCGAGTACACCGGGGATGTGACCGGGCTCGGGACCATCCGGTTGTTGGAGGCGATCCGCGCCTCGGGTATCTCGACCCGCTTCTACCAAGCGTCGAGTTCGGAAATGTTCGGTGCGGCCCCTCCGCCGCAGAACGAGCGGACGCCTTTCCACCCCCGCTCCCCTTACGGCGTGGCGAAAGTGTACGCGTATTGGGCGGTAGTGAACTACCGCGAGGCGTACGGAATGTTCGCCGTCAACGGCATTCTTTTCAATCACGAGTCCCCCCGGCGTGGGGAGACGTTCGTGACCCGGAAAATCACCCGGGCGGTCGCCCGTATCCAGGCGGGATTGCAGGAGAAGTTGTACCTGGGCAACCTCGATGCGCGCCGGGATTGGGGGTACGCGCCGGAATACGTCGAGGCGATGTGGCGGATGCTGCAAGCTGACGAACCGGCCGATTACGTCATCGCCACGGGTGAGTCCTATTCGGTGCGGGATTTCGCGGCGATGGCGTTCGCCCACGCCGGACTCGACTGGGAGAAATACGTCGAGATCGACGAGTCGTACAAACGGCCGGCCGAAGTCGACCACCTCCTCGGGGATGCCTCGAAAGCCAAGGCGGAACTCGGGTGGGAAGCGCGGGTGAAGACCCCGGAGCTCGCGCGCATCATGGTGGACGCCGACATCGCCCTGCTCGCCGACGAACTCGCCGGCCGCACGGTACGCGTCGACCGTTGAATTCCGCGATGACGAA
>JAIMAI010000045.1 GCA_023512015.1 Acidothermus sp. | reverse complement strand
CACCGGGTGGTCGCGCGGAGGTGGTCGCCGCAGATGTGGAGGTCCTCGCGATCCCGGCCGACCAAGAGGCGGATTCGCCGCTGGGTGCGCTGGTGGTCCTCGCGGTGACCCCGGAGACGGCCCGCGATGTGGCGCAGGCAGAAGCAACGGCTCCGCTCACCATCGCGCTGCGAGACTGAGCCGCACGTGAGGACGACGAAGCATCGGCCGGATCGAGAGCGCAGGGAAAATCGCGCGACAAACAGCGCAAACGTCCCGGGGAGTCGATAGATTTTCCTACGACCGTGCCGAGCTCCTCGATGAGGGCGAACTCGATGCGCTCGGCCCTTCGACGTCGGAAAGGGGAGAATCGACGATGTCGGGATTCAAGAAATTCCTTCTCCGTGGGAACGTAGTCGACCTGGCGGTGGCCGTCGTCATCGGCGCGGCTTTCTCCGGCCTGGTACAAGCGTTCGTCAAGGATTTCCTCACGCCGCTGATCGGCCTCATCGGCGGAAAGGGCCTCTTCGCGAACCGCAGTTTCACCGTCCGCCACAGCGTTTTCAGCTACGGGGATTTCATCAATGCCGTCATTTCGTTCGTCATCGTGGCGGCGGTCGTCTACTATCTCGTGGTGCTACCGTTCAGCGCGCTGCTCGCGCGTTTCCAGAAGGCTCCCGAGCCGGACGCTCCCAGTCGCACCTGCCCCGAATGTCTGAGTAACATACCCGCGGCCGCCCGCCGCTGCGCGTTCTGCACGGCGGTCTCCGAACCCACTCCCCCGCAAGCTCCGACCATGGCTCCCGACTGACGGGAAGGTTTGCGGAGGCCGAAGAGGTCGGCGAGGCTTCTTGGTCGGCGTTACGAGGCCGAGTCCCTCTCTGGCTCGCCGTGAGCTGCGGACTCCTCGGCCGTGGACGCGGCTTGCTCGGCGTCGAGGTCGAGAACTCGGGCGTGCAGCGTTGATCTTTGTTGGAGCGCGGCGCGGAGCGCTCGGTGCAGACCGTCTTCCAGGTACAGCTCGCCGCGCCAACGAACGACGTGCGGGAAGAGGTCGCCGTAGAAGGTGGAGTCGTCGTCGAGGACGACGTCGAGAGCGAGGACCCGCTTGGTGGTAATCAGTTCGTCCAGTCGGACGAGCTGCGGAGCCACCTGCGACCATTCCCGCTGCGTCAGGCCGTGCGGCGGGTAGGGTCGGCCGTCCAGAACGGCTTTGAAGATCACTCGCTCCTCCGTGGAGAGCCTGGTGCCGGACGTCCCATTTCCCGAGAGACAAGTCGAGGACTATTCTGCGACACGCCGGGCCGCCAGGGTGGCCACGTCGCGGTACTCACCCGACCGCGGGGATGATCGGAGGACAGCGTGCAGCGGTGCATCCTCACCCTCTCCTGCCCCGACCGGCTCGGCATCGTGCACGCCGTCAGTGGCTTCCTCGCAGATCATGGGGCCAACATCCTCGACAGCCAACAATTCGGCGACCGTACCACGCAGCGGTTCTTCATGCGCGTCCATATCGCCTGTACCCGTCCGGATGTCGGGATAGCTGAATTGCGTCGTGATTTCACCGAAGTAGCCGAACGTTTCGACATGATCTGGCAACTCCACGATGAAAAAGAGCGCGCCCGCGTTCTCATCATGGTTTCCAAGCTCGGTCACTGCCTCAACGACCTGCTCTATCGATGGCGGGTAGGT
Organism: Acidothermus sp.; assembly: GCA_023512015.1. Classification (GTDB taxonomy): domain Bacteria; phylum Actinomycetota; class Actinomycetes; order Acidothermales; family Acidothermaceae; genus Acidothermus. Next base: position 9,054 of record JAIMAI010000045.1, on the reverse strand, counting down.
TCGCTCCCTGCCGAAATAGTCGCCGTGGTTTCCAATCACCGGGATTTCGAGTCGCTCGTCGCGTCTTACGGAATTCCGTACCATTACATCCCCGTTTCCCCTTCGACGCGGCAAGAAGCGGAACAGAAATTGCTTGCGCTCATCGACGCCGAAGGGGTAGAGCTCGTCGTCCTGGCCCGCTACATGCAAATCCTCTCTCCAGAAGTCTGCGCACGACTCCCCGGGAAAATCATCAACATTCACCATTCGTTCCTGCCCAGCTTCCAAGGCGCTCGTCCCTACCACCAGGCGTACGCGCGGGGCGTCAAGCTCATCGGTGCGACCGCGCACTACGTCACCGAACACCTCGACGAGGGTCCCATCATCGAGCAAGAGGTGGCGCGGGTCGACCACAGTTACGACGTGCCTCAACTCGCGGAAGTCGGGCGTGACCTCGAATGCGTGGCCCTCGCCCGCGCCGTACGCTGGCACCTGGAGCATCGCATCCTGCTGGACGGCAACAAGACCGTCGTCTTCCGCTAGCGACCTAGGCGGCAGCAGGCGGCAGATAGGTCGGCACGACATGATCGGAAAGGTCCTCGAAGCGGTCTTCGGCTTGGCGTTCCTCACCGTCGTCGTGATGACGATCGTGTTGGCCGGCCGCAACCGACCGCCGCGCCCGACCTCACGCCGTCCCGACCCCTACCGGGTGCGGGGAAGATCGATCGCTTCGTGGCAGCGATCGGCGATCCGGGAGATCCGTCGCGCCGGTCGCCAACACGGGTACCGCGGAAGGTGAGGCGTTGGTCGGCCCGACGCGAAGGGGATTAGCCTAGAGAGGCGACGATTGCCCTCGTAGCTCAGGGGATAGAGCAGCGGTTTCCTAAACCGCGTGTCGCAGGTTCGATTCCTGCCGGGGGCACCGATCCGAACAGTTCGCGCGGGGTGAAACGAGGTCCGGTCGGCCGCTTAATAACGACCGCCTGGACCTCGCTCTTTACGAGTGCTCCCTGCTTGTTACCTGCTTCGACTGGCGCCGGACCGCATGGACGATCGAGGCGACGGTGAAACCGAAGAGCGCCGCGGGGACAACCGCCATCGGGATGCTGCCGTCTATCCCGCTCCACACCAAGAAGCTGGCCGAAACGGCCGTGCCTACGATCATTGCGGGACGGTCATGCAGCGTTGCGGGGATGCTGGCGTATCTGCCTGGTTCCCGACGCCAGCGCAGAATGATCCTGACCACCGCGGCTGCGCACAACAACACCGACGCCAAAACGAGTGCGACTGTCGTGTCCATCGCAGGGGTCCTCTCAGGTGCAGTAGCCGCCACTGTCCTCATACGAGATTGCCATACTCACACGGCATTGCCATCGGCGGCGTGACCTTGGCCTTTAAGCATTCATCGTCCGCGGCGGCCCAGAGCCGCGGACGTCTGCCTCAGTCCCCGTCGCTTGCGCGATGTCGCCGAATTCCACGAGCGCAAGGGAGATATTGTCCGGTGCGCCGGCGTCGATGGTGGCGCGCCACAGTTCGAAGATGGCCCGGGCTCCGTCGTCCGCTTCCAGCACCTGCGCGATTCTCACGTCGTCGACGACGTCGGTGAGCCCGTCACTACAGAGCAGATAACTCACGTCGTCGGCCAGCTCGCGGATCGTGATGTGAGGACTCGGCGGCGCAGGATCGAAACCCCCGATCGACTGGGTGAGCACGGAGGTGTGTCGGACGCCGGGGGGAAGCGGCGGATTGTCGTCGACGCTGCAGAGCTGCAGCCCGCGCGGACCGAAGGCGTAGACGCGGCTGTCCCCCACGTTGAAGACGATGACGGAATCGGAGCCGATGACGACGCCGGCGACGGTCGTCGCCATCCCGCTGCGGGCCGCGTCCCGCCGGGATTCCGCAAGCAGGGCCCGATGGCAGAGCTCGATGAGCTTCCCGACATCGTCGGACCCGGCGATCGCCCCGTTCGCAGCCGCGAGATATCGGACGACGAGACTGCTCGCCTCGTCTCCGGCCGGGTGTCCGCCGAGGCCGTCGGCGATCGCGACCACCAACGGGTCGCCGACCGGGAAATGGAAGGTTGCCGGCGCCCGAGTGACCGTGGCACACAAGGTCCACGGCCCGACGACCACACTGTCCTCGTTGTGATCGCGGAGAAGGCCTTCATGACTCAACGCGGCCACGCTGACGTATCGCACGACACCACCGCACGAATAGGAGCTGGTGGGACATCGTCTCCGCGCGGTAGGCTACCCGCCGCCATGGCTGCGCATCCGCCGTCCGCGCGCCGCGTCGTCGTCCCGGCCGAGGCGTGGACGCGCGGCGACGCCTACGAACGCTACGTGGGCCGATGGTCACGCCTGATCGCCGACCAATTCGTCCCCGCCCTCCAGATCCCGCCTGCGCGGCTCTGGTTGGACGTCGGATGCGGCACCGGCGCCCTCAGCTCTGCGGTCATCGCTGCCTCCGCCCCCCGGGGCCTCGTGGGCGTGGACTTTTCGGAGGCTTATCTGGCGTTCGCTCGGGACCACATTCCGAAGGCCGCCGCATCCTTCGTGGTTGCCGACGCGCACGAGCTGCCTTTTCGCGACGGCGCCTTCGACGTCGTTGTCAGCGGTCTCTGCCTGAACTTCCTCGCCTCACCGCAGCGGGCGCTTGCTGAATTCGTGCGTGTTGCGACCCCCGGCGCCACGATCGCGGTTTACGTCTGGGATTACGCGGCCGGGATGCAACCCATCCGCATTTTCTGGGATGCGGCCACGACGCTGGATCCGACAGCTCGCTCCCTCGACGAAGCAATCCGCTTTCCGCTGGCGACGCCCTCAGCGCTGCGCCGCCTCTTCACCGAGGTCGGGTGCTTTGCCGTCGAAATCTGGGAAATTTCCGCGCCGGCTCGATTCCGCGATTTCGACGACTATTGGCGCCCATTCGAAGAAGGCCAAGGACCAGCGCCCGGTTACGTCGCCCGGCTCGCCGAATCCGACCGCGCACTGCTTCGGGAGACCCTCCGTGCTCGCTTGGAGGTCGGCGCGGACGGCGCGATCGACCTCGTCGCCGGGGCGTGGGCCGTGCGGGCGCGGACCCCGGTTGGGTCCGCGCCTTCTCAGCGCTGCGCCGAAAGGTAGGGGCCGAGCAGGCTGAGATCAGCCGGTCCGAGGCGGTCCCGCGCGGTCTTGGCTTGATGCCAGAAGGGGTACCGCAGCGGCTGCACGCTGACCCGGTCGAGGCGTGCCCGTTCCTCGTCGCTGAGCTTCAGATCGGCGGCCTTCAAATTGTCCGCGAGCTGTTCGTCGGTGCGGGCTCCCACGATGACCGTCGAGACACCCGGTCGACCCAGCAGCCACGCGATCGCGACTTGGGCAGCGGAAACTCCATGCGCCTGCGCGATCTCGATGAGCACGTCGATCGTGTCGTACAACTTGTTCTCGTCGTAGATCGGTGGCTCGTCCCAGTTGCCGAGGTGGCGGCCGGATTCCGGTTTGACCCCACGGCGGTACTTGCCCGAAAGGAGTCCTCCGGCGAGCGGACTCCACACCAGGATGCCGAGCCCCTGGTCGATGGACAACGGGACGAGTTCGTCCTCGACGTCACGAGACTGCAGCGAGTAGTAAATCTGTTGGCTCACGAATTTCTGGTAGCCGTGCCGCTCGGAGACCCCAAGTGCCTTCATGAGCTGCCATGCCGCGTAGTTCGACGCACCGATGTAGCGCACTTTCCCGGAGCTCACCAGGTGGTCCAAAGCGGCAAGCGTTTCCTCAAGCGGAGTCTGTCCATCCCACTCGTGCACCTGGTAGAGGTCGATGTAGTCGGTGTTCAGCCGTCGCAGACTCGCCTCGCAACTACGGATGATGTGGTGGCGCGACAATCCCGCGTCGTTGGGTCCATCGCCCATGGGCATACGGACCTTCGTGGCGATGAGCACCTCTTCGCGGTCAACCGGCAGGGCCTTGGCGATGATTTCTTCCGAGAGGCCCGCCGAATACACGTCCGCCGTATCGATCAGATTCACTCCGGCGTCCAACGCCATCTTGATCTGACGACGAGCACCTTCGACGTCCGTAGACCCAACGGCCGCAGCCCAACCCACTCCACCGAACGTCATCGTGCCCAGGGTGAGCACCGAGACGCGCAAACCAGACTTGCCGAGTTGCCGATATTCCATTGCCCACTCCTCCGTTTCGTTCGCCAACAGCCTATCGAGGGTCCCCCGCGCCGTCCGACGGCCAGTCGTAGAAACCCCTGCCGGCCTTCCGCCCCAGCTCACCGCGGGCAACTTTGTCCCGCAGCAGCGCCGGCGGTTCGAACCGGGGCCCTAATTTCCGCGCCAGGTACTCCGCAATCGCCAGCCGGACGTCGAGCCCGACGATATCGGTGAGGCGAAGCGGACCGGTGGCGTGCCGGTACCCCAAGGTCATGATCTGGTCGATCTCCGCCGGTTGTGCGACGCCGTCCTGGACCATCCGGATCGCCTCGAGGGCGAGCGCGACCCCGAGTCGACTGCTCACGAATCCGGGCGAATCCCGGACGGTCACTGCGGTCTTGCCGAGACGCCGGACGACGTCCACCGCCTGCTCGACAACGGTTGCGGCGGTGGCACTGCCCACGACCACCTCGACGAGTTCGCTGCTCGGCACCGGATTGAAGAAATGCAGGCCGAGGAATTTGTCGGGATGCGCCAATCCCACGGCCAATTCGTCGATCGAGATACTGCTGGTATTCGTCGCTATCAGGACCGCCTGCGTGGTCCACCGTTCGAGGTCCTGCAGCAGCCTGCGTTTTGCTGCGATGTCCTCCACGATGGATTCCACGACCAGGAATGCGCCATCGACCAAACCGGGGTCCACACCCACCACCAGCCGGCCCGTCGACGACGCGAGAGCGGCCGCGTCCGATGCGGCGCCCGCCCGCGCGGCGGTTCGGTCGACGATCCGTTGGACGCGTTGGCGAGCAGCTTCGGCCGCAGCATCGTCGACTTCCACCAGGGCCACATCACATCCGACGCTCAGGAACGCATGCGCGATCCCGGAGCCCATGCGCCCGCCGCCGACGACGGCGACCTTCGCAGGCCACGCAAAATCTGCCGCGCTCATGGGGAAGGACGGGTAGCGAGGGTCACTGGAAATTCAGCCGCACGTCGGCTTCCTCGCTCGGATTGGGAGTTGGTTGCGTCACCGAGAGCAGGCAGGGCTGAGTCGCCGAGCAGACGATGTGATTGGCGCCGAAGGGGCCTTTCTTCACCTTGTAATCCGCGGTGACATTCCCGTTGGCATCAGAGGTCACCTGGACGAGGCCCTCCAGGTCGCAGTCACCGGGCCCGGTGTTGGTTCCTTTGTCCGCGCATTCCTCCACGACCAGGGATTCGTTGGGAGAAAAGCCGCTCGCGGTGACGTGCACGGTCTGCCCGTCCTTCAAGTTCGAGCTGGGCGTGATGGAAACCGTGGGGTTCTTCCCCGACGCCGTCCCGCCGGTTGCCGATGCCCCCGCCGAAGGAGCCGGGGCACTGCCGGACGACGGTGCGGCGCCCTGCGAACTCGCGACGGCGGAGCTGGGCGGAGCGGTGGTCTTGGAGGATGAGCTGCTACACCCCGCGAGCATCGACGTCCCGGTAAGAAGCACCGCAAGAAGAGTCACTGGACGCACCGCGTTCATCCTCGCCTCCATGATCGATCGCGCCGCTGAGCGGACGAAACCTCGATGACCAGTCGTTCCGGAGATCCACTTACCCATCTTGGCACCGGATCTCCACAACCGCCGTCCGGTCTTGCCCCTACTCGGGGGGCGGGGATGCGCCCTGTGTCGCGGGCCCCTGATGGATCGGCAGTCCGGCAGTCGGGTGCCCCGGACAGGTCAGTACCCGGGTGGTTTCCGGTAGCCGCCGATGATCTGCGTCAACGTCTTCGCGATGGCCAAGAGACGCTCCTCACCCCAGCGACGACCCACGAGTTGTACGCCGATCGGCAAGCCGTTCCGATCCTGCGCCAGCGGGATCACAACCGAGGGATGACCGGTGAGATTGAACGGAAAACAGTAGTGCGAGAGGGTCCAGTAGCTCACTCTTACCCCATCGAGATCGAGCAACGCTCCGCTCGGACAATGCTCGAAAGCGGTCGTCATCGCCGCGGGACAGAGCAACACGTCCCACGTGGTCAGGAATTCCTCCCATACCCGAATGAAGGAGTCACGCTCGTCCAGCGCTTCCAAGTAATCGGCCAGTGCCATTGGCTCTGCGTCTTCGGACTGGCGCCGGAAAACTGTGATCACTTGGTTGACGAGGGTGCCGAAGACGATACCCTGTCGGGCAAAGTTCACCTTGGGCAGACAGTGCTCCACACGGCAGCCAAGGTCGGCGAGCGTTGAGACAAGCCCTTCGATCGCGGCGCGAATCTCAGCGGCGACGGGAACGCCGGGAAACGTCGGCGTCCACGCGACACGCAGCAAGGCGAACGACGGGGGGTCTTCACAGACGAGTGGTACCGGCGGCACGTCGGTGTCGCGTCCGTCAGGCCCTGCGATGAGGCGGAAGGCCAGGGCCAAATCATCGACGCTACGAGCAAGAGGCCCGATCACAGCCAGGATACGTATCCCCCGCGGCACCCCCGGTAGATCGGGAACGTGTCCGGCGAATGAGACACGATGCTCCGTGGGCTTCAAGCCGTACACACCACAGAAGTGAGCAGGAACACGAATGGAGCCGGAGAGATCTGAGCCTATTTCCAGAGGTGTGAGCCCGGCGGCAACGGCGGCGGCAGCGCCCCCGCTGGATCCGCCTGGCGTGCAGTCAAGTTTCCACGGATTGTTGGTGCGTCCGAAAATAGGGTTGTTGGTTTGAAAGTCCGCGAGCAACACGGGCACGTTCGTCTTGCCAAGGATGATGGCGCCGGCAGCTCTGAGACGCCGCGCAACCGTACCGTCGTCCCGAGGAATGTACGCGTTGAGTGGCTCGTATCCGGCGGTCGTCCGCATCCCCGCAACCGAGTGTCCGTCTTTGAGCGTCAACGGCACCCCGTGGAGCGGCCCCCACGTTTCGCCGCGGGCGAGCGCTGCATCCGCAGCGTGCGCGCGACGGCGTGCGCCGTCTTCATCCAACGTGACGATCGCGTTCAGTGCGGGATTGTGCTTCGCGATGTGCGCGAGGTGTGCCTCCAGCACTTCCGTCGCGGAAACCTGCTTTCGGCGGATGGCATCGGCGAGGGCCGTGGCAGGGGAAAAGATGATCTCGTCCAATGTCAGCTTCCTACGTTGCCCCGAATTCCGGTCACGACGCGCTCGAGATCCGCGCTAGGCCGGAGGCCGGCGAGGAATGCCCTCCGTGCCGGCCTCCGCGTCCCACGTGCACGACATCGCAGGGTCGTCGACCCACGCGAGCGGGCGTTACTTCCGAGCAAGCGTCACTTCCGAGCAGGCGTTACTTCTTCGCCTCCAGGATCAAGTTGAACGGAGTTTCGCTCGCCCGACGAAAGCGAGTGAAACCCGCTTCCTTGAACACGTCACGCAGGCGCGCTTCGCCCGCCTGCGCCCCCAGCCCCAGCCCGACCTCCTGGGAGAGCGAGCTCGGCGTGCAGATAAAGGTGGATGCCGCGTAGAACATTCGGCCTACCGGAGTGAGGTTGTCTTCGAGTCCGTCGCCGGCGAACGGCTCCACCAGGAGCACCGTTCCGTCCGGGGCGAGGGCGTCGTACGCATGACGCGCCGCACCCACCGGATCCCCCATGTCGTGGAGGCAGTCGAAAAAGCAGATAAGGTCGTAGCCAAGAGCTGGGTAGTCCTTGGCGGTCCTGGTCTCGAAGGTGATGCGATCGGCAAGACCGTTCTCGGCCGCGCGGCTGCGCGCCACCTCGATCGACGGGGCGTGGTAGTCGAAGCCGAAGAACCGCGAGGCCGGGTAACCTTCGGCCATCACGATGGTCGAAGCGCCGTGCCCGCAACCGACGTCGGCGACCGTGGCTCCGGATTCGAGTTTCGAGACGACACCTTCGAGTGAGGGCAACCACTCGGTGAGCAGAAAAGCGCGATAGCCCGGCCTGAAGAAGCGCTCCGTACCACTGAACAGACAAGGATGGTGGTCTCCCCACGAGAGAGCACCATCACCCCGCATGGCGGCCACTATCTTGTCTTTGTCCAGGAAGAGGCTTGCCAAGACCTGAGCGCCACCCGCCACATAGACGGGCGAGTGTTCGTTCGCAAGCGCCATGGCCTGCTCTTCTGGAAGGCGGAACCGCCCCCCGGCGGTTTCCACATACCCCGCCGCAGCCTGGGCGCAGAGCCACTCCAGGACCAGTCGGCGATTACAGTTCGTGCGTTGCGCTAGTTCCTCTGCCGTCACGAATTCGCCATCGGCCATGGCCCGGTACAGCCCCAATTCGTCGCCGATCAGTACGCTCGCCCACATTGCTCCGCCGCCCATGTCGGTCACGAGCTGGCCCATGAACGCATGGAGCTTGGCTTCGTCCATGAGTGTCTCCTTTCGTGGTTTCAACGGGACCCGACCAAAAAGGGACGGCACGTTTCTCGATCCGGTCTCGATCCGTCTGAACCCGCCGAGATCAAAAGCTCTCCCGGAGCCTTCGCCATCACCGACCCCTTGGACATCCCGTCTGGACACGGTGTCCAGCCGAGTGGGGGTAGCGTAGCACCGCCTCCGACGCCGTGTCTAGACTTGACGTCGATGTACATAGCTCGACGACCGCGACGAAGCAGCGTCTCGCGTGAACGGATCCTTGCCGCAGTCCGGTCCCTCCTGGAGGAAGGCGTATTCCACGAGACCACGGTGGAGCAGGTAGCCGAGCGTGCCGGCGTCTCCCGCGCGACGCTGTACGGGCACTTTCGCTCCCGACTCGGCCTGGTCGATGCGATATGTGAGAGCTTCGACGCAAACCCGGCTCTCATGGCCCTGCGAACGACCCGTGACCTGGACCTATGGTTCGAGCGGGTGGTCGAATTCTGGTCGAGTGAAGAAAATGTCCTGCTGCAGCTCTACGGAGCCGCCGCCGTCGACCCGGCTGCGCGGGATTTGGTCGAGCGTCAGACGCGCGACCGGTACAGCGAGCTGCGAAAGCTCCTGGCCGCTCTGGATCA
>JAIMAI010000044.1 GCA_023512015.1 Acidothermus sp. | reverse complement strand
CCGATACCGCGTGCCGCTGCTGCGGCACCTACCAGTCGACCGCGGTGACGGTAACTCGCCGCGGTCGGGGAGCCCGGGTTTCTCCGCGAGAGTAGCGCAGATCGTGACGCGAAAGTTACCCATGGCAACTCGTTGTACGAGATGTCGCCGAAGTGACACTAGTTCGTGTCGTACCGCACGATCCGTGCGAACTCCTCGGCGTCCAAACTGGCGCCGCCGACCAGTGCCCCATCGACATCCGGCTCCTCCATGATCCCGCCGGCATTATCGCTCTTCACCGAACCGCCATACAAGATCCGAGCTCTGCTCGCGGCCGTGTCCCCGAAGGTCTCGGCAATTCGTCCGCGGATCGCCGCACACACCTCCTGGGCGTCCTTGGGGGTCGCCACCTCACCGGTTCCGATGGCCCAGACCGGCTCGTAAGCGATCACTATCGTGGCGACCTGCTCGGCGGAGAGCCCCGCAAGGTCCGCGTCGAGTTGAGCCAAGGTATATGCGACGTGATCCCCCGCCCGCCGCACGTCGAGCGGCTCGCCTACGCAGAGGATCGGCACCATCTGCGATCCGAACACCGCCCGCACTTTCGCGTTGATCAGTTGATCGTCTTCGTGGTGGTACTGGCGGCGTTCGGAATGCCCGACGACCACGTAGCTGCAACCCAGCTTGGCCAGCATGGTCGCCGAGATGTCACCGGTGTAAGCCCCGGACGGGTGCGGGGAAACGTCCTGGGCGCCGTACCGGATCCGCAGCTTGTCGCCGTCCACCAGGGTCTGAACGCTGCGGATCGCGGTGAAGGGCGGCAGGACGGCGACCTCGACCCGGTCGTAGTCGGCATCGGTGAGGATGAACGCGAGCTTCTGGACGTGGGCGATGGCCTCGAGGTGGGTGAGGTTCATCTTCCAGTTACCGGCCATCAAAGGTTTGCGGGCCGGTGCGGTGGGACGGCTCACGGAGTATCGGCCTCCAGCGCGCGCAGGCCGGGGAGCTCTTTGCCTTCGAGGTACTCCAGGCTCGCTCCGCCCCCGGTGGAGACGTGGCCGAACGCCGACTCCGGGAATCCCAGTTTGCGCACCGCCGCTGCGGAATCCCCACCTCCGATCACCGTGAGGCCGTTGACCCTGGTGAGCGCTTCGGCGATCGCGCGGGTTCCGGCGGCGAACGCGTCGAATTCGAAGACCCCCATGGGGCCGTTCCAGAAGACGGTCCGCGCATCCGCCAACTTCGACGCGAAGAGCTCGCGAGTGGCGGGCCCGATGTCCACCCCTTCCCGATCCGCCGGGATGGCGGTGGCCGGGACGACGTCGTGGTCGGCGTCCGGAGCGAAGGCCGTGGCGGCCACGATGTCGACGGGGAGGACCAGTTCGACGCCCTGCTTCTCGGCGTCCGCGAGGAAGCCTTGGACGGCGTCGAGTTGCTCGCGTTCGAGGATCGACCGGCCGACCTCGTGACCTTGGGCCGCGAGGAAGGTGTATGCCATGCCCCCACCGATGATCAGCCGATCGACCTTGGTCAGCAGGTTCGCGATCACTCCGAGCTTGTCGGAGACCTTGGCTCCCCCGAGCACGACGACGTAAGGCCGGTCGGGGTTCTCGGTGAGCCGACGCAGCACGCGAACCTCGGCCAATACCAGGCCGCCCGCGGCGTGCGGCAGACGCAGCGGCAGGTCGTAGACGCTGGCGTGCTTGCGATGCACCGCCCCGAAGCCGTCCCCGACGTAGACGGCATCGCCGTCGGCGAGCTCGATGAGTCGCTCGGCGAACGCGGCCCGCTCGGCGTCGTCCTTGCTGGTCTCGGCGGCCTCGAAGCGGAGATTCTCCAGCAGCGCCACCTGTCCCGGTTTGAGTTCACTGACCACGGCGCGCGCGGCCTCCCCGACGACCCCCCCTTCCGATCGGTCGGGGAACGCCACCGGCTGGCCGAGAAGCTCGCCGAGCCGCTTCGCGACCGGCCGCAGGGAGAGTTCGGGCTTCACCTCTCCCTTGGGGCGCCCGAGGTGGGCCAGGACGACGACTCGCGCCCCCCGTCCTGCCAGGTCACGAATGGTCGGGAGGCTGGCTTGAATCCGCTTGTCGTCGGTGATCCGGGGGCCGTCGTCGGTGGCCTCCAGAGGAACATTGAGATCGGCGCGGACGAAGACCGTCCGGCCGGCGACCTCGAGGTCGTCGACGGTACGCATCACGAATCCTTTACAGCCGGGCGGCGACGAGCGCGGTGAGATCGGCGAGCCGGTTGGAGTAGCCCCACTCGTTGTCGTACCAGCCGAAGACCTTGACGAACCGCCCGCTGGCCATCGTGATCGAAGCGTCGAAGGTGCAGGACGCCGGAGTGTTGACGATGTCGGAGGAGACGATCGGGTCCTCGGTGTAGACCAGGTACCCCTTCAGCGGACCCTCGGCCGCGGCCTTGAACGCCGCGTTCACCTCGTCCTTGGTCACCTCACGCTGCAGCTCGCAGACGAGATCGACGAGGGAACCGTCGGGTACCGGGACCCGCATCGCGAAGCCATCCAGCTTGCCTTTGAGGTGGGGAAGGACGAGCGCGACGGCCTTCGCCGCCCCGGTGGTGGTGGGAATGATGTTCTGCGCAGCAGCGCGGGCCCGCCGCAGGTCTTTGTGCGGGAAGTCGAGAATGACCTGATCGTTGGTGTAGGCGTGGATCGTGGTCATGAAGCCGGTGACGATTCCGAAGGCGTCGTCGAGGACCTTCGCCATCGGCGCCACACAGTTGGTCGTGCAGGAAGCGTTGCTGATGATGTGGTGGGAGGCAGGGTCGTAGGAATCCTCGTTGACGCCGAGGACGAAGGTCGCGTCCTCTCCCTTCGCCGGCGCAGAAATGATCACTTTCTTGGCCCCTGCCTGGATGTGTGCCCGGGCTTTCTCGGCGTCGGTGAACCGGCCCGTCGACTCGACGACAATCTGCACCCCGAGGTCCGCCCACGGGAGCTGAGCGGGATCCTTCTCGGAGAGAACCTTGATCTCCTTGCCGTCGACGATGATCGCCCCGTCTCCCGCCCGGACCTCACCGGGGAACGGTCCGAGGACCGTGTCGTACTTGAGCAGGTGAGCGAGGGTCTTGGTGTCGGTCAGGTCGTTGACCGCGACCACCTCGAGATTGCTGCCCTGCGCTGCGGCGACCGCCCGGAAGAAATTGCGGCCGATACGCCCGAAACCGTTGATGCCAACCCGAATAGCCACGGAACTCTCCCACTGCATATCGTCGTCCGACATCGCTTCCACCGAGCCCCGGCGCATGCTGATGCGGACGCCGAGGGCGGATCGGCGCCTCAACCCTATCGAATGCGCACACGGTTCTCGACGGTGCGTCCGGGCGTCTGCGGCACCGCCTCTTGCGGGCATCCATCCGCAACGCCCACGGGCATCCGCCCGCAACGGTTAGACGGTGAGGGTCTCCGGGGTGACCGCGGATTCGGTGCCCGGAATGCCGAGTTCGGCGGCTCGTCGATCCGCCATTGCGATCAGCCGCCGAATCCGTCCGGCGATCGCATCCTTGGTCATGGGGGGATCCGCGAGAGCCCCCAGCTCCTCCAGGGAAACCTGGGAATGTTCCATGCGGAGCTTGCCGGCGGCCACCAGGTGCGCCGGTGCGTCGTCCCCCAGAATCTCCAAAGCCCTCCGTACTTTGGCGGCCGCAGCGACGGCGGCCCGCGCGGAGCGCCGCAGGTTGGCGTCGTCGAAGTTCGCAAGTCGGTTGGCCTGCGCCCGGACCTCCCGGCGCATCCGGCGCTCTTCCCAGGCGAGCAGGCTGTCGTGCGCGCCGAGGCGGGTGAGCAGGACGCCGATCGCGTCGCCGTCCCGGACCACGACCCGCTCCGCACCGCGGGCCTCGCGGGCCTTCGCCGCCACGCCGAGGCGACGAGCCGCCCCCACCAGAGCGAGGGCGGCCTCCGGGCCGGGGCACGTGATCTCCAACGCGCAGCCGCGGCCGGGTTCGGTCAGCGAGCCGTGCGCGAGGAAGGCACCCCGCCACGCGGCGGCAGCGTCACACAGCCCCCCGGAGACGATCTGCGGGGGTAGGCCGCGGACCGGGCGACCCCGGCCGTCGAGGAGGCCGGTTTGCTTCGCCAATGCTTCGCCGTCGTGGGATACCCGCACCACGTAACGGTTTCCCCGCCGCAAGCCGCCCGGAGCCAGCACGGCCATGTCGGCGTGGTGGCCGTAAATCTCCGCCAGCGCTGCGCGGAGCCGTCGGGCGGTCGCACCGGCGTCGAGTTCCACTTCGACGACCACGCGTCCGCCGACCAGGTGCAGTCCCCCGGCGAAACGCAACAGCGCGGCGGTCTCCGCTTTGCGGCAGCAGGTCTTCGTCACCGCGAGCCGTGCGAGCTCGTCCTTGACCAGGGCCGTCATTGCCATGAGGATTCCGTCCTCTCCTCCCTCCCCGCCGCGGCGGCACCGGCCGCCGGCCGAGCCGGGGAATCGAAGATGCGCGCGTAGGTCGCGGCCAGTTTGGCCGGGTCGTGGCGCGGGCTGCCGTCGTCCATCGCCACCGGGGCAACGACGAGCTCGGCCCCCAGCGAGGCGACCACCGATTGCAGCGCCGCACGGTCGGCCACCGTGGTGGGATCGGCCAAGACGACGTCGACGTGCAATGCGGGAGCATGCGCAAGCAACGCCTCGAGGTGGTTCTCCGGGGAGAAATCGGAGGTTTCACCCGGCTGAGGGGCGAGGTTGAGGGCGACCAAGCGGCGAGCCGGGGTGTCGACGAGCGCTCTCGCGAGCTCCGGGACGAGCAGGTGCGGGATCACGCTGGAGAACCACGACCCCGGCCCCAGCACCACCCAATCGGCCTCCATGATCGCCCTGATGGCCTCCGGGCATGCCGGCGGATTCGGGGGAACCAAGGCGACGTTGACCACACGCCCCCGCGCGGTAGCCACCGCGACCTGACCCCGGACCGTGCGGATCGCGCGCGGATCGGCCGGATCGACCCCGGCGACCTGGGCCTCGATGTCCAGCGGCACGGTGGCCATCGGGAGGACGCGGCCGCGCGCTCCGAGCAGGCGGCCGACGAGGTCGAGAGCCGCGACCTCATCCCCCAACAGCTCGGTGATCCCAACGATCAGAAGATTTCCTAACGCATGGTCGCGTAGTGCGCCGTCGCCGCGGAAGCGATATTGCAGGACGTCGGCCCAGGTGCGGCCCCATTCGTCGTCCCCGCAGAGCGCGGCCAACGCTTTGCGCAGATCTCCCGGGGGCAGGACGCCGAACTCTTCGCGAAGCCGGCCGCTGGAGCCCCCGTCGTCGGAGACGGTCACCACCGCTGTGATCTTGTCGGTGACGCAGCGCAACGCCGAGAGGGACGCGGCCAGTCCGTGCCCGCCCCCCAGCGCTACCACCTTCGGGGTCATCCACGCTCCTGCCTGTCGGCGCTCGGCGCCGGCGCCCGCCTGCTCATTCTCGGCCGAGGTCGCGGTGGGTGACCTGCACCTCGATACCCCCGGGACCGGCGCCGTCGTCCAAACGCTTCCCGAGCCGGCGAAGCCGCTCGGCAAGTTCTTCGGCGACGACCACGCTACGATGCTTCCCTCCCGTGCACCCGACGGCAAGGGTGAGGAAGCGCTTGCCCTCGTGGAGGTAACCGGTGACCAAGGTGGCGAGCACCCGCTCGTAAGCGTCGAGGAATTCGCGTGCGCCGGGCTGCGCGAGGACGTATTCGCGGACCGGTTCGTCCCTCCCGGTGAGGGGCCGCAGGCGCTCCACCCAGTGCGGATTCGGGAGGAATCGGCAGTCGACGACCAGGTCGGCGTCGACCGGCAGGCCGTATTTGTAGCCGAAGGACACGACCGCCGCTCGCAGCGCCGGCTGGTGTTCGTCGGCGAACGCGGCGACGATTTTCGCCCGCAGTTCGTGGACGTTGAGGGTGGTGGTATCCAAGACGAGGTCTGCGGCCCCCCGCACTTCGCGCAGGAGTTCGCGCTCGCGGGCGATCCCGTCGACCAGCCGGCCCTCCCCCTGCAGCGGATGCGGGCGCCGCACGTTCTCGAAGCGCCGCACCAGCTCGTCGTCCGCCGCCTCCAGGAAGACGATGCGCAATCCCACGCCGCGTTGTCGGAGCACTCCGAGGGCGCCGTAGAGGTCGGAAGTGAAGGCTCGGCTGCGGACGTCGACCACGGCCGCAATCTTGTCGATCGCCCCGCCGCTGCGCAGTCCGAGATCCACCATGGTGTCGAGCAGGGCGGGGGGCAGGTTGTCGACGACGAACCAGCCGAGATCCTCCAGGCACTTGGCGGCGGTGCTCCGGCCCGCACCCGACAACCCGGTGAGGACGACGAGGTTGAGTCCCCCCGACGCCGGTGCCGCGGCGATCTGGGGTGTGGGACGGCGGGCGTCGGCGGTCATCCCGACGTCCTATGCAAAGCGGCATGGACGGCCTCGGCGGTGCGCCGACCCACTCCGGGGACGGCGGCCAGTTCCTCGACGGTGGCTTCCCGCATCCTCTTCACCGACCCGAAGTGTCGCAGGAACGCTTTGCGGCGCACTTCCCCGAGTCCCGGGATTCCTTCGAGGACGCTGCGGGTCATGGCCTTCGACCGCTTGGTGCGGTGGTAGGCGAGGGCGAACCGGTGGGCCTCGTCGCGGATGCGCTGCAAGAGGTAGAGGCCTTCGCTGGAGCGCGGCAGGATGACGGGATCCGCGCTTCCGGGTAGCCACAATTCCTCCAAACGTTTGGCCAACCCGACGACGGCGACCTCGTCGATCCCGAGTTCGTCGAGCGCTCGGCGAGCCGCGGCGACTTGGGGTGCGCCGCCGTCCACGACGACGAGCCCGGGAGGGTAGGAGAAAGTTCGCACGCGCTCGGGGGTGCCTGCCTCGATCTGCGCGGTGGAGATCGGCGAACCGGGGTCGGCGTCGAATTGGTTCTCGGCGGTCATGCGCTCGTCGAGGTAGCGGCGGAAGCGGCGGAGGATGACTTCGTGAATGGCGGCGACGTCACCCCCGGTGAGGCCGCGGATTTGGAATCGCCGGTATTCGTTGCGCCGCGGCAAACCGTCTTCGAAAACCACCATCGATGCGACGACGTCGGTGCCCTGCAGATTGGAGACGTCGTAGCATTCGATGCGCAGCGGCGCCTCCGGGAGTTCGAGTGCGTCTTGGATTTCGCGAAGCGCCTGGCTGCGCGTGGTGAGATCCCCGGCGCGCCTGGCCTTGTGCAAGGCAAGGGCTTGCGCGGCGTTGCGGGCCACCGTTTCCATGAGCGTTTTCTTGTCGCCGCGGCGGGGAACCCGGATGTCGACTTTCGCCCCTCGCCGAGCGGCGAGCCAGCCGGAGAGTGCTTCGTGATCGGCGGGCATGGTCGGGACCAGGATTTCCCTCGGGATATCGGCGGATTCCTCCCCGGTTTCCCCGTAGAGCTGAGTCAGGAAATGTTGGACCAGTTCCCCGGCGTCGAGGTCTTCGACCTTCTCGACCACCCACCCTCGCTGGCCGCGCACCCGGCCTTCGCGCACGAAGAAGACCTGCACGGCGGCCTCCAGCTCGTCGTCGGCAAGCGCGACGACGTCCGCGTCGGTCTCGTCGGGAAGGACGACGGTCTGTTTCTCCAGCGCGCGCCGGAGCGCTGCGATGTCGTCGCGGATCCGCGCGGCGCGTTCGAATTCCTCGGCAGCCGCGGCGTCCCGCATCTGTTGCTCCAGGCGCCGCACGTACTCGGCGGCCCGACCGGCCATGAAATCACAGAAATTCAAGACGATGGCGCGGTGTTGTTCCTCACTCACCCATCCCACGCACGGGGCGCTGCATTTGCCGATATGGCCGAGCAAACAGGGCCGCCCGATCCGCTGGGCCCGGCGGTACACCCCTGCTGAACAGGTGCGCGCCGGAAAAACCCTGAGCAACAGATCGAGGGTGTCGCGAATCGCCCACGCGTGCGAGTACGGACCGAAATACCGATTGCCTTTCTTTTTCTTGCCTCGGTAGACCATGAGACGCGGAACCGGCTCGGAGAGCGTGACGGCGAGGTAGGGGTAGCTCTTGTCGTCACGGTATTTGACGTTGAATCGTGGCTCGCATTGCTTTATCCAGTTGTACTCGAGCTGGAGGGCTTCGACCTCGGTCCGCACCACGGTCCACTCCAGACGCGCGGCGGTCTCCAGCATCGTCCGGGTCCGCGGGTGAAGGGTCGCCGGATCGGTGAAGTAACTCGAGAGGCGGGCGCGCAAGTTCTTCGCCTTGCCCACGTAGATGACCCGGTCGTGGGCGTCGTAGAAGCGGTAGACCCCAGGTGACTCGGGAATCTGATCGGGGATCGGGCGAAGGAACGGCACGGTTGCCAGGGTAATCAACGCCGCGAAATCCGCGGCCGCTCACGGGCGATCGGCGAGCGGGAATCGCGAACGATCAGGTGCGACCCAGGACGCGTCTGAGGAAGGCACCGGTGTGGCTGCCTTCCACTTCGGCCACCTGCTCCGGGGTGCCTTGCGCGACCACCAATCCTCCGCGCGAACCACCCTCCGGACCGAGATCGATGATCCAGTCGGCGGTTTTGATGACGTCGAGGTTGTGTTCGATCACGATG
This sequence comes from Acidothermus sp., assembly GCA_023512015.1. Classification (GTDB taxonomy): domain Bacteria; phylum Actinomycetota; class Actinomycetes; order Acidothermales; family Acidothermaceae; genus Acidothermus. The sequence continues at coordinate 2,525 of JAIMAI010000044.1, read as the reverse complement.
ACCGTGTTCCCACGTTCGACGAGCGACTGCAGGACCCCAAGGAGTTTGCGCACGTCCTCGAAATGGAGGCCGGTCGTCGGTTCGTCGAGGACGTAGACGGTGCGCCCGGTGGCGCGTTTCTGGAGCTCGGAGGCGAGTTTCACTCGTTGCGCCTCTCCCCCGGAGAGGGTCGGCGCCGGCTGACCGAGGCGGACGTAGCCGAGCCCCACTTCGACCAAGGTGGTGAGCCGGCGGGCGATGGCCGGAAGCGCCCCGAAGAACTCCGCAGCCTCTTCGATCGGCATGTCCAGCACATCGGCGATCGTCTTGCCCTTGTAGTGCACTTCGAGGGTTTCTCGGTTGTAGCGCGCTCCGTGGCAGACCTCGCAAGGGACGTAGACGTCGGGGAGGAAATTCATCTCGATCTTGATGGTGCCGTCACCGGAGCACGCTTCGCAGCGTCCCCCTTTGACGTTGAAGGAGAACCGACCCGGCCGGTATCCACGAACCTTCGCTTCGGTGGTTTCGGCGAAGAGGCGACGGATGTCGTCGAAGACGCCGGTATAGGTGGCGGGATTCGACCGCGGGGTCCGTCCGATGGGGCTCTGGTCGACGTGGATGGCTTTGTCCACCAGGTCGAGTCCCACGATCCGGTCGTGGCGTCCCGGAACCGTCTTCGCGCCGTTCAGCTCTTTGGCGAGGCCCGCATAGAGGATGTCGTTGACCAGCGTCGATTTGCCCGATCCGGAGACGCCGGTCACCGCGATGAAACACCCCAGGGGAAAGGCGACGTCGATATTCCGCAGGTTGTGCTCCCGTGCGCCTTTCACCACCAGCTGCCGTTTCGGGTCGACCGGGCGGCGCAGGACCGGGATTTCGATCGAGCGGCGGCCTGAAAGGTAAGCACCGGTCAGGGATTCCTTGCACGCAAGGAGATCGGAGACCGGGCCGCTCACCACGATCTGACCTCCGTGCTCCCCCGCTCCCGGCCCGATGTCAACGACCCAGTCCGCCGCCCTGATGGTGTCCTCGTCGTGTTCCACCACGATGAGGGTGTTGCCGAGATCGCGAAGCCGAAGCAGGGTGTCGATCAATCGGTGGTTGTCACGCTGGTGTAACCCGATGCTCGGTTCGTCGAGCACGTACAGGACGCCGACCAGCCCCGAGCCGATCTGGGTGGCCAACCTGATGCGCTGCGCCTCCCCGCCGGCGAGAGTAGCGGCCGGCCGATCCAACGTGAGGTAGTCCAAGCCGACGTCCAGGAGGAAACCGAGTCGGGTGTTGACCTCTTTGAGCACCCTCTCGGCGATGTGTCGTTCCCGCGGCGTGAGCTCGAGGGAGCGCAGGAACGCCGCGCACTCCCCGATCGGCATAGCCGCGACGTCGGCGATGGATTTCTCCCCGACGGTGACGGCGAGAGCGATGGGCTTGAGCCGCTTGCCCTGGCATTTCGGACACGGCACCTCCCGCATATAGCTCTCGAACCGCTCCCGGCTGTAATCGCTGTCCACCTCGCCGTGGCGGCGTTCGATGTACGGGACGACACCTTCGTAATTGGTGTAGTAGGAGCGGGGCCGGCCGTAACGGTTGCGGTACTGGACGTGCAGCGGCTCGTCGTACCCGTAGAGGATGATTTTCCGTGCCCGAGCGGGGAGCCGATCCCAGCGGGTCTCCGTCGAGAATCCCGCAGCCTCCGCAAGCGCTTCGAGCAACCGCACGAAATAGTCCGAGACGTGACCGGTTGCCCACGGTGCGATGGCTCCCTGCGCGATGGATTTCGTCGGATCCGGAACGATCAACTCGGGATCCGCGACGAGTCGGGTGCCGAGGCCGGTGCACTCCGGGCACGCTCCGTAGGGAGAATTGAAGGAAAAAGAGCGGGGTTCCAATTCCTCGAAATCCAGATCGTCATCCGGGCACGCCAGGTGCTCGGAGAACGTACGCTCGCGGTGCGGGTCGTCGTCCGGAAGATCGACAAATTCGAGAGTGACGAGCCCGCCGGCCAGCCGCAGCGCGGTTTCGATGGAGTCGACGAGCCGGTGGCGGACCGAGTCCTTGACGACGAGGCGGTCGACCACGACTTCGACCGTGTGTTTTTCTTGCTTCTTCAGCCGGGGCGGCTCGGTGAGCGGATACACCACGCCGTCGACGCGGACCCGGGCGAATCCCTTGGCCTGCAATTCGGAGAACATTTCGGAATATTCGCCTTTGCGTCCCCGTACCAAGGGGGCCAATACCTGGAAACGGGTCCCCTCCGGGAATTCCAGGATGCGGTCGACGATCTGTTGGGGAGTCTGGCGGGAGATCGCTCGGCCGCAGTTCGGGCAGTGCGGATGACCCACCCGGGCGTACAACAGCCGCAGGTAGTCGTAGACCTCCGTGATCGTACCTACCGTGGAGCGGGGGTTACGGGAGGTCGATTTCTGATCGATCGAAACGGCCGGTGACAAGCCTTCGATGAAATCGACGTCGGGTTTGTCCATCTGGCCGAGGAATTGCCGCGCATACGCCGATAGCGACTCGACGTAGCGCCGCTGACCTTCAGC
>JAIMAI010000043.1 GCA_023512015.1 Acidothermus sp. | reverse complement strand
TCGGGTTTGTCCATCTGGCCGAGGAATTGCCGCGCATACGCCGATAGCGACTCGACGTAGCGCCGCTGACCTTCAGCGAAGATCGTGTCGAAGGCCAGGCTCGATTTGCCGGAACCCGACAGCCCAGTGAAGACGATCAGAGCGTCGCGGGGGAGATCGAGGGAGACATCCTTCAGGTTGTGCTCGCGGGCGCCGCGGATGACGAGTCGATCGGCCATGAACGCAGATCCGTCCTTCCGGGTTGCGGGCGGTCTCCATGGTAAGCGGCGACGGGGACACGGCCGTCGGGTCAGCGGGTGCCGTGGCGGTCAGCGGGTGCCGTGGCGGTCAGCGGGTGCCGTGGCGGTCAGCGGGTGCCATCGGCTCAGCGGAGGCCGGTGGGTCGACGGACGCCGCACGCCGACGAAGTCGGTTAGGTTCGGACCGTGACCTACACCGGGGATGTGCGGGTGGGCGGCCCGCCGGATGTGCGGGAGCTCCCCGAGATACGGATCACGAAACTAGCCGTCGGTCCATACGACAACAACGCCTATCTCCTGCGGTGCCGGGCCACCGGCGAAACGCTGCTGATCGATGCCGCCGCGGAACCGGATCGGCTCGTGGAAGCCGTTGGGGACGGACGGCTGGTGGCCGTCGTCACCACGCACCGGCACGCCGACCACTGGCAGGGCCTGCGCCGCGTCGTGGACCAGACCGGTGCCCAGGTCATCGCCCATCCGCTGGATGCCGAGGCGCTTCCGGTCTCGGTGACGCGGACGGTCACGGACGGCGAGGAGATCGTCTTCGGAGCGGCGCGGGTTACGATCATCCACCTGAGGGGGCATACGCCGGGCAGCATCGCGCTGCTGTACGCAGCCGACGCCGATGCGCCGCATCTTTTCACCGGGGATTCGCTCTTCCCCGGCGGTCCCGGGAATACCCGCGGGAATCGAAGGGATTTCACTATGTTGATGGACGACCTGGAGGAGAAGATTTTCGGAAGGCTGCCGGACGCTACCTGGGTCTACCCAGGTCACGGACGCGATACCACCTTGGGAGCCGAGCGCCCCCATCTGGCGGAATGGCGTGCCCGTGGCTGGTGAGGACTTCACGTTCCGCTCGATAACCGACGAGGAATTCGCTCACTTCTTCACCGTCGGTGAGCGGGCCTTCGGAACCCAAATCTCCCAACAGGACGTCGAACGCGAACGCGGCGTCTTCGAACTCGACCGCACCACCGGAATCTTCTCCGGAGACACCCTGGTCGGGACCGGAGGAATCTTCTCGCTGGAGATGAGTGTTCCCGGATCCCTCGCGCCGGTGGCAGGAGTGACGTTCGTCACGGTCTCCCCCACTCATCGGCGACGCGGCCTGTTGACCGAGCTGATGCGCCGTCAACTGCAGGGGCTGCACGAGGCCGGACGTGAGCCCGTCGCGGCCCTGTGGGCTTCGGAATCCGCCATCTACCGGCGGTTCGGGTACGGCACCGCGAGTTGCTTCCACGAAATTCGCATCGACCGGGAGGGGTGCGCGTTCGATCCCCTCGTCGTGAAAAACCTCCCTTCTCTGGACTACCGACTCGAACCGGCCCGGGACGTCGTCGACGAGCTCGCTCGCATTCACGATGCTGGGCTCGTCGTCCGCCCCGGCGATTTCCGGCGCGACGAGCGCTGGTGGACATACCGCCTGTCGCAGGGCGAGTCCCGGCCGGGGTCGGGGTGGACGGCACCTCTCGCCGTCCTCGCGACGATTCCGGGAAGCGACGTGGGACGCGGGTATGCGTTGTATCGCACGAAAGCAGCATTCACCGACCTCCTCCCCACCGGGGAAGTCGAGATCCTCGAAATAGTCGGCGACAGCGCGGAGGTCCGTCTTGCGCTCTGGCGGCAGGTGCTCGACCTCGATTTGATGCACTCGTGGCGGGCATGGGTGGCGGTAGATGATCCGCTGCACGTCGCCCTCGCCGATCCGAGGCGAGCCCGTCCGCGGCTCTCGGACAATCTCTGGGTGCGCGTGGTGGACGTCGGCCGGGCGCTCACGGCGCGCCGGTATGCGCTCGACATCGACATGGTGCTGTCGGTGCACGACGATTTCTGTCCCTGGAACACCGGGCACTGGCACCTGATCGGAGGACCGGACGGCGCGGAATGTCGACGCACCGACAAGGCTGCGGACATCGAACTCCCCGCCTGGGCACTCGGCGCCGTTTACCTCGGGTCGGGCTCGCTGTATGCGCTCGCCCGCGCCGGGAACGTCGTCGAGCAAAGCAAAGGGGCGCTTGCTCGCGCAGCGGCCGCTTTCACGTGGCCGGTGGCGGCTTTTTGCCCGATGGTGTTCTGAGGCTCTGCGGCTGACGTTCTGACGTCACTCTCCAGGGTGGTACGAACGACCTGCCTCAGCGAACGCCGGCTGCTTCCATGCTCCGAAGCTCCTTTTTCAGCTCCCGAATTTCGTCGCGGAGGCGGGCGGCGAGTTCGAATTGCAACTCGGCGGCGGCGGCATGCATCTGCTCGGTGAGGTCCTCGATGAGCGCGGTGAGCTCCTCCCTCGGCAAGGAAGCGAGCTCTTTCGCATGCACTCCGACCGGGCCCGCTTTGGAGCCAAGCCCCGGGACGGGAACTTTCCCACGGCTGGCCTGACGGCCGGAACCTCCGATGAGGGCTCGCGTGTCGTCGTCCTCACGAATGAGGGTGTCGAGAATATCGGCAATCTTCTTCCGAATGGGTTGGGGGTCGATGCCGTGGGCGGCGTTGTAAGCAAGCTGCTTCGCACGCCGGCGGTTGGTCTCCTCGATGGCTTCGGCCATCGCCGGCGTGATGCTGTCGGCGTACATGTGCACCTGCCCGGAAACATGACGCGCGGCGCGACCGATCGTCTGAATGAGCGAGGTGGCCGAGCGAAGGAAGCCTTCCTTGTCCGCGTCGAGAATGGCCACTAGCGACACCTCAGGTAGGTCGAGGCCTTCACGGAGCAGGTTGATGCCGACGAGGACGTCGAATTCACCCTGCCGCAATTCTCGGAGCAGTTCGACCCGGCGCAGCGTGTCGACCTCGCTGTGCAGGTACCGCACCCTGATTCCGAGGTCGAGCAGGTAATCGGTGAGGTCCTCGGCCATCTTCTTGGTGAGGGTCGTGACGAGAACCCTTTCGCTGCGCTCGGCCCGCACACGAATTTCGTGGACCAGGTCGTCGATCTGACCCTTGGTGGGCTTGACCACCACCTCGGGATCGACCAGGCCGGTCGGCCTAATCACCTGCTCGACGACGTCACCGCCCACCTTCGCCATCTCGTACGGGCCCGGCGTTGCCGAGAGATACACGGTCTGCCCGATCCGTTGGAGGAATTCGTCGAACCGCAGCGGACGGTTGTCCAGCGCGCTCGGAAGCCGGAATCCATGCTCGACGAGGGTACGCTTGCGCGACATGTCACCTTCGTACATCCCACCTATCTGTGGGACCGTGATGTGCGACTCGTCGATCACGAGGAGAAAATCCTCCGGGAAATAATCGAGCAGAGTGTGCGGAGGGCTGCCCGGCGGCCGCCCATCGATGTGCCGGCTGTAGTTCTCGATCCCCGAGCAGGTACCGATCTGGCGGAGCATCTCCAGGTCGTAGGTGGTGCGCATCCGTAGCCGTTGCGCCTCCAGCAGCTTGCCCTGACGCTCCAACTCCGCGAGACGGGCCGCGAGCTCTTCCTCGATGTCGTGAAGGGCTCGAGCCATGCGTTCGGGCCCGGCGATGTAGTGGGAGGCGGGGAAGATGTAGACCTCTTCGTCCTCGCTCACGACCTCACCGGTCAGCGGATGAAGGGTGGCAAGTCGCTCGATTTCGTCGCCGAACATCTCGATCCGGACGGCGAGTTCTTCGTATTGCGGGATCACGTCGATGGTGTCGCCGCGCACCCTGAAGGTTCCTCGGCTGAATGCCATGTCGTTGCGGCTGTACTGGATGTCGACCAGCCGACGCAGGAGTGCGTCCCGTTCGATCTGGTCACCCACCCGCAGTCGAATCATGCGGTCGATGTATTCCTCCGGCGTCCCCAGGCCGTAGATGCAGGAGACGCTCGCGACGACGACCACGTCCCGTCGGGTGAGCAGACTGTTCGTGGCCGAATGCCTCAAGCGCTCGACCTCGTCGTTGATGGAGGCGTCTTTTTCGATGTAAGTATCGGTCTGGGGGATGTAGGCCTCGGGCTGGTAGTAGTCGTAGTAACTGACGAAATATTCGATCGCGTTGTCCGGCATGAGTTGACGCAGCTCGTTGGCGAATTGGGCCGCGAGCGTCTTGTTCGGCTGCATAACTAGAGTGGGCCGCTGCAGCCGTTCGATGAGCCACGCGATCGTCGCCGTCTTGCCGGTGCCGGTGGCGCCGAGCAGGACGACGTCCTTGTCTCCGCGGCGGATCCGGCGCTCCAGTTCGTCGATGGCCTGTGGCTGGTCACCGGAAGGGGTGTACTCCCCCACCACCCGGAACGGCCCACCACGCCGTGGGAGGTCTGTGACCGAACGCATGGTTCCACCGTAAGGGCACCTCACGGCCGTGCGTATCACATGTGACGGCCGACCAGCGGTCAGGATCGGTCTGCCGTCAGCTCCCGCCACACCTCCAACACCCGTTCACGGAGCTGCGCGAGCGAGCCATCATTGGTGATCACGCGCCAGGCGACCGCACGACGGGCGTCGTCGTCGGCTTGCGCGGCCATCCGACGTAACGCTTCGTCTCGCGAGATCCCCCGGCGTTGCAGCCTTTCGATCCGAAGCTCGAGAGGGGCTTCGACCACGAGAATGCGGTCGTACTCACCCACCAGCCCGGCCTCCACGAGCAGCGGGACCGCATTCACCACGATTGCATTCGTCGGAGCATCCGCGACCCGCCGGCGGATTTCGGCGCGCACCAACGGGTGCACGATTCCTTCCAGTCGTCGGCGGGCTCGTTCATCCGTGAACACCCGAGATGCCAAGGCTTTCCGATCGATGCGGCCGTCGGCGCCCACGACGCCGGGGCCGAATTCCGCAAGGATCTGGGAATACCCCGGTCCGCCCGGCTCGACGACCTCGCGGGCTACCTCGTCGGAGTCGATGGTCAGCGCGCCGAGCTCACTGAGGATTTCAAGAACCGTACTCTTGCCCGCCCCGATGCCGCCGGTGAGACCGACGACGAGCGGTCGCCGTCTGGTCACGGTGACGCGGACGACGACGAGCTCGACGTGGAGCCGAAGGCCAACATGTGCCGGGCAAGCGCAATGAGGGCCGGGCCGACCTTGGCCTGCGGAAGAAGACGCGGAGAAATCTCGACGACGATGGTGCGGGCGCCGTCCCCCATCACGAGCTCGTCCCACTCCTGCCCGAACAAAATCCACGCCGGCTTACCGTCGACGTCCGTCTTGGTCGTCGTCGCATGCTGGCCGTCGGTTTGCACGGTGAGGGCCACCCGACCGGCCGCCGTCTTCGCGTCGACATAGGTGATGTAGGAGACCTGCACCAACGGCGGCCCGGTCGGCGTCGGTGTCCCGCTCGAGGGCGTCGCCACGGGGGTGCCGTATCCGCAGGTCACCCGCCCCGTGCGCCCGGACTGCGGAACCGCAGCGGCCCGCAGATACGTCACGCGACCGAGGAGATTCACCCCAATCGCTTGTTCGACGACCTGCAGCGGAAGGAGTTCCACGCAGTCGGCCGGGAGCAGCGGCGACGGAGAGCCGGACGGCGAAGGGCTCGCCGCAGCAGTCGAGGCCTCGGCACTCGACGACGGAGCGGTGGACGGCGCCGGCCGCGTGGGCGAGCCGGTGCAGGCAGTGAGGAGGACAGCGGCAGCGGCCAGAGCGCAGACGGATCCGGAGGCCGCCGCGGGCACGTCAGCTTTCGGCCTTCGGTTCTTCGGCCGGTCCCTCCGCATCGGCCGGCTGCGACGTCGTCTCCTGCGTTGCCGCCTCCTGAGCAGCGTCGACCGGAGCGGCGGCTTCGGCAGACGCCTCCGCGGCAGCGTCGGTCACCGACGAGGTCTCGGACTCCGTCTGACCGGTGGAGAGCTTGCGGCGCAGTTCGGCGAGCTGCTCGTCGGAAGCCAGACGCCCCTGGGTTTCCGAGGCCCCGGCCGACGTCGCATCCTCGGCTACGCCGCTTGCTTGAGCTTCGGCTTCGGCCTGTGCCTTGCGCATCTGAGCGACTTGGGCGCGGTGGGCTTCGAAGCGCGCCCGCGCCTCGGCGTACTGCCGCTCCCACTCGGCCTGCTGTTCCTCATGCCCGGGGAGCCATTGGTTGGTCTCGGGGTCGAAACCCTCCGGGTAGATGTAGTTGCCCTGCTCGTCGTAACTGGCCGGCATGCCGTACAACGTCGGATCGAATTGTTCGGGGGTAGTCGACTCAACCCCTTCGAGGGCCTGCTTGAGCGAGAGGCTGATCCTCCGGCGTTCCAAGTCGATGTCGATGACCTTGACGAAAATCTGATCGCCGACTTGAACGACCTGCTCGGGGATCTCGACGTGCCGGTCCGACAGTTCGGAGATGTGAACGAGGCCTTCGATTCCGTCTTCCACCTTCACGAAGGCACCGAACGGCACCAGCTTCGTCACCGTGCCGGGTACGACCTGGCCGAGCCCGTGGGTGCGAGCGAAGGTCTGCCAGGGATCTTCCTGCGTGGACTTGAGGGAGAGCGAGACCCGCTCGCGCTCGAGATCGACGTCCAGGACCTCGACGGTCACCGGCATACCGACCTCGACCACCTCACTCGGATGATCGATGTGCTTCCAGGAGAGCTCGGAGACGTGAACGAGACCGTCGACCCCCCCGAGATCGACGAAGGCACCGAAGTTCACGATCGAGCTGACCACCCCGTTGCGGATCTGGCCCTTCTTGAGGGTGGTCAGGAAGGTCTGGCGAACCTCCGATTGGGTCTGCTCCAACCAGGCGCGACGGGAGAGGACCACGTTGTTGCGGTTCTTGTCCAGCTCGATGATCTTCGCTTCGAGTTGGCGACCCACGTAGGGCTGCAGGTCACGGACCCGCCGCATCTCCACCAGCGACGCGGGCAGGAAGCCCCGAAGGCCGATATCGAGGATGAGACCACCCTTGACCACTTCGATCACCGTTCCGGTGACCACACCGTCGGCTTCCTTGATCTGCTCGATCGTGCCCCACGCCCGTTCGTACTGCGCACGCTTCTTGGAGAGGATCAGACGCCCGTCCTTGTCCTCCTTCTGCAGCACGAGCGCTTCGATTCGGTCGCCGACCTTGACGACCTCGTGGGGGTCGACATCGTGCTTGATCGACAGCTCACGGGCGGGGATGACCCCCTCGGTCTTGTATCCGATGTCGAGCAGGACCTCGTCACGGTCGACTTTGACGACCGTTCCCTCCACGATGTCGCCGTCGTTGAAATACTTGATCGTCTTGTCGACGGCTGCGATGAAATCCTCACCGGTGCCGACATCGTTGACGGCGATCCGGGAAGAGGACGATGGCTGGTCGGGGGTGTCGGGACGGACGTCGGTCGCGGTCGTCATGTGGTCGTTGGTCTCCGGGATTGGGAACATAGGGCCTTCTTGTGCAGCGCCAGCTCTCCGCGGTACATGATCGGATGACCCAGCGAGCATATGGGACGACGAATCGTCGCCCACGTGGCGCGAAGACCACGATACGTGCCGTGGCAGGCAGGGTCAATCGAGGGGTCGCGATCTCGCGAGCACCCTGGGACGATCCGTAGCCATCGACAGCCGGTTCGGTGCAACGGCCGACGGGTGGGCGAAGGCAAGCGCCCGTACCCTCAGTGCGCGGCGTCGTCCCACGTGCGGCCGGCACCGACGGAGACCTCGAGGGGTACGGAGAGCTCATAAGCCCCACCCATCTCGCGACGGACGATCGCCTCGACCAGGTCGCGCTCGCCCGGGGCCACCTCCAGAACGAGCTCGTCGTGCACCTGGAGCAGCATCCGCGATTTCGCGCCTGCCTCTCGTAGTGCACGGTCCACCCCGAGCATCGCGACCTTGATGATGTCCGCGGCACTCCCCTGGATCGGCGCGTTGAGGGCCATCCGCTCCGCCATTTCGCGCCGTTGACGGTTGTCACTGGTGAGATCCGGCAGGTAGCGGCGACGGCCCAGCAGCGTCTCGGTGTAGCCGTCGCGTCGAGCCCGCTCTACCACCGTGCGGAGGTAATCCCGAACGCCTCCGAAGCGTTGGAAGTATTCGTCCATGAGGACACGGGCTTCCTCCGGTGTGATGCCAAGCTGCTGAGAAAGCCCGTACGCCGACAGCCCGTACGCCAAGCCGTAGTTCATCGCCTTGATACGCCGGCGCATTTCAGGATCGACCTGCTCGGGTCGCACCCCGAAGACGCTTGCCGCGGTCGCGGCATGAAAATCGAAGCCGGAGTGAAACGCTTCGATGAGAGCGGCATCTTGCGACAGATGCGCCATGATCCGCATCTCGATCTGGGAGTAGTCGGCGGTGAGCAAGCATTCGTATCCTCGGCCCACCACGAACGCCTGGCGAATCCGACGTCCCTCGGCGGTGCGGATCGGGATGTTCTGCAGGTTCGGATCCTGAGACGACAGCCGCCCGGTTGCGGCCACCATCTGGTTGAACGTCGTGTGGATTCGGCCTTGCTCGTCGACCATCGGGATCAGCGAATCGACCACGGATTTCAACCGCGATACGTCTCGATGCCGCAGCAAGTGCTCCAGCAGGGGATGCCCGGTCTGAGCGAGCAGACTCTGCAACGCGTCGGCGTCCGTGGTGTACCCGGTCTTGATGCGCTTGGTCTTCGGCAGCCGCAGTTCCTCGAAGAGAATTTGCTGCAGCTGCTTCGGGGACCCTAGGTTGAATTCGCGGCCCACCACTGCATACGCCGCTTGCTCGGCGGCTTTCACGTGACCGGCGAGCTCCGCCGACAAATCGGAGAGGACGTCGACATCGACGGCGATTCCGGCGCGTTCCATAGCAGCCAGCACGTCGATGAGCGGAATTTCGACCTCGCGGAGCAAATGCGTGGCGCCGCGGGCTTCGATTTCGCGGTCCAACACCTCGGCGAGGTCGAGGACGGCGCGGGCGCGCACGATGTCGTTCACCGCGGCGGCTGCTTCGTCGGCGGCAGCCTCCAGGGTGAGCTGACCGGTCTCCTCCTGCGGCTCGGCCCGCAATTCGCGGTGCAAGTAGCGCAGCGCGAGGTCCGCGAGGTCGAAGCTCCGCTGGCCCGGCAAGACCAGATAAGCGGCCAACGCGGTATCGCTGGCGAGGCCGCGCAACGTCCACCCATGGGCGGCAAGGGCCAGAATCGGGCCCTTGGCGTCGTGCAGCACCTTCGGTCGGGCCGGATCCGCGAGCCACGCGGCGAGCGCGTGGTCGTCGTCCGCGGTGAGCTGGCTGGGATCGAGCCACGCTCCAGCTCCGTCGGCGGCAGCGAGGGCGATTCCGTTGACCACACCGGTTCCCCGACCCCACGTACCGGAGATGAAGACACCGATCCGATTCCCGCTACGTGCGTGCTCCGCGAGCCACCCGGTCACGTCACCGGGCTGCAGCACCGCCGCCGAGACCGCGAAACCCGCTTCAGCCTCGGGTTGCGGAGGGGTGAGTGACGCGTAGAGGCGGTCGCGGAGCACCCGGAATTCGAGGGCGTCGAAAACGCGGTGGACGGCGTCACGATCCCACCCGCGCAACCGCAAATCCTCCGGCGCCACCTGAAGCGGGACGTCGCGCACGAGTTCGGTGAGCTGGCGGTTGCGGATCACTGTGGCGAGGTGCTCGCGGAGCGTCGTCCCGAGTTTTCCGGGGATGTCGTCGACGTGTGCGATCAAGGCGTCCAATGACCCGAATTCTCGGATCCATTTCGCGGCCGTTTTCTCACCGATGCCGGGAATGCTCGGCAAATTGTCGCTGGGGTCACCGCGCAACGCAGCGAAATCGGGGTACTGCTGCGGGCTCAGCCCGTACCGTGCCTGCACTTCTTCCGGTGTGATGCGAGCGAGGTCGGAGACGCCCTTCCGTGGATACAGAACGGTGATGTCGTCACTGACCAGTTGGAACGTGTCGCGGTCGCCGGTACAGATGAGCACCCGCATGCCCTCGGCGGCGGCTTTCGTGGCCAGGGTCGCGATGACGTCGTCTGCCTCGTAGCCTTCGGCGGTGACGACGGGAATCCGCAGCGCATCCAGGATTTCCTGGATCCATTCGACCTGACCCTTGAAGGCGTCCGGGGCCGCGGTGCGGGTGGCCTTGTAATCGGCGTACGTCTCGGTGCGAAAACTCACCCGGGAAAGGTCGAAAGCCACCCCCACATGGCTGGGCTTTTCGTCACGCAGAAGATTGATCAACATTGCGGTGAAGCCGTAGACGGCGTTCGTCGCCTGCCCGGTCGTCGTCGCGAAGTTCTCCACCGGAAGCGCGTAGAACGCCCGATACGCCAAGGAGTGGCCGTCGAGGAGGAGCAACACCGGCCGGGTGTTCGTGGCCGTCGACTGGGAAGCGACTCCCCGGGATGGAGCGCGCAGCGCAGCTGCGGGACGAGAAGACGAAGGTTTGGCTGCCACGGCGAAATCCTAGTCGCGCGCAGCGACGACATTGATCGCAGTCGGACGCGCGGAGGCGCGCATCCGGCGTCCGGATCGAACGCCTAGTTGCCGTGCCGCGGCGTGACCAAGCGCCGCCACGAAGGAGTCATCGGTCGACCGAGAGTGAGACCGGTCGCGCGGCGAAGATTGATTCCGCGCTGCCGCGGGAGGACCGAGAGGGATTCGACGCGTTCCAGGCAGGCCACCCGGCGGCGGACGGCGACCGCGGGTGCCGCGCGGCGTAGCGCGACCGGTGCCAAGCCGAGCTGGGCGAAGAATCGGTGGGTCTCCCGGAAGTTCGGCGGGACGCTGACGGTGAGCTGATCGCACCCCATTTGCTCCGCGTAGCCGGCTGCGGCAGCTACCAACGCGCGCCCGATCCCACGGCGCCGGTACGGTTCGAGCACGGTCAGGTAGTCGATCTGGACGGCGGCCGCCTCGCACACCGGTGACGGCCGCACGACGCTCAGTACGGCCACCCCGATGATCCGTTCAGCCAAGGTCGCAACCAGAACGGCGCCGTCGGGACGGGCGAGCAACCGGCCGACCGCTTCCTTCGGACCGTACCCTGCGAGGGTCCCCAACCCGATCTTCCAGCCCGGCGTGGATTCGAGATCCACCCAGAGATCGGCAAGAGCGACCAGGTCTGCCTCCTCGGCAGCCCGAACATGCACTGGCAAGCGGCTCACGGACGCGCTCCTTCGAAGAGAACTTCTCTC
>JAIMAI010000042.1 GCA_023512015.1 Acidothermus sp. | reverse complement strand
GGCAGGGCGGCCGGAGGCGAGATAGTCCTCGTCCAACGGGACCCCGTTGACCAGGATGCGCCCCGCCGAATCGCAACACTGGACGTGATCACCGGGAACGCCGATCACTCGCTTGATGAAATCCCGCTCCCCGGGCGGTGCGAAGCCGAGGAATCCGGCGATGTCCCGGAACACCCGAGCTACCGGGTTGGACGGGCGACTCGCGGTGACCTCCGGCGTCCACGAATCCTCCCCGTTGAAGACGATGATCTGGCCGCGTTGAACGTGCCCGACCTTGTAAGAGAGGAGGTTGACGATGACCCGATCCCCGACGTGGAGGGTGTTTTCCATGGAGCCGGAGGGGATGTAGAACGCCTGGAAGAAAAACGTGTGGACGACGACCGCGATGATCAAAGCGATGACGAAGAGCAACCCGGTCTCCGCCCACCACGGGAGGTGAGCCTTCGGCTTCCGCCGACGGCGACGCGAAGGCCGCACCACCGAAGAGGACGACGGAGTCGCAGCGGGGGGATCTCCTGCACGCACCTCTGCCGAGGGATTCTCGTCGGACACCGAGCTCCTGCCTTGCCGTCCGGCGACGTGTCACTGCTCGGAGCTGGTGTCGCGATACTCCCGCTTCTCGCGAATCTTCGCGGCCTTGCCGCGCAATTCCCGCAGGTAGTAGAGCTTCGCTCGACGGACGTGCCCTCGGGTGACCACCTCGATTTTGTCGATGACCGGGGTGTGGACGGGGAAAGTGCGCTCCACGCCGACGCCGAAGCTCACTTTCCGCACCGTGAAGGTCTCCCGAATGCCGCTGCCCTGACGCCGGATCACGACTCCCTGGAAGACCTGGATGCGGGAGCGGTTGCCCTCAACGACCTTCACGTGCACCTTCAGGGTGTCGCCGGGACGGAAATCGGGGATGTCGGTCCGCAGCGACGAAGCGTCGACCGTGTCCAGCGTGTGCATCGTAGTCTCGTCCTGCCTGATCTCAGAGGCTTCGGAGCCGGGGAACAAAGTCGGCCGCTCTAGTCTGCCACACCCCCGGCATCCCCGATGGCCGGGTCATGCACCCCGCGTGCCGTCCGTTCCCGAGCCACCCTCCCGCAGCGCTTCTGCAGCGATCCTCCGTTCCTCCGCGGTGAGCTCTTCTTCCACCAGCGCCAACAGATCCGGACGGCGGATCGCCGTCCGCCGGATGGCCTCGGCCCGCCGCCACCGGGCGATGGCCTGGTGGTTGCCGGAGAGCAGCACCTCCGGGACCGCCAACCCGCGCCACACCGCGGGTTTGGTGTAGACGGGTGCTTCGAGCAGGCCGTCCGCGTGCGACTCCTCGGCGAGCGAAGCCTCGTTCCCTATCACCCCCGGCAGCAGCCGAGTGACGGCCTCGATGATGACAAGGGTCGCCGCCTCCCCTCCCGCGAGGACGTAATCGCCGATGGAGATTTCTTCGACCCGGCCCCACCGGGCGGCGTCCTGCACGACGCGGTCGTCGATGCCTTCGTAGCGTCCGCACACGAAGGCCAGCCACGGCTCGGCTGCGTAGCGTCGCGCGATCTCTTGAGTGAAACGCGCTCCGGCCGGTGTCGGGACGACGACCAGCGGTCCGGGTGCCCCCAACGTCTCGGCTTCGGCCCGGACGGCGTCGAGAGCCTCCCCCCACGGTTCGGGACGCATGACCATACCGGGTCCGCCGCCGTAGGGGGTGTCGTCGACGGTTCGGTGGACGTCGGTGGTGAAGTCCCGCAGGTTCCACAGGTGGACGTCGACCAGTCCCCGAGCCCGGGCCTTCCCGATGAGGGAGAGATCGAGCGGCCGGAAATACTCGGGGAAGATCGACACGATGTCGATGTGCATGACACCCCCTTGTGGTCTGCACCCGAGTGGATCCGGTCCGGGACCTGGCTCAACCGGCGCGGCTCGGACCGTCGCTCCCATCGTCGTCCGGGCCCTCCTCGGCCGGCGGCTCGATCAGGCCGGGCGGCGGGTCGAGCCGGAGGAGGCGCCTCTCGACGTCCACCTCGGGCACGATCGCAGCGACGAACGGTACCAACGCTTCCCCGCCCCCCGCTCGGTCGATCACCAAGACGTCCTGCCCCGGCAGGTGGAGCACCTCCCGGACCCGCCCGATTTCGTCGCCGTCGCCGGAGAGCGCCCGCATTCCGATCAGTTGATAGTCGTAGAACTCGTCGGGGTCGGCCGGCCTTGCCCGCTCGTCGACCTCCGCGTAGAGCAACCGGCCCCGCAGCGCCTCCGCGTGGGTGCGGTCCACCACACCCGCAAAGGTCACCAGCAACCGGCCGGAATGCCAGCGTAATCGGACGACGGTGAGCTCGGCGTCGTCCGTCACGAGGACCGCGCCCGGCGCGAAACGACGCTGCGGATCGTCGGTGTGCACGACGACGCTGACTTCGCCGTGCACGCCGTGGGCGCGTGCAATCTTTCCTACCAGGACACGCAGGGCAACGCCTCGCCTTCCTGGAGATCAGCTCCCGCTGCCGTCGATGACCTCGACCCGAGCGCCCGGCCCGCCGAGAGCTCCGATCACCGTACGCAACGCTCGGGCGGTTCGCCCCGATCGGCCGATCACCTTGCCGAGATCGTCGGGATGCACCCGAAGCTCAAGCGTCGGCCCGCGCCGCCCCGGGTGGCTTGCCACCGCGACGTCGTCCGGGTGGCTGACGATGCCGCGGACCAGATGTTCGAGGGCGTCTTCGAGCACCTCGGGCGCAAGCGGCGTCGGCTGGGTCCGGTTACGCGGAGGTCGAGTCGGCATCGGTCTGCGCGGAAGGGCTTTGCTGCTCGGCCGCAGGAGTCTCGGCGCTCTGGGCGGCCGTAGGGGTCTCGGTGGTCTGCTCCGCAACTGGGGTCTCGGCGGTCTGATCGGCAGCATCGCTCGGCTGGGCTGCTGCGGCCGCGGCGGCTTCCGGTTCTTCGGCCTTCTTGGCGCTCCCCCGCTTGCGTGGGGTGGTCGCCTCCGCTCGCGGTTCGCCGGCAACCTCTTTGGCTGCCGCTTCGAAGAGGACCTTCTTGTCCGCCTTCGGAGGCGCCGTCTTCATCGGGGGTGGGGCAGGCTCGCCGGTGAACCGCTGCCAGTCACCGGTGACCTTGAGCAGCGCCTTGACCGGTTCGGTCGGCTGAGCCCCCACCCGCAGCCAGTACGCGACCCGCTCGCTGTTGACCTCGATGCGGGAGGGTTCTTCCTTCGGGTGGTACTTCCCGATTTCTTCGATCGCACGGCCGTCGCGTTTGGTCCGCGCGTCGGCGACGACGATCCGGTAGTACGGCGCGCGGATCTTCCCCATGCGGGTAAGTCTGATCTTGACTGCCACGGTTCTTGCCTGCTCCAGCTCTCGTCGTGCGGGACGTGTCGGTCGGACTGCGGACCCGCAGAAAGGACTCCCGATGTCGGGAGGCTCGCGTGGAGGCGAGTCCGGCGCTTCATTCTGCCAGAGACCGCCCCGGTAGGAACCGCCGGTCGCACCGCAGGCGGCGGGTCGGCGCACGTGGCCTTCAGTCCGCGCTTGCAGGCTCGAACGGTCAGCGCACGACGGTGCCCCGCACGACGATCCGACGCGGATGACGTAGCACGGCGAGATCGCGGCGCGGGTCGTCGTCGTACACCACGAGATCGGCGAAGGCCCCTTCGACGATCCCCGGCAACCCGAGCCAGCTCCGCGCAGCCCACGAACCGGCTGCGAGCACCGTCTCGTTGGGAAGCCCGATCGCCGCCATAGCGATCATCTCGTCGACCACCAGCCCGTGCGGAAGCCCCCCACCGGCGTCCGTACCGACGAAGAGCCGGATTCCGGCCTCGTACGCGGCGCGAAGCCGCCCTTCGGCGGAGCGTTTGAGCCGCCGCATCCTCGCCGCGTAGACCGGATAACGGGTGGCCCGATCGGCGATCGCGTCGAAGGTCTGGACGTTGAGCACGGTCGGGACGACAGCGATGTCCGCGGCGGCGGCCGCCGCGATCGTATCGTCGGTGAGGCCGGTTCCGTGCTCGATGGAGTCGACCCCCGCTGCGATGAGGTCCGGGAGGGCTTCCTCCCCGAAGACGTGGACGGCGACCCGTGCCCCTAACTCGTGGGCGCGACGGACGGCGGCGGCCAGCACCTCGGCCGGCCAGCAGGGGGCCAGGTCTCCGACGTCCCGATCGATCCAATCAGCGACGATCTTCACCCAGGGCGGCCCGTGCCCTCCGGAGCGGCGGGCCTGGGTTTCCACGGTGGCGACGAGATCCTCCGGCTCGATCTCGATTCCGAACCCCTTGAGGTAGCGGCGGGTCCGGGCGATGTGTCGGCCGGCGTGGACGATCCGCGGGAGAGCGGGATCGTCGTCCAACTCGGGGTAACGCACCGGAGCGCCAGCGTCGCGGAGCAGCAGAGCACCGCGGTCCCGATCGGCGAGCGCCTGCTCACGGGACGTGGCGAGGTCGGCGGCTCCCTCGGCGGTGAGACCGACGTGACAGTGGACGTCGACCAGGCCCGGAAGCGCGTAGCCGCCGTCGGCAATCGTGGTGATCTCGGTGTGCCGCGGACGGGTGGCGGTGAGCCGGTCACCGACCAGGTAGAGGTCGCGCGGCTCACCGTCGGGGAGGACGACGACGCGAAGATGCCAGGCCGTCACTCCTCGTCCTCGGGACGCGACAGGCGGAGTTTGCTGAGATCGGGCAGGGCGGTGTTACCGGGCAGCCGGAAACCGGGAGGCAGGCCGGTGAGGCCCGGGAGGCCTCCGCCGCTCGGGAAACCGGTGGGGATCCCGCCGGGTATCGCCCCCGTGGCCCGCTTTCCCGGCGTTGGGCGCGCCGGCTTTTTCTTGCCGCCCTTCTTGGACTTCGCGGCTTTGGTGGCCTTGCGGGGAAATCCCATTCCCGGGAAACCCCCACCCGCGACCTGTTTCATCATCGCCTTGGCTTGGAAGAAACGGTCGACCAAGCCGTTCACTTCGGTCACCGTCACGCCGGCACCGCGGGCGATGCGTGCCCGGCGCGAGCCGTTGAGAATTTTCGGATCGGCTCGTTCCGCGGGGGTCATCGACCGAATAATTGCGGTGACGCGGTCGAGGTCGCGGTCATCGATCTGGGAAATGGCGTCCTTGAACTGGCTCATCCCGGGAATCATGCCGAGAATTCCGGCTATCGGACCCATTTTCCGGACGGCGTTCAACTGCTCCAAGAAGTCATCGAGGGTGAAGTCGCCCGCGGTGAGTTTCTGCGCGGCCTGCGCGGCTTGCTCGGCGTCGAATGCCGCCTGGGCCTGCTCGATGAGGGTCAGGACGTCGCCCATGCCGAGGATGCGGGAGGCCATGCGGTCGGGGTGGAAGACATCGAAATCGTCGAGTTTCTCCCCGGTGCTGGCGAAAAGGATGTTCCGGCCGGTGACGGAAACCACCGACAGGGCCGCACCGCCGCGCGCATCGCCGTCCAATTTCGTAAGGACGACGCCGTCGAAGCCCACGCCGTCGAGGAAGGCGCGCGCGGTGGCGACGGCATCTTGTCCGATCATCGCGTCGACGACGAAAAGGATGTCGTGCGGTTCGGTCGCGTCGCGGATGTCCGCCGCCTGCCGCATCATCTCGGCGTCGACTCCCAGCCGACCCGCGGTGTCGATGACCACGACGTCGTGGAGTTTGCGCCGGGCTTCGCCGACGCCGGCTTCCGCGACTTTCACCGGATCGCCCACACCGTTGCCCGGCTCGGGGGCGAAGACCGGAACACCGGCCCGCTCACCGAGAATGCGCAGTTGCTCGACGGCATTGGGGCGCTGCAAATCCGCGGCGACGAGCAACGGAGTGTGACCTTGGCGGGCGAGCCACCGGGCGAGTTTCGCCGCAGCGGTGGTTTTCCCCGACCCTTGCAACCCGGCGAGCATGATGACCGTCGGCGGATTCTTCGCAAAGCGTAGGCGGTGCGTCTGGCCGCCGAGAATTCGGATCAGTTCGTCGTTGACGATGGCGATGACTTGTTGCGCCGGATTGAGCGCCTGCGACAGTTGCGCTCCACGCGCCCGTTCCCGCACGGCATCGACGAAATCCCGGACGACGGGGAGGGCCACGTCGGCCTCCAACAAGGCGACGCGGATGTCGCGCAGGGTGGCGTCGATGTCGGCGTCCGAGAGCCGCCCGCGGCCCCGTAGGGCGCGGAAAGTCGTTTCCAGTTTTCCGGCGAGAGCGTCGAACACGGGTCGAGCCTACCGGGCGACCCCTCAGTGGAGTCCGGCTTCCAAGACCCGGCGCATCTCCTCGGCGGTCTGCGCGGACAGGGGCCGCCCCTCGGTGTCGGTGACGTAGAAGACGTCGACGACCTCCGCGCCGAGGGTGTCGACCTTCGCCGCGCGAACGTCCAGGCCGGCGTCCGCCAGCAACCGCGCGATCGTGAAGAGCAATCCGGGGCGGTCGTGGGCACGGATTTCGAACACGGTCGAGTCCTGGGACGCCCGCGGCAGGACGACCGAGGCGGGGGCGCGACGATGAGGCGAACCCGCGCTTGCTGCGCGACGAGCCATCAGGGTGGGCAGGTCGAGCGAACCGTCGAGCGCCCGGCGCAGGTCGTCGCGGATGCGGTCGGGGTCGACGTCCGCGAGGTAGATCGGTTCGACGTCGAAGACGGTGACGGCCATCGGGCCGACCGAAGTGGCCCGTGCCCCGCGGATCGTCAGGCGGTGCAGGGCCAGCACTCCCGCCGCCCGCCACAGCAGTCCCGGACGGTCCGGGGCGACCAGGGTGAGGCGCGGCCCGCCGGCCTCCTCGGTGAGGAGAACCTGCAGTTCGCCGCGTGCCGCCGCGGCTCGGGCCGCGGCCGAAACCTCGATCTCGGGCGGAGGAGGGGGAGAACCGGCCAGATGCGCACCGACCCGCTCGACCAGCTCCCCGATCAAGCGGGCTCGCCAGTCGTCCCACACTCCGGTTGCCCGCCCGTCTGCCTCCGCAAGGGCGTGCAGCAGCTCCAACAGCTGCGGGGAAGCGATGTGCTCGGCGACGTCCGCAACGGTCAGCGGATCACCGAGATCCCGGCGGACCGCCGTCCGGGGAAGGAGCAGATGCAGGCGCACCATCGCGGCCACGGTTGCGGCGTCGTCCGGGGTAAAGCCCATCCGTCGGCACATCTCTTCGGCGACCGACGCCCCGCGCTCGGAATGGTCCCCCTCGAAGCCCTTGCCGATGTCGTGGAGGAACGCCCCGATCAGGAGCAAATCCGGGCGGGCGACACGGCGGGTCAGCGCGGAAGCCTCGATCACCGTTTCGATGAGGTGCCGGTCGACGGTGAACCGGTGCAGCGGGGTGCGTTGGCGACGGAACCGCACCGCCTCCCACTCCGGAATGAGACGGACCAGCAAACCGGCCTGGTCGAGGGCCTCGAACACCGGCAGAGAAGGCGGCCCGGCGCCGAGCAACGCCAAAAAAGCGTCACGATCGGAGCCACGCCACGGCGTAGGGAGCGGAGGACACTGCTCGGCCAACACGGCGACCGTGGGCGGTGCGAGCGGGAGGCCGGCCTGAGCCGCGGCGGCCGCGACCCGCAGCACGAGCCCGGGATCACGGGCTGGGTCGACGCCGCGGGCGAGCACGACTTCTCCCCCTTGCTCGACGACTCCGCCGGCCAACGGACGACGAGCGGTGCGGGGTCGACGACCCAGCGCCCCCTCGACGGACCGCCACGTCACGTCGGAGGCGTACGCGATGGTCCGCCCGGCAGCGGCGACCACACCGGCGAGCGCCTCGGCGTCGGGAAGGCCGAGCCGATGAGCGACGGCGTCCTGGTCTTGTCTGACCAGCCGCGCCGTCGGCCGACCGGTGACTTCCTGGAGAGCATCACGGACGGCGAGCAGGTGGCGCTGGGCGGCACGGGTCGCGGCGTTGGGTCCGGTCGCCACCCACGCGGCGGCGATCGCATCCAAGGCGTCGACGTCGCGCAGCCCTCCCCGCGCTTCTTTGAGGTCGGGTTCGAGGAGGAAGGCCACCTCGCCGTGCCGCTCCGCCCGCTGGAGGCAGGAATCCCGAAGCTCCGGTAGGCGGCGTTTGGCTTCGGCCCGCCACGCCTTGAGGACCTGCTCGCGCAGCCGGGTCACCAGCGTCGCGTCCCCGCCGACCGCGCGCGCGTGCAGCAGGCCGAGGACGACGCGAAGGTCGCGAGCGGCCATGGCCAGCGCCTCGGCGACGGTTCGCACCGAATGGTCCAGGCGTCGGCCGGCGTCCCAAATCGGATACCAGATTTTGTCGGCGACCGCCGCGATATCCGGTCGCCCCTCATGGAGCAGGACCACGTCGAGGTCACTCCCGGGCCCGAGTTCCCTCCGCCCGTACCCGCCGACGGCGACGAGCGCCAAACCGACCGGATTTCCGGCGGTGGCGTCGGTGAGGAGTCCGGCCAACCAGGCGTCCACCTCCACGCAGCGGCGGCCCCGGGCGGTGTCCAGGGCCGCCACCGCGTCGAGAAATGCGTCGGTCACAGGGCTGCGACGCCTCGTTCTCCCGTTCGTACCCGGACGACGGTGTCGACCGGCACGCTCCATACCTTGCCGTCGCCGATTTTCCCGGTCTGCGCGGCTTTCACGATGACATCGATGACATCCTCGGCGTCGGCATCGTCGGTCAACACATCGATACGGATTTTCGGCACGAGGTCGACCTCGTATTCGGCGCCGCGGTAGACCTCGGTGTGGCCGCGCTGCCGGCCGTATCCGCTCGCTTCGCTCACCGTCATCCCGGTGACGCCGAAGGCTTCGAGGGCGGCTTTGACGTCGTCCAATTTGAACGGCTTGATGATGGCGGTGATGAGTTTCATGCGTCCACCTTCGTCCGGGCAGCGGCGACCACCGGGGTCGTGGCGTGCGTGGCTGGGGCGCCGAAATCGTACGCCGATTCGGCGTGCAGGTTGATGTCGAGACCTTCGAGTTCGACGTCCCTACTCACCCGCAAGCCCATCACCTTGTCGATGGCTTTCGCGATGAGGAAAGTGACGACGAAATCGTAGGCGAGGACGGAGAAGACGCCCATCGCCTGCCGGCCGAGTTGGAGGAAACCACCTCCGTAGAACAATCCGTCGTGGCCGGCGCTGTTTATCGCCGAGTCGCCGAGGAACCCGATGGAGAGGGCTCCGACGACGCCTCCGATGAGGTGGACGGCGAAAACGTCGAGGGAGTCGTCGATGCGCGCCTTGAATTTCAGGGAAACCGCGAGAGCGCAGAGCACACCGGCTGCGGCGCCGACCACGATCGCACCGAGCGGACTCACGAAGGCGCAGGCGGGGGTGATGGCGACCAGCCCGGCGACCAGACCGGAAGCCGCCCCGAGGGTGGTCGGGTGACCGTCACGAATCCGCTCGACGACCAGCCAACCGAGCATCGCCGCCGCGGTCGCCACGATGGTGTTGACCAACGCATATCCCGCGACTTGGTCGGCGGCCAGTTCGCTTCCGGCGTTGAAGCCGAGCCACCCGAACCACAGCAATCCCGCGCCGAGCAGCACGAACGGCACGTTGTGCGGACGCATGCGTTCGTTCGGCCAGCCGATTCGCCGTCCGAGAACGAGGGTGAGCGCGACCCCGGCCGCGCCGGCATTGATGTGGACGACGGTCCCGCCGGCGAAGTCCTCCACCGAGTGTTGCGCGAGCCACCCGCCACCCCAGACCCAGTGGGCGATAGGCGCATACACAAGGATCGACCAGGCCGTGACGAAAACGATGAACGGCGCGAATTTCAGCCGGTCGGCGACCGCCCCGGTGATGAGCGCGGCGGTGATGATGGCGAAAGTGATCTGGAACGCGGCGATGATGGTGGTGGGGACGCCGTTCCCGGTGCTCCACAAATCGGCGCCGTGGTGCAGGCCGAAATAGCGCGCCGCATCGCCGATGAACCCGCCGAGGGTGTCGGGTCCGAAAGCGATGCTGAACAAGTCGATGACCCACAACACACTCACGATTCCCATACAGATGAAGTTCTGCATGAGCATGGCGAGCACGTTCTTGGCCCTCACCATTCCTCCGTAGAAGAAGGCGAGGCCGGGGGTCATCAGCAACACGAGCGCGGTCGCCGTGAGCATCCACGCCGTGTTTCCCCAGTTGACGTGTGTCGTCGGATCCATCGTTCTCCCGTCGTCTCGGTGCCGGCCCCGCTCCGACGTACGCCGTTGCGCACGCCTCAGCGCGGGGGTGGTGTTGGCACCTCACGATGGCGCGGCTGAGTTACCGCCATCACCTTCGCGTGTTTCGAACAGGTCAAAGAAACGACGAGCACGTTACGAGCCAGTAACGCCGATCGGCACCGCGGGCTTGGTCGTGTGCTTCACCCTGCGTGTGACCGGCACGTCACGCGCCGATCAAGGCGTCGACGAACGCCGCCGGATCGAACGGCGCGAGGTCGTCGGGACCCTCTCCGATCCCGACTAATTTGACCGGAACTCCCAATTCCCGTTGCACGGAAATCACGATGCCCCCTTTTGCCGTACCGTCGAGCTTGGTGAGGACCACCCCGGAGACGTCGACGACTTCGGCGAAGACCTTGGCTTGGACGAATCCGTTCTGGCCGATCGTGGCGTCGAGGACGAGGAGCGTCTCGCTCACCGGGCAGCGTTTTTCCACCACCCGCTTGATTTTCCCGAGCTCATCCATGAGGCCCGTCTTGGTGTGCAGGCGACCTGCGGTATCGAGCAGGACGACGTCCACCTCCTGCTCGATGCCGGCCCGCACCGCCTCGAAAGCCACCGACGCCGGATCGGCACCCTCCGCACCCCGCACGGTGGGGACCCCTACTCGGCGTCCCCAGGTTTCCAGCTGGTCGGCAGCCGCAGCGCGAAAGGTGTCTGCGGCCCCGAGCACCACGGTCTTGCCCTGCGCCACGAGGAGTCGGGCGAGTTTGCCGACCGTGGTCGTCTTGCCGGTGCCGTTGACACCGACGACGAGGACGACCGCCGGACCTTGGGGACCTCGGTCGACCCGCAGGTTGCGATCGAGTCCGCCGTCGACGACGTCGAGGAGGGCGTTACGCAGCAGCGCGCGGACGTCGTCAGCGGTGCGGGTCCCGAGGACCTTCGCCTGAGTTCTCAAAGAGGAGACGAGGTCGGAGGTGGCCGGGAGTCCGACGTCGGCGGTGAGCAGGAGGTCTTCGACGTCCTGCCAGGTCGCGTCGTCGAGTCGATCGCGGCTGAGTAGGGCCAGTAAGCCGCGGCCGAGCGCCGATTCCGATCGCGCCAGGCGTTCTCGCAACCGCGGCAATCGACCGCCGATGCCGAGGGGTGTTTCGATGACGCCCGGTCGCGCAGCGGTCTCGTCGGGGGCCTGGCGTGAAACGCTCTGGGCCGCAACGTTCGCGTTCCGAACGGCCTCGGTCTCGACGGCGTGCGTGGCCTCGGGTGCGGTTTCGGCCGACATCTTCGCGGCGGACGGCGCGTCCGCCGGCCCGCTGACGGCGGAGGCGCGTCGCGGGCGGTCTCCGCCGCCGCGTGACCGGCTGCGGACGGCGTACGTCGTCCCGAGGAGGACGGCGACCACGAACACGATGACAGCGACGACGATCCAGACCACACCGGGAGTCTGCCACGTCGTGTGGCCGCCGCCGGACGCCGTCCACTGTTCCGACGACCGGTTTTCCACAGCGTCGGAGTAGGCGGGTCGCGTACCAGCGATCGATCGGCTAGCGTCCAGCGTCATGGTCGATTCGAATTCCGGAATTTCGGGTGATCCTCCGACGATTTCCGCGGTCAGTCGGCAGCTCGTGCAAATCGGAGCGGAGGCTGCCGAGCTCGCGGACACTTTGCGGTCTGTGGCCCACGTGAACGCTTTCTGGCGAGGTGTGGCCGCGTCGCACGCTGAGGATCGACTGGCCCATCTTTCGCGAGAATTGGACGTCGTCGCGGTCGCGTATCAAGAAGGCGGACGAATTCTGCAGCGATACGCGATCCGTCTGGGTGATGTGCAGCACGAGGAGCGGGCGGCTACCCGCAGCGCCCTCCGCGCGGCGGAGGATCTCGCAGATGCGGAACGGCGCCTCGCCGCGGCCACCGCTCACGACACCGCGACTGCAGCAACGGCGCACGCCAACGGGACGGCTCCGCGACTGCAGCAACGGCGCACGCCAACGGGACGGCTGCCCCTCCGGCGACGGCACCCCGCTACGCGTTGCTGGTATCCGAGGCACGAAATCGTCTGGAGGCCGCACAAGCTCGGGCAGCGACCTCACGCGAGGAATTCGCGGGATTAGCCCAAAGGACGGCGGCCCTGCTCGAGTCTGCTACCCCACCACCCCTGCCCCACCAGCGGTGGTGGCGGCAACTCGCGCACCGCGCCGGTCAATGGACCTCCCGGCATTGGAAAGAAGCGCTGCGCAACGTCGCGAAATTCGCCGAATCCGTGGCCACGATGGCGACCGTTGCCGCCCTCGTCATAGCCGCGGTCGGGGTGCTCTTCCCGCCGCTGGAAGTGTTGGCGGCGGCGACGGAGACCAT
>JAIMAI010000041.1 GCA_023512015.1 Acidothermus sp. | reverse complement strand
GAGCAACGGATTCGCGGTTCCCAACCCGGTATTGATCGCGTAAACGCAGACCTGATGCGACCCGACGGAGGTAGGAACCGACGAGACGAATCCGTGCGCGGGACCGTAGCCGGGGAAAGCGCTGCCGACGTCGGGGCGCGCGCCGTCGGCGGTGACCGCCGCACCGAACCGACCGTCGACGTAGACGTGGACGGCGATCGGCGCCGCGGTATCGGGGTCGAGAGCCCAACCGGCCACCGTCACGGCACCGTGGCCGTCGGCGGCCGATTCCAAGTTCCCGCCAGGATTCCCCGAAGGCAGGGTCGCCGTGCGGCATCCCAACACCGGGTTCTGCACCCCGTCGATGCCGTAGACGCAGACCCGGTGCGTTCCGCCCGAGGCTGAGAAGGCGGCTGAGAAACCGTGGTAGGGACCGGCACCCGGGAACGCGGCCGCTACATCCGGACGCGACTGGTTCGCGGTGAGGCGGCCGGCCATGGCGCCGTCGATGTAGACGTCGACGTAATCGGCCACCGATGGGTAGGAATTGTTGAACGACCAGCCGGAAACCGCGAGTCGACCCGGCCCCGCCGCGGACGCCGCTTCGAAATTACCAACCGCGCGACCGTATCCAAGGACCATTGGGTTGGGGCTCGGATCCGATTCCACCACCCAGTAATTGGACTTCAGGCCCAGGAAAGTACTCACGTACAAGATCTGCTTGGAACCGACGAGGCGCAGGGAGGTGATCCGACCGCCGAAATCACCGTAGCCGTCGCGGGAAACCACGTCGATCGCCTGCACCGTCCCTATCGAGTTATCCTTGTCGAACGCTGCTTTCAAGGACGCCGCCGAGACGGTGACCGTCCAGTCGACGTTGGGATCCACCTGGGCGGTGTCGTACGGATCGGACTTCGCGACCAGGTACGGTTTGCTCCCCCGTGCGGTGTAGCCGCCGTTGGAGGCAGAGAACTGGGTGAACGCGGGAGCACCGTTGTAGTACAAGGCGTACCCGGCGGTGGCATCGATCGCCTTGGGGGAATACGTGCCCTCCAAGTTCGTGACGTTCCCCTGCGCATCGACGATCGCCTGGCCGCCGTAGACCTGGCAAGCCGTCGTATCGCAGATATCCCACAAACCGGTGGGGTTGGAGACCGCAAGGGCGTAGGACCGGGCCGCGACCGCCTGAGCCTGCAGGGCGGCAGGCGCGTCGGCCCCCCACCAGTCGGGCATTTCTCGCGGCACCACACCGCGGAGGTATCCCTGCATGTCGACGTAGTTCACCGCCGCGATCGTCATGCTGCCGGGTGCCGTTCGCACGATGCGGATCGTCTGGCGGTACTGGCGGGCCGTCCCGTCCGCCGAGTAGATCCGCACCCCACCGGAGGTGCTGAATTCCACCGGCCCCTGCACCTGACCGGAATTCCCGATGTTCACGGGTCCCCAGGTCTTGGTCGACGGATCGATGAGCATCCAGACGCTCAGCATGCTCGTAGACGGCACCATCACCTTGTACTTGGTGGCAGGGCCCGTGACGGTCTTGCCGCTCGCGAGATCCTTGACGGTCATCGTCTGGCCGGGAGGAGCCCCAAGGGTGATCCCGTCGGTGGTCCCAGGTTTCACGGGAACGTCGTAGCCGGTGAGGTGGACCCGGATCAGTGGATCGCCGACGTCATGACGAACCGTGCCCGGGTAGTAGAAGGTGAGGATTTGGTCCACGGAGAGTCCGGCCTTGGCGGCGCCCAAAGCGCCGTACTGACTCATCCCGATCCCGTGACCGAACCCGTGGCCGCGGATCGTGAAGGTCCCGTCTGCGGAGACGGGTACGTACTCCTCGGCCTGCGCTGGACGGACCGACCCGATGGTAGTGGGCCCGATCGCGACCAGTGTCCCCAAAAGACCGACTACTGCGAAGACGCGTCCCCACGTGCGTCGTGGCGCGATCGATCGGTGCGTCGGCATGACTCTCCTTCGGCAGCGGCTCCGAACACCACACGGCGTGGCACCGTTCCCCCCACCTCGGAGCCTCGGCACTCGTCACAGGACACTGAAGTGGTAACGCAAGTCCCAGGCGTCACAACAGTAACCAGCGAACGAATCGAGGGGAAGAGACCACGCCGACGAGGCAATACCCCTCGCGCCGAAACGCCGAGGCTACCGGCCGAAGGATTCGGGATCACATAGGTAGTCGTAGATGCCGCTCAGTGCGTGATCCCAGCTCGAGTAGTGGGCATCGATCGTCGCCAGCGCATTCGCGGCGAGCTTCTCGCGCAACGGACGATCGACACACAGGCGCTCGAGAGCGTCGGCAAGACCGGCGACGGTGCGTCGGGCGAGGAGCGAGTTCTCCCCATTCTCCAAAATCCAGTACCCGGACGGGTTGTCGAACGCGACCACCGGGACGCCGCACGCCATCAATTCGAGCGGAAGATACGACGGATGCTTCGACACGGTCAGGGCCATCCCGACATCGCAGTGCCGGTACAGCTCTCCCGTCGCCTGGTAACTCAGGAGCCCGAGATTCTTCACGAAACTCTCGGCGGCGGGATCGACCGCCCACGAGCCTGCGGTGACGATACGAACTCGGTTCCCGAGGCGATTCTTGAGTTCGCGAAGGGCCAGTGATGCCAGCTCCCAGCAGTTGCGCCAATGTCCCGGACGCGCGTAGACGAAGAGCGTCACCGGATCATCTTCTCCCCGCCACGGGCGGCCGTGGGGATGGAACACCGATCGATCCACGGCCGGCATGAAGGACATCGCCTTGCCGCCGTACTCCTCCACGTAGATGCGGCGCAGGTTCTCGGTGTTGCACAAACCGTAGAGACCAAGGCGATAACTCTCCTCGGCCAATGCATACAAGGTACTCGCCGGATAGAAAACCGGTTCGAAATCCTGGACGAGGTAGAACTTGCGACGATCGTTCCTGGCATGCAGGACGGCGTAGGCGGTCACCCAGAGCGTCGCGATCGAGACATCGGCAGGAGGCACCAACTCCTGACTCGCACCACTTATCGTGTCGAGAAAAGTGATGTCCGCGTTCGCGAGCGAAGGGAATGCGGCCATCAGTGCCGAGCGGACGAACTCCTCTTCCGGCCTGCTCCAGACGACGAAGCGATTCTGTACGCCGTGATGCCTCGCCAGATGGTCCGCGATCCGCAGTGCGGTGTTGATTCCTCCGTAGAAAGGCGAATCTATCCCGGGAATGTACCAGTTGATGACGCGGACGTCGATGCGTCCGCCGTTTTGTTCGTGCAGCCGTGCGACAGCCGCGACGTCGACGTCGTCGGCTTCACATATCCCGGCGAGCATGGTCGACTCAGCGGTGTCATTACGCTGGCGGAAGATCTCCAGTTCGCGCCCGAGAACGGCGGAAACCCGCGAGAGAGGACCACGTTCGCGGGGACGGCGCAACCTCAGTTCTCGACTCGCGGTCGACAAGTGGGGGGAGAAATACGGATCCCCGCCGTAGAGCCACGGGTTGTACCGCCAGTAGCTGATGAAGAAGTCCTGACGAGGGATGTCGGTCCCCCGAGTCGCCGATTCAAGGTGACGGACCCCGCCGAAGGGAGTGCAGACGTTACGGAGCCCGCCCACCGTGAGGTCGAGCCCAAGTGCGACATCACTGCCGCACAAGACGAATCTCTCATCGAATCCTCCCACTTTCTCGAAGACCTCGCGGCGAACGGCGACGCAGGCTCCCGTGACGGAGAGGACGTTGCGGTACCAGCCGGTGTGTCCGAGCAGGGACCACGAGTCGGGAGCCATGCCTTGGAAAAGATGGTCGGCGAATCCACCGAGGCCGAGGATGACCCCACCGTGTTGAATCTTGCCGTCCGGACCAGTGAGCTGCATGCCGGCAAGACCGATATCAGGGACGGTGGCCCAGCCCACCAATTCCCGCAGCCAGCTGGGATCGGTGAGTTCGATGTCGTCGTTGAGGAAGACCAAGACCTCGCCTCGGGTTCGCGCGGCAGCCGCATTGTTGACCCGCGAGTAGTTGAACGGGGTTTCCTCCCACCACAGAACCTCGGCGTCCAACCCGGCTAGCTGGTCGCGATACCACTCTTCGTTTTCCTGCGAACGCCCACCGTTGTCGACGATACGGATTTCGAAGGCCGGATAGTCGGTCGCACGAAGTCCGGCGAGCACCCGCTGGAGCAGTGGTCGGTTGTGTCGTGTCGGGATCACCACGGAAACCAGCGGCCATGTCGGATGTTCCCAACGAATCCGCACCACCGACTCCGTGAGTTCTGCTTTCGCGGCCAACCCGCGAGCACGAAGCTCTTCTTGGACGGCGCGACATCCGGGTTCGCCCAGGCCGTACAGCCTGCGGCGCAGGTGGGTGAGCACGCGAGGCACGCGGGCCACCCGATCGGGTCGCAGATCCGAGCGGAGCAGCAAATCCCACAGCGTGGCCTCGCCGAAGCCGTCACGCACGCTGCCGCGAACCAGCATTCGGGCGCGGCGAATCGCGAATGATTGGGCCAGATAGTTGATGCCGACGAGCATCTCCGGCGACCACGAGGGCTTGAAGAGCGGGTCATGACGACGACCCCGCGCATCGATCACGTCGTCGTCCCAATAGACGAGGTCGAGCAGCGGGTCTTGCCAAGCGGCACGTGCCACCTCGAACAAGCAATCGGGGGCCAGCAGGTCCCCTGCCTCCACAATGATCACGAAATCGCGGTCGTGGTCTTCCACGGCTTTGCGCAAAGCGAGGAACTGATCCGCACCCGCAACCACGGCAACGCGCGATCCCATCGCGGCATTCGGTGTCGTCGCACGATCCGCTTGCGCCGCCTCGGATTCGGGGACGCACAGCGCCACAGCCCAGTGCTCCCAGGACTGTTCACGAATGCTCCTGAGCGTTGCCTCGATCAGCTCGCCGCCTGCTCGCTCTGCCAGCACGCACACCAGGAAGGTAGGCGGCTGCGCTGCATCGCGCGATGCGATCCGCTGAGCCCGCAAGTGATCCCGATCAGGTCCGTGGAGAGCGCACCACTTCTGGTAAGCGAGCGAGCCGCCGGCGAGACCAGCTTCCGCCGCGATCCGTTTCAGGTCGCGCAGGGTTCGCTTTCCTTCGCGATACAGATGCAGAGCACCGAGAGCGGCGATGCGACCAGGTGATCCTGGAGGGAGCGCAGCTTTTGCCTGCGTTTTGAGCTTCTCGCGCCAACTACTCCCCTCACTCACCTCTTGCGGTCGTTCACCGAGAGGATGGCGCCCTCCTACCTCCGGCACCGCCACTGGTCCGTTGTTTTGCCCGTGGCCTTCGTCGGGTTGGCGCTTGGCGGTGAGGTCTTCGAGGTGGCGTTCGACCATACGCCGACGCTCGTATTCGCGGATGAGCGCACGCCGGAGTTCTTGCACGCGATGAACGAGAAGGTGGTCGTCGGTGAGGGTGTCCGGCGCAAGCCGAGGTGGTGAATCGGTGGCACGCTCGGTCACGACGAGCCGCTCCACCTCGGATTCCACCGGTGAGACCGGGCGTCCCGTCGCGGTGGCGCGCACACCACACTGCCAACGCGCGTCGGGACCCTCCTTGTGGAAGACCGGGGGATGACGGGAGACGTCCGTGATCGGTTGCACATCTTCGAAGCCGGCACGCCGAAACAGATCGAGCAACGACTCCTGGTCGTAACACCACACATGGTGGGATGGCTGCACGTAGGAGTAGACGTACGACATATTGAGTTCTTCATTGCTCAATTCCCCCGACATATACGCTTGAAAAATGGCCCTCATGTCGGGCGTAACCGCGGACACCGTCGCTCCCGGCGGTAATTTCTCATTGATGAGTCGGAGCAGCGACAGCGCATAACTCGGCATGACGTGCTCGAGAAAGTGGCCGAGATATATTTCCTCGACTTGATCTCCGTATCGCCGAACGAACTCGACCGCATCGAGGTAGATGTCAGCTCTCACACCGGGATCGGCATCGACGTTCGTCCATCCTTCCAAGTACGCCAGACCACAGCCGAGGTTGACCTTCACGAGAGTGCCTCCAACGGTTCGTCTTCAGTGCGTCTCACCGTCGACCACCGACCGGGCAAAGCGACCAGGCCGAAGCGATCGGGTGAGCTCCCTGGTTGCACCGTGAGAGTGAATGCCCGATCCCGGTAATCGAAAACATGGAGCAGAGTGCGATCGGTGACCGCAGCGGACACGAGATAGTTGCCCGGCAGTAGCGGCAAGGGATCGAGGGTGTAGTCGATGAAACCGGTGCCGTCGAGGGTTCCGAGTCGCAGACCGGCGAACTCGGTGTTCGGACCGCTGACCAGGACCCCGTTCTCAGTATGAAACGCCAAACCGAAGACCGGATCGTTCACCGGTTCACGCGCCGCGAAATGAATCCTGACGGTGACGCCTTCGCCGGTCGCAGCCGCTAGGGTCGGCTCTCCCTGCGCGTCGAGGAAACTCACCCTCGTTACCTTGATCTCACCACTGCCGCGGCGACCGGTGCCGGTGGTGTCTTCGTCTTCGGAGAGAAGGTCGGTCGCGCCCGTCGAGTCCAGACGCTCGCGTTCGGCCTGGTTGATGGTGGCGAGATAGGCGTCGACCACCTCGGTCGGCGGACCTTCTGCACGAAGGACGCCTTTGTCGATCCAGGCTGCGCGATCACAGAGGGTTTGGACGAGCGGCATGCTGTGCGAGACGAAGATGATGGTCACTCCGCGCTTCCGCAACTTATAGAGGTGATCGAAGCATCGCCGCTGGAACTCCTCGTCTCCCACAGCGATGATCTCATCGATGATGAGGATTTCGGGGTCGAGATTGACGGCGACCGAGAATCCGAGCCGTACGTACATCCCCGACGAGTAGACCTTCACCGGCGTGTCGATGAAGTCACGCAGTCCGCTGAATTCCACGATGTCATCCATCGCCGCCGCGATCTGCTTTCGGCTCAATCCGAGGATCGAACCGTTCAAGTAGACGTTGTCCCGTCCGGAGAGCTCGGGATGGAAACCCGCACCCAGCTCTAGCAACGCCGACACACGGCCGTTGTGCTTGACGGTTCCCTTGGTCGGCCGGTGCACGCCGGCCATGAGCTTGAGCAACGTCGTCTTCCCCGATCCGTTGGAGCCGATCAGCCCGTACGTGGAGCCGGCTGGAACGACCAGGCTCACGTCGTCCAGCGCACGGAAGCGTTCGTAGCGGCTGGGACGGCCCGTCGTCACCAACTCCTTGAGGCTGGTGCGCCGATCACGGTACAGCTTGAATTCCTTCGTCACGTGATCGACGATGACCGCTGGTGGACGTTCGCTCACAGTTCCTCGCTCACGTCACGTGAACCGCGGATGAAGACGACCAGACCGACACCGATACTGACAGCGGATGCGAGCAGCAACCATCCCCACCGACTCGGTGACGGAACGACGTCCCTCCACAGGATGTCCCGGAAAGCTTCGACGAATTGATACAGCGGACTCACCTGCAGCACATGCAGGGCAAGTTCTCCATGCCGGTGCGCGAGCAGCAGATCGGGCGGCCAGATGACGGGAGTCGCGTAGAAAATCAGTTGGAGGACGACTCCCACCAGGTAGCTCACGTCTCGGTAGAAAGCATTGAGCAACGCGAAGATCAAACCTATGCCGGTAGCAAAGACCAACAACAGCGCCAGCAGCACCGGGGTGAGGAGGAAGCTCCACCAGCCGTTTCCGACTCCGAGAAGCACCCCGAGGAGCACGACGAATTCGATCGCGGTCTGCACGAGGGCCGAGAGGGAATTCCCGAGGACCGGCGCATATGGGGGAAAGTAAATCTTCTTGAGCAAACTCCCGGCGCCCACCAGAGCCGCCATATTGCCATTGACGATGTTGTTGAAGAAATTCCAGACCACCAACCCGATGAACAAGTAAACGACGTAGCTCGTCATCCCGTTGTGGGCGGCGGGCGGTTGTGCCCGAAATATGGTGGAGAAGACGACGGTGAATATCGCGAGAGTGGCGGCCGGGTTGATCAGGGACCATGCCCACCCCAACACGCTGTGCTTGTACTTCGACTTGAGTTCCCGGCTCGCAAAATTGCCGATCAGACCGCGATAACGCCATAGTTCCACCACGTGCGCCATGACAGTCTGACTCCCGGCTTCAACGGCCCCACACGGTGTGGGATGAAGGTCGCGCGACCATGCTACGGCAGAAACGGTTCGTGTAGCTCGCAGACCTGGCTCATGCCACCTATGGCACCATGCCGGGGTGAAGGTCGCGCTCGACGCCACCCCTCTGCTCGGGACCCGTACCGGAGTAGGCCGTTACGTCGCCCACATCACCGAAGCCCTCAGTGAGATCGACGCGGTCGACCTCACCCTCACCGCCTTCACCTGGCGCGGCCGGTTGCGACGGACGCCGGAGATTCCGCGTGGAGCCAGGATTCGGTCCCCCCGAGTGCCCGCGCGCCTGGTTCGCGCGATGTGGACCCGCTTCGACGTTCCCCCCGTCGAGCTGTTCTGCGGTGCGGTCGAGATCTTTCATGGGACCAACTTCGTGCTCCCACCAAGGCTGCGGGCGGCGGGGATCGTCACCATCCACGACCTCGCCTTCGTGCTGCATCCGGACACCGTCGATGCGGCGTCCCGCGCCTACCAGGTCCTGGTTCCCCGCGCGCTGCGGCGAGCCGACATTGTGATCACTCCGTCGCAGGCCACCGCCGATGATCTGTGCCGGGTCTACGGGTACCCGCCGGAGAGGGTGGCGGTCACCCCCCTCGGAGTCGACCGCGCATGGACGACGGCCCGCCCCCTCGATGCCGCCGCGCGAGCGGCATACCGCGTCCCCGAGCGGTACTTCCTCTTCGTCGGCACCCTCGAACCGCGGAAGAACCTAAGTGATCTTCTGCTGGCCCATCGTCAGCTCTGTGCCACCGCTCATGACGCGCCTCCCCTGGTAGTCGTCGGGCCCGAGGGCTGGGGAGGTGTGCACGTGCCGACAGAGGATCTCGCGACCGGCCGGGTGATCCGGCTCGGCTTCCTTCCCCACGAAGTGCTGCGAGCGCTGACCGCAGGAGCCACCGCCCTGGTGATGCCCTCGCGTTACGAGGGCTTCGGCCTTCCGGCCTTGGAAGCGCTGGCGTGCGGGACTCCGGTCGTCGCCAGCGACGTGCCCGCACTGCGGGAGGTGACGGGCGGCTTGGCCCGCTATTTTCCGGTGGGTGATCCCGAAGCGTTGGCGGATGCGCTCCGTCACGCCGAGCACGACCGCGAGGATCGGGACGCCGAAGCGCGCCGCAGGGCGTGGGCTACGGAGTTCACCTGGGAACGCTGCGCCCACCTGACGATCGAGGCTTACCGGCGGGCCCTCGACGGTCGACGTCGTTCGAAGACCCAGGCCAGCACGGAGACGAATCGTCGGCCGAAACGTGCGGCCATCTTCGCCAATACCCGGCGCAAACCTCCGGTCTGATAGTGCTCGGCGACGAGTTCCAGGTTGCGTCGCCAGCCACGGACCGAGCGGTAGATTTGGCCGGTCGCGCGACGTAGGCGAGCGGCCGTCCACGGATCCCGAAGGTCGGGGGCCCGACGCGGTGCACGACAAAAGTCGATGAGCGGTGCGAGTACCGAAGACCAGTGGAAGGTGGGCGCGACCTCACCGATGCGACGTCGGCACTCGGCGCGTAGCTCCGCATTCTCGATCAGCTCGGAAAGGGCGGCCACCAGCCCCTCGACGTCACCGGGCTCGGCCGTTCGTCCGAGGCCATGCTGCTCGATCAAATAGGCGAAGACGTCGCCCCGCGTGGCGACCATCGGCAGACCCGCCCAGAGGTAATCGAGCATGCGGGTTCGGAAAGAGAACGCGGTCTCCAGCGTGTCGAGATGGCAACTCACCCCGATATCCGCGTCCAGGAGGTAGTCGGCCCGGTCCTGGTAGGCGACCCACTCCTCGTTGAAGAAGACGTGGGTACCCACTAGACCCAGGTCGTGGGCAAGCTTGCGGGCGGCGCGAGCCATCCGCGTCTCGGGGACGAGCGGGTGCCGCATACCGAGAAAGACCAACCGCACCCGGGGATGATCCTTAGCGATCTCCGCGATCGCGCGAACCAGGGTGAGCGGGTCGAACCAGTTGTAGACCCCGCCGGCCCAGAGGATCACGATGTCGCCTCGCTCGATCCCCGGATGTACGCCCTTGAGGACGGCGCGCCGACGGTGGGGCGGTTCCTCGGGAATCCCGAACGGCACCACGGCGAGGAGGGACCCCAGCGTGGGATCAGCATCGTAGGAAGCGGTGTTGATCCGGCCGAGAGCGGCGAGATGACCGAGCCAGAACGCCCGCTGACGTTCGCTCGCGCAGAGGAAGAAATCTCCTCGCAGACAGAGCTCGTCGACGACGGCCGTCGCCGTGTTCACGGCCTGACGCCGAGTTTCCAACGCAGCGCCTTTGCTTTGTTCGAGTTGCTCGAGGTGGAACGGGTCGTACAGATCGGCGACGACAATCTTGTCGGTCTTGACGACGAAAGGATGCCCGTGCAACAGGTCTCCCTGCACGACGAGGAGATCACACCAGTCCACCAGCTGCCGAACGCTTTGAGGAGAGTCCAGGGCAAAGGTTTCGAAGCCCTCCCCCGTAAGGGCGCATCGAGAGGTGGTGGCGAGTCGAACTTCGTGTTCGGCGGCGAGCGCTCGGGCAATGTGCCAGGCGCGGATGCCCGGCCCTGCCATGTTGGGCTGGATCGGATCCCCGGTGGTCACGAGCACGCGATGGCCCGGCAAATGCCTTTCTGAAGGAGCAACCGGCAGGTCGTCCGGGTCGCGTGCCGTCACCACGCGGCAACCCTAGCCGAGCGGTCGTTTCAACTACGTGATGCACCCAAGACGCTTGTCGGCGCTATCCGGCCTCCTCCGGCCTGGTCGGGGAGGCAGCGTCCGCACCGACCACGGTGTGCCACGGCCGGACGCACCACCGACGCACGAGGCCGTGTCGCACGTACGGGTCCTTGCGAGCGAACCGCTCGGCCGGCTCCGGCGATTCACCTTGGAAGAACAGGACGGCGGAATCGACTGGGTCACCGACAGCGCCGGCCTGCAGCAGTTCGCCGCGCTCGTACGCCGCCCACGCGAGAGCCAAATGCTCGGCCCGGAACCGAGAACGCCGTTCGAGGTACTCCTCCGCCAGTTCGTAGCAGAGCAGGTAATGCACGCTCACGATCCTGCCGTGGCCGCCAAACAGCGCAGCAGGGGGTTCACTCCGCCCAACCCAACGTTGATCGCGTAGGCGCAGACGGTGTGGCGCCCCGGTGTGGTGTTGAGGTCGGCGGCGAATCCGTGTGCGGCGCCGTAGCCGGGGAAGGCGGCAGCCACGTCAGGTCGGTCCGCGTCGGCGGTTAGCGCCGCCGTCCACCGCCCATCGACGTAGAGGTGGACCCTGATGGGCGAGGTGACGTCCGGATCGATGGCCCACCCGGCCACGTGGATTCCCCCCGAGATCCCGCTCGCGATGTCCAACGAGCCGAAAGGCGGTCCCGATGGCAAGGAAACCCATCGGCACCCGATCTCCGGGTTCCTCGACCCGACCCCGACGTTGATGGCGTAGGCGCAGACCTGATGCGTCCCGCCTATCCCAATGGGCACGGTGAAGTCGAATCCGTGCGCGGCGCCGTATCCGGGGAAGGCGGCGGCGACGTCTGCCCGCGAGCCGTCGGCGCGACCGAGACCTCCCCACCCGCCATCCACGTAGACATGGACGACGATCGGATCCGGGGTGTCGGGGTCGAGCGCCCAACCGACGACTCGTACCGCGCCGGGAAGACCCTGTACTGCTTCGAGGTTTCCGCCGGGGTTGCCTCCGGGGAGGATTACTGATCGGCAACCGAGCAACGGGTTCGTGGTTCCGAGCCCGACGTTGATGGCGTACATACAGACCGTGTGCGTGCCCCCGAGCAGCCCGGTGACCAACGCGTCGAAGCCGTGGTTCGGTCCGGCGGTGGGGAACACCGCCGCGACATCGGGCCGCGGCGCCGAAGCGGTGAACGCGCCCGCCCACGTGCCATCGACGTAGGCGTGCACTCTGATCGGATCGGCAGTGTTCGGGTCGAGGGCCCACCCCGTGACGTGCGCGGCTCCAGGCCTGGCGTCCACAACTTCGAAGTTCCCCCTCGGGTTGCCGCTGAGATCGGGAGCGGGGATCGTCACCGTTCGACACCACCCGAGGTGCACGTCTGGGCCGCCCACTTCACTCACCCCGTAGGCACACACGGTCTGCGCGCCGGGCGGTGCCGCGAAGGTCGCGTCGTAGCCGTGATCGACGGAGTATCCGGGAAAGGCGGCTGGGATGTCCGGTCGGTAAGCGGTGGCAGAGGTCGTGCCGACCGTCGCACCCCCAACAGTGATCCGAACCGTCACCGGGTTGTCGCTCGCCCCCGAGACCGCCCAACCGTGGACGCGGACCTTGCCGGCGGCGGGGGAGCTGACGGCGTCCAGCGAACCAAAGGGGGCTCCGACGGCAACGGACGTCGACCACGGGCGAGCGGTGTTGCCGCTCTGCGTGCTGGAGAGCGTGAGGGTGTAGACGCCCGCAGGAACCGGCCGGCCCTGGTTGTCCGTCATGCCCCAGGTCACGTCGACCGCGGAGCCGCTACCCGAAAGGGTGCGGACCGTCGTCCCCGCCGAGTTCTGCACGAGGAGCGACCAGCTCCCCGAGCTGATCATTCCTGCTGTGACCCGAACCGATCCGTTGGCCGAAAGGGTCCGTTGCGCCACACTGACGCTGGGTTGCACGAGGCCCGCCTTGCCCATGTACGCAAGTGCTTTGCTTCGAATAGCGGGGAGGACGGAATAACCCCCGTCGCCAGGGCAGCTCGTAAGGTCGGCGTCGCG
>JAIMAI010000040.1 GCA_023512015.1 Acidothermus sp. | reverse complement strand
CCGGGCTCCCCGACCGCGGCGAGTTACCGTCACCGCGGTCGACTGGTAGGTGCCGCAGCAGCGGCACGCGGTATCGGAACTACTAGCGGATCGCCCACAAGGCGATCGGAAGAGGGAGTGAGATGCTCGGCAAACGAACCGGAGTGCGGACCGCGGTAGGGCTAGCCGCCCTGGCATTGGTGGCGGCGGCATGCGGAAGTGGCGGGGGTGGTGGGTCCAGCAACGCCACCCAGGGCCGAATCAAGGGTGATCCGAACACCATCAACTCCGTAGCGAACCCCAAGAAGGGCGGGACGCTCACCTATTCGCTGGAAAAGACCATCGACAACTGGAACATCCTCACCTCCGCGGGGAACACATTCGAGACCGCCGAAGTGATCGACGCGATCTATCCGTCGACCTTCATCGCCCAGCCGGATCTGTCGGTGAAGATGAATTCCGATCTGCTGGAGAGCGCGAAGGTCACCAACAAGAACCCGCAGACGGTCGTCTACCAGATCAATCCGAAGGCGGTGTGGTCCGACGGAGTTCCGATCAACGCCGACGACTTCAAATACGTCTGGGAAGCCAGCGCCAACTGCAAGGACTGTGACGTCGCGTCCTCCGTCGGGTACACCTCGATCAAGTCGATCACAGGGTCGGGGACGAACAACCAGACCGTGACCGTGGTCTTCAGCAAGCCGTTCTCGGATTGGCAGTACATGTTCGGGCCGCTGCTTCCGGCCCACGCTGCCACCCCGAAGCCGGTGGACGAAAAGACCCTGGCCGACAGTTGGAATCACGGTTTCGCCGACTCGCCGCCGAGGATCTCGGGCGGTCCTTACATGATCAGCTCGTTCCAGAAGGATCAGAGCGTCACGTTGGTACCGAACCCCAAGTGGTACGGCGCCAAGGGTCCCTACCTCGACAAGCTGGTCTTTCGCATGATTACCGACGCTACGCAGGAGCCCCCGGCTCTGCAGAACGATGAGATCGATGCGATGTATCCGCAGCCCGAGATCGACCTGATCCGGACCCTCAACAACATGAAGAACGTCGTCTACCAGGAGGACCTCGGTCTGGTCTACGAGCACTTCGACTTCAACCTGGAGAACAAGGCGCTCACCCTCCCGGTTCGCCAAGCGCTCTTCACTGCGGTGGATCGTGACCAGATCCTGAATGCGACCGTGAAGCAGGTGGATCCGGACGTCAAACCGCTGAACAACCGGATGTTCGTCCCCGGCCAACCCGGTTACCAGGACAATGTGACCAAGTACGGCCTGGGCAGCGGCGACGTGGCCAAGGCGAAGGACATCCTCACCAAGGCCGGTTACAAGATTCAGGGCGATCAGCTGATCCAGCCGGACGGTAAGCCCTTCCCGACGCTCACCATGCAGTACACGGTGGGGAACCAGATCCGCCAGACCGAGTGCCAGATGTTCGCCGCCGCGGCGAAACAGCTCGGGATCAAGGTGAACGTCCAGAGCACCGACAGCTTGGGCAAGACGCTCACCAACGCCGACGCCCAACACCACTTCGACGTGGTGGTCTTCGCCTGGGTCGCGACTCCCTTCCCGGCCTCGGGTAACGCTCCGCTCTACGAGAGCGCTCAAGCTCAAGGTGGGGACTGGGGTGGCAACTACGGTCACTGGACCAACGCGCAGGCCGACAAATTGTTGGAGGATGCCCTGGTGAACCTGGATCCCAGCCAGGTTCGCAAGGACCTCAACGAGGTCGACCAGCTGGTCTCCCAGGACGCCTACACACTGCCGCTCTACCAGAAGCCGACGATCCTCGCATACAACGTCAAGTGGGGCAACATCCGCGACAATGCGACGAGCGTCGGACCGCCGTACAACGTGCAGGAATGGGGTCTCAAGCCCTCGGCGCAGTGATAGACCGAGAATGACGAAGCCTGGGTGGGTGGCCGGACCGTTCAAGCATCGGTCGGCCACCCACCGGCGGTAGCGAGGCCCCGATGCTTGCCTACACGATCCGGCGTTTGCTGGTCGCCATCCCGCTCCTCATCGTCTCGACCTTCGTGGTCTTCCTGTTGGTCACGTTCTCCGGTGACCCCCTCGCCAATCTGCGGACCAAGCAGCCCCCTCCCTCCCCGCAGGTGATCGCCAATTACCGGCACATGCTGCGGCTGGACCAGCCCGTCCTGGTCCGCTACTGGCATTGGGTGACGGGGTTGCTGCACGGCGATTTCGGCCCGTCGGTGCAAGGTGGAGGCACCCTCGACATCGGCCACGCCTTGTTCCAACGCATCCTGGTGTCGCTTCGGCTGGTGATCGCCGCCATTATCATCGCGATGATCCTCGCGGTGATCGTGGGTACGATCAGCGCGGTACGCCAGTACAGCATTGCGGATTACGTCTTCACCTTCACGGGTTTTCTTTTCTTGTCACTTCCGGTCTTCTGGTTTGCATTGCTTCTCAAGGAAGGAGCTATTTGGCTCAACAACCACATCGGGACCGGTTTCAAGACGTTGGGGGAGAGTTCGCCGATCGTCGGTCCAGGTTTCGGGAGCCACCTCGTGGATGCTTTGGAACACCTGGTTCTCCCCACCATCACGTTGGCGCTGACCGCTTACGCGGCGTGGAGCAGGTTCAACCGCAGCTCGATGCTGGAGGTGCTGGGCAGCGATTACGTGCGGCTGGCGAGGGCGAAGGGGCTGAGCCGATCGCGGGTGCTCATTCGTCATGCGTTGCGTACCGCACTCATTCCCTTCGTCACGGTAACCGCTCTCGACATCGCGGCGCTGTTGAGCCAAACCATCATCACCGAAACGGTGTTCCAGTGGCGGGGGATGGGGGATTTCCTCTTCACGGCGATCCGGGCGCTGGACGTCTACGCCGTCCTCGCCTGGCTTCTCTTCGCGGCGATCATAGTGATCGTCGCTAACCTCATCGCGGACCTGCTCTACGCCGTTCTGGATCCGAGGATTCGCTATGACTAGCCGCCCCGAGGAGCCCCTCGACCTCTCGTCTCCCGGTGCCCCGGTTCAAGGCATGTCGCTACGTCAAGAAGCGCCGCCACCGAGTGCGGAGTACGAGTTCACCGTCCGTGCGCGGCGGCAGTGGCAGCTGGTCTTGCGCCGTTTCCTCCAGCATCGCCTCGCCGTCGCCAGCCTGGCGGTTTTCATCGCGGTCGTGCTCTTCGCGTTCATCGGCGGGGCGCTGTGGCACTACAACTACCAGCAATTCACCGGCGACTACAGCGCACCTCCCAGCCTGAAACACCCCTTCGGCACCGATGCAGCAAGTCACGACACCTTCGCTCAGGTGCTGCGGGGTACCCAGCGGTCGCTGGAAATAGCCATTTTCGTGGCAATCGTGTCGACCGCATTCGGCACGCTGTACGGGTCGGTCGCCGGATTCTTCCGCGGCCCGTTGGACTCCGTCATGATGCGCGTCGTCGACCTGTTCCTGACCTTCCCGCTGCTCGCCGTGGCCGCCATCCTCGGCGACCAGCTCGGTCCCAAGGCCAACGGTTGGTTCTGGATCGCCCTCGTCATCACCGCCCTGACCTGGCCGTACGTTTCTCGGGTGGTACGCGGGGTCACGCTGTCCCTCCGGGAAAAAGAATTCATCGAGGCTGCGAGGGCGCTCGGGGCCTCGAACGCCCGTATCATCGGGCGGCACGTAATCCCCAACGTGATGGGCCCGGTGATCGTCACCGTCACCATCTTGGTGGCCGCGGCCATTCTCACCGAGACGGCTCTTTCCTTCGTGGGTTTCGGCGTGCAGGCACCGGACACCTCGTTGGGGCTCCTCATCAGTCAGAACCAAACCGCCGTCGAGACCCGCCCCTGGCTGTTCTATTTCCCGGGTGTGTTCATCATCCTCATCGCGCTCACCATCAACTTCATCGGCGACGGCCTGCGCGACGCCTTCGATCCGACCCAACGGCGGGTACGCGCATGAACACCACAGGCTCCGCATCGCGACCGTCGCCTCGGCGGGTTCCCGGAAGGTGAGGTACCGGTGAGTGGGGAATTGGTCGACGGGGTGGTGCCGCCGTCCGTCTCGAACCGGGCGAACGTGCTCGAAGTCGAGAACCTGCGCGTCGATTTCCCCACCGATGACGGCCTGGTGCGGGCCGTTCGTGGCCTGTCCTACACCCTCGCCCCGCGGGAAGTCCTCGGTATCGTCGGGGAATCCGGATCGGGCAAGTCGGTCGCGTCGCTGGCGGTCATGGGGTTGCTCCCGAAGAATGCCCGCGTCAGTGGGCAGGTCCGATTTGGTGAC
The DNA here is from genome assembly GCA_023512015.1 of Acidothermus sp. Classification (GTDB taxonomy): domain Bacteria; phylum Actinomycetota; class Actinomycetes; order Acidothermales; family Acidothermaceae; genus Acidothermus. Next base: position 8,747 of record JAIMAI010000040.1, on the reverse strand, counting down.
GAGAACCTGCTGGGGCTGAGCGAGTCTGCGTTGGCACGCTACCGGGGTGAGCACATCGCGATGATTTTCCAGGATCCGATGACCAGCCTGAACCCCGTCTACACGGTCGGATGGCAGATCGCCGAGGCGATCCGTGCCCACCGCAACGTCAGTCAGCGAGCCGCCCTCGAGAAAGCGGTGGAATTGTTGCGGTTGGTGGGCATTCCGCAGGCAGCCGATCGCGTGCACAATTACCCGCACGAATTCTCCGGCGGAATGCGTCAACGCGCGGTCATCGCCTGCGCCATCGCGAACGATCCCGACGTCATCATCGCCGACGAACCGACGACCGCGCTCGACGTCACCGTCCAAGCCCAAGTGTTGGAGAGCCTGCGCATCGCCCGTGAGCGCACCGGCGCGGCGATGATTCTCATCACCCACGACCTCGGTGTCGTCGCCGGACAAGCGGATCGCGTTCTCGTGATGTACGCGGGTAAACCTGTAGAAGTCGGCACCGCCGATGACGTCTTCTACCGTCCGCGTATGCCGTACACCCTCGGCTTGCTGGGAAGCCTTCCGCGGTTGGACGTCGGCGGCCGCCGTCGGCTGACCCCGATCCAGGGCTCACCGCCGTCCCTCATCAATCTGCCCCCCGGTTGTCCGTTCGCCCCCCGCTGTCCCATGCGGCAGCCGATCTGCCAACAGGAAGAGCCGGAACTGCGGCCCACCGACCATCCCGGGCATCTTGCCGCGTGCCACTTCAGTGACTCGCTGGTCGGGGTGGCGCCGTCCGATCTGTTCCGACCGACGGCGCGCGACGATGTTCTCCCTGAGGACGCCGGCGACTCGGCGGCACCGGAGGTGACGGCATGACGCTCACGGAGTCCGCTTCGCCTCCGGCGAATTCGACGAACCGCGAACCGATTCTGTCGGTACGCCATCTGGTCAAACATTTTCCGGTCCGCGGCCGCGGACTGATCCGGCGGGTTGTCGGACAGGTGCACGCGGTATGCGACGTCAGTTTCGACCTCTATCCGGGCGAAACCCTCGGTCTCGTCGGGGAATCCGGGTGCGGCAAGACCACAACCAGCCGAGTGATCCTCAATCTTCAGCCTCCTACGTCTGGGGAAGTCCGCTACCAAGGACAGGTCATCAGCTCCCTGTCGCAGCGGGAAATGCGCCGACTCCGTCGCGACATTCAGATCGTGTTCCAGGACCCCTACGCGTCCCTCGACCCGCGGATGCCGGTGAACGAAATCATCGCCGAACCGCTGCGGATTCACGGGATGTACGACTCGAAGAGCGGACCACGCCAGGTCGCCGAATTGATGCGCACCGTGGGGCTCAACCCGGAGCACGGTAACCGCTACCCCCACGAGTTCTCCGGCGGTCAACGCCAACGCATCGGGGTGGCACGCGCCTTGGCGCTCCGCCCGCGAGTCCTGGTCCTCGACGAGCCGGTCTCCGCTCTCGACGTCTCCATTCAGGCGGGTGTGCTCAACCTGCTGCAGGACCTCCAAGAGCAATTCGCCCTCGCGTATCTCTTCGTCGCGCACGACCTTTCCGTCGTCCGGCACGTCTCGAACCGCATCGCCGTGATGTACCTCGGCCGTCTCGTCGAGGTGGCCGAGACCGAGGCGCTCTTCGCGGCCCCGTCGCACCCCTACACCCAAGCGCTGATCTCGGCGATTCCGATCCCCGACCCGCGCAAGGAACGCGCCCGCCAGCGCATCATGCTCTCCGGGGACGTCCCGAGCCCGGTCGACCCGCCGAGCGGCTGCCGGTTCCGCACCCGCTGCCCCCTTTTCGCCACCCTGACGGACGCCGAACAGCGACGGTGCATCGACGAAGTCCCCGCCCTCGTCGACCGAGGCCAGGGTCATCCGGTCGCGTGCCACTACGCCCGACCGGTGCAGGTGTTGTAACGGGGTGCTCAGCCTCCGCGTCGCGCACCCGGGACGGAGAAGCCGGGCCGAGCGGAGCGGGCGGCGAGGATCGTCGTCCACCGAGTACTATGGCCGCCGAGGTCCAGCCGCAGCGAAACCGCCGAAGGAGTCGTCGTGATCGGAGCGCTTCAGGTTGTGGCGTCCGTGACGAGCCTTCTCCTGGTCGTGCTCATCCTGCTGCATCGCGGAAAAGGCGGAGGGCTCTCCGACCTCTTCGGCGGGGGTTTCACCTCCAGCTTGGCGGGGTCTTCGGTGGTCGAGCGTAATCTCGACCGCATCACTTTGATCACTGTCTTCATCTGGATCGCTTCGATCATTGCCCTGCTGCTCTTGATGAAGTAGGCACTCACCGCGAGGGCCGCGCAGTCGGTGCGGTCGGCGGCGTCGCCGTGAATCCGTGGTGCGCGTCCGATCTGGTGAATCGTGCTGTGACCTCACGGCTTACGCCGCGCAGACCACAGCCGGGACCGTAGACTCTCCGAACGGTTGTCCCGATAGGCGGCGGGAGGCCATCCATCGTCACGTGAAGCAGTGAAGGAGTGATGAGTGGTCAGCGGGAATTCCATCCGCGGTAGTCGCGTGGGGGCCGGCCCGGTAGGGGAGTCCGAACGAGGGGAACCGGCCGCCCGACGCCGGGTCTCGTTCTGGTGCCGCAACGGTCACGAAACCCGCCCGTCGTTCGCTGCCGACGTCCCGCCGCCCGAGGTGTGGGAATGCCCACGGTGCGGGCTACCGGCCGGTCCCGACCGGGCGGCCCCACCGAGCCCGTCCCAGCCTCAGGTGTACAAGTCGCACCTTGCGTACGCGCGGGAACGGCGGTCGCGCGAGGAAAGCGAAGCGATCCTCGCGGAGGCGCTGGAGCGGCTGCGGTCCGCGCCGTTCTACCCGCGCATCTTCTGATCGGCCAGTCGCCCGGCTGCGGCTTGGTCCACCAGCCACAGGGTGCGTCGTCGGCCGCGGACCAGGGCGGCCGGGACGTCGCCTTCGGTCCACGCGCGTCGGACGGCGTCCGCCTTCTCCTCCCCGCCGGCCAGCAGCCAGATCTCCTCAGCGGTGTTGATCGTCTTCAGCGTGAGGGACAAGCGGGTCGGCGGCGGCTTCGGGGCGTCGTACACCGCGATCACAAGCTCGTCATCCCCGACTGGCCTTCCCGGGAAAAGCGAGGCGACGTGCCCGTCCTCACCGACCCCGAGCAGCAGCACGTCGAACGTCGGGTGCTGCTGCCCGGCAGCGGCGTATTGGCTGAGTTCCGCGGCGTACGCGCGGGCCGCCTCGGCGGCATCTGCCGTCGCGTCCTCGGCCGACGGCATGGGATGGACGTGACCGCCTTCCAGCGGGACGTGGTCGAGCAGGGCACGTCGAGCGCCCGTTTCGTTGCGGTCGGGGTGAGCGTGGGGCAAGAACCGTTCGTCACCCCACCACACATGGATGGACGGCCACGCCACGGCGTCACGGGCCGGCGCTTCGGCGAGGGCCGCCAGCACGGCGGTCCCGATTCCGCCACCGGTGACCACCAGATGTGCTTCCCGTCCGTCGGAGGTCGCGTCGATGAGGGCGGTGAGGAGCCGAGCGGCCGCAGCCTTTGCCAAGAGATCGGAATTCGGATGAATGATCAGTCGGGGGCTGGTCACGGCGTCCCGCTTTCCTCCGTCGCGGCGTCGTGGGTCGCAGAAGCCGCCTCGGCGCTGGGCTGGGCGGCGAGTCGGGACAAGACCGCGCTGTAGATGTCGTCGGGATCGAGACGACGCATCTCCTCGGCCAGCAGTTCTTCGGTGGACCGTCGGGGAAGCGGAACGCTGCGGTCCGGCTGCCCGGGTCGGCTGAGGGTGGCGAGTCGCCCGTCGGGCCTAGTGATGGCGATGTCACCGCTCTGCGTCGACAGACGTACCTCTGTGATCCCCGGACCCTTCGTCACCTTCCGCTCGATCGGCACACCAAGCCGCCATTCCAACCACACGGCGAGCAGTTCCGCGCTCGGGTTCTTGCGCGCGGCGGCCACCATTCCGCCGTGGATACGGTCGAACGGTTGGTCGAGCGCGGCGGCGAGCAGGGTGCGCCACGGGGTGAGCCGGGTCCAGGCGAAATCGGTGTCACCGGGGTGATGGCAGCCGGCTCGGGCTCTGAGGGTTCCGATCGGATCCCGACCGGCCGCCGCGTCGGTCACGCGGCGTTGGGCCAACGCCCCGAGGCCGTCCTTCGCAGGTTCGATGGGCCCCGCCCCGGGCCACCACACCAGAACGGGCGCGTCGGGCAACAGCAGGGGGAGCACGACCGAGTCCGCGTGCTGGCGAAGCGGCCCGTACAGCCGCAGGATCGCGATTTCCGCGAGGGAGGTTTCCTCCCCGACCCGCAATTCGGCGTCCAGCCGGGGAGTGCTGCGCTCGCCCGAGCGGCGGATCACCGTGACGATCCGGCAGGGGTGCTCACGAGCTGCGGCGATCGCGGCGTGGACGGCGTCGTAGTGGCCGGCCTCGTCCACATCCACCACCAGGGTGAGGACCATGCCGAGCGCCGCCACTCCCGCGCGGCGGCGCGCCTCGGTAAGCGCTGCCAAGATGTCGGCCGCTCGGGTATTCGTGAGATCCCGGTTCATGGCCGCCGCCACGTCCTGCCGTCACGCGCGATCATGTCGTGTGCGGCTTGGGGACCCCACGTTCCGGCCGGGTAAGGCTCGGGTTTTCCGTGGTCGGCCCAGAACTCTTCGATGGGGTCGAGAATGCGCCAGGCCAGCTCGACCTCCTCGTGCTGCGGGAAAAGCGGCGGGTCGCCGAGCAGGACGTCGAGGAGCAGCCGTTCGTAGGCTTCCGGACTCGACTCGGTGAACGACTCGCCGTACGCGAAATCCATGTTCACGTCACGGACTTCCATCGCCGTTCCCGGCACCTTCGACCCGAATCGCATCGTCACCCCTTCGTCCGGTTGGATGCGGATGACCAGTGCGTTGTGGCCCAGCTCTTCGGTGGCGGTCTTGGAGAACGGCAGATGCGGCGCACGCTGGAAAACCAAGGCTACTTCGGTGACGCGTCTGGCCAATCGCTTGCCGGTGCGCAAATAAAACGGCACACCCGCCCAGCGTCGGGTGTCCACCTCGAGCCGTACGGCGGCGAACGTTTCCGTGCGGGAATCCCGCGGGATGCCGTCCTCCTCGAGGTATCCACGGACCCGCTCACCACCCTGCCAGCCGGCGGCGTATTGTCCGCGTGCGGTGTAAGCCGCGAGGTCGCGGGGCAGTCGGAGTGCCGACAACACCTTGGTTTTCTCTTGGCGCAGCGCGTTGGCGTCGAAGCTCACCGGTTCTTCCATTGCGGTGAGGGCGAGCAGTTGGAGGAGATGATTCTGGATGACGTCGCGGGCCGCGCCGATGCCGTCGTAATAGCCGGCCCGGCCGCCGATGCCGATATCCTCCGCCATCGTGATCTGCACGTGGTCGACGTACGACCTGTTCCAGATCGGCTCGAAGAGCGTATTCGCGAAGCGCAAGGCCAGGATGTTCTGGACGGTTTCCTTACCGAGGTAATGGTCGATGCGGAAAACCGCTTCGGGGGGAAAGACTTCGCTGATGATTCGATTCAATTCCTGGGCACTGCGCAGATCGTGACCGAACGGTTTCTCCACGACGATCCGCCGCCACGCGTTTCCTTCACTGGCCGACAGCCCTGATCGCCGCAGTTGGGAGATCACCTGGGGAAAGAATTTCGGCGGAATCGAAAGGTAGAAGGCGTGGTTGCCTCCGGTGCCGCGCACTCGGTCGAGGTCGCGAATGGTGCGGGCGAGGGTGTCGAAGGCCTGGTCGTCTCCGAATTCACCCGGAACGAACCGGAAACCCTCGGCGAGTTGAGCCCACACCTCTTCGCGAAAGGGGGTACGGGCATGCTGTTTCACCGCATCGTGTACCACCTGCGCGAAGTCCTCGTTGGCCCAATCACGCCGCGCGAAACCCACCAGCGCAAAGCCGGGGGGAAGCAGCCCGCGGTTTGCCAAATCGTAGATGGCCGGCATCAGCTTCTTGCGGGACAGATCTCCGGTGACCCCGAATATGACCAGCCCGCACGGACCGGCGACACGGGGGAGTCTGCGGTCGGCGGGGTCGCGAAGGGGGTTCCCGACACCGAGCATCGGCGGCTCCTGCATGCTGTCGTCACGCGACGTTGTCGCCGAGGATATCCGTCGTCCGGGTACCCATCCTCACCGAAGATTTCCGGCCGCGTCCAGTACCTGCTGAATCCCCTCGGTGCGGTCGAGGAGGTGCAGACGGACGGCGGGCCGCCCGCGCTGGCGTAGGGCCCGCAGATCCCCGAGCGCCTGGGCGAGTTGGAGTCGGGCGAAGGTGAACGGTTGGCCGGGGATCGGGACGTCGACCTCGCTCTCGCCGGTGAGTTGCAGGAAGACGCCGACCTGCGGACCGCCTTTGTGGTACTGCCCGGTGGAGTGCAGGAAGCGCGGTCCCCAACCGAAGGTCACCGGGTGCCCGGTGTGTACCGCCAAGGATTTGCGCAACACGGCGGCCGCGGCGTCGGCGTGACGGTCCAGGTAGGCCTGGACCGTCAGATATCCGCGATCGGGGATGGCGGCGAGAAGTGCTTGCAGGACTCCGGGGAGAGTGGTCGCTCCGGCCAGGAGCTCTGGGTCGTCGGCGTAGACTTCCACCGCGTCGACCCTGATGACCGGACGGTCGTCGGAAAGCGGTCCGGAGCCGGCTTCGGTGAGCAAACGGATGGTGTTCTCCTTGGATTCGGCCACATTGGGCTGGTCGAAGGGATTGATGCCGAGCAGTCGTCCGGCCAGCGCCGTCGCGAATTCCCAGGCGAGGAATGATCCGCCGAGTGTTCCGGAGACTGCCAGCCCATCGATGTTCAACGGGTTTCCCAGGGTGACGAGGAGACGGTCCGGCACGTCCAAGAAATCCGTCGCGTCGACGGATTCCACGACGATGGGGAGCAATCCGGTGCCGCGTTTCCCGGTGGACTCGGCGAGAAGTTGTTCGACCCAATCTGCGAACCCCGGCTGACGGGACCCGAAATCGGCGAAGAATATCTTGTCGCGCCCCAGGCTGGCAGCGGCACCGAGGACGGCTCCCAGGACTGCAGCCGGCCCGTCGTCCGATGACAAAGTGGGGGTCAGCGCAGCGGCGTCGTCCAGGAGGCCGGTGACGTCCACGCCGGCGAGGGCTGCCGGTACCAGACCGAACGCCGACAGAGCACTGTAACGGCCACCAACGTTGGGGTCTGCCAGGAAGACACGGTAATCGGATTCCCGAGCAATTTTCTCCAGCGGCGAACCGGGGTCGGTGACGACGACGATGCGCTCGGCGGGATCGATGCCGGCGTCGCGGAATGCCTGCTCGTAGACGCGGCGATGACTGTCCGTCTCGATCGTCGTGCCGCTCTTGCTCGCCACGACGACGACGGTGCGGTCCAAGCGGTCGTCCAAGGTGGCGCGCACCTGTCCCGGGTCGGTGGTGTCCAGCACGGTGAGCGCCACTCCCGCAGTAGCCGTAATCACTTCGGGGGCGAGCGACGATCCTCCCATCCCGGCGAGCACGACATGGGTGAGCCCAGCAGCGCGGAGTTCCTCCGCGAAGGTACGCAGCTCCGGGAGGAATTCGCGGGAGGTCTGCGGCAGGCCGAGCCAGCCGAGCCGGATTCGGGCCTCCGATTCGGCTTCCGGCCCCCACAAGGTGGGGTCACGATCGACCAGCCGCGCGGGTATTCCCTTCAGGTCCGCCAGCGCTTGCCGGGTCGCTCGTTGGAGCGCTTCGCCGGTGAGGGTGACGATGACCCCGCCGGCTTCGATCGACCAAGGATGATGAGGCATGGCTCAGCTCTTCCGTGCCGTTTGGAGGGATCGGCCTACGGCATCGGCTAGGTCCGCCCAGGACGCCGCGAATTTTTCGACGCCCTCGCGTTCGAGGGTGTCGACCACATCGTCGTAGGAGATTCCGAGACGGGAGAGTGCCTCGAGTACTTCACGCGCCTCGGGGTACGCGCCACGAACGGTGTCGCCGCGGATCACTCCGTGATCGTAAGTGGCCTGCAGGGTGGATTCCGGCATCGTGTTGACGGTACCCGGCGCCACGAGTTCGGTGACGTAGAGCGTGTCCGGCAGCGTGGGATCCTTGGTGGACGTCGAAGCCCACAGCGGTCGTTGGGGACGCGCGCCGGCCGCGGCGAGGGCCTGCCAACGTTCCGAGGAGAATTTCTCCTCGTAGAGCTGGTAGGCGAGACGGGCGTTGGCGATCGCGGCTTTCGCCTTCCACTTCAGGGCATCGCCGCCGATTTTCTCCAGCCTCTTGTCGACTTCGGTGTCCACCCGGGAGACGAAGAACGACGCCACCGAGGCCAACCGCGAGATATCGTGGCCCGCTTTGATGGCTCGTTCGATTCCATCGAAAAAGGCGTCGATGACGGCGGCGTAGCGCTGCAGCGAGAAGATCAAGGTTACGTTGACACTGATCCCCTCGGCCAGCGCTTGCGAAATGGCCGGCAGTCCCTCCACGGTGGCAGGAATCTTGATGAAGAGGTTCGGCCGGTCCACCAGCCACCAGAGGGCGCGGGTTTCGGCGATGGTTGCGGCAGTGTCGTGCGCGAGGCGCGGATCCACCTCGATGGATACTCGGCCGTCGACTCCGTCGGTTGCCTCGTAGACGGGTCGCAAGATGTCGCACGCCCAGCGCACATCGTAGGTCGTAATCATTCGCAGGGCTTCGCCGACGTCGACGCCGCGGACGGCGAGGTCGTGGAGCTGCTCGGCGTAAGCGTCGCTTCCCTCCACCGCCTTTGCGAAGATGGTCGGATTCGTCGTGACACCGACCACGTGCCGGTC
>JAIMAI010000039.1 GCA_023512015.1 Acidothermus sp. | reverse complement strand
TGTGGTGGGCACGACAGGGTTCGAACCTGTGACCTCCCGGTTGTAAGCCGGGCGCTCTTCCACTGAGCTACGCGCCCGCTCCGAGCGACGGCTCGCCGTCACGCGAGGCAGGTGTCCGCGACCCGCAGCCTACGGCAGACAGCGGGAGCTACGCCGCGGCGTCTCAGCGGCGGCGGGACCGCGGGGTGACGAGCCGGACACCGGACCAGTCGCGGCCGACGCTCACCGTGCTGGTCTGGCTGAGACCGGCGGTCGGCGCGGCCTCGGTGATGTCGCTCGGCTCGACGTGACCTGGGCGCCCCGCCTTCGGGGACAGCAGCCAGACTGTGCCGCCGTCCGCGAGCGACGTCAGCGCATCGACCAGGGCGTCGACGAGGTCCCCGTCGCCGTCCCGAAACCACAGCAGCACGGCATCGACGACGTCGTCGTAGTCGGCATCGACGAGTTCGTTTCCGGTGACCTCGACGATCGCACGTCGCAGATCCTCGTCGACATCGGAGTCGTAGCCGATCTCCTGAACCACCTGACCGGCTGCGAAACCCAGCTTCTCGGCCCGAATTCGAAGCTCCTGTGAGCTCCGCTGTCCTTCCGCGTGATCCGCGGTCGTGCTCACCAAATCCTCCTTCTGTGTCTGGTGGTGTTGCCTAGTCTCGCCCACACGCTGTTACTGCGCATCCCCTGGTGGGGACGGCGACACGGACGGCGACGATCCCGACCGCCCCGGGACGGACGGCACCCGCGCGCAAGCCGTCGGCTCGCCCATCACCCACATCAGGACCGAACTCCCCTCCCGCGCCTGGACGACGAGGCGGGCTCGGCCCGCGAACCGCAGCGCATCTCCGGTCTGCAAGACGAAATCTCGACGGCTGGCACCCTGTTCGCCCGCCCCGGAGAGCCGCTCCCCCGGCGCACCCGACGCTGACCATCCGCCGTCCACAGGCACCTCGATCACGCCCTGGACGACGAACAGGTGCGCGAGGCCGTCGACGTCGAGCGGGGTAGCGGTCCGGGCGGCAAGCTCCGCGACGAGCAGGCGACTGGATCCGAAGGACGCGATCTCGCAGAACTCCCCGGGGCGAAGGTCGACGGACTCCGCCCGCCGCCACGGCGCGGTGACGTCGTCCGATTCGAGCCAGCACTGCAGGAAACGTGCTCGGGATCGGCCGCCGTTGAGCTGGGCGTGCCGAATCCCGGTACCCGCGTGCAGGAGCTGCACCCACCCGACCCCCAAGACATCCTCACCCCCGAGATCATCGAGGCACCGCAGTTCGCCGGCCACCACCCAGGTCACGATGTCGACCCCCCGATGCGGATGCATCGGGAAACCGGCCCCGACGTCCAGCAGCTCATCGTTGTGCGCGATCAGCGGACCGAATCTGATGTTGTTCGGGTCGTAGTGCGCACCGAAAGAGAACGAATGCCTCGAGACGACCCCCTCGCCCTCGGTCACGTACCTCGACTCGGCCTTACGGACGTCGACCACGACCCCACCCGGCTCCCTTCCCCGCGGCTCCGCCGCCGGCGATTCTGGCCCATCCAGGGGAGGGTGGTGGGCCCTTCGAGCTCTCTGCGGACGGTTTGCTAAGAAATGCCTATTCACCCGGCGCGCGGGTGCCGACCATAAAGGAAACCGTCGAGGAGCGCGCACATGCCGATTCTCCCCTTGCCGTTCGGTCATCGCCGGGTGCTGCACGTCACCTGCCTCGACGAACATCCCAACCGCCACGAGATCCTCGGCATTCGCCGTCGCGCCGTTGCCCTCTGCGAACGTGAGATCGCCGGCTTGGCGCGGGTCTGGCGCAACACCCCGTACCTGGCCGCCGTCCGTGCCCGCGCCCTCTCCGTCGACGCGCCGCTCGTCGTGGAGGTGCTGCAGGCCTTCGCCGAGATCGAGCGAGCCTTCGACGACGTCTTCGCCCAACCGCCGTCGCCGACTCGGATTTCGTCGGCCACCCTGCACCCGACGATCGTCGAGACCGGCCTCAAGGCCGTCCGGGACGCGCTCGCCGCGGCGTACGCCCGGCCGGTGCTGCGGCCCCGCGAATACCTCGCGCTCCTGACGCCCTGGCGCCGGGTCATCGATCCCCTCCCCGAACCGGGCTCGTAGCCTGCCCTCGTGGCCACCCCAGCAGCGCTCGCGGCGATGGATGCCCGTCGGCGCGCTGCCACCGCACGGGCTCTGGAGAAGGCGACCGGCGACCTCGCCCGCGCCGCCGTCGCGCGCATGGAGGAAACCCTCCCGTGGTATCGGGCGATGCCCGCGGATCAGCGGTCGTGGGTGGGCCTCATCGCGCAGGCTGGGATCGCGGCTTTCGTGCAGTGGTTCAAGCAGCCGGACCACCAGCGTGAGATCACGGGGGAGATTTTCGGGACGGCGCCGCGCGAGCTCGCCCGAACCGTCAGCCTGCGCCAGACCGTCGAGATGGTCCGCATCACCGTGGACGTCGTCGAGAACGCCGTCGAAAGGATCGTCGACCCGCCCGACGTGCCCGCGCTGCGGGAGGCCATCCTCGTCTACTCCAGGGAGGTCGCCTTCGCCGCCGCCCAGGTCTACGCGCAGACCGCGGAGGCCAGAGGCGCGTGGGACGCCCGCCTCGAAGCGATCATCATCGATGCGTTGGTACGCGGTGAAGCCGGCGACGTGCTGCGCTCGCGAGCGTCGGCCCTCGGCTGGCGCCACCCCCCCTCGATCACCGTCATCGTCGGGAGTGCGCCGGACGACGAACCCGAGGTCGTGGTGGACGGCGTCCGGCGCGCCGCGCGCCACGCCGGGTTGGACGTGCTGGCCGGCGTCCAGGGTGATCGGCTGATCGCCGTGCTGGGCAGCGCCGGAGATCCGCTGCACGCCTCGCGGGCCTTGCTCGCGCAGTTCGGACCCGGACCGGTAGTGATCGGCCCGCCGGCAGCGGACCTCATCGCCGCGGCCGTCTCCCTGCGGGAAGCGCTCGCCGGACTGCGGGCCGCCCGCGCGCGACCCAACCTGCCCCGCCCGGTGCTGGCCCGCGATCTGCTCCCCGAGCGGGCGCTGGACGGCGACGACTCAGCGCGCCGAGCCCTCATCGACGCGATCTACCGGCCGTTGGCGGACGCCGGGCTCCTCGACACGGTCACCACTTATTTCGAGCACGCCGGCTCGCTGGAGGCCACCGCCCGGGCGCTTTTCGTCCACACCAACACCGTCCGCTACCGCCTGCGGCGGGCGGCCGAGGTGACCGGCTTCGCGCCGACCGATCCGCGGGACGGATTCGCCGTCCACCTCGCCCTCGTGTATGGACGGCTGGACGCCGCCGGTCGCCCGGCAACGCCGTGAGACCCCAGGGTGGGATTTGTAGGGTTGATACAAATCGGCGCGCCGGAGTTGGTGGTGGCGCGCAGCGACGACATCGGTCGGGATCGGCAGGCTGGAGACGTGCTCGCGATCGTCGCTCCCGGACAGGGCGCGCAGACGCCCGGATTCTTGACCCCCTGGCTCGACCTTCCCGCCGTCCACGACCTGCTCACCTGGTGGTCGGCCGTCGTCGATCTGGACCTCGTCCACCTCGGCACCAAGGCGGACGCCGAAGAAATCAAGGACACGGCGGTCACCCAACCTCTGATCGTCGCGGCAGGTCTCGCCGCCGCCGCCTCCCTGCTCGAAGAGTCCAACCCTCACGACGCGCTCGCCGAACTGCCCCACCACATCGCCGCGGCGGCCGGGCACAGCGTCGGCGAACTGACCGCCTCGGCGATAGCCGGCGTCCTCTCCGCGGAAGCTGCGCTCGTGCTGGTCCGGGAACGCGGGCGGGCGATGGCACAGGCTGCGCGGCTCCGCGACACCGGAATGACCGCCGTCCTCGGGGGTGACCCGCAGGAGGTCACAGCCAAGATCGCCGAACTGGGTCTCACCGCCGCGAACATCAACGGCGCGGGCCAGATCGTCGCGGCCGGGACGACGGAGGAGCTCGCTGCGCTGGCCACCGATACCCCGGCCGGGAGCCGATTGCGGCCGTTGGCGGTCGCCGGGGCTTTCCACACCGAGCACATGGCCCCCGCGGTCGGCCGGCTGCGCGAACTAGCTCCGGGCATCCCCGTCCGTGATCCGCGTACCCGGCTGCTCTCGAACGCCGACGGCAAGGTCGTCCAACACGGCCCGCAGATGCTGGACCGCCTGGTGGCTCAGGTGGCGGCGCCGGTCCGCTGGGATCAGTGCATGCAGACCCTGGCCGCGCTCGGGGTCACCGCGGTGATCGAACTTCCTCCAGCGGGAACGTTGACCGGCTTGATCCGCCGTGCCCTTCCCGACGTTGAAACGCTGGCGTTGAAGACGCCGGACGATCTCCCCGCGGCCCGCGACCTCCTCGCCCGTCACCGCCACGAGATCGAACCGACCACCGTGCCGAGCTGGCGGATCCTGGTGGCCCCGATCTCCGGGCTCTTCGAGAAGGCCGACGTAGCCGTCGGGGACGACGTCCCCGCAGGCACGGTGATCGGGCGCGTGGTGACGAAACGCGAGACGGCCGAGGTGGTCGCCGTCCACCGCGGCACCCTGGTCGAGTGGCTGGCCGAGGACCGCGACCCGGTCTCGCCCGGGCAGCCCCTCGCCCGGCTGCACCCGAGCCCTGAGGTGGCGTCGTGAAGCTGCCGAGCGGCGCGCCGGGGTCGCGCATCCTCTCCGTCGGCGAGTACCGTCCGGCGCGCGTGGTCACCAACGAGGAGATCTGCCAGCGGATCGACTCCTCGGATGCCTGGATTCGCGAACGCACCGGCATCATCACCCGCCGGTTCGCCTCCGATGACGAGACCGTGGCCGGGATGGCGGCCGCGGCGTCGTCCAAGGCTCTGGCGGACGCCGGAATCGAGCCGGACGACGTCGACCTCGTCGTCGTCGCGACGATCACCCATCCGTATCAGACGCCGGCGGCGTCCAGCGAGGTGCAGCACCTCATCGGGGCCTCACGGGCCGGCGCCTTCGACCTCGGGGCAGCCTGCGCCGGGTTCTGCTACGCCCTCTCGGTCGCCGACGCCGCGATCCGCTCGGGGACTGCACGGTACGTCGTGGTCGCGGGCTCGGAGCGAATGACCGACTTCATCGATCCGACCGATCGCGGCATGGCGTTCTTGTTCGGGGACGGCGCCGGAGCGGTCGTCGTCGGACCCGCGGATCGGCCGGGGATCGGCCCGGTGGTGTGGGGCAGCGACGGCTCACAAGCGGCGATGATCACGCAGGAGCCGACGTATCTGGAGGTGCAGCGGGCGCTGGCCGAAGGGAAGACGACGCCGCCGGTGGCCCTGCGCATGGCGGGCCAGAGTGTTTTCCGCTGGGCGGTGACCCAGATGGCACCGGTCGCCCGCCGGGCTCTGGAAGCGGCCGGGGTTGATGTCGGTGAGCTCGCGGCGTTCATCCCGCACCAAGCGAACCTGCGGATCGTGGAGTCGCTTGCGAAGTCGCTCGGTCTGGGGCCCAACACCGTCATCGCGCGGGACATCGAAACCCAGGGGAACACCTCCTCGGCGTCCATCCCCCTTGCGCTCGCCGCGCTGTTGGAGGAAGGTGCGGTGGAAAGCGGGCAGTACGCTCTGCTCATCGGTTTCGGTGCCGGGCTCACGTATGCTGCCCAGGTCATCGAGATTCCCTGACCCGTCTCACGTAAGGAGCACGACCATGGCCTTGTCGAACGAGGAGATCCTCAACGGTCTCGCCGAAATCATCAACGAGGTCGCCGGAATCCCCACCTCCGACGTCCAGCTCGACAAGAGCTTCACCGACGACCTCGACATCGATTCGCTGTCGATGGTGGAAGTCGTCGTCGCCGCCGAGGAGAAATTCGGGGTCCGCATTCCCGACGACGAGGTGAAGAACTTGAAGACCGTCGGCGATGCGGTCAATTACATCGCCAACGCGAACGTATCGGCCTGAGGTCGTGCAGTAGAAGGCGAAATCGTGAAGGACGACGGGATGACGCGCCGGCGGGTGGTCGTCACCGGAATGGGGGCGACCACCCCGCTCGGCGGGGACGTGCCGACGACGTGGCGGCGAATTCTCGCCGGCGAAAGCGGAGTGCGACTGCTCACCGAGGAGTGGGCAGCCGATCTGCCCGTGCGCATCGCCGCGCGGGTCGCGGTCGAACCGACGGACGTGCTCGAACGGGTCGAAGCCCGCACCCTCGACCGCTCGCAGCAGTTCGCGCTCATCGCCGCCCGCCAGGCGTGGGCGGACGCCGGCGCTCCCGACGTCGACCGGCTGCGGCTCGGTGTCGTCTTCGCCTCCGGCATCGGAGGGGTCACCACTCTGCTCAACGCCTACGACGTGCTGCACGAGAAGGGCCCCCGCCGGGTCTCGCCGTACACCGTGCCGATGCTGATGCCGAACGGACCGGCTGCGGCGGTGGGCCTCGACCTCGGCGCCCGCGCCGGCGTCCACACCCCGGTGAGCGCCTGCGCCTCCGGAGCCGAAGCGATCGCCTACGGCCTGGAGATGATCCGCTCGGGTCGTGCGGATATCGCGGTCTGCGGCGGCACCGAGGCGGCGATTCACGCGCTGCCGTTGGCGGCGTTCGCCTCGATGCGCGCGCTGTCGACCCGCAACGATGAGCCGGAGCGCGCCTCGCGCCCCTACGACAAAGCCCGCGACGGTTTCGTCATGGGTGAGGGTGCCGGAGCGGTGGTACTGGAGGAGCTGGAACACGCCCGGGCGCGCGGGGCCACCATTCTCGGTGAGATCGCCGGAGCGGGGCTGAGTTCGGACGGCTACCACATCACCGCCCCGGATCCGGAGGGTCGGGGGGCGATCCACGCGCTGCGGATGGCGTTGGCGGACGCCGGAATCGGTCCCGCGGACGTCGTCCACATCAACGCGCACGCCACTTCCACGCCGATCGGGGATGTGGCCGAAGCCAAAGGAATTCGGGAGGTTTTCGGATCGGCGGCGGACGACATCGTGGTGACGGCGCCGAAATCCTCCTTCGGCCACCTGCTCGGCGCAGCCGGTGCGGTGGAGGCGATCCTCACGCTGCTCGCCGTCCGGGAACGCGTCTCCCCGCCCACGCTGAATCTGGAAAACCAGGACGACGACGTCGACCTCGACCTCGCCGCCCTCGAACCGCGGCCGCTGCGCGAAGGCGCGGCTCTGTCGAATTCCTTCGGTTTCGGGGGGCACAACGTGGTCCTCGTCGTCACACCGATGCACGAAGGACCGTCGTCATGAGCAACGAGCCGCAAACCGACCCCCGCTCCCCCGTCGTCCGGCTCACCACCCTTTTCGATCCGGGAAGCCTGGAACTCATCAGCCCCATCGACGATTGCGGGATGCTCGCCGGCATCGGCACGATTTCCGGCACCCGCACGGTGGCATTCGCAAGCGACGCGACGATCCAAGGCGGAGCGATGGGCAGCGTCGGCTGCTCGGTCGTCGTCCGCGCCTACGACCGGGCTTTGCTGGAGGGCGCGCCCATCGTCGGTTTGTGGCACTCGGGTGGGGCGCGGCTGCGCGAAGGCGTGGAAAGTTTGGACGGCGTCGGTCGGGTCTTCGCCGCGATGACCCGCGCGTCCGGGAAAATTCCGCAGATTTCGGTGGTGCTCGGGCCCGCGGCCGGCGGCGCGGCGTACGGGCCGGCGCTCACCGACGTGGTCATCATGGCTCCCGCAGGCCGGATTTTCGTCACCGGGCCGGACGTCGTGCGCAGCGTGACCGGTGAGGACGTCGACATGGAGCGGCTCGGTGGCGCGGAGGTGCACGGCCGCCGCAGTGGGGTGGTGCACCTGGTCGCGGATTCCGATGCCCAAGCGTTCGAGTACGCCCGTGAATTGGTGACCCTGCTCGGGAATCATGGAAAATTCGGGGACGTGCCGATCGTCGACGTGGATTTAGCGGGGTGCATTCCGGACGCCGCGAAACGTGCGTACGACGTGCATCCGCTGGTCGAAGGCATTCTCGATTCCCCCGGGGTGGAGCTGCATCCGAAATGGGCGCCGAACATCGTCACCACCCTCGGGCGGCTCGGGGGCCGGACGGTCGGGGTCATCGCGAACAATCCGCTGCGGCTCGGCGGCTGTCTCGACACCACCTCCGCGGAGAAGGCGGCGCGTTTCGTGCGGATGTGCGATGCATTCGGGATTCCGCTGGTCGTCGTGGTGGACGTGCCCGGCTACCTTCCCGGATTGGGGCAGGAATGGGACGGCGTGGTGCGCCGCGGGGCGAAATTGCTGCACGCGTTCGCCGAGGCGGTGGTCCCCCGCATCACTTTGATCACTCGTAAGGCCTACGGCGGCGCCTATATCGCGATGAATTCGCGGGCGCTCGGGGCGACTCGGGTCCTGGCGTGGCCGGGAGCGGAAGTCGCCGTGATGGGGGCGGTGGCCGCCGTTCGAATCCTGCACCGACGCAAACTTGCCGAGGTCGGCGAAGCCCTTCGCCCGTCGTTGGAACTCGAGCTCGCCGCCGAGCACGAGAAGATTTCCGGCGGTATCGAGAAAGCGGTGGCGCTCGGGGTCGTCGACGAGGTGGTCGAGCCTTCCCGCACCCGCACCGCGATCGCCGAGGCGATCGCCGCGGCTCCCGCCGTCCGCGGAGAACACGGGAACATCCCGCTGTAGCGGCTGGCCTCCGGGACATCTCCCTGCAGCGGCGCCCTTTTCGGGCGGGACGTCATTCGGGTGTCAGCGCCGCCTCGACGACGGTGAAAGACGCTGGAGGAAGTTTCAGGGTCAGCCGTGAATCCGCCGCTTTTTCCTCGAATTCGGCAAAGCTCACCGTCTGCACGTCCGGTATCACCCGCTGCGCGGAATCGGTTTCTCCGGTGAGGATGCGCACGGACGCCGTCCCGGCGAACGCGGCGTCGCGGAGGACGATATCGGTCGGTATTTCGCGCTCGGCGTCGCGGTTGACGATGGTGAGCGCGAGCTTCGTGCGGTCGGTCGTGGTGGTGGCGGCCGCATCGAGGACGGCGAAGGGGCCGAGGTCGCTGATGCGAAGACGCCACGGGGGCGCGGCGTCGTCCGGAGTCATCCGGATCGGGTCGCAATCGACGCGGACGCCGATCGCTTCGTCGAGGGCGGCCCGCGCGTGCAGCAGAAACGGGTGGTAGATGGGTTGCGTGGCGGCCCGTTCGGGGGTCGTCGCGACGAGTCCGATGGCGTTGACGAGTTGGGCGACGTTGGCCATACCGATCCAGCGGGCCGAGCGAAGGAAAATGTTGAGGTACGTGGCTACGGCGAGCCCGTCGGCCCAGTCGTACCTTTCCTCCAGGACGCCGTCCATGGCCCGATACCAGACGTTCCATTCGTCGTAGGCGATCAACGGGCGGCGCGGAAGTCCCTGGAGGTAAACGGCTCTGTCGATGAGCGCGGCGCAGTGTCGAATCGCCCGCTCCGCCTGATGCGGTTGCAACACGTTGGTCCAGTAGTCGGACGCTCCCGTGTACAGGTGAATGGAGTGCAGGTCCACCAAGGGCGCGAGGGCGTCGATGACGATGCGGTCCCATTCGCTCCAACCGTTCAGGCCGCAGCTCACGAGGACGACGTCCGGATCGACTTTCTTGATGGCCGCCGCCCATCGGCGGGCCTTGCTCACGTACTCCTCGGCCGACAGCGCTCCGATCTGCCATTCGCCGTACATCTCGTTGCCGAGCCCCCAGTAGCGCACGCGGTACGGCTCGGCGTGGCCGTTGGCGCGGCGCCGTTCGACCCACGACGTTCTCCCTGCGCCGTTGCAGTATTCCACCCACTGCAGTGCTTCCTGGAGCGTGCCCGTCCCCATATTGAGGCAGATGTACGGTTCGGCGCCGAGGGCCGCGCAGTACGCGAGGAATTCGTCCGTCCCGAAGCGGTTGGATTCCTCCCCACCCCAGGCCAGCTCCAGACGGCGGGGTCGGTTTTCTTTCGGTCCGATGCCGTCCATCCAGTGATAGTTGCTGGCGAAATTTCCTCCCGGCCAGCGCAGCACACTTACTCTCAGGCCACGCAAGAGAGCGAGGACGTCCGTGCGAAAGCCATCGGCGTCGGCGAGCGGCGAGCCTTCGTCGTAGATTCCTCCGTAGACGCACCGACCGAGGTGTTCGATGAAGCCCCCGAAAATCTTTCGGTCGACGTGGCCGAGAGATTGACCGACGTCGACAATGACCCGGGCCACGCGCATCGCCTCCGTCACGTCGTAGGACCGGCGGTGTCGCCGTCCACCACGATGAATTCGACCTCCGCCATGTCGGCGAAATCCTGGAGCTCTCTGGTGCTCAACGCGGCGCTCAGCACGGTGTGATGGGGCCCACCGGCGGCGATCCAACGTCGGGCGGAAGTCCGCAGATCGGGACGTGGCCGCCACAGTGCACGGGCAACCGGGAGGCGCGGCAACGGCTCCGGCGGCTCGACGAGGTCGATGGTGTTAGCCACCATCCGCAGGTGATCGCCCATGTCGCACAGCCCAGCGACCACCGCGGGCCCGGGATCGGCGGTGAAGACCAGCCGAACGGGATCCTCGCGGTTGCCCATCAGCAGCGGGTGGATTTCGCAGCGGGGCCGCTGGGAGGTGAGCGAGGGACACACCTCGAGCATGTGCGCACCGAGAATGAGCTGATCACCAGGCCCGAGGTGGTAGGTGTAATCCTCCATGAACGAGGTCCCCCGGCTACGGCCGCGGGCCATCGTCTTGGCGGCCCGCACAAGGAGGGCCGTCTTCCAGTCGCCCTCGGCCCCGAAACCGAAGCCGTCGTACATGAGACGTTGTACCGCGATTCCGGGGAGTTGACGCAAGGGGCCGAGGTCCTCGAAGGAGGTGGTGAAGCCGGCGAACCCGCCGTCGTGGAGAAAGGCGCGCAAACCGAGCTCGAGGCGGGCGGCGTACCGCAGCGACTCGTGGCGTTCTCCCCCTCGCAAGAGTTCCGGAGCCAATTCGTAACAGTCTGCGTATTCCGCGCACAGCTTGTCGACGTCACCCTCCGACACCTCGGAGACGGCCTGCGCAAGGTCCCAAACCCCGTACGTCTCGATGGCGGTTCCGAGGTGAATCTGCGCCTCGACACGATCCCCGTCCGTCACGGCGACGTTGCGCATGGTGTCACCGAATCGAGCGAAACGCGCAGTCCGAAGATCGTGGTATCCGGCGGCGGCGCGTTGCCAGGTCTCGATTTCGCCGTGGACCGACGGATCGGAGACGTGCCCGACGACAATCTTTCGACGCAGACCCAACCGAGCCGCCATGTAGCCGAACTCGCGGTCCCCGTGCGCCGCCTGGTTGAGGTTCATGAAGTCCATGTCGATCGTCGACCACGGCAGGGAGAGATTCGCTTGGGTATGGAGATGCAAAAGCGGCTTCCGCAGTTCGAGCAATCCGGCGATCCATGCTTTCGCCGGAGAGAAGGTGTGCATCCACACGATGACGCCGATGCACCGGGGGTCGCCGTTCGCCTCGTGACACATCCGCTGGATTCCCGCCGAGTCGATGAGAACCGGCTTCCAGGTCACGCGGGCGGGAAGTCCGGCGGCGTTCAACTGTTCGACCAGACGCTGCGATTGTTCGGCGACTTTCCCCAGCGTCTCCGGGCCGTACAACGATTGGCTCCCGGTCAGGAACCAGCACTCGGCCTCGGGATAAATGACGGTCATGACGGCGACCTCCGTTGCCCGTACTCGTTCTGATACCGCTCGTGCAAGCGGGCGACCAAAGCCTCCGGCAATTCGCCGGCTGTTCCGAGAGTCCGCGCGAGATAGGTGGTCCGCGCGACGTCTTCGCACATCACCGCCGCTTTCACCGCGGCGGTCGGATCACGCCCGACACAGAACACCCCGTGATTCTTCATGAGCACGGCGGGGGATCTGCTGGTTCGAAGGGTTTCGACGACCCCCGCCCCGATGCTCTCGTCGCCGATCGGCACCAAAGGGCCGACCGGGATCGGCCCTCCGAACTCGTCGGCCGCTGCGGTCAGCACGCACGGAATGGGCTCCCCGACGGCCGCCCACGCCGTCGCGTACGGCGAATGGGTGTGCACGATTCCCCCTACCCACTCCAGCGAGCGGTAGATGAAGCCGTGGGTGAGGGTGTCGCTCGACGGCCGGAGTTCGCCGTCTAAGACGTGGCCGAAGAAGTCGCAGACGACGAAGTGCTCGGGCCGTAAATCTTCATAACGAACGCCGCTCGGCTTGATGAGCATCAGTTCGCGCCCGGGGACACGACAGGAGACATTGCCGCCCGTCCACACGACCAGCCCGTAGCGCACGAGGTCGCGATGTGCGTCGAGGAGCACGCTGCGCAGGGCGTCGACTCGGGGGGAATCAAGAGAGCTCGGCATCCCCGTCATTGCCTATCCCGTGAAACGTCGACGACATGTCGAGCGCGACGAAGAGCTCTCAGCACTTCGCGCTTCTCGCGGCCGAAATAATCGTGCAGCAGGAGGTAGTCGTGGTACCTCTCCCGGTACACCGCGGCTTCGGTGGGCCGAGGGCGATACACATCGCGACGGGTCTTGTTCATCGCTTCTGCGGCCTCGTAAATGTTGGGGTACTCACCGGCGGCGACCGCAGCGTGAATCGCCGCCCCCAGCGCCGACCCGTTGGTGGTTTCCAAGATGGAAATGGGCATATCGAGCACGTCGGCGTAAATCTGCATGATGAACGGCTCTTTGGACAGACCGCCGGCGGCGACCAACTCCCGCACTCCCAACCCGTACTCGGCGAACGTATCGAGGATCACCTTCATCCCGAACGCCGTCGCCTCGACGTAAGCCCGGTAGACGTCCTCGGGGCGCGTGGACAAAGTCAAACCGACCAGCACCCCCGAAAGCTCGTGGTCGACGAGTACGGACCGATTGCCGTTGTGCCAATCAAGAGCAACCAGCCCGTTCGATCCGGCGGGTTTGCGAGCCGCGAGGCTGGCCAAGTAGTCGTAGGGACTGAGGTTCTGCCGCTCGGCGGCGGCGTGGTACTCGGAAGGCAGG
Source organism: Acidothermus sp. (assembly GCA_023512015.1). Taxonomy (GTDB): domain Bacteria; phylum Actinomycetota; class Actinomycetes; order Acidothermales; family Acidothermaceae; genus Acidothermus. Next base: position 239 of record JAIMAI010000039.1, on the reverse strand, counting down.
TGGGTCTCGACGAACCACCGAAAGATGTCGCCCACACCGCTCTGTCCGGCTTCGTATCCCCACATTCCGGGGACGACACCCTCCCAGACCACCCCACATATCCCCGGAATCTCCACGAGCCGATCCCAATTCATGATGTGGCAGGTCGACGTCCCCATGATGGCGACCATCTGCCCGGACTGGAGGGTGTTCGCCGCCGCCGCAGTCGCGTGAGCGTCGACGTTGCCGACCGCGACCGT
>JAIMAI010000004.1 GCA_023512015.1 Acidothermus sp. | reverse complement strand
GGTGTAGCCGTCGAGGCGCACCCAGCCGACGAAGGCGTCCTCGGGCATGCCCGGGGTGGTGGCGACGTACCTGCAGGCCTGGTCGTAGTAGGAGTCGCGCAACTTCATCCGCGCGAAGGGGGCGTTGAAGGGGGTGAGGCGGATGCGCCCTTCGGGGCCGTCTTTATCGAGGGTATAGGGGGCGACGAGTGCGGCGACCCAGCGCGCGAACCAGCGCTCTCCTGATTCCCATTGGCGGGCGGCTTCTTCGCAGGTGGCGCGAGCTGCTTCGCGGGACATGCGCATGGGGTCGGCGCCTTTGGCGGTGTCTGCGGGGTGCCGGTTGCGGTAGGGGAATTCGGGCGGGCAGCCGGGGATGGCGGCGTCAGCATCGAGGAGGCGCCTGGCGACGGCGCGGAGGTCGTCGGCGAGGTCGCTGGTGCCGGCGTAGGCGTCGGTGACGAAGACGGCGTAGGGTGCGGTGCCGCCTTCCCAGCGGAGGCGGAGGGATTTGATTTCGCCCTGTTCGGAGAGGGCGAGGACGCCGAGTGCGGCGAGGAAGCCGAGGGGGTCGTTGCCGCGGAGGGCGGGGGCATGGATGTCAGGCATGGGGCGCTCCGGCTGGGAGCGGGTTGGCCGAGAGGGGCGGCGCCTCGCCGGGCCGGGCTTCAGCGCCGCGGGCGGCGGCGAGTTCGGAGTCCTTCATGTCGGCGAGGCGGACGATGGTTTCGAGGAGTGCGAGGCCCCACCAGCCGTAGCGCTGGTTGAGCTGTTCGAAGCGAGCGGGGTGTTGCCAGTCGACCTGGTAGCGCTCGCCGGGGACGGTTAGGGCAGCACCTTCGATTTCGAGGCTAGTGGGAGGCGCGTTTGCGTCGTCGATGGGCGGGAGGAGGGGCCGGCCGCGGCCGTGGTGGGCGACAACGAGGTGGTGGACGAGGTCGAGGTCGACGCCGTTGAAGAGGTCGGGGCGGGCCTGGGCGAGGGCGCGGACGAGGCGGGCGGAGACGGCTTCGTGACGGAAGCCGGGAGGGAGCTGGGCCAGGCGGTGGGCGTTGCGGGCGATGGGGTCGCGGGGGTCGCGACCGGATTTCGCACGCGGGGTGCCGGCAAGGGCGGCCAGGGCATCGCCGTCGTAGAGGGCGGCCTGGAAGCGCGGCTCGGCCTTGCCGATGTCGTGGAAGCGGCCGGCAAGTTCGACGGCGCGCACCAGCTCGGGGGCGAGGCCGAGGCGCTCGGCGAAGTCGCGGGCGAGGTCGCCGACGCGGGTGCAGTGGTCGATGAGGGGCACGGATTCGGAGGCTGAGAGCGATGTGGAGAGGGCGTCGTCGTCGGAGCGGTCGGCGCTCGTGGCGAACAGCTCGCCGCGCTCGACGAGGCGGACGACGGGTTTGCCGGCTTCGGCGACGCGCCACTGGTCGGTCTCCGGGTCGCGTGCCGGGAGGTAGGCCTCCCAGCTTTTGCTGCGGATGCCCTCGGCGGCGTCGCGGTAGAGGTCGGCAAGGGGCGCCGGGACGTGGGCGGCGAAGGCCTTACAGACGGCGGGCAGGGTGCCGGCGAGGTCCTCCGGGTCGAGGTGGGCCCAGGCGTCGAGGAGCTGGTTGCGGGCGTCGGCCTCCGGTTGAGCGGCGTGGGAGAGGGCGATGGATGGCGCGAGGCGAAGGGAGCGCCGGCGGCGGGAGGGGGCGAGGTCGGCGACATCGGGCACGGGCTGGAGGGCGGAAGGGTCGTTGCGGCGGCCGTTCCATCCCCAGCGGTCGTGCCCGCCCTCGAGGCTGTCGACGACGATGGTGGCGTTTGGCTGAATCTGCTCGGGGTATTTGAGGGGGGCGGGCGGTTCGTCGGGCCCGGCGTAGATGACGGCGCGCGCGACCTGGCCGTTCGCCTGGGGCTCGCCCCCGGCCTGCTCGGCGGCGGATTCGATATCGGTATCGATGGACTCGGATGGTTTGCCGGCGAGGAAGGCGCGCGCCTCGGCGAGGGGGACGGCGACGGGGACGGCGACGGAGACCCGAGAATCTGCGGCGGCACCGGCGGGAAGGCCTGCGGCGGGATGCCGGCGAGGGCAGCCTTCATGAAAGCGGCCCACAGGCGGGCCGGCAGCGTCCCGCCGTAGATCTCGCGATATCCACCGATGTTCACCAGCGGAGCATTGTGATCGCGGAACATCGCCACGGCGGCAGAGACCTGGGGGGTGTACCCGACGAACCAGGCCGAGACGTTCCCCGACGTCGTCCCGGTCTTGCCGGCGGCGGGGCGCCCGATGTTCGCCGCCGTCCCGGTCCCCGAGGTGATGACGTGCTCGAGGGCGTACGTCACCCCTCGGGCAACTGCGGGGGAGAACGCCTTCTGGTGCTCGGGCTTCGCTTCATAGAGCACGTGGCCGGCGGCGTCGGTGACCTTCAGGACCACGTGGTGAGCGGCATACCCTCCGTCGGCGGCAAACGTCGCGAACCCGGTCGCCTGATCGATGGGGTGAGCCGAGTCGCTCCCAAGGAGCATGGACCCGTTCTCGGAGAGGTCTCCGGGCAGACCCGCACGATGCGCGGCGTCGATCACTTTGGTCAGACCCACCTGCTGGCCGAGTTGCTCGTAGACGGTGTTGACCGAGTGCGCGGTCGCAGTCACCAGATCGATCTGCCCGAACTGCTCGTTGTTGTCGTTGACGTAACGTTGCCCACCAATGATCTGCGGAGAACGCCCGTCGTAACGGGCGGACAGCGGGATGCCGTCTTCCAGCGCGGCTGCCAGCACGTACGGCTTGAACGACGATCCCATCTGCGGGATCGCTTGCGTGGCGTCGTTGAAGGGTCGGGTGGCGTAGTCCGGTCCGCCGTACATCGCGAGTACCGCGCCGGTCCCGGGCTGGACGGCGGCCACCCCGGTCCGCACGTCGGCGGGGATGCGCGATCCCAGCACGGTGTCCACGGCCTGCAGTAGGGCTTTCTGCATGCGGGGATCGAACGTCGTGACGATGGACAGACCCCCACGATTGATCTGGTTCTCGGTGATCCCATGGGCGGCCAGCTCTTCTTCGACCGATGCCACGAGATAACCGTTCGGGCCGCGCAGCGAACTGGACTCCGACAGTGGGAGCACCGCCGGATACTGCGAAGCGGCTCGCTGCTGTGGGCTCATCCACCCCTTGGCCACCATGCCGTTGAGCACGTATTCCCACCGGGCGTGCGCTGCCACCGGGTGAATCGCCGGGTCCAGGTAGGACGGCGCCTGGATCGACGCCGCGAGCACCGCCCCCTCCTCAGGGGTGAGGGCGGAGACGTCCTTGCCGAAATATGCGCGCGCCGCCGCCTGTATGCCGTACGCGCCGCGGCCGAAGTAAATGGTGTTGAGGTAATCCTCGAGAATCTGGTCTTTGCTCAGCGTCTGGCCGATTTTTATCGAGATGAAGAATTCCTTGACCTTGCGGGTCAGCGTTCGGTCCTGAGTGAGAAATGCGTTCTTGACGTACTGCTGGGTGATGGTCGACCCGCCTTCCACGAAATCGCGGTGCTTGAGGTCGACGAGCGCCGCTCGGAGGATGCCCACCGGGGAGACCGCCGGTTCGGAGTAGAAGTTGCGATCCTCCGCGGCGAGCACGGCGTGACGGACGGCGAGCGGCACCCGCTGAAGAGGCACCGATTCGCGATTCCGGGCACCGATCTCACCGAGGGGTGTCGTGCCGTCCGAGTAGTAGACGGTGGCGGCCTGAGCGAGGGAGATGCTCGACGGCGGAGGAACCTTGACCAGGGCGTACCCGAGGGCGAAGAGTCCCACCAGCACGATCAGACCTATTCCGCAGATCAGCGCGACGACTTTCCACGATGGGACGAAGCGTCGCCAACCGGTGCGAGGGACACGAGGATTTCGCCGATCCGTGGTAACCGAGGGAGCCGTCACGGAGCGAGTTCTACCCGACGCGACGGAGCTCACCCGTCGTCCGGTGCGACGATCGTCCACTGACCAGATCAGCCGTCGGCGGTCAGTTGATCGGTGCGGGACCGTCGGCGTCCGTTGCTCCGCGGCGCTTGGCCGTGGCCGAGCACGAACGAGACGGTGAGGTGGTTCCAAGCGCAGCCCTGACAGACCTCCACGACGTACACGCGGAATTCGTGGATCTCGTGTTCCATCTCGTCGAGCTCCCGGGTCGCCTTGATCCGCCCGTTGTAGGGGCCGAGGGCATCTCCGTAGGTGTAGGAGACGTGGGTCAAGGACTCCTTGCGGCAGACCGGACAGGGTTCTGTGGTCGGTTCCCCGTGATATTTGGCCGCACGCAACAGGTAGGGGTGGGCGTCGCACACATCCGAGAGCGGAACCTGGCCGCGCGCGAGGGCGGCAAGAGTGGCACGACGGGCGAGGGAATAATCGACCACCGATCGCATCGTCTCCACGAGGCCACAGTACGCCGGGTTGCGAACCCCGGCAGCGCCCTGTATCGTCGCGATGTATCGATCCGATACATCATGCCGGGACCATCGAGGGAGACGGGATGGCATCGCCACGCGGGGGACGCTCCGATGTCCTCGTGCTGGCCATCCTCGGCTTGCTTCACGAATCTCCCATGCACGGTTACGAGCTGCGCAAACGCCTCAACGCCCTCCTGGGCACCTTTCGGGCGTTCTCCTACGGCTCGCTGTATCCGTGTCTCAAGGACCTCTTGGCGAAGGGGTACGTCGCGATCGAAGGTGAGCCGCGCGGCAGCCGCAGCCGCATCGTATACAAGATCACCGCTGAGGGCAAAGAGCGGTTGAACGACCTGCTCGCGGAATCCGGGCCGGCGTCGTGGGAAGACGAGACGTTTGGGGTCCACTTCGCTTTCTTCGGTCAGACTGCCGCCGACGTTCGGCTGCGCATTCTGGAGGGACGACGCAGCCGGCTGGAGGAAAGGGTGGCGCAGTTCCGCGCCACCTTGGCACGCACGCGCGAGCGTCTGGACAATTACACCTTCCAGCTCCAGCAGCACGGGCTGGAATCGGCCGAACGTGAAGTTCGGTGGCTCACCGAGCTCATCGAAACCGAAAGGCGGGGAGGGGAATCCCCGGCTGCCTCCCGCCGCGTACCCGAACGCGATGTCCTCGACGAGACAAGACAAACGGAGCCGAAGGAGAAGAGGAGAAATCCATGAGCTCGATCCGCGTCGCCATCGTCGGTGTCGGCAACTGTGCCGCCTCCCTGGTACAGGGCGTCGAATACTACCGAAATGCCAGCCCGACCGAGCGGGTGCCGGGACTCATGCACGTGCAGTTCGGGCCCTACCACGTGCGCGACGTCGAATTCGTCGCAGCATTCGATGTCGACGCCAAGAAAGTCGGGCTCGACCTCGCCGACGCCATCGGCGCCAGCGAGAACAACACGATAAAGATTTGCGACGTCCCGCCGACCGGGGTCATCGTGCAGCGCGGTCACACCCTCGACGGACTCGGCGAGTACTACCGCGAGCGAATCCAGGAATCCGACGAGGCTCCGGTGGACGTCGTCCAGGTGCTGCGTGAGACCCGAGCCGATGTGTTGGTCTCTTACCTCCCCGTCGGATCGGAGCAGGCCGACCGGTTCTACGCCCAATGCGCGCTGGACGCCAAAGTCGCTTTCGTGAACGCGCTTCCGGTCTTCATCGCCAGCGACCCGACCTGGGCGCAGAAGTTCACCGAAGCGGGCGTCCCCATCATCGGAGACGACATCAAGTCACAGGTGGGCGCCACCATCACCCACCGCGTGCTCGCCAAACTCTTCGAGGACCGCGGGGTCGAATTGCTGCGCACCTACCAGCTGAACTTCGGCGGGAACATGGATTTCATGAACATGCTCGAGCGCCAACGCCTGCAGTCGAAGAAGATTTCCAAGACACAGTCGGTGACGTCGCAAATCCCGCACGAGATGGAGCGCGCCGCAGTGCACATCGGCCCGAGCGATTACGTGCCGTGGCTCGACGACCGTAAATGGGCCTACGTCCGCTTGGAGGGCCGGGCGTTCGGCGACGTTCCCCTGAACCTCGAATACAAGCTCGAAGTATGGGACTCACCGAATTCGGCCGGTGTCATCATCGACGCCATCCGCGCGGCGAAAATCGCCAAGGACCGGGGTATCGGCGGGCCGTTGCTGTCGGCGGCGAGCTACTTCATGAAGAGCCCGCCGGTGCAGTACAGCGACGATGAGGCACGTCGGCTCGTCGAAGACTTCATCGCCGGAAAGGTCGAACGCTAACCGGACGCATCGCGCCCGATGCCGTGTTCGGCGGCCCACCGTCGCAACACGGCGGCGGCGTTTTCCTTGCCGATAGGCCCCTGTTCGAGTCGCAGCTCCAACAGGAAACGGTAGGCCCGGCCGATGTCCGGTCCGGGTGGAATCCCGAGGATCTCGCCGATTTCGTGCCCGTTCAACTCAGGCCGGATCGCGTCGATTTCCTCCTGGCGGCGTAGGGCCTCGATCCGCCGCTCCAGGGAATCGTAGGCAGCCTGGAGAGCGGCGGCGCGGCGCTTGTTGCGGGTCGTGCAGTCCGACCGGGTGAGTTTGTGGAGCCGCTCCAGCAGCGGGCCGGCGTCCCGCACGTAGCGACGGACCGCCGAATCGGTCCACTCGCCGGTGCCGTAGCCGTGAAACCTCAGGTGCAACTCGACGAGACGGCTCACATCGGCGACGACGTCCTTCGGGAAGCGCAGGGCGGTCAGCCGGGCCTTGGCGAGTTTCTTCCCCACCACCTCGTGGTGGTGGAACGACACCCGACCGTCCGGCTCGAGGCGGCGGGTGGCGGGTTTGCCGATGTCGTGAAGGAGAGCGGCCAACCGCAACACGAGGTCCGGTTCACCGCCTTCCAAGGCAATCGCTTGGTCGAGCACCGTGAGGGTGTGTTCGTAGACGTCCTTGTGGCGGTACTCCCGATCCGCCTCCAGGCGACGCAGTGCCGGCAACTCGGGCAGGAACTGATCGGCGAGACCCGTGTCGACGAGCAGGGTCAGGCCGCGGCGCGGTTCGGGGGAAAGCAGGAGTTTTGCGAATTCGTCGCGGATCCGTTCTGCCGACACCACTGAGAGCCGTTCGGCCATCGCCGTCATCGCCGCCACCACCGAAGGGTCGACGTCGAAGCCGAGTTGGGCGGCGAAGCGCGCGGCACGCAGCATGCGCAGCGGATCGTCGCTGAAGGAGTCCTCCGGGCGCCCCGGCGTCACGATCCGGCGGCGGATCAGATCACGCAGCCCGTCGAACGGGTCGACGATCTCATGGTCGGGAAGGGTGAGCGCGATCGCGTTGACCGTGAAATCCCGCCGACGTAGATCGTCGAGCAGGGATTCGCCGTACTCGACCGCGGGTTTGCGGGAGGTCGGATCGTAATGCTCGGCGCGATAAGTCGTGATCTCCAGACGTCGTCCGTCGCGCAGCAGACCGACGGTGCCGAAGGCGATGCCGGTCTCCCATTGGCTTTCCGCCCACCGCTTCGCCAGCTTCAACACTTCGTCCGGCCGGGCACTGGTCGCCAGGTCGAGGTCCTGCACGGGCCGTCCCAACAACGCGTCGCGGATCGAGCCTCCGACCAGCGCGAGCTCGTGGCCCGCATGCGCGAAGCGCTCGCCGAGCTCGTCGAGCATGGGCAGGACGCCGGAAAGCTCTCGGAGTGCCTTCGTCCGGGCCTCGGCGGTCAGATCCAAAGGCGGGTTCGAGGTCGAAGGCGAGCTGGGCACGGCTCCCTAGCGTAGGGCCCATCGGCACACACGACGTTCGACCTCACCCCTTCGGCGGTCGAAGGGATCGGCGCGCTCACAGAGGTCGGCGTGACGGCCGAAACATGATCAAGCAAAGGTCGTCGCGAGAAATTCACCCAAAATCAGGTCTTCTGACCCTTCCCTTTCCGATTGGTCACCCTTAGTGTCGATGCCACCCCGGATGCTTCCCCCCTGAGCGAGGTGACCATGAAAGGCCCGCTCGACATCCGTCGCTACCTCCTCGATTACGACGTGCCCCACGAGATCGTGCGGCTGCGTCGTCCCGTGGCACACGCTACGGAGCTTCCTGAGGTGCTGGACATCTCAGCGGATCGCGTCGTCGTCGTCCACCCGTTCGAAGCCAACGACCGATCGAGACGCCGACTCGTCGTCCTGATGGCCCCGGCCAGCACCCGCCTGGAGCCTCTCGGATGCCACACCGTCCTCGCTCAGTTGCTGCGCGAGATGTTCGCGACCCCGGTGGTCGTCGCACCCGCCAGTGCGGAGATGGTGAGCCGGTGGACGGATTACGCCGCAAGCCACGTCGCGCCCTTGCTCTTGCCCGCAGATGTGCCGGTCTTCGCGACGCCGGCCCTCGAAGAGCTGGGCGGTACGGTCGTGTACACGCCGACCGGAGACAGCGGCACGGCCCTTGCGATCCCCGCCGGTGACTTGATCACACTGGCTGGTGCCCGCATCGCGCCGGTGGAGACGCGGAACCTCATCGTGCTCGATCGCAACCGCGTGGTCGACGTGACGCGCGGACCGGTCTCCGCCCGCAGCGCCCAGCACCTGACCGAGGGTCGGCCCCCCCTCACCGCCGCCATCTGATCGTCGACCTGATTGCGGCGTCACAACGCTCGCGGACGCCGAGCCGTACGCGCGCTCGTGGCTACGATCGACGCGTGGCGCGGCGGCGAACGAGCAGGGTCGGGGTCGCTCGCCGTCTCTTGCAAGTGCTGTCGGGCTCGGCGCTGATCCTCGGAATCGGTGCGCCGCTCGGCGAACCTTCGGTATCCGCTCTCGCGGAAGAATCCTCCACCCCACCCCCCGCCGTTGCCACGATCACCCTGCAGGCTTTGGAGCCGCGGGTCGCGCGACCGGGTGACACCATCGAGCTCGTCGGGACGCTGCGGAACGTTTCGGCGTCCACCCTGCACGACGTCTCGGTCGTCGCGCGGGTGTCCACCCAGCGGATCACCACCCGCTACGACCTGGCCAAAGATTCACAACCCTCCACCATCGTGGGCGTACTCCTCGGCTCCACCCGGCAATCGTTCGGGGACCTCCCCGCCGGAGCCGCGGTGCAATGGCACATATCCATCGCTACGGACCGGCTCTCCTTGCCCCGCGACCCCGACCTCTTCGGCGCATATCCGCTGACCGTCGAAGCCCACTCCTCCGACGACATCCCCGGCAGCTCGCCGGGAGGCATCGCCCGCCTCCCCACCACCCTGCTCTGGATGCCGACCGACACCCACTTGGTCCCCACTGAGGTCGGCTGGGTCATCCCGCTGATCGGAGGCGTCCACCGCGGGGCGAACGGCGTCTTCTTCGACGACACCCTGGCCGGCCAGTTGTCGATTGGCAAACATCTTGGGGACTCCGGTCGGCTCGGCGCTTTGTTGACGGTCACCCGTGAAGCCCACGTCCCGCTCACCCTGGCGATCGATCCCGCTTTGGTCGACGATGCGGCCGCGATGGCCGCTGCTGCCTCCGGCTCGCCGGCTCCGACCCTTACGCCGAGCGCTCCGGCGACGGCCGGACAACCCACGCCGAAGGCGAGCTCACCGACCTCATCGACTGCGACCGGACCTCCGTCTGCCAGCACCCCGACACCTTCGACCACCCCGACGACGGTTCTCGCTCCGACCTCGTCGCCGTCCACTGAGGCCCCTTACCTCGTTCGAGGGCCAAAGGGATCCCCGATTCCCGGCACCGGTGCCACTGCAGCCGCCGGGTGGCTCGCATCACTGCGCGACCTCTTGTCCCGTCCGGGGGTTGAGGCTTTCGGCCTCCCGTACGCCGATGCCGATCTCACGGCACTCGAACACGCCGGCTTGGCCGAGGAGATAGCGATCGCCCGATCCACCGGCCAGACAGTGCTCGCCTCCGACCTCGGGGCGCTTTCGTCGTCCCTGCTGTCCTCGGTGGCTTGGCCGGTGGACGGATTCATCGACACTGCCACGTTGGCCGACCTCTCCAACGACCTCGTGGACACCGTGCTGCTGAGCGACCAAGCCCTCCCGCCCGTCGACCCGAACCGGGTGGGAGGGATTCGCGCCGATCTGCAGACCCCGTCGGGACGGGTCACCGCCCTGCTCGCCGATTCGACGATCACTGGCATTCTCGCTCATCCGGACGGCGTCATCGGGGGGCTACGTGCGGCCGAACAGCGGGTATTGGCCGAGACGATGCTCATCACCGAACAACAGCCGGGGGTGGGAAGCGCGATCCTCCTCACCCTGCCGAGATTCGTCGACCCGCGTGACGGTTTCATCTCCCAGCTGCTTGCCGACAGCGCCAGCCTGCCGTGGCTGCGTCCGGTGACCCTGACCACGCTGGCGGCGACCGCCGAGGACGACGTCCCTCGAGCCGGCCTGCGCTACCCCGCCAGCGCCCGCGCCGCCGAGCTTCCGGCGTCCGCGCTGAGCGATATCCCCGAAGCACGCGACCTGCTCGCGGTGTTCAACGCGATCCTCGGACCGGGAACGGTGGTACCAGAGATAGACCGCGCGAACGTCGCGATCCTGCGCGCCGAATCCGAAACCCTGCGACCCAACCCCCGTCTCAGCAGCACGATCCTCAAAGGAGTTCTCGCCTCGATTCGAAGCGAGACCGCGAAGGTGTACATCGGCAATCCAGGCCTCATCACGTTGACCAGTCGGACGCAGAAAATACCGATAACGATCGTCAACGATCTTCCCGATCCGGTGACAGTTCGCCTGCGGCTGGAGGCCGTCAATCCGGCGCGGCTCACCGTCGCACCGATCCCGGAAATAACCGTGGCCAAGAACAGTCGCCAGGACGTACTGGTTCAGGTGACAGCCCGGACCAACGGTCGCTTCGAGGTTCGTGCCCAGCTGCTCACCCCCGACGTTTATCAGCGGCCCTACGGTCAACCGGTGAGCTTCCAGCTCAACGCCACAGCGTACGGTGTCGTGGCCCTCGCCATAGCGGCCGGCGCCGCCGGTCTGCTCGTCCTCTGGTCGGGAATTCGGCTGTGGAAGCGACGCCGTCTGCGGGCTCGGACATGACGAGACCCACGACCGCCCCCAAACCTGCGATCGACGCCGGCCTGGTGCGGGCAAGCGGTGTCATGGCGATCGGGACGCTCGCATCCCGCGTGACCGGTTTCCTGCGAACCGCCGTCCTCGCCGCCGCTCTCGGCTCGGGTGAATTGGCCGACGCCTACAACGTGCCGAACGCCGCGCCGAACGCCCTCTACGACCTGCTCCTCGGCGGAATTCTCACCAGCGTCGTGGTGCCCTTGCTGGTACGTGCGACCAAACAGGACGCCGATGGCGGCGAGAAATACGCCCAACGCCTGCTCAGCGCGGTCGCGGTTTTCCTGGGCTTCTGTTCGCTGCTCGCCGTCCTCGGGGCACCGTGGATCGTGGAGCTCTACGCGCATCGGTTCGCCGGACAACAACGCGAATTGGGGGTTTTCTTCGCGCGATTCTTCCTCCCCCAAATCTTCTTCTACGGCTTGGCTGCGACGATCGGCGCCATTCTCAACACCCGTGGGCGTTTCGCGGCCCCGATGTGGACGCCGGTCATCAACAACCTCGTTCTCATCGCCACGGGTTCACTTTTCATCGCGATGAGCACCGGCCACGCGACCACCAAACTCTCCACCGGTGAACAGCTCCTCCTCGGGATCGGCACGACCGCCGGCGTGGCGTTGCAGACCCTGGCGCTCCTGCCGTCGCTTCGCGCCTGCGGATTCCGATGGCGGCTGCGCTTCGACTGGCGGGGGCTTGGTCTCGGAGAAATCGCCCGGCTCGCCGGATGGGTCCTGGTCTACGTCGTCGTCAATCAGATCGCCTTCGCGGTCGTGACGAATCTCGCCGCCGCGGCGGGACGGGTTGCAGCGGCCCACCACGTCGGACACGGGGACAGCTACGCCGCCTATTCGTACGCCTACCAGGTTTTCCAACTTCCTTACGCCATCGTGGCGGTATCGGTGGTCACCGCGTTACTTCCGCGGATGAGTGCCCACGCCGTCGACGCGCGTATCGACGCGCTCCGCGCGGATCTCTCCACCGGAATGCGATTGAGTGGCGTCGCCGTCGTCCCCGCCGCCGTCGGATTCATCGCCTTGGCCCCGGAGATCTCCGCGTTGGTCTTCGCGCACCGCAACACGTCACCGGCCGACGCCCGCTACATCGGATGGATACTCGCAGCGTTCGCAACGGGGCTCGTTCCTTTCTGCCTCTTCCAACTCTTGACCCGCGCGTTCTACGCGCTGCGCGACACGCGCACCCCGGCTCTGCTCAACGCGGTGGCAACGGCAATCAACATCGTGGCAGATTTTGCCTTCTATGCGCTGCTGCCGCCGGGCAGCCGCGACATCGGGCTTGCCTTCGGTTTCGCTCTGTCATATTGGCTCGGCGGCTGGTTGCTCGCCCGAGCTGCTCGCATCCGTCTGCGCGGCCTCGATTCTCGGCGGGTGTTGCAGACCTACACGCGGCTGCTGGTCGCATCGACCTGCGGAGGCCTCGTCGCGTTCGGGCTAGCCCGACTCGTCCACTTCGTGCTGGGAGAGGGATTCGCGGCCAACGTCGTCGCTCTGGTTGCCGGCCTCGGTATCGGCTGCGGCATCTTCGGAACGCTGACGGTCAGGATGCGGGTCCGGGAAGCGACCGACTTGCTCACCGCCGTCCTCGGTCGTTTCCGTCCTTGAGTCCGCCCTCAAGCAGCAGCGCGGAACATCCGACCTCACAGGCGAGGTGACGCCATGGTGGTCGGTGCGCGCGCTCGGGCACGCCCGGGCGACCCCACGTCGTTCGCGAATCAGCGGGGCGATATCGTCACCGGCTGGCTCGCCCGAGTCGCCGTCACCATCTTCGCCGCAGCCGTCGTCTGTTTCGACGCGTTCTCCATCGGGGTGGCGCACCTCAGCGCGATCGACGACGCGGACCGCACGGCGCTCGCCGCGAGTGCGGCGTGGTTCGCGAACTCCCACGACGTCGCTGCCGCGGAGAAAGCGGCTGCGGCGTCCGCTGCTTCCCACGGGGAACGCCTGGTGCCGGGGAGTCTCGCGGTCCAGCCCGATGGGACGGTCGACGTCGCGATCCGCAAAACCGCCCCCACGGTGCTCCTGCGTCACATCGGGCCGCTGCGCAACTGGGCGGTCGTGACCGCCCACGGCGAAGCTCGGTACAGCGGGCCATGACCGTCGTCCATCGACACCGGCGGCTACGCCACCTCACGTCGGCTGCCACGGCCATCTTCGCACTGACCTCGCTCGCGCTGCCGGCCGGCACGAGCGCGGCCGATCCCCTCTCCGACGCCCGGGCGAAGGCTGCGGCGCTCCACGAAACCGTCACCAGGCTTCAAGTCCAGGCGGAGCAGGCGACCGAGCGTTTCGACGCCATAGAGGCGCGACTTGCCGACCTGGTCGCCCGACAGCGTTTCGCCCAGATCCAGGCCGACGCCGCCCGGACGGCGCTGGCTGCCGCAGAAGCCACCGTCGCCGAACGAGCCCGTGCGCTGTACATGGCGGGTGGCACACTCGGCATCTACGCCTCGGTACTGGCCGCCCAGGATCCGGGGCGCCTCCTCAGCGGACTGCACGACGTCCAGGTGCTCTCCAACGCCGACCGGCACGCCCTCGCGGGCGTCGAGCAGGCACGCCTGCGAGTGCAAGGGGCGGCGGCCACTGTCGCCGAGCTGGTGGAACGTCAAACCGACCTGCTCGCCCAGGCGGCCGAAGCTCGACAAGCGGTCGAAGCCGCCCTGCAAGCTCAACAAGATGCCTTGGACGCCGCCACGGCGCAGGTGCGTGCCCTCGAAGCAGCGCTTGCCCGGCAGCTGGAGGCGGCCAGCGCGGCCCATGCCGCCCAGACCCTGGAGGCGGCTCGGGCTGCGGCGCTCCAAGCCGGATACCGGCCGCCGGCCCCTAGCCCCGCGGCGCTCGCGGCGATCGCAGCCGCCGAGACCCAGCTCGGGAAACCCTACGAGTACGGCGGATCCGGGCCGGACACCTGGGATTGCTCCGGGCTCACCCAATTCGCCTATCGCGCCGCGGGTATCGCATTGCCCCGCACCGCGGCCGAACAATATCTTGCGGTTCCGCGAAAGATCCCGCTCGGGGAATTGATTCCCGGGGATTTGCTCTTCTGGGCGACCGATCCGACGGACCCGCAGACCATCCACCACGTCGCGATTTACCTCGGCAACGACCAGATGCTCGCCGCACCCCACACCGGCACGGTGGTCCAGATCCAGCCCGTTTATTTGGACGGATATTTCGGGGCGGTGCGGCCCGGGTGACGACTGCGACTCCCGCGGGTCCGTTCCCGCCTAGCATGAGACGAGGCCAGCTTCCCTGAAGGCCCGTTCGCCGATGAGCGGCACGGAATGCGAGGGGCGATCGTGAGCAGTGCGTCGGCGCTCACCAGCGGCGTCCTGCTCGCGGGCAGATACCGCCTCGAAGAGCCGCTCACGAACGATGCGGACGGCCCCATCACGCTCTGGAAGGCTCACGACGACGTCCTCGCCCGTCCGGTCGCACTGCGCGTCGGCTCGGTGGATTCCCCCGAGGCCCGCGCCCTCCTCACTGGCGCGCGGGGGGCGGCAAAGCTCGTCCACCCCTCGCTCACCCGGGTCTACGACGCCGGCGAGACCGAAGATTTCTGTTACATCGTCACGGAACTGCTCACCGGGGAGACGTTGGAGGACCGGCTCGCACTCGGGCCTATGGACGTCGTCGAAGCGGTGGAGCTCCTCGCCGAACTCGCCGACGGCATCGCTCGCGCCCACGCAGCCGGGCTTTACGCGCTGCGGCTTGCACCGCGAGTCGTCCGTTTCTCCGCAGCCGGCTTGCCCCGTCTCGACACCGTTCCTGGGGCGGGCACAGGCGACCGTCCGCAAGCTCTGGCGGACGACGTGCGGGGACTGGGGGAGATCGGATACGCCGCGCTCACCGGCCGGTGGCCGGGCCCATCGTCAGCGAGCACTCTTCCACCGGCACCCCGAGTGGACGGCGAAGTGTGCGCCGTCCGTCAGGTCAGGGGCGGCATTCCTCGAGAACTCGACGATCTCATCGCCCGAGCAATCGGGTTGCAGGGCCCACCGATCACCAGTGCCGCCGATTTCGCGGCCGCGTTGGAAGAGGTTCGTTCACCGGTCGATCCCGGTACGGAAGAAATCGTCGGCGCACTGCCGGACCAGGGCACACGGTGGCTGCGCTCGAGAGGGCAGCGGTGGAGTCTTGCCGCCGCGTTCATCGTCTTGATCCTCGGGGCCGTCAGCCTGCTCCGCCCGGGCGGCTCCCATTACCCGCAGTTCACCCACCGCCCTTCGCCGACCACTCATACCCCGACCCCCACTCCGGTGACCCCGGTCGCGTGGCATCCGGTGTCGATCCGCGAATTCGACCCATACGGAGACCACACCGATCCGCACGTCGCGGAAGCCCCGAACGCGATCGATGGAAATCCCGACACCGCATGGCACACCCAGACCTTCTTCTCGCCCGACCTGGGCAACATCAAGCCCGGCGTCGGCCTTTTGGTCGACCTCGGGCAGTCCCGTCGTGTCGGTGTCGTGGAGGTGCAATTGGTCCGGGCCGGAGCAACTGTGGAGCTCTTGGCCTCCGACACCGAGCCCGCCACCGACAAGGACATGCGTCTGGTGGCCACCGTCCGCGACGCAGCAGGAACTTTCGCATTCCACCCGCGGCTGGCGGCTCGCTACTGGCTCGTCTGGCTGACTCGGCTTCCGCCGTCCGGAGGTGGCTACGCCAGTGGGATCGCCGAGCTTTCCTTCCAGTCCTGACGGCGGTGCGCCGCCTCGGGTTCGGGGGGATCGCGCCCGCTAGGGTGACGATCGTGAGGGGGTCATCATCGTGAAGGGGTCGTCGGAGAGCGAGTCAAGCTCCCCAGCGCAGCCGCTCGATGCCGCCACCGACGCCCTGCTGCTTCGCCGTCATCTCGCCGGCGATCCAGACGCATTCGCAGAAATCTTCCGCCGCCATCGGGATCGACTGTGGTCGGTCGCGTTGCGCGTGTTGGGAAGTCCCGAGGACGCTGCGGACGCCGTCCAGGACGCCGTGATTTCCGCGCTGCGCGCGGCAGCTTCGTTCCGCGGGGAGGCCGCGCTCGGGACGTGGCTGCATCGAATCCTCGTCAACACCTGCTCGGATTACCTCCGGCGGCGGCAGCGGGCGGCCCTTGGCGCGCACGACGACGGCCGGACGCCGTCCGAGGCGGCACCCGACACCGCCGAGGCAGCGGCGACGGCGGTCGACGTGACCACCGCATTGGCACGTCTCGACGCCGACCGACGGATCGCGGTCGTCTTGGTGGACATGGTCGGATATCCGGTCACCGAAGCCGCCGCGCTGCTGGGGATACCGGTCGGGACGCTCAAGAGCCGGTGTTTTCGGGCGAGAGCTGCGCTGGCCCGGGAGCTCCGCCTCATCGAGGCCGCGCAGCCTCCTCCGGATTCCGCTTCACAGGAAACCGGGAACCTCTCGGCCGACCCCGAAGTCCAACGGTCACGAGCACCCGGTCCTTCCGACCTTGAAGGCGATCGGCACGAGGAGCACGCGTGAGCAGTCCGCACCCGGATTTCGACCGCCTCGCTGAATTCGCCGAACGCGAGTCCAACCCGAGCGCCGCGACCGGGGCGCCGGACCTGGCAGAACACGTCGACACGTGTCCCGAGTGCGCCCAACTCGTACGAGGACTCCGCGAGGTGCGTCGCACCTTGCGGACTCTCCCTTCGGTGGCGATGCCTCCCGAGGTGTCGGAGCGGATCACGAGGGCGGTACGCGCGGAACTCACATCCGGCGCCCCCGCGGCTCCGGTAGAGATCGTTCCGCCCGCCCGGCGGCCGAGGCAACGGCGGCTGCTTGCGGTTGCCGCAGCCGTCATCGTGGTCGTCGGCGCGGTCGTTGGAAGCCTCGTGCTGGCCAAGCAGCGGTCGACCACCACCGCCTCCTCGGAAGCCGCCGGGAGTCGCGGCTCCCAACCTCTCCTGGTGGCTTCAGGAACCGACTACACCCCGCAGGACCTTCCCCGTCAAATCGCACAACTTCTGGTGCAGCGATTGCCGGCCGAGGCCACCGCATACCCCGGGGTTGCGCACGCAGCGACGAGCAGTCCGAGGGCTGCGATGCAGGCACCGGCATCCATTCCCCCTTCGCCTTCGGTACACGGCGCCGCACCGACGGCTCCCACCGGCCGACTCGCCGACCGCGCGGCATTGCAGGCTTGTGTGACGGCTCTCGCGGGCCGGATCGTACGGCCGCTGCTCGCGGATTTCGCCTTGTTCCAGGGAAATCCAGCCACGGTCATGGTGTTCCCCGATCCGGACGAACCCCAGGTCCTCGACGTGTACGTCGAGGCCGAAGGAGCCGATTGCCACGAGAACGTCACGTATTTCGCACGGCTACCTGCGGAGTGACCGGCGGCGCGCGCCGTGACCGCGGCGCGACGATGGCCGACCGACGCCGGAATTCCGCGACCCTACGATCGGTTGACGTGTGTGCGGCCACGGCCGCCCCAATGGGTACCAGGAGAGGACGACGCAAGGTATGGGCAGCGGCTCGGGAGCGGACTCCCCGCGTGAGGTCATCATCATCGGTTCGGGACCTGCCGGATACACCGCAGCGCTCTATGCCGCCCGGGCCAAGCTGAATCCCCTCGTCTTCGAGGGCGCCATCGGCGCCGGCGGAGCCTTGATGACCACCACGGAGGTGGAGAACTTCCCCGGCTTCCCGGACGGCATCCAGGGTCCGGATCTGATGGATGCCATGCGGCGGCAAGCGATCCGCTTCGGAGCCGAAATGATCACTGCTGACGTGACGTCCGTGGATCTCTCCGGAGAAATCAAAGTCGTGCGCACGGACGACGCCGAGTACCGCAGCCGCGCCTTGATCATCGCGACCGGGTCCAAGTACCGCTACCTCGGGCTTGCCAACGAACAACGTCTGCTCGGTCGCGGAGTGTCGGCCTGCGCCACCTGTGACGGATTCTTCTTCCGGGACCAGGACATCGCGGTCGTCGGCGGTGGGGATTCGGCGGCTGAGGAGGCATTGTTCCTCACCCGTTTCGCGCGAAGCGTGACGCTCGTCCACCGCCGCGACGCCCTGCGCGCGAGCAAGATCATGCAGGAGCGGGTCTTCGCCAACGACAAGATTCGTATCCGGTGGAACGGGCGCGTGGTCGACGTCCTCGGGGAGGAGAAGGTCGAGGGCATCCTCGTCGAGGACACGGTGACCGGCGCACGCGAAGTCCTCCCGGTCACCGGGCTGTTCATCGCGATCGGACACGAGCCACGAAGTGAGCTCTTCCGCGGGCAATTGGAGATCGACGACGCCGGGTACATCAAGGTTCAGCACCCCACCACTCGGACCAGCGTGTCCGGAGTTTTCGCCTGCGGAGACGTCGTGGATCACATCTATCGTCAAGCTGTGACCGCGGCGGGAACCGGCTGTGCGGCCGCCATCGACGCCGAGCGATGGTTGGCGAGCCGGCCGACCCAGGAGCCCGTCGCCCTCGCGCGTGAGCAATAGAACCCATACAGCCGAGGAGCGTCACCCCCGACAGCAAGACAGGTATCGAGATTCGAAAAGGAGACACCGTGACGACAGCCGTTACCGACGAGACCTTCGCTTCCGAGGTTCTGGCGAGCGATCGCCCGGTCCTGGTGGATTTCTGGGCCGAGTGGTGCGGACCGTGCCGGATGGTGGCTCCCGTCCTGGAAGAGATCGCTGCCGAATACGGCGACAAGATCCGGGTGGTCAAGCTCAACGTCGACGAGAACCCCAAGACCACCCAGGAGTATTCGATCCTGTCGATCCCAACCCTCAACGTCTACCAGAACGGCCAGGTCGTCAAGCAGATCATCGGAGCCAAGTCCAAGGCCGCCTTGTTGCGCGATCTCGAACCCTTCCTCTCTTGACGCCCCTCCGACGGACGGCGAACACGGACGTCGTCCGTCGACGTGGGCTTTCCCGTGAGCGCGAAGCGAACCGCCGACGGTCGCAACCTCGACGGTGCTTGCGGCGTCTGAACGACGAGTGGCCCTAGCGCGGATATTTTCAGCTGCGTTACGGTTGGCCGCCGTCCGGTGTAGGGCAGATTTCCGCTCGGTAGCATGCGGGCGACTTCGACGGCGCGAAAGGTCCACGATGCAGCAAGTCACCGAGGGAATCCTGCGAATGGGCGACCGTGGTCTGGCCGTCGCCGAGATTCGTCATCGCCTTGCTCATCTCGGATTGATCGCGCCTGCCTCCTCGGCCCACGACTGCGACGTTGCCGGCTGCGACCTTTTCGACGAGCAGGTCGACCACGCCGTCCGGCTCTTCCAACAGCGCCGCGGACTGCGGATCAACGGGGTGGTGGACGCCGAAACCTTCCGGGCGTTGGACGAGGCGAAGTGGCGGCTGGGTGACCGCGTCTTGAGCTTCACTCCCCGACATCCGTTGGTAGGAGACGACGTCGCCACGCTGCAGCGTCGACTCGGCGACATGGGCTTCGACTGCGGGCGCTGCGACGGAATCTTCGGCCCGCGCACCGAGAATGCCGTGCGCGAGTTCCAGCGCAACGTCGGGCTTCCCGCCGATGGCGTGTGCGGACCGCAGACGCTGCGGGCCCTCCGGTGCCTGCAGCGGACGGTTGTCGGGGGTCGTCCCTACGAACTACGTGAGGCGGAACGCTTCCACCACGACACGCCGACCCTTGCCGGTAAATGTGTGGTTCTGGACCCCGGGCACGGCGGCCGTGACCGCGGAGCCGTCGCTGCGGGTCTCGACGAGGCCTCCATCGTCGATGACATCGTCAATCGCGTCGAGGGCCGCTTGGTCGCGACCGGAGCGCACGGGTTCCGCACCCGCGCGAGCCAACTCGTCCTGCAGGACGACGACGTGCCGCCGTCCGATGCCGACCGGGCGGCCTTCGCCAACGCCGCGGAAGCCGACGTCCTCCTCTCGTTCCACGTGGACGGCCACCGTGACCCGGCCTGCAACGGGCTCGCGACCTACTACTACGGGACGACAGCCGAACGGTCCGTGGTCGGGGCCCGCCTGGCCGGCCTCATCCAGGACGAAATCTTGAGCCGTACCGACTTCCTCGACTGCCGCACCCACGCCAAGACGTGGGAGTTGCTGCGACGGACCCGAATGCCGGCGATTCGCGTCGAGCTCGGATACCTCACCAACCCCGGCGACGCTGCGCGGCTCGCCGACCCCACGTTTCGTGACCGCATTGCGGACGGCGTGGTCGCCGGCCTGCGCCGCCTGTACGAAGAGGCGGCCGAGCGGTCTTCAGACCGGGCGGAGGGCGCCCTCGGGGGTCACTGACCCCAGGAGGCGTTCGATCGCTCCCTCCATGTTCCAGGTGAGAGCCGTCTTCAGTTCGAGCCGCAGCCGCGGGTACCGGTGGTGGGGGCGAACCGTCTTGAAACCCAAAGCCAGCAAGAAATCGGTCGGGAGCACACACTCGGGGGCGCGCCAACTGTTGTCGCCGAAAGCCTCGATCGCCTTGATGTCCCGCCTCGTGACATCCTTCGCAACGGCCTGAAGCAGCATTCGGCCGAGCCCGCCGCCCTCGAACTCCGGAAGGACGTGGGCGGTGAGCAACAACACGGCGTCCGGACTGACAGGGCTGGTCGGAAACGCGAAGGACCGCGGGACGTAGGCCGGCGGCGCGAACAGCGCATACCCGGCGGTGACACCGTCCACCTGGACGAGCTTGCCGCACCCACCCCACTCCAGGAGCATCCCGGAGATCCAGGCTTCCTTCTCCAGCGCGGGATCGCCGATCTCCTCGGCACGGGCACGGCCCACCGGATCGAGCTCCCAGAAGACGCAGCGTCGGCACCTCGATGGGAGTTCATCGAGGTTGTCGAGGGTGAGCGAGACCACCCGACGCGACATCGTCACCTCCGGTGCACGCCCAGGGTATCGGCCGACGCCGTTACCCTAAGAAGACCGCCGTTACCCTGAGAAGACAATTCTTCGTCGCTTTCCAGCGTCGCGGAATCATGACCCGGCCGAAAGGTCCGCCGTCCGCCCAACGGCGGTCAACCTCGGGAGGTAGCAATGAGCAGCGGTTCACGACTGGACCCGTTCGTGGAACTCTACGCTGCCCGTACCGAGGGAATGACCGCGTCGGAGATTCGAGCGCTCTTCGCCGTCGCCAATCGCCCGGAAATCATCAACATGGGCGGCGGGTCGCCGTACGTGAGTGCTCTTCCGCTGGAACTGGTCGCGGAGATGGCCGCGAAAGTAATCGCTGAGCGCGGTGCGCAGGCCCTGCAGTACATGGGAGGGCAAGGCGACGAACGGCTCCGCGAATTGGTCTGCGGAGTGATGGCTCTGGAAGGCATCACCGCCGGCGCGGACGACGTCATCATCACGGTCGGCTCACAGCAAGCGCTGGACATTATCGCCCGTATCTTCCTCGATCCCGGCGACGTCGTGGTAGCCGAAGCGCCCTCCTACGTCGGGGCGCTGGGCGCTTTTGCGCAATACCAGGCCGAGGTGGTCCACGTGGCGATGGACGACGACGGGCTCCTCCCGGAGGAACTGCGCATCTCCTTGGAGCGCCTGGAAAGACAGGGTCGTCGGCCGAAATTCCTCTACACGGTGCCCAACTACCAGAATCCCGCCGGGGTCACACTCAGTCGTGAGCGCCGCGAAGAAATCATCGAATTATGTGCGCGGCACGATCTGCTCATCGTAGAGGACAATCCCTACGGTCTACTGGGATTCGAGGGGCCGCCGCAACCGGCCCTTCGTGCCCTGACCGATGAAGGCATCATCTACCTCGGATCGTTTTCGAAGATTTTCTCGTCCGGTATCCGGGTCGGGTGGGTGGTCGCACCGCCTGGAGTCAAGGAAAAGCTCATCATGGCCGCAGAGGCGACGACCCTCTGCCCGGTCGCCCTTTCGCAATTCCTGGCCGCAGAATTCTTGAGCAACCACCCATGGGAAAAACAAGTAGAGGTGTTCCGCGATTTGTACCGGACCCGCCGTGACGCGTGCTTGGAGGCACTCGAAACGTTCTTCCCACCGGGAGCGTCTTGGACCCGTCCGTCGGGCGGATTTTACGTGTGGGTCACCCTTCCCGAGGGCATCGACGCCAAGGCCATGCTGCCGCGGGCCATCCAGGGAAGGGTGGCCTACGTTCCCGGAACCGGTTTCTACGCCGACGGCCAGGGACGCCGCAACCTCCGGCTGTCCTACAGCCTGCCGGAACCCGAACGCATCCGAGAAGCGATCCGACGGCTGGCCGCCGTCGTCACCGACGAGCTGGAGATCACTGCAGCCGTGAGGGGATCCGAAGCGTGAGCGATCTCGGGAAGGTACTCGTCCTCGCAGGCGGTGTGTCCTTCGAGCGAGAGGTGTCTCTCGCCTCCGGTCGCCGGGTCACCGACGCGCTGTGCGCGTTGGGCGTGGACGCCGAACTCGTAGACGTCGACGCCTCGCTGCTCGACCGCCTGCTGGAAGATCCGCCGGATGCAGTCTTCATCGCCATGCACGGCAACGAAGGCGAGGACGGCGCACTGCGTGACGTCTTGGACATCGCGGGAGTGCCCTACGTCGGGGCTTCCGGTGCCGCGGCCCGTCTGGCCTTCGACAAGACCGTGGCCAAAGCGGTGGTGAGCGCCGCAGGGATCGACGTCCCGGCCTCGGTGGCGTTCTCCCACACCGCCGTCCGCGACCTAGGCGGCCCACGGTTGCTCGAACGGGCCGCCACTCGGCTCCGACTTCCCTTGGTCGTCAAACCGGCGCGGGGAGGCTCCGCTCTCGGGCTCACTATTGTCCGCGATCTGGCAGAGCTGGCTCCCGCGCTCGTGACGTGCTTCTCCTACGACTCCCTCGCAGTGCTCGAGGAATACGTCGCCGGGGTGGAGATAGCGGTAGGTGTTATCGACGAGCCCTCCAGCGGCGAGGCTCGGGCGCTTCCGCCGGTGGAGATCCATCCGCTCAGCGGCGTCTTCGACTACGCAGCCCGCTACACCGCCGGGAAGACGGAATACCACGTCCCGGCACGACTCGACCGGGAACATTTGGACCGGGCACAGGCAATCGCCGTCCGGGCCCACCGCGCCCTTGGCTTGCGCGACCTCTCCCGTACCGACTTGATCGTCGCCCCTGACGGTCGAATCGTGTACCTGGAGACGAACGTGGCACCGGGGATGACGGCGACCAGCTTGCTGCCGCTCGCTGCGCGACACGTCGGTCTCGACATCGGCGCGCTCTGCCGGGACCTCCTCTGGAAGGCGGCGAATCAGCGGACGGCGGCGGCTCCCTGAACGGTCGATGTCGCACGCTCAAGAGACGGCCGGCTTCCTTTCCGCGATCAATTCTGGGGCGATGACCCCGACGATACGTTCCAAATCGTCTACGGACGCGAATTCGATCGTCAGGCGGCCGCGGTTACGTCCCAGCTGAACCTTGACACGGGTCTCCAGTCGATCGCCCAACCGAGCGGCAAGCTCCGCGGCGGCCGGGGCGACAGGTCGCGGACGGCGCGGCGTGCGGACTTTCCTCTTGCCCGAGACGTCGCCCATCGCGACCAGCTCTTCTACCGTGCGAACCGAGAGGCCTTCGGCGACGATGCGTTGCGCCAACTCCTCTTGCGCCGCGGGGTCCTCCAACGCGAGCAAGGCTCGGGCGTGCCCGGCGCTCAGGACACCGGCGGCTACTCGGCGCTGCACGCTTGGGGTGAGTCCGAGGAGGCGGATGGTGTTGGTCACGTGCGAGCGTGATCGTCCGATACGGCGGGCCAGCTCGTCGTGGGTCACCCCGAACTCGTCGAGGAGTTGGGCGTACGCGGCGGCTTCCTCCAGGGGATTCAGCTGCTCGCGATGGAGGTTTTCCAGAAGGGCGTCCCGCAGCATCGCATCGTCGGCGGTCTGCCGGACGATTGCCGGGACGGTTGGCAAACCCGCTTTGATAGCGGCCCGCCAGCGGCGTTCACCCATGACCAGCTCGTAGCCGGCACCACTGGGCCGGACGACGAGGGGCTGGAGGACCCCTACCTCGCGCAGGGAGTGAGCGAGCTCGTCCAAGGCATCCTCGTCGAAGACCTGCCGAGGCTGGCGTGGATTCGGCTTGATGTCGGAGACGGGAATCTCGAGCAAGCGGACCCCTGGAATCGCCGCGGAGTCGGCCTCGCCGCTCTCGGCGAGCACGGCGGACGGAATCAGGGCCCCGAGTCCACGGCCGAGTCCACGACGGGGCGTTGTCATCGAGATCCTTCCTTCCTGCTGCAGCGGGGAGCGGTCGCGGGGTGTTCCGGCCCGCAGGGACTCAGGTTGCCGAGGCTGTGGCACGTGCGATTTCCTGGGCCACGTTCAAGTAGCACAGGGCTCCTGCTGAACCGGGGTCGTAGGTCATCACGGTCTGGCCGAAACTGGGCGCCTCGGAGATGCGCACGTTGCGGGGGATGACGGTCTGCAGAACCAGGTCACGGAAATGTGCGCGAACGTCCTCCGCCACCTGGGCGGAGAGCCGGGTCCGTGCGTCGTACATGGTGAGCACGATGGTCGAGATCCGCAAAGCGGGGTTGAGATGAGCACGGACCAACTCGATGTTGCGGAGCAACTGACCGAGACCTTCGAGCGCGTAGTACTCGCATTGAATGGGAATCAGGACCTCCTCGGCCGCTACCAGAGCATTGATGGTCAGGAGCCCGAGGGAAGGCGGACAGTCGATAAAGATGTAGTCCGCCGCCAGCTCCGCTTCGGCTAGGGCTCGCCGGAGCCGTGATTCACGAGCAACCAGTGAGACCAGCTCGATCTCCGCGCCGGCTAGATCAATGGTTGCCGGGACGCATCTGAGGTTGGGAACGCCGTCCACCGGGAGGAGAACTTCCCCTAGCCCCTTGCCTTCGATCAAGACGTCGTAAACCGAGGGAATAGAGGCATGATGATCGATTCCTAAGGCTGTGGAGGCATTTCCCTGCGGGTCGAGATCAATGACCACGACGTCGAGACCGCGGAGTGCCATGGCGGCGGCCACGTTGACGGCGGTTGTCGTCTTGCCGACCCCGCCCTTTTGGTTCGCCACGGTGATGACGCGACGACGAGGAGGTTTGGGAAGGCTCTCTCCCGACCCGAGCACCCGAATCGCCGTCGCGGCCTCCTTGGCGATCGGGGGGTCGTCGGTTTCACGTGAAACCATTTCGTCGATGTCCCTCACGGCCTCACCTCGCGCCAGTCAGCCTACGACGCGCCGGGCCATCAACCTTGCGGAGTTCCACAATCGCGGCTGAGCCGCTATCGACATTGGGACGCCGGTCATCCCCTCACTGATCCTTGACGATTCGCACCACGGTAGCCAACGTGACTCCCGCTGCTTCGAAGCCCGCTGCTTGGTGCCTTTCAGGTTCGGTGGCCCGCTCACCTCTGCGCCGGTTCACCTTACGCACCAGCAGGTCGTCCGACGTCCACTCGATGCTCAACAAATCGACCTCTGTGGAGCAACGGAAGCGCCGGAGAACTGCTCTCGCGTCTTCGATCTCCTCTGAGGCCCGCTCACCTTTCAGCGCGAGCAGGAGACCGCCGGGGGGCAGGAGGTGAGCGACCAGCTTTACGAGCGTGGGGAGCCGAGCAACGGCCCTGGTCACAACGACGTCAAAAGGGTCCTCCACCTCTTCGGAGCGGGCCCGGAGCACGTTGACTCGCTCCAAGTGCAACGCGGCACGGACCTCTTCGAGGAACGCCACGCGCCGCGCCATCGACTCGACAAGGGTGATCGTGAGGTCGGGCCGGGCGAGCGCAAGGGGAATTCCCGGGAGGCCAGCGCCGGAGCCCACATCGGCGACTGTCACGGACGTCGGGACCACCGCGGAGAGCGCGGCGCAGTTCATCAGGTGGCGTTCCCACAGGCGTGGGATCTCCGCTGGTCCGATGAGTCCCCGTGCCACTCCAGATCCTGCAAGGAGGCGGGCATACTCGCGGATCAGAGGCCATCGCGCGCCGAACAATTTCTCGCGGAGCGCAGGATCAATGGCCGCCTCGTCGTCCGCTGGGTGGCCTTCGAGCATCGTGCCGAAGGGAGTCCTAACCGCTCAGAGATATGGATCGTCCACGAGAGCGACGTCGGTGGGCTCGGGTGGGAGGACGACGACTCTGCGATCCGGTTCGACGCCTTCCGACTCGCTTCGCAGGCCTTCTGACGCCACGGCGTCGTGGACGATTTTCCGTTCGAACGCAGACATGGGTTCCAGCCGAACCGCTTCACCGGTTTGCCGTGCGCGGGCGGCCGCTTTCCTTCCGAGCTCGCTGAGCTCACGACGCCGCCTCGCCCGATAACCCCCGATGTCCAGAATGAGACGGCTGCGCTCCCCTGTCTGGCGTGCGACGGCGAGTCGTGTCAGCTCCTGCAAGGCCTCGAGTACTACACCCTGACGCCCTATCAACTGGCGTAGATCCGCCCCCACGATGGAGACCACAGCGCGGTCTCCCTCGACGGCCATGTCGAGGTCACCATCGGCGTCGATCGCGTCGAGGAACGACTCGAGGTAATCCGCTGCAAGCTCGCCTTCTTGCTCGAGTCGCTTCGTCCGTTCACCCGCTGGTTCCTCCAGCGATTCCCCGCTGGTCGGAACAGATGTCTCCATATCAGCCCTCCGTCGATATCAGCGTGAGCTCCCCGGCCGCTGCGGACGACGTCCGCTCCGCTTGCTGCGCGGCGGACGGGTGGTCTGTTGGCGCCGGATGATGACTTGCGGGGCCTGCGCGTTCGCCGCTGGTTTGCGCGCCGCCGTGCCGGGAGCGGAAGCCGGCCCTTTGAGCGGCATCGACCGGATGATGTAGTGCTGCTGCCCGAGGGACCAGATGTTGCTCGTCACCCAGTAGATGAGAACACCCATCTGGAAATTGATCCCAAACAGGGCGAAGAGCGGCGGAAGGATGTACAGCAACATCTTCTGCTGCTGAGCCATGGGGTTGCCCGCCGCGGCGTTCTTGACGATCAGCTGACGTTGGGTGAGGAAAGTCGTGGTCGCCATGACGACGATCGCGATCACCGTGACGATCTGGACTGTGAGTTGTTCCGCACCGAAGAATGCGGCCCGATCCGCCGTCCGAAAGCCGAGGGCAAGGGGTACGCCGAACACCTTCGCGTGCCCGGCACTCTGCAGCAGACTGATGGTCCATCCGTATTCCGGATGGAAGCCCGCGGGGATCTTGTTTCCTCCATGATCTGCGACGTACCGCAAGACGTGGAACAGCGCATAGAACACCGGAGCTTGGGCCAGGATCGGAAGGCACCCCATGTAAGGGTTCACGCCGTGTTCGCGATACAACGCCATCATCTCGGTGCCGAGGCGCTCGCGATCGTTCTTGTACTTGGTCTGCAGCTCCTTGATCTTCGGAGCGAGCTCTTGCATCGCTCGCTGAGATTTGACCTGTTTGACGAAGAGTGGGAAGAGCAAGATGCGAACCAGGACGGTGAGGAACAGAACGGAGAGCCCCCAGGTGACACCGCTGCTCTCGCCGAAGACCGGAGAGAACACCGCGTGTAAGGCGATGAGGACGCGGGTGACGATCTCGTACAGCCAGTTCAGCAGGTGTGGCACGAGTGAGTCCTTCCTCGACCGAAGAATGACCGAAGAGTGAACGTGTGGTCAGGGACGGGATCTATCCCGCCCGGGTTCCAGGGGTGGCAACGGAAAATCCGTCGGACGGCGAGCAGGGACCCGAGGAGGAGACCATGCCGCTGGAGAGCTTCGCCGGCGTACGAGCTGCAACTGGGGACGAAGCGGCATCGGGGGCCGAGAAACGGGCTGACGAGACGCTGGTACACCCTGATCAACAAGATGAACGGTCGTGCTGTCCAAGAGCTCATGGGGTTATCTCCGCGGTCTCTGGAGATGCCCCAGGGCTTCGTCGAGCTCATTGCCCAGCTCGCGAGACGACAAGGCCTCCGCTCCCGGCAAGGCTCGGACGACGATGTGAGTACCTGGGGGTAACGCGCCGAGCCTTTGCCGAACAAGGTGCCGCAGGCGCCGCCGCACTTTGTTCCGGACGACCGCTTTACCCACGCCTCGGCCGACGACAAAGCCCGCCTGGACGGGCGTCTCCTGCGCTCCGTCGATGCGGAAAAAGTGGACCACCAGGTGTCGTCCCCCGAGTCGGCGGCCGCGTCGTATCGCTTCTTGGAACTCCTTGCGGCAACGAAGCCGGGCCCATGCGGGAAGCATCGCGACTGGGGAGAAGAGTCGAAGGGTGGACAAAAGCCACTACGCCGACAGCTCGTGGCGCCCTTTGCGTCGACGAGCGGCCAAGATAGCTCGTCCCGCGCGGGTCCGCATCCGAGCGCGGAAGCCGTGCGTCCTCGCGCGGCGGCGATTGTTGGGTTGATAGGTTCGCTTGCTCACAACTCACTCCGGATCGATCCCAAGCCTTACGACGTCCTAGTAAGCGTACGACGCCCGCAACGGCAAGCACCGAGCAACCACGCACTCCTCGTCACCGTGATCCACAGTGTTGAGGTCTTGTGGAAAACCCCTTGTCGGCACAGGACAACCCTGCTAACGTCCCCCCACCAGCTCTTCCTCAGGCCTGCGCCTCCAGCCCTGCAACGGCTGCCGCCAGCGGCCGCCTCTACTCTGTCTGTCCTAGACAGAGCCCGGACCGCGCTCCGGCTTGTGGAAGAGATGTGGATATCAACTGCGGTAAAAGAGGATAAACGGAGCGAAATATACAAGCTTTTCGCGACGTCGTTCACAGTCGGGAGGGAGATAGATCGATGTCGGACATGACCTTCGATCTCACCTCCCTCTGGTCACGCACGATCGCACGGCTCCAGACACAAGGTGATCTCTCTCCGCAGTACCAAGCGTGGATCTCACACATCAGACCGCTGGCTCTAGTGGAGGGAACGGTCGTCCTCGCCGCCCCCCATTCGTTTGCCAAGGAGGTCTTGGAAACCCGCCTTCGGCCTCCCCTCCTCGCAGCTTTGGCCGCCGAGGCTGGACGTGAAGTTCACATCGCGATCAGTGTCGAGGAACAGGCCTCGGTTACCTCAGCCGTGCCCGAGGCCACGTTCGTCGACGAAGAGGCTGCTGAGACGGCCAAAATCCCTGCCGAGACTCCGACGCCCTTCTCCCTCGGAACAACGACGCACCGTCGCACGACCGAGCCCGCACACCTCAATCCCAAGTACACATTCGAGACCTTCGTTATCGGCGCCAGCAACAGATTCGCTCACGCCGCGGCCTTTGCGGTGGCCGAGACACCCGCGAAGGCCTACAACCCCCTCTTCATTTACGGAGAATCGGGGCTCGGGAAGACACATTTACTCCACGCCATCGGTCACTACGCCATGAGTCTTTTCCCAGGAGTGCGTGTTCGTTACGTTAGTTCGGAAGAATTCACCAACGACTTCATCAATTCCATCAAGGACGGAAAAGCTGAAGGGTTCAGACGCCGTTATCGGGACGTCGACATCTTGTTGGTCGACGACATCCAGTTCCTGGAAAACAAAGAGCAGACCCAGGAAGAATTCTTCCACACCTTCAACACACTGCACAACGCCAACAAACAGATCGTCATCTCCAGCGACCGCGCCCCCAAGCAGCTCGTGACGCTCGAAGACCGATTGCGCAATCGATTCGAATGGGGTCTCATCACCGACATCCAACCTCCGGAGCTGGAGACCCGCATCGCGATCCTCCGAAAGAAAGCGGCCCAAGAAGGCCTGGACATACCCGGTGAGGTCTTGGAGTACATCGCCGGAAAGATCTCACGCAACATCCGCGAGCTGGAAGGTGCTCTGATTCGGGTCAGCGCTTTCGCCAACCTCAACCGGCAGCGGGTCGACCTCGCACTCGCGGAGATCGTACTGCGGGATCTGATCCCCGACACTCAAACTCCTGAGATCACCGCCGCAGTCATAATGACTGAGACGGCCAATTATTTCGGAATCTCCCTGGAAGACCTCTGCGGATCATCTCGCAGCAGAGTGCTCGTCACGGCCCGTCAAGTCGCGATGTATCTGTGCCGGGAACTCACCGATCTCTCCCTTCCAAAGATCGGCCAACACTTCGGCGGTCGGGACCACACCACCGTCATGCACGCAGATCGAAAAATCCGATCACTGATGGCCGAACGTCGCTCGGTCTACAACCAGGTCACCGAACTGACCAACAGGATCAAGATGAGGTCCCGGTGACGACGGCCCGCACCCCCCAACCAACTAGTCCTCTTGCACCACTGTGCACAGGCTGGGGACAAGCCTGTGGAGAGACTCCACCGCGCTGGGTGTTACGCCGCGTCGCAAGGGGACGATGGGCCGGGAAGGCTCCACGTACGTCCCACCCGTCGACACATCGTCCACGGTGCTTCCACACGGCTGTGGGTCAGGTCGACGTCTGTGACCTGCGAGGATGGCGCCCCTCCCCAACTTCCACAGCACCGAAGTCGAGGACGAAAGATCTAGATCCCTGTACCTCTCATCAATTCCGCACGTGGAAACGAACCGTCGCTTCCCATGCGGTCGAGGTCGTAAGCTCGTGCCGACGTTCCCCGCAACTCTTCCCCACACCAAAGAGAGCCACCCCAACGGCAGGTGACCCGTGAAGTTCCAAGTCGACCAGGATGCGTTCGCCGATGCAGTGGCATGGGCGGCCCGTACCCTCCCAACCCGGCCATCGATCCCCGTGCTGGGCGGAATCCTGTTGACCGCAGACGATGACGGTCTTGTCATCTCCAGCTTCGACTACGAGGTCTCCGCAAGCGCTACCACGGCCGCCACGATCGCACGTGGCGGGCGAGGTCTCGTCTCGGGTCGTCTCCTCGCCGAGATCACTCGTAGTCTCCCCAGCCAGCCGGTGGATGTGGAGCTCGACGGAACCCGAGTCGTGCTTCGTTGTGGTTCGACTCGCTTTACCCTTCCCACCCTGCCGATCGAGGAGTACCCCACCCTTCCGGCTCTGCCTCCGCGGGCCGGCACCGTAGCAGCGGACTCCTTCGCCACCGCGGCGAACCAGGTAGCAATCGCAGCAGGCCGCGACGACACCCTTCCGATCCTCACCGGCGTCCGAATCGAGTTGGACGGCGAGATCGTCACGCTCGCCGCCACCGACCGATACCGCCTTGCGGTTCGTGAGCTGCGCTGGCAACCCGCACGTCCGGATATCACGGCCGCAGCCTTGGTACCGGCGCGGACCCTCGGTGAAGTCGCCCGCTCACTCACTGGAGGAGCCCAGGTCGAAATCTTTCTCTCGTTCGATCAACCGGGTGGTGAGACCCTCATCGGATTCGCCGGTCGTGGCACCTCAGGCGAACGACAGACAACTACCCGCTTGATCGACGGGGAGTACGTCAAGTACCGGTCACTCTTCCCTTCCGAAACGGCCGCCCGCGCACATGTGGCGACCACACCGTTCATCGAGGCGGTCAAGCGAGTCTCCCTCGTCGCGCCCCGCAACGTCCCGGTGCGGCTTACCTTCCACCGCGACCAGCTCCTCCTCGAAGCAGGAAGCGGCGAAGAAGCGCAAGCGTCGGAGTGGCTCGACGCGACGTTCGACGGCGAAGAGGAGCTCACTATCGCCTTCAACCCGAGCTACCTTCTCGACGGACTCGGTGCCGTGGATTCCGAAATCGTCCATTTGGATTTCACCTCCCCGAACAAGCCTGCGATCCTTCGAGGGGGAAAGGACGCCGACCAACCGATGGACGATTACCGCTACTTACTCATGCCGGTTCGACTCGGCGGATGACACCGGACCACGGTGTACCTCGAAGAATTGCGCCTAGCGGACTTCCGCTCCTACGGCTCGCTTTCGTTGAACCTGACGCCCGGAGTGACGGTGTTCGTCGGTGCCAACGGCCAAGGAAAGACGAACATCGTAGAAGCAGTCGGGTACCTCGCGACATTGCGCAGCCACCGTACCGCCGTCGAATCTCCCCTCATCCGTGAAGGTGCCTCGCGCGCTCGAATTCGCGGGGTAGTGGTGGACGACGGAAGGACGACGTCCGTCGATGTGGACATCATTCCCGGGCAGGCGAACAACGCGTGGATCAACGGGGTGAGGGTTCGTCGAGTACGAGAAATTCTGGGGATCTGCAAAGCCGTCGTCTTCTCACCAGAAGATCTGAAGTTGGTCAGGGGTGATCCTGCATCCCGCCGCGAGTACCTCGACGATCTGCTGGTCTCCCTACGTCCGCGGTACGCGGCGATCCGTTCCGAATACGAACGCACCGTCCACCAGCGAAACGCCTATCTCAAGGAAACACTGAAGAGACCACACAGACTGGACCCAAGCCATCTCGATGTGTGGGATCAGCAGTTGTGCCGCGCGGCCGAGGCCCTCCTCAAAGCGCGATTGTCGTTGACGTCGAGCCTTGCACCGCTGGTTGAACAGGCTTATGCGGCGGTGGCAGGGCATCACTCCGTCGTCCGCCTGGAGTACCGCAGCAGCGTTCCCGAGGCGCTTACGACGCAGGAACCCGAAGCCGCGTACCTCGCAGCCATCCACCGATTACGCGAAGCCGAACTCGCCCGTGGGATCACTCTCGTGGGTCCACACCGAGATGACCTCGACATCTTTCTCGACGATCGTCCGGCTCGGATGTACGCCAGCCATGGAGAGGCATGGTCGCTCGCGCTTGCCCTGCGGCTGGCGGCCTACGAGATGTTCCGGCGGGACGGGACTCGGCCGATCCTGGTCCTCGATGATGTGCTTGCCGAACTCGACTCAGGCCGTCGTCAAGCCCTGACCGAAACGATCGATGAGGCGGAGCAGGTACTCCTGACCACAGCCGTGGACGAAGATCTCCCCAAGGCCACACGGTTCCTGGTGAGGGCCGGTGAGGTGCGGCGTGTCGACTGAGGGGTTCGAACGCAGGGAAGGGCCTGATCCGGCGCCGTCCACTTCGCCGAAGGGCGCGGATCTGGCACGCGAAGTCCTGCGACAAGCCAGGGAGCGCGCGCGGCGATCCGGGAGCCGACCACGGTGGAATCGGTCCGGTCCGGTGACCGAGAGGGGCGGCGATCCCCAATTGCTGGGTGCTGCCCTCCGGGGGTTCCTTCGCGAACGCGGATGGACCACGAGGACGACCTTGCTCGACATGACCGACCGATGGTGCGAGGTCGTCGGTCCCGATCTTGGACGGCATTGCCGGCCTGAGAGCTTCGAGCAGGGAGTACTTCGCGTGGCGGCCGATTCGAGTGCGTGGGCTACCCAGCTGCGACTCCTGCTCCCGCAGCTCACCGCACGCATTCGAGAGGCGTCCGGCGACGTCGTGAAGCGGGTAGAAGTTCGCGGGCCGACCGCTCCGTCGTGGCGTCGCGGGCCGCTGCGGGTCCGCGGCCCCGGCCCCCGTGACACCTACGGCTGACACGGTCACCCGGTGCGCAGCGACGGTGATGAAGGAACTACGCCGGTAGACTGAAAACAGCCTTGACCGTTGGATGCTCTCTGCGTGCCCACGCGTATCGGCGGACGCCGCTGGGCTTCGAGGTCCGTGCAGTGAGGATCATCACGGTCGACGACGTAGCCCTGACCGGAGGCCATGAACGGTGACCACCGACGAAGCGATTTCCACTGCCGATCAAGTTGCCTCCGTGTACGACGCCACGTCGATCACCGTTCTGGAGGGCCTCGAAGCCGTCCGCAAGCGGCCGGGGATGTATATCGGGTCGACCGGTGAGCGAGGGCTCCACCACCTCGTCTACGAAGTGGTGGACAACTCCGTCGATGAGGCGCTGGCCGGCTTCTGCGACCGCATCGAGGTGACCTTGCTCGCGGACGGGGGGGTACGCGTAGTTGACAACGGCCGGGGAATTCCAGTCGACGAACACCCGGTCGAGAAGCGCCCGGCCGTCGAAGTCGTACTCACGGTCTTGCACGCAGGAGCCAAATTCGGCGGTGGGGGTTACAAGGTCTCCGGCGGACTCCACGGCGTGGGAGTTTCCGTCGTCAACGCGTTGTCGAAACGATTGGACGTCGAAGTGCGCCGCGACGGATATGTGTGGCGGCAAAGCTACCGTTACGGCGTCCCGACCGGACCCCTCACCAGAGGCGAACCTACGACGGAGACGGGCACCACAGTCACCTTTTGGGCGAGCGACGAGATCTTCGAGACCACCCGCTACAGCTTCGAGACCCTGGCCAACCGCTTCCGCGAGATGGCTTTCCTCAACAAGGGGCTCACCATCGTCCTTCGCGACGAACGACCCGCGGAGCATGTCGGGAGCGACGACGTCGAACCCCCTGCGGGCGGTGCGGATCCCACGGAAGTGGAGTACCGGTACGAGGGGGGTCTCGTCGATTACGTCGCGCACCTGAACGCTGCGAAGGAACCCGCCCATCGGAGCATCATCTCCTTCGAGGCAGAGGATCCCGACCACGGGATGAGCCTCGAGGCCGCGCTGCAGTGGAACACCGGCTACACCGAATCCGTCCACACCTTCGCCAACACCATCAACACTCATGAGGGTGGAACACACGAGGAAGGTTTTCGAGCGGCGCTGACCTACCTCCTCAACAAATTCGGTGAGGAATGGAATCTCATCAAGAAGAAGGAGGACCGCCTCACTGGGGAGGACGTCCGTGAAGGACTGACTGCGATCCTCTCGGTCAAATTGACCGACCCGCAATTCGAGGGCCAGACCAAGACCCGTCTCGGTAATACCGAAGCTCGATCCTTCGTGCAAACGGTGTGCAACGACCGGCTCGGGGAGTGGTTCGAGAAGAATCCCACCGAGGGCAAGGACATCATTCGCAAGGCGATCCAAGCCGCTACCGCCCGGATCGCGGCGCGCAAAGCACGTGATCTGGCCCGCAACCGCAAAGGACTCCTCGGCGGCGGGGGCCTTCCCGGGAAATTGGTGGATTGTCAGAGCTCCAACCCCGAGGAATGCGAGCTGTTCATCGTCGAGGGCGATTCTGCGGGGGGTTCCGCGCGTCAGGGCCGAGATCCTCGTATTCAAGCGGTTCTCCCCATCCGCGGTAAGATTCTCAACGTCGAGCGGGCACGCATCGACAAGGTCCTCCAGAACAACGAAGTGCAGGCCGTTATCTCGGCGCTCGGGACCGGCGTCCACGACGACTTCGACTTGGCGAAATTGCGCTACCACAAGATAGTTCTCATGGCCGACGCTGACGTCGACGGTCAACACATTCGCACCCTGCTCCTCACCCTGCTGTTCCGTTTCATGAAGCCGTTGGTCGAGGCGGGCCACGTTTACCTGGCCCAGCCACCGCTCTACCGCATCAAATGGAGTAACGCGCCGCACGAGTTCGCCTACTCAGACCGGGAACGTGACGGTCTTGTCGAAGCCGGACTCGCTGCCGGGAAGAAGCTTCCCAAGGAGCAGGGGATCCAGCGGTACAAGGGCCTCGGCGAGATGAATCCCGAGGAGTTGTGGACGACGACGATGGATCCCGCGCAACGGGTGTTGTTGCAGGTGAGTCTGGACGACGCCGCACGCGCCGACGAAATCTTCTCGATCCTAATGGGGGACGATGTCGAGCAGCGTCGCGCGTTCATCCAGCGCAACGCAAAAGACGTTCGGTTCTTAGATATCTGACGTGAATTCTCCTAAGGCAAAGGATCTGCTGTGACCGAGGATCTGACCCTCCCTTCGGAAGGCGGTCGCATCGAGCCCGTCGATCTGCAGGTCGAGATGCAGCGGAGCTATCTCGACTACGCGATGAGCGTCATCGTGGGCCGGGCACTGCCCGACGTCCGTGACGGGCTCAAGCCGGTGCACCGGCGGGTGCTGTACGCCATGTACGACGGGGGATACCGGCCCGACCGCGGCTACGTGAAGTGCGCCCGCGTCGTCGGAGATGTCATCGGGAGTTACCACCCGCACGGCGATGCGGCGGTCTACGACACATTGGTTCGACTGGCTCAACCGTGGGTGATGCGCCATCCCCTGGTCGACGGACAAGGGAATTTCGGTTCCCCCGGCAACGACCCGGCCGCTGCGATGCGTTACACCGAGTGCCGCTTGACGCCGCTCGCGATGGAGATGCTGCGGGACATCGGCAAGGAGACCGTCGATTTCGTACCCAACTACGACGGTCGACAAATGGAGCCGGTGATCCTACCCGCCAGATTTCCCAATCTGCTGGTGAATGGTTCCGCCGGTATCGCCGTCGGGATGGCGACCAATATTCCTCCGCACAACCTTCGCGAGGTAGCGGCCGGGGCACAGTGGGCGCTCGAACATCCCCAGGCCACGCGGGAGGAGCTCCTCGCCGCGTTGATGGAACGCATCAAGGGGCCGGACTTCCCCACCGGTGGTCTCATCGTGGGCCACAACGGTATCGAAGAGGCCTACCGTACGGGTCGGGGATCGATCGTCATGCGCGCCGTCGTCAATGTCGAGGAGGACCAACGCGGCCGCCAGACTCTGGTCATCACCGAGCTTCCCTACCAGGTCAACCCCGACAACCTCGCCGTCCGCATCGCGGAACTCGCTGCCGACGGAAAGATTCCCGGCATAGCGGAGATCCGGGACGACTCATCGTCGCGCACCGGCCAACGCCTGGTCATCATTCTCAAGCGCGACGCCGTCCCGAAAGTGGTGATCGCCAATCTCTACAAGCACACCCAACTCCAGGACACCTTCGGCGCCAACATGGTCGCGCTCGTCGACAACGTGCCGCGCACCCTCCCCCTCGATGCGTTCATCCGGCATTGGATCGCCCACCAGATCGATGTCATCGTCCGGCGGACGCGTTACGACCTACGCGAAGCGGAAAGGCGCGCCCACATCCTCCGCGGCCTCGTCAAGGCACTCGACCAGCTCGACGCCGTCATCGCGCTCATCCGAGGGTCCGCGTCGGCCGACGAGGCGCGCACCGGATTGATGGAACTTTTGGACGTCGACGAAATCCAGGCCACCGCGATCCTGGACATGCAGCTCCGTCGACTGGCCGCGCTCGAACGTCAATCCATCGTCGACGACCTCGCCAAGCACGAAGCCGAGATCGCCGACCTGAACGACATCCTCGCCAGCGAGAGTCGGCAGCGGGCCATCGTCAGCGCGGAATTAGCCGAGATCGTAGACAAATACGGGGACGACCGACGCACCAAGATCGTTCCTTTTGAAGGTGACGTCAGCATCGAAGACCTCATCGCGGAAGAAGATGTCGTCGTCACGATCACGCGGGGTGGTTACGCGAAACGCACCAAAACCAAGCTCTATCGGTCCCAACGTCGGGGTGGAAAAGGCGTGCAGGGAGCCCAACTCCGCCAGGACGACGTCGTCGAACACTTCTTCGTGACGACGACCCATCACTGGATCCTGTTCTTCACCGACAAGGGCAGGGTCTATCGGGCCAAGGCGTACGAGATCCCGGAAGCCGCTCGCAGTGCGCGGGGCCAGCATGTCGCCAATCTGCTGGCGTTCCAACGTGACGAAACCATCGCGCAGGTCCTCGCACTGCGTGACTACGACGCGGCGCCCTACTTGGTGCTTGCCACTCGCAGCGGATTGGTCAAGAAGACTCCGCTTCGCGACTTCGATTCCAACCGATCCGGTGGGATCATTGCCATCAACCTTCGTGAAGACGATGCCGTCATCGGCGCACGCCTGGTGTCTCCGGAGGATGAATTACTCCTGGTGAGCCGCCGGGCCCAAGCGATTCGCTTCAAAGCGGACGACGAGACGCTACGCCCGATGGGGCGCGCGACGTCTGGGGTCATCGGGATGCGGTTCCGCGATGACGATTCCCTACTGGCGATGATGGTGGTCCGACCCGGAGCACACGTCGTGGTCGCCACCGCAGGCGGATACGCCAAACGCACCCCGATCGACGAGTATCCCTTGCAAGGGCGGGGCGGGTACGGCGTCCTGACGGCGAAGGTCACCGAGGAGCGGGGCGACCTCGTGGGGGCTCTCATGGTCGACGAGGACGACGAAATCTTGGCTATTACCGAATTCGGGGGCGTCATTCGTACCCGCGTGTCGGAGATCCGACCGACGGCTCGGGCGACCATGGGCGTACGCTTGATCGACCTGGCAGAAGGTGACTCGGTCGTTGCGGTCACGCGTAACACCGAGCGGGACGACGACCAGGACCAGGACGACTAAGCGGCGCGGCGAAACAGGATCACGATGCTGTAACGGCCGCCAGCAGGCAGGATGGGTGACGGACGAATCGGGAAAAAGGGCAGCGACGAGGCAGCCCTGACGTGGAGCCCGTAAAAATACCGGGTCCGGGACGAGGAGATGCCACGTGACCGATCCGAAGGTTTCCGCCGGAGGCGCACCGGCGACGACAAGGGTAGGGCCGTCCAGCACGGCCGCTGCGCCCGCGATTCGAGTCGGCCCGGCAACGGGGAGCCGGCGCCGAGCCCGCCTAGTGATCAAGCACATTGATCCGTGGACCGCCATGAAGGTCACGTTCGTGACGTCGCTTGCGATTCTCGTCGTCGGTGTCGTCGCGGTTGCGATCGTCTACGCGGTACTGGGCGGGATGGGCGTGTGGGACCAGCTCAACAACTTCGTCAACGAGGTCTCGCCCACCACCACCCCACAGGCCTTGCACAATCCGTTCTCCGCGTCCCGGGTAATAACCATCGCAGCCGCCCTCGGGGCGATCAATGTGATCATTTTGACTGCGCTGGCGACCCTGGGAGCGGCAATCTACAATCTGATCGCCGATCTCGTGGGGGGAATAGAGGTGACGCTCGGTGAACCGTGAGGTCGGGTCGAGAAGTTGTGGCGACGCCGGGTCGGTCGTCGCGCGGGACACCGACGGTGGGTGGCAAGCGGTACGGTACCCTCGGCAGGGCATGGGCCTGTAGCTCAGGCGGTTAGAGCGCATCCCTGATAAGGATGAGGTCGGAGGTTCAAGTCCTCCCAGGCCCACCGGTGACGCGGAGGCTGAGGTGGTCCGATGAAGAAACTCCTCGTGGTACTCGCGGCCGTGGTGGCCGGCCTGGTGGTCTACTGGCGGTGGCGGGCCTCCCGCGCAGAAGAGGACCTGTGGATCGAAGCGACCAGGGCCGAACCCACCGCCGTCGAGTAGCGAAAGCAAATCTGTCGCGGGGGACGTAGCTCAATTGGCAGAGCACCGCCTTTGCAAGGCGGGGGTTGAGGGTTCGAGTCCCTTCGTCTCCACGATTTCAGTCGGCCGCCTCTGCGACGATCAGGCTTTGGGGGCCGACCAGCGCAGTGTGGTCGATGAAACGCCATCCGGTCTGACCGAGCCACCCGCGCACCTCCTGGACGCTGTAGACGTCGCCGTTGCGGAGGTGGACGGCAAACTCGCCCGCCATCAATGCAGCCTGAAGCGGCTCGGTGTGGGTCGGATCGGTCCAGAAATCGACCAACAACAGGTGCGAGCCAGGCTCGGCTGCACGGCGTACGCGTCGCAGAAGGTCGAGGTTCTGCTCGGGCGACCAGTAGTGGACGAGATTGGCGACGAGGAAGACGTCGTAACCCGACGGCAGTTCCTCGGCCATCGCGTCCCCGGTCATGACACGGACCCGCGAGTCAAGACCCGACTCCTCGATCTTCCTGCGTGCCACCAGCGCGACAGCGGGCAGCTCGAGCACGGTCGCCTCAAGGTGCGGATAACGACGGGCGACGGCGAGTGACCACGAGCCGGTGCCGCCGCCGATGTCGAGCAGGTGTTTCCTCTGAGAGAAGTCGAACACGCGTGGCAGCTCGGCTGTTGGGCCGGCGAGGATCGCCTCGATCCCAGTGGACATCACCTCCGTCTGTTTCTCGTCGAGCTCGAACAGCTCGCGCGCGGGTCCCTGGGCGAGCGTCTCAGCGAGCCGGTTCCACGCCGGATAACTGATCTCACTCCAGCAGCGCAGCAGCGGCCGGAGGTCCGCCGGGCCGCTGCCCGAGAGGAACGTTGCAGCCGCAGGACTGTTGCGGTAGCTGTCGCCGTCTCGTTCGAGCAGGCCGAGGGCAACCATTGCGTCGGCGCTGATCCGCGCCGCCCGTCGCGTCAGGCCAGTGCGGGCCGCCAGCCCCTCGATCGTCGCCGGCGAGTCGACGAGTGCCTCGAACAGTCCCAGCTCGCTGGCAGCGAACAGGTGCTTGGCGGCCATGAAGCCGGAGGCTAGCCGGATGATCGGATCCGGGCTCACCAGCTCGCTGTGGGTATCGGTCTGCTGGGGTGTCTGTGTCGCCATTGCGGCCTCCTCGCGTCGCTCCTTGCCGAACAACGGTGAGGATGCGCCCGCAGGCAATGAGCGGACAATCCCAATTCGCTGGGCCGTCACTGCGCGCCGTATCCCAGGATCGTGGGGGTTGTCCGCCGCGGGATGTGGAAGTACCGTGCCGTCGTGAAACGCGAGTCGGCGCAGCGCACGAGAGAGCAGATCGGGCGACTGGCGCGCTCCGGACTCGACTGGGTGAGCTTTGCCACCGAGGCGACCGAAATCCTGCGCCGAGCGATCCCCTTCGACCGCAGCTGTTGGCACACCGTCGACCCCGGCACGATCCTCTTCACCGGCAGCCTCAACCAAAACGTCGGCTGCTCCGGCTCCTGGCTGGCCGAGTACGAGTACGTCGTCGAGGACGTGAACAAGTGGTCGTTCCTTGCCCGCAGTGGCCGCCTAGCCGGCGCGACCAGCATCGCCACCTACGGCGATCTCTCGCGCAGCGCCCGCCACCGCTCCAGCGAAGCGTTCGGGATCGGCGACGAGCTCCGGGGATCCTTCGTCCTACATGGCAACTACTGGGCGGCCGCAGGTTTCCTCCGCGACGGCGACCGCCCGTGGTTCAGCGAGGACGACGTCGAGCTCGTGCGCGTGCTCTCCGAACCGATCGCCGACGGCTTCCGCCGGGCACTGCTGACCGCGGCCGTGCGCGACGATGAGCCGCTGGAGGACGCTCCCGGTGTGGTGATCTTCGACGAGAGTGGTCGGGTCGAGTCGCTCTCGCCGGCGGCCGAACGCTGGATTGCACAGCTCGTCGAGGTGCCCGCCCCTCCCATACCTGAGCAGTCACGGCCGCTCCAGGCCGTCGCCGCCCGAGCACGTGCCTTGCAGGCGGGCCAGGATCCTCTCGAGCTCTGCGCCCGCTCCCGCGTGCAAACCCGCTCCGGGCGTTGGCTGCTCCTCTACGGCACCCGCCTCTCAGGCGGGGCGGGCGGTCGGACCGCCGTGATCATCCAGCCGGCCGCGATGCACGAGGTCGCGCCCCTCGTCGCGCTCGCCTACGGTCTTACCGAACGCGAGCGTCAGATCACCCGGCTCTGCATGAAAGGCCAGTCGACCAAGCAGATGGCGCAGACCCTCGGCGTCTCCGTCCACACGATCCAGGACCACCTCAAATCCATCTTCGAGAAAACCTGTGTCCAGAGCCGCGGCGAGCTCGTCGGCCAAATCTTTCTCGAACACTACGTCCCCCGCTGGGAGGACCTCGACGACACACCCACCGGATGGTTCGCAAAGACCTCGGAGCCCCCAGGCGGTAGCACGCCGCGCAGGGAACACGACCACGCCTCTGCGCTATCCGCACACCTGCCGTAAACGCGACCCGGCCCGTCACGAATCCGCCGCGGCCGCCGCACCCACGACTACCCAACAAAGCTGTAGCTCGTCGACACGCCTGCAGAGTGGCCGCCTGCGATCACCGCCCGCACTTTGCACATTTGGTTGAGCCGTGGTAGCTTGACCACAAGCTCGTGATCAAATGCGGGTGCGCTCCAAATGTGAGGTGACCATTGTCGGCAAAAAAGAGTTCGTTACCCGTTCTTGTCACCGCACTGCTTCTAACAGGCTGCGCGTCGACTCACGTCTCGGGGGCGTCGACGAAAGACACCAATCTAACTTCGGGGACGGCTTCGAACGCGGGGCACTCTACCGCCGTTGTCTCGTTGAGGACTCCTGTGGTTGACAAAGTGGGAGGCGTCAACCTTTATCCACCTCCTGCGGATGCCAGCCCTACTGTCACCGAGGCTGCAGCCGAAAAAGCGGTTGCTCCCGTGGCTGGAGCACTACCGAAGAATTACCAGGCTCGGCTTGCACTGCTGAGGGATACGCAAACCGCCGTGCGGAACGCGGACGGAACGTCTGCCAGTCGTTATACCGACAGACTCGTATGGGCTTTCATCGGTCAAGGTCACTGGTCCTCCAAAGACTCGCACTTGGGCGCGATCGGGCCCGACGGTAAGCCGGTCACTCCCGGGATTGCTGAGGGAACGCGCTGCACGGGCGTTTGGCTCGTGGACGCGACGACGGGCAGTTACCTGGAGGGATATTCGTACTGCCCGCCTGCACGGTAGACCATACTGCCCGCCTGCAGAGTCGGCCGCGATCGGCGGGAACGGCCCTTCGTGACCCTCGTGGTGCCCTGTACGCGGACCTGCCCTCTGTGATGTGGTCCGCGGTAGTGTCCACGCGGCTGGCAAGCTCGCCCGAGCCCTAGAACCGCTGGAATACGATCAACGTTTTGCCGCTTAGGAATCGGCTCTATCGGGATGGGCCACCGCTTCTTGATCTTCCTGAGATTCCTGGTCTGCCTTCGGTGGGGCGGGATAGGGCGCGAGCTGGACCGGTTTGCCGGCTTGGAGAACCCAGGCCACAGCGGCACCGATGGCGCTTCCCACACCGAGAAAGACCAACGCAACCGGCCAACGCCGACGCTTGACGACAGTGTGATCGGCAGAGACCGCGCCGTCCACACCGCGTAGTGCGGCGGCCACCAGACGCCCGCGGCGGGCCGCTTCGCGCCCCATCGGCTCGGCTGCCGCGCGGGCGTTGCGGGCCATTGCAGCAAGCCCAGGGATCACGCGATCGTTGAGCATCTGTCGAGCCCGCTCAAGCTGATCCGAGATCTGGTCGATCGTCTTCCTCGCAACCGCCTCGGGCTGGCGTTGGCTACGCCGCATCAGCGTGACACCCATCACTACCTCCCTGCGTTTGCACACCTGCCGTCTTTGCTGGTCTTTTCCCGTTTCACGTGCTCGATATCCTCACGCTACGACGCCGACCGCCGCTCGTGACAAGATGGAAGACCCGCAGGGAGGAAACGACATGTCCGATGCTTCACTCGCCGTGCTCCACACGAGCGTCGGCGACATCACGATTCGACTCCTCCCCCAGTGGGCGCCGCAGACCGTCCGGAATTTCGTGGACCTGGCCACCGGCCGCCGCACCTGGCGCGACCCGCGTACCGGGGCGGCGCGAAACGAACCGCTCTACGACGGCACGATCTTCCATCGCGTCATCGACGGCTTCATGATCCAAGGGGGTGATCCCCTCGGAAACGGCCGGGGCGGGCCAGGTTATACCTTCGCCGATGAATTCCATCCCGAAGCCGTTTTCGACCGCCCGTATCTACTCGCGATGGCCAACGCCGGCCCGAATACCAACGGTTCACAATTCTTCATCACCGTCGCACCTGCGCGATGGCTGGATCACAAACACACGATTTTCGGGGAAGTGGTCGAGGGTCGGGAAATCGTCGACGCTATAGCGACTGTGCCGACCGATCTCGACGACCGCCCCCTCGCGGACGTCGTCTTGCGGTCCGTCACGGCTGTGGGCACCGAGGACACCGGCGACGAACGGATTCAGTGAGATGGACGGCGACGGACACGCCCCGACCGTCTCCCCTCCGACGTGTTACCGCCACCCGGGACGGGAGACCTGGGTGACGTGCGTTCGGTGCGAGCGGCCGATCTGCCCCGATTGCATGGTGCAGGCCGCGGTCGGTTTCCAGTGCCCGGACTGCGCCCGTGCTGGACGCGAGCCTCGGCGAGTGGCGCGCACACCGCTCGGCGGACCGTTGCGCTCCCGCCCGGGGCTCGTCACCATCACGCTGATCGTCATCAACGTGGTTGTGTTCCTGCTGGAACAGCTCCAGGTCAGCGTCCAGCGAGAGTACGCGCTACTGCCCGCCAGTGGGCTGCCGCATCCGTACGCCGGCGTCGCCGGCGGGGAGTACTACCGGCTGCTCACGGCCATGTTCTTGCACGCGGGCGTGGCCCACATCGTGTTCAACATGTGGGCGCTTTTCGTGGTCGGGATGCCCCTGGAGTCCTTGCTCGGGAGGCTCCGCTTCACCGTCTTGTATCTGATCTCTGGGCTTGGTGGATCGGCTGCGGTGTACCTGTTCGCACCGCCCGCTTCCCTCACGCTGGGCGCGTCCGGTGCGATCTTCGGCTTGTTCGCCGCGCTCTTCGTCTTCGGACGCCGGCTCAACTTCGACATCCGATCTATCGGCCTCGTCATCGTGGTGAACCTGGTGCTCACCTTCTTGATCTCGGGGATCAGTTGGCAGGGCCACATCGGCGGGCTGCTGACCGGCGGTGCGCTCGCCGCCGCATGGGCCTACCCGCCGAGGTCGTGGCGGACGGCGGCGCAGACCGTCTCGTCGATCGCGATGGTGGCCCTCGTCGTCGCCGTCGTGATCTACCGAACCGGCCAGCTCACCTGACGATCGACACCTGCTCGAGGTTGTGACGTGGCCGGTTGTCCCCAGTGTGGACAACTCGTGTGGAGAAACTACGACCGTGTAATTCGAGGCCGACGTCAAGATTCCGGACGGCGAAAAGCTGCGCGATCAGCGCCACTGGGTGGCCAAGCCGAGGCCGATGAGCAGGAGCCCGAACCCCTCGATCAAGTTCCCTGCCTCACCGCCGAGCGTCGACATCCCCGGGAAGGTGTACTGGGTGATGTAGCCG
Organism: Acidothermus sp.; assembly: GCA_023512015.1. Classification (GTDB taxonomy): domain Bacteria; phylum Actinomycetota; class Actinomycetes; order Acidothermales; family Acidothermaceae; genus Acidothermus. The sequence goes on along the minus strand of JAIMAI010000004.1, from coordinate 50,308 downwards.
ACGACCAACCAGGCGACACCGACCAGCATGAATGCCACCATGGTGGGGGCCAACCACGGCGGACTCACCTTCTTCTTGGGCGAACGCGTCGGCGGCGGGATGTAAACAGCCGTCTTGCGGACCCGTGACCTCGGCACGTTCGACCTTCCCGGAAGAAGTGAGCTGGTGGATGGAAAGGGGACGGGGTCGCCGTCCACCCGCTAGCGTAGCGACAGCCCGAGGGAGAAGACGACCGTGCCGGCAGGGAGACCTTGGCGCCGCGGGGTACCCGTCGTGGCGGCATTCGCCGGCCTGCTGTTTGCGGCCTCGGCGTCGACCTCTCACGGCAGTGATCTACGCGTCATCGGGCGCAACGATCTTACTGGGCTCGTGACCCGGGTACAGCAGACGGTCGATCGGGATACCGCGCAACTCCTGTCCCTGCAGCACCAGGTGCGGGCCCTTACCGATCAAGCGGCCGCGAGCGATACCCGGGTGGCCGATCTCAAGCGGCGAGCCAGTCAGCTGGAGGCTGAAGTCGGCCTCACTCCCGTGAGCGGGGCGGGGATCGTCGTCACCCTCGACGACGCGCCGCGACAAGCCGGGTCGCCTGCTGTCCCGCCCGATTACCTCGTCGTCCATCAGCAAGACGTCCAAGCGGTCGTCAACGCGCTGTGGGCGGGAGGCGCCCAAGCCGTGAGCCTGCAGGGCAAGCGGCTCATCGCCACCAGTGCGGTTCGCTGCGTGGGAAACACGCTGCTCCTGCAGGGAAGGGTCTATTCACCTCCCTACGTCGTCGCGGCGGTGGGGGATCCCGACCGGCTGCGCGCAGCTCTCGATGCCGCGCCGGGAGTGGTGATTTATCGGCAGTACGTGGCTGCCTACCACTTGGTCTTCCAGCTACGGACTGCGCCGCATCTGACGATTCCGGGCTACGACGGGGCGTTGCGACTGGAGTTCGCCCGCCCGGCCGGGACCCCGACCACCTCTCCCCCACCGCGCACCCCGATCGCGCCGCAGACGACCGCAACCCCCGCCACGGAGGCGCCGTGAGCCCGACGGCCTCCCTCCGGCCTGCGCTCACCGCGCCCCGCCGCTCCGCCGCACGGCGGGTCGTCGGAGTGGCTGGTGAGATCTTGATAACGCTCGGTGTCCTCGTGCTGCTGTTCGTGGGGTACGACCTGTGGTTCACCGGGGTGTACACGGCCGCGAGCCAGCGGACTCTCAAGCACGAACTGAGCCAGATTTGGGCGGCTCAGCAGACAGCTCCCACCAGCCCGGACGTCGGTCCCTCCCCTTCGCCGACGGCCGCCGGTTCACCCTCGGTCGACGTCATTCCCGGAGACGCCCTTGCCATCATTCGCATTCCACGGCTGGGGCACAATTACGCTTTCGCGATCGTGGAGGGGGTCTCGACCGCGGATCTCAAGAAAGGCCCCGGGCATTATCCGGGAACGGCGATGCCCGGCCAGATCGGGAATTTCGTCGTCTCCGGGCATCGCACGACCTATCTGGCGCCCTTCAACGGCCTGGACAAATTGCGCACCGGGGACGCCATCGTCATCGAAACCGCGAAAATGTGGTACACGTACCGGGTGACCCAGTCGCTCACCGTGCTCCCCACCGACGTCGGGGTCATCCTCCCGGTTCCGAACCACCCCGGGGCCAAACCCACCCAAGCGCTCATCACCCTCACCACCTGTACGCCGAAATACTCCGCGTCGCATCGGCTGGTCGTGCACGGCGTGCTGGTGGCTGCCACACCGAAATCGCAAGGGCCGCCCGCCGCCTTGGAAGGGGAGTGAGCCGTGTACGGCTGGATATGGCGGAAACTTCCCGGTAACACCGCGGAGAAATGCGTGACGGTCGGCGCTATGGTGCTCGCCATCCTCGCGCTGTTGTTCTTCGTCGTTTTCCCCTGGGTCGAACCTCGTTTGCCGTGGAACGACGTGACGATCGAGTCGCCGTCCCTGTCCTCCCCGCATCCCATCGGGACATCACCGCCGTGAGGCGCGGGCCTCTGCGACAATCGGCGCATGCGCATCCTCGTCGTCGACAACTACGACAGCTTCGTCTTCAACCTCGTGCAGTATCTCGGGCAGCTCGACGCCCACTGCGACGTCGTCCGCAACGACCAGCTCACCCCGGCGGATGCCCTCGACTACGACGGAGTACTCCTGAGCCCGGGGCCCGGTACCCCGGAGGAGGCAGGGGTGTGCATCCCGTTGATCCGCGAAGTTGCGGGCCGGGTGCCCATCCTTGGTGTATGCCTGGGACATCAGGCGATAGCCGTGGCGTTCGGTGGAGTGGTCGGGCGTGCCCCCGAGCTGCTGCATGGGAAGACGAGTGAGATTTGGCACGAGGGGAAGGGCGTTTTCGCCGGGCTGCCGAGCCCCTTCACCGCCACCCGCTACCACTCGCTCGCAGTCGACGAGACCCACCTTCCCGACACCTTGGAAATAACCGCCCGTACGAAGAGTGGCGTGATCATGGGTCTGCGTCATCGAGCCCTGGACGTCGAGGGTGTGCAATTCCATCCCGAGTCGGTGCTCACCGAAGGCGGTCATCGCATGCTCGCCAATTGGCTGGTGCGGTGCGGCGACGCCGACGCCGTGGAACGTGCCGCGAAGGTGCGGACGCCGATCGCGACCCCGTGAGGGGAAAGCACACCCGCTTGCCCGGCGGCCGCTTCGTCTCGGCCGCGACGGTCTCGGGCCGGCCAACCGCTTCCCGCTACGTGCTGGAAGCCGTCGGTGACGGCGTCGTGCTCGGGGAGGTGGGCGGGCTGGAACTGGGGGGCCCCTCCGACGGTGACGCAGCAGGCCCCGACGACACGTAGAGCGTGATCGTCGAGCCGATCGGGGCGGTACGGCCCGGCCCCGGACTCTGGTTGATGACGTAACCGGCCTGAACCTGATCGCTTGGTTCCTGGACCACGTTGTACTGGTACCCGCTCGCGCTGAGTTCTTGTTCGGCGTCGCTTTCCGGCAGACCCCGGACGTCGGGCACCGTACCGGTGCCGCTCGCTACCACGAGATTCACCGCCGAACCCGCGGGAATCTGCGTACCTGCTGCGGGGTCCTGAGCGAGGACGGTGCCTTGGGGTTCTTGGGAATTCTGGTTGCTCACCGAACCGACCTTCAGGCCTTGTTGCTGCAGGAGCTGGCGGGCCTCGTCGAGCGTCTTGTTCCGCACGTCGGGTACGGCGACGAGACGCGGGCCGGAGGAGACGAAAATCGTCACCGTCGAACCCTGGGCCAGCGGATAACCCGCCGTCGGGTTCTGGTCGATGACCACGCCTTTCGGCACCGTCGCACTTGGTTCATCCTCCGGTCGCACCTTGAACCCTCTGCCGGTCAAGACCTGCTCGGCCTGCGCTTGGGTCATGCCCTTGACGTTGGGCACCGGAATGGTCTGCGGACCGTGGGTGGAGGTCAGGAATTGCCGCAGCAGCAGCCCGATCCCGATGAGCAGGGCGATCGCGGCGAGGGCGAGCAACGTATACGTCAGGCCCCGTCGTCCGCGGGGAGGAGGCATTTCCTGGACCTGCGTCACCGGGGCGAGTTGCTCGGTGGGGTCGAGCAGCAACGGGGTCGCTTGAACGGGTTGCCCTCGCAGCGCCCGCTCGATGTCCGTGCGCATCTCGGCGGCGCTCTGGTAGCGATTCGCCGGGTTCTTGGCAAGGGCTTTCATCACGATTGCGTCCACCGCCGGCGGCACATCCGGGTTGATCCGGGACGGCGGAACGGGATCCTCGCGTACGTGCTGGTACGCCACCGCCACGGCGGATTCGCCGGTGAACGGCGGGGTGCCGGTCAGCAATTCGTACAGCAGGCAGCCGGTGGAATAGATGTCGCTGCGCTGGTCGACCGGCTCCCCACGCGCCTGCTCCGGCGACAAGTATTGCGCTGTTCCGATCACGGCGGCTGTCTGAGTCACCGTGGCGCTGGACTGCGCGACAGCCCGGGCGATGCCGAAATCCATCACCTTCACCTGGCCGTCCCGGGTAATCATGATGTTGCCGGGTTTGATGTCCCGGTGCACGATTCCGTTGCGGTGGCTGTAATCGAGAGCGTCGAGCACGTCGGCGACGATTTCCAACGCCCGCCGCGGCAGGATATGCGGCTCGAGTTTCAATATGTCGCGCAGTGTTCGACCGTCGACGTACTCCATGACGATGTACGGAACAGCGACGCCGTCCAGCAAACTCTCCCCGGTGTCGTACACGGCGACGATCGACGGGTGATTCAACGCCGCGGCGGACTGGGCTTCGCGGCGGAAACGGGTCTGGAAGGTCGTATCGCGAGCCAAATCGACCCGCAGCGTCTTGATGGCGACTTCGCGGCCGAGCCGCAGGTCACGGCCGCGGTGGACTTCAGCCATTCCGCCGTAACCGATGATTTCCCCGAGTTCGTAGCGGTCACCGAGGATTCGGCGGGGCTGTCGGTCGATCTGCGTCTCGTCGCTGGTCACGATGACTCCTTGAGGGCGGCTTGCAGGACGGCTTTGGCGACCGGCCCTGCGACGGTTGCTCCGGTGGCGTCGTTGATCCCACCGCCGTTCTCGATGACAACCGCCACCGCAATCTTCGGTTGCGTCGCCGGCGCGAACGCGACGAACCAGGCGTGTGGCGGCTGACCCGGGGCGTTCTCCGCCGTTCCGGTCTTTCCGGCGATCGGCACGCCGGGAATCTGGACGGTCTTGCCGGTACCGCTGGTGACCACGCTCTCCATCATCTGGGTCAGCTCGGCGGCGACCTGGGGTGAGACGGCCTGCCGAATGGATTGCGGTTTGGTCGTCTCGAGGATGGTGAGGTTCGGGTTGACCAATTGTTGTACCAGGTAGGGACGCATGAGTAGGCCGTGGTTGGCAATGGCGGCGGCGACCATCGCCATTTGCAGGGGAGTGGCCCGCACGTCGTACTGGCCGATCGCGGATTGGATGGTCTGTGCGGCGTCGAGTTGCGCGGGGAAGACGCTGGTCGCGGATTTCATCGGTATCGAGAAGGCGGCGTCGAAGCCGAAAGCCTCCGCCTGTTTGCGGAGGGTATCTGCCCCGAGCGTCTGCCCGAGTTCACCGAATGCGGTGTTGCACGAGATGGTGAGCGCTTGGATGAGCGTGGTCTGTCCGGTGCTGCTGCAACTCTCCCCGGCGAAATTCGTGAGTGATTTCGTGGAATTCGGGTACGGTAGGACGTTGGGGGCAGGAATTTGCGTCTGCGGAGTGTAGCGCCCGGTCGACAAAGCGGCGGCGGCGGTCACGAGCTTGAACGTCGAACCCGGCGGGTAGGTCTGCTCCAAGGCTCGGTCGAGCATCGGCTGAGCCGGGTCCCCGGTCAGCGATTTCCACGCCGCTCGCACCTGCGCGGAATCGTGTGAGGCCAGCAGGTTCGGGTCGTACGACGGTGAAGTGACCATGGCCAGGATCGCGCCGGTCGACGGTTGGACGGCGACCACTGCGCCTCTACGTCCCTTCAACGCGGCGTACGCCACCTGCTGCAATGTGGGATCGATGGTGAGGACGACGCTGCCTCCTTGCGGCGTGCGGCCGGTGATGAGATTGGACAGTTGCCGGATGAACAACCGGTCGTCCGTGCCCGCCAGGATGGAATTCTCCGCAGCTTCGATGCCGCTGGCACCGTAGATAATCGAGTAAAAGCCTGTGATCGGTGCGTAGAGCGGACCGTTTGTGTAGGTGCGCACGTATTTGAGGGAATCGTTCGACGGTTTGGAGGAGGCCAGGATCGTTCCGTCGGCGGCCACGATGTCCCCCCGCTTGCGATCGTATTGCGCGAACAACGTCCGGGTGTTGCCGGGGTGATCGCGCAGGCTCTTGGCCCGGGCGAACTGGATGACGTTGTCGTTGGCGAGGAGGAGCGCGAACAACACCAGACATGCGAGGGCGACCCGGCGGATCGGTCGGTTCACGGTCGACCCACCCCCTCCGACGGTCGTGCCGGTATCGGACGGCGGGCCGCGTCGCTGACCTTCAGCAGAAGGGCGATGATGGCCCAATTGGAAACCAGGGATGACCCGCCGTACGACAGGAACGGCGTCGTGATTCCGGTGAGCGGGATGAGCCGCGTCACCCCTCCGACCACGACGAACACTTGGAGGGCCAGCGAAACAGCAAGCCCCGCCGCGAGCAACTTCCCGAAGGAGTCGCGCACCGAGAGAGCGGCGCGCATTCCGCGGGAGACGATGACGACGTAGACCAGGAGGATCGCCATGAGACCGGTGAGGCCGAGCTCTTCCCCCACCGTCGCGATGATGAAGTCGCTTTTCGCGAACGGCACGAGGTCGGGGCGGCCGTTGCCCAATCCGGTTCCGAGGAGGCCGCCGTCCGCGAAACCGTAGAGCGCCTGCACGAGCTGGTAACCGGTTGTCTTGGCGTATGCGAAGGGGTGAAGCCAGATCTCGAAGCGTTCACGGACGTGAGCGAATAGGTGATAGGCGGCGAACGTACCTCCGGCGAAGAGCAGCACCCCGATGAAAACCCAGGAGAGCCGCTCGGTGGCGATGTAGAGCATCACGATGAAGAAACCGAAGAACAGCATCGACATCCCGATATCGCGTCCGCGGACCAGTAGTCCGATGCTGACCAGCCACGCTACGAGGACCGGGCCGAGGTCGCGGCCGCGCGGCAGATCGAGGCCGAGGAATCGGCGGCTGGCGAGGGCGAGCGCGTCTTTCTTGGCCACCAAGAAGCCGGCGACGAAGACGACGAGCAGAATCTTGGCGAATTCCCCGGGTTGGATGGAGAAACCCGCGAACCGAATCCAGTTGCGGGCTCCGTTGACCTCGCTGAATCGTGCCGGCAGCAGCGACGGAGCGGCGAGCAACAGCAGACCGAGCAGCATCGATGTGTAGGTGTAGCGCTGCAGCCGCCGGTGGTCCCGCACCGCGGCAAGTACCGCGATGAACAACGCGATCCCGATCGTGCTCCAGATCAGCTGCAAAGTGGCGTCCGACCGTTGGGCTTTCGGCGACACCAAATCCAACCGGTGGATCAATACCAGGCCCAAGCCGTTGAGCAGAGCCGCGCAGGGGAGCAGCAGAGGGTCGGCGTACCGGGCGAACCGTCGTACCGCGATATGCGCGACGACGAGGAGGGCCGCCAGCCCGAGCCCGTAATTCAACGTGTCGGTGGGGACCCGACGGGTCCGCGTGAGACCCACGATGACGTAGGCCGCAAGCGGAATTGCTACGGCGAAAAGCAGCATCGCGAGCTCGACACCGCGTCGGGTCTGTGGCCGGCGCGGTCGCAACGCTCTGAGGACCTCGGTCGTAGCGGTCACGGCGTCCCCGTCGTCGGGCTCGGCGATGCGGAGGGTCGATTCTGGCTCGTCGCAGCGGCGCGAAGCTGGTCGACGATCCGCTCGGCTGCTTCACGGCTCGGCGCACCGATCGTGTCGGCGAGCCGTTCTTGCTGGTAGGCAGGCAGTTCGGCGACGTCGATGTCGGTTCGCTCGACGATTCGCGAGAATTCGAAACCGAGGACGTCACCCTTGATGCCTTGATAGACGACGACGACCCCTCGGTCGGTTCCGACGTAGTACTGGTGCTGGGCGTACCACCACGTCCCCCCGAACAGCGCAGCGGCCACCGCGAGCACCAAGAGTGCCACCAGCACCGGTCCCCGCCAGCGCGGTCGGCGCGGCTCTTCGTCCACCACGGTGCTGGGCGCGGCGCGCCTCGGCTGCAAGGCTGCGGCACGGGCCGCGGCGCTGTTCGGCGTCTCCGCCCCGACGACGGACTCTCCCGCTACCGAGCCGCCGATGACCGGGTCGGACGACGGACGGGCCTGCGCGTCGTCCACCACATCGCAGACGATGCAGGTGACGTTGTCCGGCGCCCCGGCCCGTAGCGCGAGCTCTACGAGCGCGTCGACCGCGGCTTGCGGGTCCGGTATGGCGAGGGTTTCGCGGATCGTCTCCTTGCTCACTACTCCGGAAAGGCCGTCGCTGCACAAAAGGAACCGGTCGCCGGCCCGTACTTCCCGCAAGGACAGGTCCGCGACGTCGTCCGGCCGCCCGGTGAGCACCCTCAGGATGACCGAGCGCTGCGGATGGGTCGCGGCGTCCGCTTCGTCGATTTGGCCTTCGTCGATCAGCCGCTGCACCAGGGTGTGATCTTCGGTAATTTGCGTCAGTTCACCGTCACGCAACAGATAGGCGCGGGAATCCCCGATATGCGCGAGAGCCACCCTGCTGCCGTTCCACAGCAGCGCAGTCAGGGTCGTCCCCATTCCCTCGAGTTCGGAATCCGCTTCGGTCATCAGCCGGATTTGCTCGTTGGCGCGGCGAATGGCCTGGTCGAGTGCGCCGAGCATGTCGGACGGCGGTTCGTCGTCGTCCAGCGGGGCGAGGCTTGCGATGGTGACGGCGCTCGCGACGTCTCCTGCGGCGTGCCCCCCCATCCCGTCGGCGACGGCGAGCAGGCGCGGCCCGGCGTAGACGGCGTCCTGGTTGGTGGGCCGCAACAGTCCAACTTCGGAACGAGCGGCGTAGCGAAGAGTCAACACCACGGCCGTTCCCTTCGACTGAGGGACGTCTTCATCGACGCAGCTCCAAAACTGTTTTCCCGATGCGGATCGGAGTGCGCAGTGGGACGTTCGTCGGCTGGGTCACTTTCACCCGGTCGAGGAACGTTCCGTTGGTCGACCCGAGATCCTCGATGTACCACTGCCCGTCCCGCGGGAAAAGCCGGGCATGGCGATTCGAGGCGTATTCGTCGGTGAGGACGAGCGTGGAATCGTTGGCCCTCCCGATGGTGACCGGTGAATTTCCCAGCGCGATACTCGTTCCCGCGAGCGAGCCGGAGACGACGACGAGTCGGCGGGCCGATTTCCCCGGAGCAGCAGCCGGTCGGCGGGCCGGTTTTCTCGCCGGTGGGTGGACCACCCGCCCGCCGGCACCCAACGACAAATCCGAACGGATGATGCCGAACGCGACGATGACGAAAATCCACAGCAGCGCCAAAAACCCTACCCGGAGCAGGAAGAGCGAGAGCTCGGACATGTCGCCCTCAGACCTCCTGCTTCGACCGGCTCCGCGCCGGCGTGTGGTAGACGAGCAGCGTTTCACCGAGGGTGATGCGGTCGCCGTCCGCGAGCGGCGCGGTCTCGATCGGGACGCCGTTCAGCCGCGTGCCGTTGGTGGAACGTAGATCGCTGATGGTCGGGGGATCGACGTCGAGCCGCAGTTCGGCGTGGTTTCGGGAAACCGCAGGATCGGCGATGCGGATGTCGGCCTGCGGCCCGCGGCCCAGACGGATCACCGGCTTGCGGAGTTGGACCTCGCGGGCTGCCCCCGCACCTTCGCGGATCACGAGCCGTCCATAGTCGGCGGCCCGGACGTCGGCGGGAATGCGGGTGGTGAGCTGCTCGCTCGCTCCGCTGCCTGCCGCGGGCGCGGCGGGTGAAGGGGGTGGAGCTGTGGGGGCGGGGGCCGGGACGTCATCCGCCGTCCTCGCCCGACTCGCCGACGGTGATCGTTCTGCGCCGTCGGGGACGGCGTACACGACTTCGCTGCGGACCCGGAAGACGCCGGTCTCCAGGGTGGGGACGTGCACGAGATCGATCGAGACGGGACCCACGAAGCTGTAGCGCTGCTCGGCCGCATGCTCCCGAACCATCGCCACGAGTTCGCTGATCAGAGGACGTTCGTAGGGGATGAGCCGTGCGTGGTCGTGGCTGCCGAGCTCGACGATGAAATGGTTGGGCACCAAGGTGCGGTCCGGCCCCAGGATCGCGGCTTCGTTGTCCAATTCACGCTGCAGTGCGGCGGCGATCTCTACGGGTTGTACCTCGGAGCGGAAGGCCCGCGCGAACAACCCCTCCACCAGGCCGCTCAGGCGTCGCTCGAAGCGCTGGAGTACTCCCACGAACCCTCCTCCAGGCGGCCTCGGCAGCCCTGGGTGTGATGCTACCGAGCGCGGTCATCCCGCCGGTGGACGTGAACCTGCTCTTGATGGTTCCCTGCTAGGCTTGGCGTTCACCGGGATTCCGAGCGTGGCTCGTGGCTGCCCGGTTCTCGCGGGCGAGTGGCGGAATGGCAGACGCGCACGGTTCAGGTCCGTGTGTCCGGAAGGACGTGGGGGTTCAACTCCCCCCTCGCCCACCCTCCTGGAGCTCGTCGATGTGCGGAGGCGAGGGCGCACCGTCGCGAGCTTGAGACGACAGTCCGCTGCGGACCGCGGCGGAGTGGTGTGCGCTCAGGAGTTGGGTGCGGTCAGTAGTTGTAGCCGCCTCCGGCGGGAGTGCTCGGCATGGACACGATCGGCGTCCCGGCCGGGCTGACCAGCCACCAAGGAGCGCCGAACCCGTTCGAGCCTTGGCCGCTGGTGTCGCCGGGCTTGGTGTCGCGGAAGTAGTAGTACAGCGGGTGGCCGGCGTAGGTCACCTGCATCGAACCGTCCTTGCGCTTCGTCGTCCCGAGTTTGCTTGCGTCGGCTTGACCCGAGGCGGTGGGACTTCCGCTGGTCAGCAGCGGGGGCCAGGCTTTGGCGCACGCGTCGTAGCAGGTCGACGAGTCGGATTTGTCGGCGTCCCACAGGTACAGCGCCATACCCCGGCCGTCGACGAGATAGGTCCCGAGCGATCCACTGGTCGTGCCCACCACGGCGACGCCGGCGGCCGCAGTGGACCCTGCGCTCGATGCCGCAGGGGAACCCCCGCTCGACGTCGAAGGAGAGGACGACGAACTGCACCCGGCCGCGATCAGTGCGGCTGCAGCGAAACCGGCGAGCAGCGCGGGACCGCGCCCGCGCGGGCGGTGCAGGGAAGTCGAAGCGGCCATGACGTTTCCTCCGGTCGGCTGGACGGCGATCCCGAGCTTCGCGGTGGGGCGAGCCCGGGCGGTTCCGCCAGCCAGAACGGAGCGACGCGGACGTCGGTTCAGTGGCCGGTTCAGTGGTCGGGTTCCTCGCCTCGCCACCTCCGCGTGTGTTCGGCGAGGAAGCGTTCGAGTTCGGCGCCGAGTTCTTCGGCGGTCGGGAGGTTCTCCTCGGCGGGAATCGTTCCGTCGCCCCCGCGGGCGCGGACGAATGCGTCGTACTGCTGTTCGAGGGCAGAGACCATGGCCATCGCTTCGGCCGATTCGGCCACCTGCCGGTCGACGTCCCGTAGCGCGTTGGCCGCCGCTTCGGCAAGCGGATCGCGGGGCAGTCGCAGACCGCTCACGGAGGACAGTTCTTCCACCAGCCGAAGCGCCGCGGGCGGGAACTCGCTCTGCGCCACGTAATGGGGGACGTGCACGGCCAGACCGACGGCGTCCCGGCCCTGCCGGCCCAACCGAAACTCCAGGAGGTGCGCCGCGCTGCCGGGCACCTGCACGTGGCCCAGCCACGGCTGGTTCCCGGGGATCAACTCCGGTGAGGTGGCGTGACGGGTGAGGCCGATCGGTCGGGTGTGGGGTACGGCCATCGGGATCGCGTTGATCCCGATGGTGAGTCGCACGCCGTACGCCTCGATCAAACTCTGGACGGCGGTCACGAACCGCTCCCACTGAAAATCCGGCTCTGGCCCGGTGAGGAGGAGGAATTCGCCGCCCTCGGTGTCGGTGAGCGCCCACAAGACCAGTTCGGGGGTCGCGTAGTCCACCCAGTGATCGGTGTCGAAGGCCATGACGGGCCGCCGCGCCCGGTAGTCGAAGAGCTGGTCCGTGTCGAAACGCGCGACCTCTCGCGACGGCAGAGCGGTGAGCAGATGGTGGGTGACGAGGCGCACGGCGTCGCCGGCGTCCACGTATCCCGTCAGGCCGTGGATGAAAACGAGGTCGCGGGCGGACGGCGGCTCGCCGGTGACGTCGAAGAGCTGGGAGGGATCGAGCATCTGCGCCTCCTCGGGACAATGACCATTCTCCCGGATGCGGCGTCCGGGTGGCGGCCCTTGATGTGGCGGCGCTCGATGTAGCCGCGATTGGGCGGCGCCGATTGCACCTGCGGTCGGGGCGCCTTTCGACGCGAAGCTGCGTAAGCGGGGAAGATGGAAGGCGACCCGACAGTTCGGCGGAGGCCAGATGACCCGTGCGCCTGAGAAGCGAGTCTTGGTGCAGACGGCGCTGCAACAGGGTGTGTTCGACCTTCTGGTGATCGGCGGTGGGATCATCGGCCTCTCGACGGCCTGGCAGGCGGCGCGATCCGGGCTTCGGGTGGCCCTCGTCGATGCGGGTGACTTCGCCGGGGCGACGTCGAGTGCTTCCACGAAGCTGGTGCACGGTGGCCTGCGCTACCTGGCCATGGGGGATCTGCGGTTGGTGTACGAGAACCACACCGAACGCCGTGCCCTCGGGGACAAGCTCGCCCCACATCTGGTCCGCCCGGTCCCATTTCTCGTCCCCCTCTACGAAGGCGGCCCGTACGGCAGGGTGCGGATCGGCGCGGGGATGCTCGTCTATTCTGCGTTGTCGAAATTCGACGACGGGCCGGGCAAGTTGCTTTCCACCCGCCGGGCGGCGAGCATCGTCCCCGCGTTACGCACAGCGGGTCTGCGGGGCTGCGGGCTGTATTACGACCATCAGATGAACGACGCGCGGGTCGCCCTCATGGTCGCGCATGCCGCGGCGGATGTGGGCGCCGTCCTGGCGAATTACGTTGCGGTGACCGGATTCCAAATGCGCAACGGAAAAATCGTCGGGGCGGAGCTGGAGGACCGGCTGGACGGGACACGATTCGGGGTGGCGGCTCGGGCCGTGGTGAATGCCACGGGTCCGTGGGTCGACCACGTGCGTCGCCTGGAAGATCCGGCCGCGCCGACCTCCGTGCGGTTGTCGAAGGGCGCGCACCTGGTGGTCCGCATGCACGGTCCCGACGGGCGGGACGTCACGGCGTGGCGGGCCGCGCTCACCGTTCCGCTGGAGGGCGGAAGGGTATCTTTCGCGATCCCGTGGGAGGATCAGCTCCTTCTGGGAACGACGGATGAGCCCTACGAGGGTGACCCGGCTGGAGTCCGTTGCGAGGACGACGACGTCGCGCAGATCCTCTCGGAGGCCGGGCGGGCGATCGACCCCGATTGGCTCGCCACGGTGGATATCCGCTACCGGTTTGCGGGATTGCGGGTGCTGCCGTTGGGAGAAAGCGACACCCAACACGCGCGGCGAGAAACGGTCATCACCCACGGGCCACGGGGGCTCATCAGCGTGGCCGGGGGAAAGTGGACCACCTTCCGCCGCATCGGCTTGGAGGTGTTGGAGCACGTCGCGGGTATTCTCGACGATGTCTCGATCGACGGGACCGAAGTGATGCTTCCCGGGGCCGCGCATCCGGACGCCGTCGCCCGCGTCCTGCGGGCCGCGCACCCGGAGTTGGACAACGACATCGTCGAGCATTTGGCCGGACATTACGGCTCCTACGCGCATGCCCTCGCGCGGCTCATCGCGCGGGATCCCGCTTTGGCGCGGCGCATTCACCCCGACGGGCCGGACATCTGGGCGCAGGTCGCATACGGCGTGGCCGAGGAATGGGCGTGCACGGTCGACGACGTGGTGCGTCGACGTACGACGGTGGAAGTGCGGGGCCTGGCCACAGCGGAGGTCCGTGCCGAAATCGAGCGGTGGATGGCACGGGCGGCGGCCGGTTCCCGCTGGTTCGCTCGCTGGCCGCGCCATTTCGGTTCGCGTCATTTCACCGGCTCGCGCGGCGGCCAACTGCATCGGGTCGGCTGACCGGTCTCGTCGCTCAGCGCAACCGGCGGTCGCGCAGCACGGGAAATTCGTTCCTGATTTTCTTCACCAGCGACATGTCGATGTCGACGTGCAGTATTTCCTCCTCGGAGCCGGCTTCGGCGACGACCCGACCCCATGGGTCGATGACGACGCTGTGCCCGCCGAGTTCGACCCCGCCTTGCACACCAGTCTCATTGCATCCGATGAGGAACAACTGGTTTTCGATCGCGCGGGCCCGGGTGAGGATCTGCCAGTGCTCCAGTCGGCTTGCCGGCCAGCCGCTGGGGATGACGAGGAGGTCGCAGCCTTGGTCGACGAGGATGCGGTACAACTCCGGGAATCGCACGTCGTAACAGGTGCTGGTGCCGTACGTCGCGAGTCCCGGCAGTGGGCAGACGCGGACTTCGTTCCCGGGGACGAGGAGCCGCACTTCTCCTTCATCGAATCCGAAGAGATGCACCTTGCGGTAGACATGCAGGATTTCGCCGTCCGGGCCGAAGAGCACCGCCGTATTGTGACCGATCGCGCTTCCCGCGGCCTGCGGTGGTGCGGCCGGATGCTGCGAGTCCGGGCTCAGGTGTCGGGCAGGGGCAGGTGGTTTTTCTGCCGCGACGGCGCCGGGCCGCTCGATGAAGGTGCCGGCCATCAGATACGCGTCGATCCGGCGGGCCGCTTGGGAGAATCGCGCCACGATCGGACCGTCGAGGTCGGTGGCGACGTCCGCGAAAAGGTCGGCATTGAACGCCCCGGGAAGCCAGAGTTCGGGGAGAACGACCAGCTCGGCCCCGCGTTGGGCCTCCACCAATGCGACGACGCGCTCCAAACGTTCCTGCCACGGTTCGGTGTCGTCGACACGAAGTTGGAGGACCGCGACCCGCATGAGATTTCCTCTTCTCCTCTGTGCTTACTCAATTGTCCGCGGAGTCGACGGCGCGCCGTCCGTTGGGGGTCAGCTCGTCGACAGCAGGACGGCGGCCGGATCCTCCAAGAACGCGGCTACTTCCCGCAGGAACCGGGAGCCGAGTTCTCCGTCGATGATGCGGTGGTCGAAGGAGAGTCCGAGGGTGGTCACCCACCGCGGCTGGACGACGTCCTGGTGCACCCAGGGCGCGCGCCGGATCGCGCCGAGGGCGAGAATCGCCGCTTCGCCCGGGTTGATGATGGGAGTGCCGGTGTCGACCCCGAACACCCCGACGTTGGTGATGGTGAAGGTGCCGTGCTGCAAGTCGGCCACCGGGGTGCGGCCTTCCCGGGCCAGTGCCGTCGCTTGGTTGATGGCCCGTGCGAGGTCGGGAAACGTGAGCCGGTCGGCGTCCTTGATATTCGGGACGACGAGCCCGCGGGGAGTCGCCGCGGCGATCCCGAGGTTCACGTAATGGCGTACCACGATTTCGCCCGCAGCGTCGTCCCAGAATGCGTTCACCATCGGATAGCGCCGCAGCGCGAGCAGAACGGCTTTCGCGGCGAGGGTGAGCGGAGTGAGCTTCACCTCGGCGAATTCCGGTTGGGCGCGGAGTCGGTCCAAGGTTTCCATCGATGCACTCGCGTCGATGGTGACGAATTCGGTGACGTGGGGGATGGAGAATGCGCTGCGGACCATGGCCGCAGCCATTTCGCGCCGCACGCCCCGGATCGGGATGCGTTCCTCGCGTCCACCGCCGGCGGCGACTGCGACGGACGGTGTTCCCTGCGGTGTGGGGGGATGGGTGGCGGCGGCTTCGACGTCTTGCCGGGTGATGACGCCGTTCGGGCCGCTGCCGCTCAGGGTGCGCAAATCTATCCCGAGGTCACGGGCCAGTTTGCGTACCGGGGGTTTGGCGAGAATTTCCCGATGCGTCTCGGGTGTGCCGCTGTGAAAAGCCGCCGCCACGGCCCGCGACGGCTCGGACGCCGATGAAGAGGTCGTCGGGCGACGCCGGCGCCGCGTGCCACTTGCCTCCCGTGGGCCGTATCCGACGAGAACGGCCGTGCGTTCACTGGTCCCGCTGGGTCGGTCGGGGGACTGAGGCTCCGCTGCTGCGGCGACGTCGATGGCGATGAGCGGGGTTCCGACCGGAACGGTTTGGCCCTCCGGCACGAGGAGCTCGGTGACCCGGCCGGCGAACGGGCTCGGCAATTCCACCAATGCTTTGGCCGTCTCGATTTCGACGAGCACCTGATTGTGCGCGACGACGTCACCGGGTTGGACCCGCCACCGGATGATCTCGGCTTCGGTGAGACCTTCCCCGACGTCCGGGAGCCGGAATTGTCTGACGTCTGCCAACGGGACCTCCTCCCGCTTCGTCGGAGCGAATCAGTACGAGAACGTGCGGTCGACGGCGTCCAGGATTTTGTCGACGTCCGGAAGGTAATGCTCTTCGAGGCGGGACGGCGGGTAGGGGATCGAGAAACCGCCGACCCGCAACACGGGCGCCTCCAAGCGGTAGAAGCACGACTCGGTGATCCGCGCGGCGAGCTCCGCACCGAACCCGAGGAAAACCGGGGCTTCGTGGACGACGACGCAGCGTCCGGTGCGGGAGACCGAGGACGAGATGGTGTGGAAGTCGAGCGGAGAAAGGGAACGTACGTCGATGACCTCGATTTCCCGTCCTTCCTCCGCTGCCGCTGCTGCGGCGTCGAGAGCCAGCTTGACCGATGGTCCGTAGGCGAGCAGGGTGACGTCTCGTCCTTCGCGGACGACGCGGGCTGCGGTGAGGGGGAATGCTTGATCCAGCGGGGCGTCGGTGTCGACCTCAGCGCGCTCCCAGTACCGGCGCTTGGGTTCGAAGAAGATGACCGGGTCGTCGCAGGCAACCGCTTGCTGGATCATCGTGTAGGCATCGGCGGCGTTCCCACACGCGACGACCTTCAACCCCGGGATGTGGGCGAAGAGGGCCTCGGGGGATTCGCTGTGATGCTCGACCGCGCCGATGCCTCCGCCGAACGGGATGCGGATGACCAGCGGCACCGTGAGCGTTCCCCGCGAGCGGTAATGCAATTTCGCGAGCTGGTTGACGATTTGGTCGTAGGCGGGGAAGACGAATCCGTCGAATTGGATTTCGCAGATCGGCCGCAGGCCTCGCAGCGCCATCCCGATCGCCGTCCCGACTATTCCCGATTCGGCAAGCGGGGTGTCCATCACGCGGTCCTCACCGAAGTCGCGCTGCAGGCCGTCGGTGACCCGGAAGACGCCGCCGAGTTTTCCGACGTCTTCGCCCATGATGACGACCCGCGGGTCGGATTCGAGGGCACGCCGCAGACCCAAGTTGAGGGCGCGGGCCAGCGCGAGGGTGGCCATCTACGCCTCCCCGAAGGAGGCCAGGTATTCGGCGTAGCTGCGGCGTTCTGCGTCCAGCATCGGCGACCCGTCGGCGTACACGTGGTCGAACATGGCCAACGGATCGGGGTCCGGCATGGATACGCACGCCGACCGAATCCGGTCGGCGAGTGCTTCCGCTTCCACATCGACGGAAGCGAAGAATTCGGCGTCGGCCAGCCCGCTGCGCGACAAATACGCCTTCACCCGTTCGATCGGGTCGCGAAGTTTCCATTTCTCCAGCTCGTCCGCGAGCCGGTACCGGGTGGGGTCGTCGGAGGTGGTGTGCGCGCCCATGCGGTAGGTGAAGGCCTCGATGAGGAAGGGACCCTGCCCCGAGCGCACGTGCTGCAAAGCCGCATCGGTGACCGCGAGACAGGCGAGGACGTCGTTGCCGTCGACCCGGACCCCGGGGAAGCCGAAACCTTTGGCCCGCTGGTACAAGGGTATTCTTGACTGGCGGCTCTCCGGCACCGAAATCGCCCATTGGTTGTTCTGCAGGAAGAAGACGACCGGAGCGTTGTAGGAGGCGGCGAAGACGAAGGCTTCGTTGACGTCGCCTTCGCTCGCCGCGCCGTCCCCGAAATAGACGATGACGGCGTCGTCGTTGTGGGGTTCGCGTTGCAGGGCCATCGCGTAGCCGACGGCGTGCAGCGTATGCGCGCCGATGACGATCGTGTACGGGGCGAGCCGGAATTCGAGAGGATTCCAACCCCCGAAGTTGATGCCGCGGAACAGTTCGAGGATTTTCTCCGGCGGCACCCCCCGGCACCACGCGACGCCGTGTTCGCGGTAGGTCGGGAAGGCCATATCGGTCGGGCGCAGCGCGCGGGCGGAACCGATTTGCGCGGCTTCCTGCCCCAGCACCTGGGCCCAAATGCCGAGTTCGCCTTGACGTTGCAAAGCGGTCGCTTCGGTGTCGAAGCGCCGCAACAGCACGAGGTCGCGGTAGAGGTCGCGGATCGCGGCGTCGTCCAGGAGGAGCGGGAAATTCGGATGCTCCCGACGTTGACCTTCGGGGGTGAGGAGTTGGACGAGGGCGGGGTCCGCGGGTCCGGCATCGGCCGGCGCGACGGTGTGGTGGAGCGAGTCGACGGTCACGGTGCACTCCTTTACTGGGACGACGCGGGGGTCGCTCGCGTCGAATCACGCCCGCGGGCTCACCGCCGTCCGCGGGTCAGGCGATCGACGCTGCTGCCTTGTGGGCCCTGGCATCGATCACAAGCCCATGGTGGCAGATGGAGGCCGGCTCGCGCGACACCTGCGGGGCGCCGGTTGCACCTAATCGTCGATCGATCGCCCGTGGCCGCCGTGGCCGGAGTGTCCCCGCCCGCCGTGATTTTCATCGACGATGAACCAGGGATTTTGACCAAAGCTCCGCACGAGATCGGCTATGGTCCAGCCGCGGTGCGGCCGTGGGCAGTGGCCGCGAGGATGGTGCCGGCCGTGCGGCCAATGGCACGCCTGATCGTCCGGGTGAGGCGCGGGCTGCGGGATCACAGCCGGCGCCGCGGGGATGCGGGGAGCCCGTGGCGATGGGGTGTTTTTGACGTGGGGCGTCGGGGACGGCGTCCCAGTCGGCGGAGAGCTCTCCTGCGGCGGGGACGGCGTGAGCCCGATCTGCTCGGTCCCCTGCTGGGTCGTCGGCTGCCCGGTTCCCGGCTGGCTGGTCGGTTGCAAGGGAGGCGACGGCTCGATCGCGAGCACCGAGGGGCCGGGGGTCGAAGGTGAGGCGGGCGAAGGCGTGGAGGGCGGCGAGGGTGCCCGTCCCGGCCCGGCCTGCCCGGCGGTCGGCGTGCTCGGGACGACGACCAGTCCGCCGGCACCGGAAGGTGCGGCGAGATACCCGGGTGAAGGAGCCCCGGGAGGCTGGCTTTGGATCATCGCGTGGGAGCCGAGGAGCACCACTCCCGCCGTCGCGGCGCTGCCGACGGTGATCAGAGCCGCCGCGGCGATCACAGTCTTGGTGGATGTGCTGGCCAGCGCCGTCCGCCACCCCGCCGACGTCCGATACTTCATGCGCTCTCTCCCGCCACCCGCCGT
The DNA here is from genome assembly GCA_023512015.1 of Acidothermus sp. Lineage (GTDB taxonomy): Bacteria > Actinomycetota > Actinomycetes > Acidothermales > Acidothermaceae > Acidothermus. Next base: position 31,328 of record JAIMAI010000004.1, on the reverse strand, counting down.
CCGGGCTAGTCTATACGCTCTGTAGTGACTACATCACTTAGCGTAGGCGGCTGCGCCGTTTGGCCTAACAGGGGAAGCATCGGCACGAGCTGCCGCCGGTTTGAGGCGAATTCGGGACTCACCGGGCGAACCCGACGAGGGGGAGGATCCCGAGACGCCCATCAGCCTAGGGCCGAACGGCCGATGGGGGAATCGGCGCACCGGGTGAATCCTCGTTGCTCCGCCGGGCGGAACGTGCCACTTCGATCACGAGATCGTTGGCTTCGGGTTCTCCGATCGTGATTCGCACCCCTTCCCCGGAGAAAGGCCGGACGACGACCCCGGCCGCTTCGCACGCCGCAGCGAAGGCGTCGGTGTCCGCCCCGGTGGGCAGCCAGATGAAATTGCCGTGACTCTCCGGGATGTCCCAGCCGACCTCCCGCAGTGCGCGGGTCACCCGCTCCCGCTCGCCGATCGTGGTCCGGACCCGGTCGAGGAGCTCGGCCTCGGCCTGTGGTTCCAGCGAAGCCAGCGCCGCAGCCTGGGCGAGGCTGTTGGTGGAGAACGGCACGTTGGTGATCCTGATCGCGTCGGCGACCTCCGGGTGCGCGATCGCATAGCCGACCCGCAGACCCGCCAGCCCGTAGGCCTTGGAGAAGGTGCGCAAGACCACGACGTTACGCCGTTGCCGGTACAGCTCGACCCCGTCGGGGACCGCCGGCTCGGTGACGTACTCCCGGTACGCCTCGTCGAGCACCACGACACAGTCGCTTGGGACGCGGTCGAGGAATTCGTTCAGCGGCCCTGCGGTGACCACGGTGCCGGTGGGGTTGTTCGGATTGCACACGAAGACCACCCGGGTCCGCGGAGTGATCGCCGCAGCGAGCCGCGGCAGGTCGTGGACGGCGTCCGGCCGCAGGGGCACTTCGACCTTGGTGGCGCCGGCCACCTGGACGATGATCGGGTAGGCCTCGAAGGACCGCCAGGCGTAGGCGACTTCATCGCCGGGGCCGGCAAAAGCTTCGACGATCTGGGTGGCGAGCGCGACCGACCCGCATCCGACGACGACGTGGTCGTCGGGGACGTCGAACCGGCGGGCGAGTGTCGCGACCAGATCGGAGCTCAGCAGGTCCGGGTAGCGGTGGATGTGGGGGGCCGCGCGGGTGATCGCGTCGAGGACGCTCGGAAGCGGCGGGTACGGCGACTCGTTCGACGAGAGTTTGAAGCTGCGACGGCCCGGGGCTGGTCGGCGTCCGGGTTTGTAGGTGGGGATGCCACGCAGGTCGGCACGGGGTTGGGGAGACGCAGACGATGTGGTCACGCTCGAACCCTAGTGCGCAGCCTCCCGTCGTGGGCTTCGGCGGCCTGCGTCTCGGCCTCGGTCGCGGGCGTGGGAATGGGTCGGCCACGCCCTCGACCCGCGGCGGATGCGGCGGGTACGCTGCTACGTGCGCGGTCGCGTCTGATCGCGTCTGGAGGCTTCGCCTAGTCTGGTCTATGGCGCCGCACTGCTAATGCGGTTGGGGTTGATCGCCCCTCCCGGGTTCAAATCCCGGAGCCTCCGCGGGCGTACCACCGCCTTGCGGTGGGTAGTCTGAGGGAGTGTCCGGCAGATGCCGGGCGGGCGCTCGTAGCTCAACGGACAGAGCATCTGACTACGGATCAGAAGGTTGGGGGTTCGAATCCCTCCGAGCGCGCCAAATAAGTCCAGGTCAAAGATTTGACAGCGTCGGCTGAATTGTTGGACCGTTTTTCGCTGCTACTGGTTCACTTGCGACCTGCTACCGACACTCAGTAGCAGGGGCTTCCTGCGGAGGCGTCAAGAGAGGTCATCTGCGCGAGCGTGGCAAACGCCCGGAGGGGTGCCGTCAGCCGAGCCGCTTCGAAGTCGCTATTGGTAAGATGCACCGATATCGGCCGTTCTGGGCGGGCAGCGTCGATGCCTTGGACGACCATCTGACAACTTCGCAAGGAAAAGGAGCGGCGATGACCGCAATCACTGCCCGTGGCATCGAAATCGACCGGACCTTCGCGGTACCTCCGACGGCCGTTTTCGCCGCCTGGACGACACCCGAGAGCTTCGCGCAATGGTTCGGAGGAAAGAACGCCCAGGTACCTTTGGATAGCCTCGATTTCGTTGCCGAGCCCGGTCGGAGATGGACCGCCCGGATGGTACTGCCCGACGGCAACACGATCGACTGGACGGGTGACTTTGTCGAAGTCCTTCCGGTCGAGCGTCTCGTGTTTACTATCACCGACCGACCCGACGAACCTCGCCGGGCCACGATCGTCGTCGAGCTAACGCCGACGAGCTTCGGCACCCAAATGCATTTCGCTCAAGAAACCCCAGGCTTTACCAGAGAGCAGCAGGAACGCCTACTCGTGGGTTGGCAGTCATTTATCGACGAACTAGAACTGATCGCGGCTGTATACGCCACCGCTCCCAGAAGCGAGAAGTAGCGACACGCCTGCGCAACCCGATCGCGACGGGCACGACATCCGATAACCTGGCCCGGGCGCGAGTCTTGGGTGCTCGGTCCTTACAAACGCTTCTGGTAAGGGAGGCTCCAGCACATCGTCGAGAGATCGGCTGCGACGTGGGAGTTAGTCATCGAAGGCCGGGTCAAAGGGGTTGGCGGCGCCGCGCAGGAGCACCCGGCGCCTCATGCTGGTGTCGCCGACGGCCACGGGGTGGCGCAGCATCCCTCTCGCCCGTGATCCGGGGAACGTCGCTCGTGAACACTGATCGACGGGCTTCATAGGGCACGAACTACTTTGCGCATCGGTGGTGGGACCCCCGCCAGACAAGAGCTTGGAGGATGGGCATGACCTGGACCCGCTGTCGCATCGCCGCTGCTGTCATGCTTTACGCCGTCTACGTGCAACAGCTTTACCAGTACCTGCTAACACCGACGCTGCCATTGCTCGATCACAAGCGCCCGATGAACTTAGTGCCCTTTAGGACCATCCATACCTACCTCGTAGACACTGGAACCCCACTCGAGCATCGCGCCTACGAGCTCGCTGGAAACCTCTTGGTCTTTGCGCCTGTCGCACTGCTGCTGGCGCTGATTCTGCGGCGGTTCAGGATCGCGCCGATTCTGCTTGTCAGCGCGGGGCTGTCGCTTGCCGTCGAGACCCTGCAATACGCGCTGGGGACCTGGCGATCAGCCGACATCGATGACGTCATCTGTAATGTGTCCGGCGCTGTCGTGTCATACGTGCTGATCGCTGCCATCTTGCATTTTTCCCGGCCTGACCGTTTCCCCTTCCTACGCCGGCGACCGACAATGTCGGACATCGAACCTACGGCAACGGAAACAGGCTCTTCCGAGAGCGACCCTGTAGCGCCTTCAGGACACGCTTTCCAAAGATGACCATCGCACGAGCCGACGAAGGACCGCAAGGGAAGCGGCCTGCCGAGGGTAATTCCCGGGATCGGGCTAAGAGGCTCCGTGATCGTCATTTCGTAAACAAGGCGCCGGGCGCAGCTGTCGCAGAGGCACGCCAACGCATCGGCGGTTCAGATCGCGAACCTCGTCGTGTTGCTGTGAGCAGATCCGAGGCAGGGCGAATCGGAGGGTGCTAGCGTTGCCGGCAACGATTCTCACCAGGCTGAAAAACCATCACGATGCGGCGGAAGGAACCTTATATGAGTGACGCTCGCGGCGAGAGCGCCGTCCTCGAAACCTATTACGATCTTCTACGGAGTGGCGTCGATCAGTTCGACGTCGATCGACTCCGGGCAATCCTGCATCCGCAGCTCGTATTCGAAGGACCAATCGCCGGACATCGCGTCGGTGCCGAGCTGTTCTGCAAAGGGGTCCTCGGCTTCATCGGAGCCCTTCGCCACCTCGAGATGCTCCAGCTCGTCACTGCACCGGGATCCGCCGCAAGCCTCTACGATGCCGAGCTTTCCGGCGGTACTTGTCGCTTCGCCGAGTTCTTCGAGTTCGGGGACGGCGTGATCACGAGCTTGCGGCTGGTGTACGACCCGAAGCGCTATCTGGAGGTCGGCGGTCGCTGACACCTGTCGCTCCGAATGCGATCGTGGCCGTTCTGACTCCTCACGAATGTGCGGTCGCCCTCCGTTTTGGTGGGCTACAACCAGCAATCGCTGATCTTTTGTGACTGGCCGCAGAAAAGCACTTCTGTACAATCCTGACCGTGCGACGTCGAGATCGCCGAGATCGACGGCACCAACGGGCAGGAAGAGGTGGATCGTGGCTCAACGTGCCACACCCGGCCGGGTCACCATCTACGACGTCGCCGCCCGCGCGAAGGTCAGCATTTCGACCGTTTCCAACGTCCTGAACAAGCCCGATCGGGTGAGTGCCGCGACGCGTGAGCGGGTGCTCGCGGCGGCCGACGAACTCGGCTTCATTCCCAAACCCCAGGCGGTGACCCTGGCCCGTCGGGGAACGGGGCGCATCGGCGTCATGGCCCCGTTCACGTCGTATTCGTCGTACTTGCGGCGACTCGCCGGTCTCCTTGAGGCGGCTCGCGGTCTGGCGCTCGAAGTCGTCGTCTTCGACCACGAATCAGCGGCCCTTGCCTCCTCGGCTGCGCTCGCCAGCATGCCCGTCCACGGCCGGCTCGACGGGCTCATCGTGATGGGACTCCCGCTCGAAGCGACCATCGCGAAGCGCCTGCGGGATCGCGGCCTGCCTACGGTCATGGTGGACGCCGATAGCGACTGCTTCACCCGGATCATCATCGACGACGTCGAGGGAGGTCGGATCGCCGCGCGACATCTCGTGGGCAAGGGTCATCGTCGGCTCGGCTACGTGCTGGAACGCCAAGTCTCCGACTACGAATCCCAGGCCGTGCGTCGTCTCCGCGGCTTCACCGAAATCGCCCGCGCGGCAGACGCGGAAGTCCTGGTAGAGGTCGCCGACAACTCGCCGTCCGACGCCAAGCTTGCCGCATTGCGGCTGCTGCAACGCGAAGAGCCGCCAACGGCGATCATGGCGCATCACGATTTGCTCGCGTTGGGTGTCCTCGATGCTGCCCGCACCCTTGGCCTCGCAGTTCCCGAGAAGGTCGCGATCATGGGGTTCGACGACGGAGAGGCGGCCCTGGCTGCCGGTTTGACCACCGTGCGGCAACCTTTCGAGGAGTCCGGCGAGGCCGCTCTTCGAGCGCTCCTTGCGGTGATGGATGGCAGGGATTCGCGCTCCACCTTGGTCCTCGGACTCGAACTGATCGAGAGATCGACCACTTAGTAGCGAAGTGCTTTACAAGAATCACTTGACACCGCTTGTGCGGGTGCGATAGCTTCCCTCGCAGGCACCGCAGATGCCCGACGAGCGCGCGTCGTCCAGGCGTCCCGGTACAAGGCGACGGCCGCGAAAAATGCGCGTCGCATGAACCGGCTACGCCTACCCGTCCGTCTCCTCGGCCCCGGCCTCAGCGCCGAGTGCCCGAGCGTTAGGAGGTTTCGAATGTCTTTTCGCGTTTCCCGTCACCCTGGGAAGCAGTGGCGAGCTGCCACCCTGCTGGCCGCCGGAGGGCTCTTGCTCGCTGCATGTAGCGGGCCCGGGCCGTCGTCGTCCTCGAGCAGTACACCGGCCGGCGCGAACCCAAGCACTTCGGCGGCAGCGTCGTCCGCCGGCGGCGGTACGCCGAGCTGCGGCACGGGTCCGATCACGCTCGACGCCTATTTCGAAACCGGCTTCCCGATCTACAAAGCATTGACCGACGAATTCAGCAAGCAGTTCCCGAACGTCAAATGGAACATCAGGTACGACCAATTCGCGGCTCTCACGTCGAATGCGCCGCGGGTCCTCGCCAGTGACCCACCCGACCTCATCCGCATTCCGCAGGAGTCGGAACTAGCCAAGGATCACCTTCTCCTGAATCTCGATCCCTATGCGAAGGCTTTCGGTTGGGACAAGTGGCCGACGTCGCAATTGCAGTCGATGCGCGTTGCCGATGACGGGAGTCGAGGCACCGGTCCGCTCTACGCTATGGGACTCAACTACAGCATGACCGGTATCTTCTACAACAAGGAACTCGCCGCGAAGATCGGCATGACTTCCCCGCCGCAAACCCTGGACGAACTGGACGCCGTGCTGGCCAAAGCAAAAGCCGCAGGCATCACGCCGATCGTCCAATTCAACGGAGGTGCCACCGGCGGCTTCGCCTTTCCTTTGCAGAACCTGATGGCCGACTACACACCGCCGTCCGAGATCAATGATTGGATCTGGCAGAAGAAGGGCGCCACGATCGACACACCCGGGAATGTAAAAGCTGCTCAGCATCTTCAAGAGTGGATCAAAGAGGGTTACTTCGATCCCGATGCGAACGCCATGGATTACGCGACCATGATGAGCCGCTTCATCGCGGGCAAGGCACTCTTCATGTTCAACGGTGACTGGGAGTCCGGGAATCTCGACAAGCAGATGCCCGGAAAAGTCGGCTTCTTCCTCATGCCACCGTTGCAGGCGGACGGCGTCCACGCCGCGATGTCGACACCGCTGACCATCGGTATCGGTGCCAAAGCAAAGCATCCCGACTGTGCCGCGTTCTTCCTCAACTGGGTGAACACCAACAAGCAGGCGCGCACGGTGGACGTCCAAGTCGGAGGATCGCATCCGATGGGGCCGGCAGATGCCTATATGCCGCCCATTCCGTCGGGCACCGTGACCGCGCAAACCCTCGCCGCCGGCAACGTCGTCGCGCACGACAACGGAGCCATGGACTTCATCGCGAATGCCACCGGCTCCATCTATGCCAAAGGTTGGACGCCCAACCTGCAGGAACTCTTCGCCGGGCGGCAGACCCCTGAAGGGATGCTCAAGGCGGTCCAGGCCGAATACGAGACTGAGGTCGGACACTGAGTTCATGCAGGAACCTATGCGCACTGGAGTGGTGCGGCCGAACATGCGCTCGGCCGCACCACCCTCGACGTCCGAAGGGCATAGGCACACGCCGCGGCCCGCGCGGCGTCGTCGAGGGCGCCATGTGGCGCAGCACCTCGTCGGCTGGTTGTTCGCCGCGCCGGCGATCGCCTTCTACGTGGCATTCGTCATCATCCCGCTCCTCCACACACTCCAGTACTCGCTCTATCGCTGGGACGGAATCGGGCCGTCCACGTACGTAGGCTTGCAGAACTATGCGCATCTGTTCAGTAATTCCACTCTGTTGAAGTCGATTCTCAATGCTCTCAAGTTGATCGTCTTCTTCAGCGTGATACCCGTGGCTCTCGGCCTGCTCATCGCTTCGACCATCCGGCGAATCGCCGCGAGTCGCCTCGCGGGATTCGCACGCGTCATCATCTTCATCCCTCAGGTCATCCCGCTCGTTGCCGCCGGAATCATCTGGAGCTGGTTACTCGCCTCGAACGGTCTTGTCAACCAGGTGCTCGCGGCGTTCGGCCTGAAGCACGTCACTCGTGCGTGGCTCGGTGATTTCACCTTCGCGTTACCATCGGTGGGGGTCATCGGCGCGTGGGTGTTGCTCGGACTGTGTACTCTCCTCCTACTGGCCGGCATGACGAAGATCGACCCTGAAATCTACGAAGCCGCCCGCCTCGACGGAGCCGGACCCGTCCGCGAGTTCTTTGCCGTTACGTTGCCCGCGTTACGCCAGGAAATCGGTGTCTGTGTGACGGTAACCGTGATTGCCGCACTTGCGAGCTTCGACATCATCTACATCTCCACTCAGGGTGGCCCCGGTAATGCGACGATGGTGCCGGGGTACGCCATCTACTATCTGGCATTCTTCCAACGTGAGGTGGGGCAAGCTTCCGCCCTCGCCGTTGGGCTCATGATTCTCGTGCTGCTCTTCATCCTGCCCATTCAGTGGCTGACGCGGGAGCGAAAGCGATGATTCTCGGGCGTCGGGAAAGTCTCACAGGGCGAGTCCTGCTGATCATCTTGATGGTCGTGACTCTCGTGCCGTTCGTGAGCCTCTTCGTAACGGCCCTTCATGAATCGGGGACCTATCCCACCGGAATCTCGTGGCCTGCCAGGCCACATTGGGGCAATTTCGTCGAAGCTTTCCGTGCAGCAGACATGGGCAGACTGCTCGCATCGAGTCTGCTGATCGAGCTGGGCGTCGTCCCGGTATCGCTGGCCATCGGTACCATGGCCGGCTTTGCGTTCGGCCAGGTGCGGATGCGCGGCTACCAGTTCGCCTACTTCGCCTTCGTCTTAGGTCTGACGCTGCCGTACGAGGCCATTCTGTATCCGCTCTACTATCAGATGCGCTCGCTCGGCTTGCTGAACACCCGGTGGGCCATCATCCTGCCGCTGATCGCGCTGTTCATGCCGTTCTCGATATTCTGGATGCGAGCACACTTCGTGAACGTTCCTCGGGATATCGTGGAAGCGGCTCGAATCGACGGCGCCAATATGTGGCAGTCGTTCTGGCGCGTCCAGGTTCCGCTCGCGATGCCGGCTATTTCCTCGCTCGCCATTCTGCTCTTCTTGTGGACGTGGAATCAATTCCTTTTGGCGATCGTACTGGTCGATGATCCGTTGAAGCGAACCATGGCTGGCGCTCTCGGAGCATTCCAGGGCCACTACGGAACGGACATTCCCCTGTTGTGCGCGGGGTCACTCCTCATCCTCACGCCTACGCTGGTGGTATATCTGATCTTCCATCGTCGCTTCTCGACGGCCCTGCTCCAGGGAGCTGTCAAGGGCTGATCCGCGCGGCTATCGACAGAAAGGCGTGACATGTCGGCCACCTTGCTCGATACCCCAGAAGCGAGGACCCGCTTCATCCGTTACACGAGGGTGGATGCGTGGTCGCTGCTCCGACGTTTCCCGGTGCAAGCCGAGGCTCAGCACACGCTCCTCGCCGAGATCGTCGGGGTGACGCTCCCGTCGGTGCAAGCCCTCGTCGCCGCCATGGAACGCTCCGTACAGGACGTCGCACGGCAGCTGGCATCCGAGCCTCCGTATCGAGACGCCGTCGCCGCTCTCCCGCTTGCTGCCGGCGACCGTTTGGTCGCACTGGGCGATTCCATCACCGCAGATCGCCTCGGGTGGTTCGAAATCCTGGGAGCGTTGGTGCGCATCGTTCGAGAAGAAGAGGTACTGACGAGCAACCTTGCCGTAAGCGGAGGCACGACGACCGACCTTCTCGAGCGCCTGGACCTCTTGGGAGAGGAAAAACCTACGTGGGTCTTAGTCATGGCCGGTACGAACGACGTGCGATGTCACGCTGGCCGTGCGGAATACCGGATGGTGAGCCTGCGGGAGACAGAACGGAATCTGCACAGCTTGCGGCGTTTCGTCGTGGACGAGCTCGGCGCTCGCCTGACCTTCCTCACCCCGCCTCCGATCGACCAGGCAAGGGTCGACAGCTTCGCGCACGACGCCAAGGTCTCGTGGCGCGCGTCAGACGTGGCGGACATCGCCGCGCTGATCCGACGGATCGCTCCCGATTCCCTGGACGTCCACACGGCATTCTCGTCGGGCTACTCCCCACGAGCCGACGACGGTGAGGCGCGGCTCGCGGAGTTGCTCGACGCGGACGGCGTCCATCTGACTCCGGCCGGTCAAATTGCCGTAGCCAAGCTCGTGCTGGGATACCTGTCGGGAACGACCTGACTTCCCGCACGACACGACGGGGACGCCCGTCGTCGGACTAGGCTTTTATCGTGAGCGAGTGGCCGCAGCTGAGCTTCGTGCCCATCTCGCGCGGACTGCGCCTCGCCGTTCGCAAGTACCCCGGCTCACGCCGTCCCTTTCTTCTGGTGCACGGGCTGGCGTCGAACGCACGCCTCTGGGATCTCGTCGCGCGCCACTTGGCCGAAGCGGGACACGAAACCGTCGCGGTCGATTTACGCGGGCACGGGCAGTCCGACGCACCACCGGACGGCTACGACACCGAAACCGCAGCCTCCGACCTGGTACGTTTGTGCGGCGCACTAGGTCTGGAAGGAGAGCGCCTCCCGATCGCGGTCGGACAATCGTGGGGAGGTAACGTCGTCCTCACCCTTGCGGCGCGATACCGGGCCGTCACCGGCCTGGTTTTGGTGGACGGCGGATGGCTGTGTCCACGCGATCGATTCCCGACTTTCGAGGAATGCTGGTCGGTGCTCGCACCCCCCGAATTCACCGGCGTTCGAGTCGACGATATGCGGCGCCATCTTCGTTCCGCGCACCCGGACTGGCCCGCCGAATCCCATGAGGCGGTACTGGGGAATTTCCATATATTGCCGGATGGAACCGTTCGCCCGCGCCTGGACCGCGACCACCATCGCAGCATTCTGTATTCGCTCTGGTCTGGAAATCCGCGTGAGCTGTATCCGCTCGTCGATGTTCCGGTACTCCTCGTGGCCGCGGTCGGTGCGCATCTCGATCCCGACACAGATCACCAACTCTTGGGGCAGGAGAAGCCGGGAATCCTGGACGCGTGCACGATGCTCCGTGACGTCGATGTGCGCTGGTACGTCGGCGCAGATCACGATCTGCACGCGCAGCACCCGCAGCGTCTCGCAGCCGACCTACTGGAGTTCGCCGCTCGTATCGATCGGGTGCCCGAAACGGGATGAACCGGCGTGAACACCGTGACCGGACCGACCGCGATCCAGTCCCACATCAAGATTACATAAGTATGTGATATAACTGTGCGGGTGAGAGACGACCGAGACGCGGAGCTCGTCTCCCTTCTCGACCGCCTGCTCTGGGCGTTGCGCCGTGCCGCTCCCATGCCCGAGAGCGCGACCGCGCTGTCGATCCTCGACATCCTCGACCGCGAAGGTCCGCTGCGGGTCAGCGATCTCGTAGTCCGTGAACGCATCAGTCAGCCTGGGATGACGCAGCTTGCGTGCCGTTTGGAACGCTCCGGCCTGGTACGCAGAGGCGGCGACCCGCTCGACGGCCGAGTCACCATCGTCGCAATCACCGAGCGGGGACGGCGTTTCCTCCACGAATTCCGCCGGCAGCGAGCTACTACTTTGGCCGACGCGCTCGCGACGCTTCCTGCGGAGCAGGTCGATCGGCTGCGCGAGTCGCGGGAGGCACTCCGCGCGCTGAACGGCGCGCTTCTGGAACGTTCGGCGCGACCACGCGGCGAGCCTCACGACGTCGGCACGAGGATCAGGGATGCCACAGCACCACAAGTCGCTGCTCCCCATCCAAAAGGGAAAAGCAACGGGAGGAGAACACGTGTCTCGCAGCGCTGATACATCGGGTAGCCTGCTGCGCCAACCGAGGGCCGTCTACGCTGTCGCTTTCGCGTGCGTCATCTCCTTCATGGGAATCGGCCTAGTCGATCCGATTCTCCCGGCGCTTGCCACCAAATTGCACGCCACACCCAGCCAGGTGGAACTACTGTTCACCTCCTACCTCGTCATCACGGCGGTGGCGATGCTCGTCACCGGGTGGGCAGCCGGACGATTCGGCCCCAAGCCCACTCTGCTCATCGGTCTCACCCTGGTCGTCGTCTTCTCAGCTTTGGCTGGTTCGAGCGACACCATCGCGGGAATCGTCGGATTCCGCGCCGGTTGGGGCTTGGGGAATGCGCTTTTCATCGCGACCTCACTGGCGGTCATCGTCGCGTCGGCACGCGGAGGATTCTCCGGAGCCATCATCCTCTACGAGACGGCGCTCGGCATCGGTATCGCTTCCGGTCCCCTCGTCGGAGGCGTCCTGGGCAACATCACTTGGCGCGGACCGTTCTTCGGCGTCGCGTTTCTCATGGCCTGCGCGCTGATCGCCACCCTCGTCCTGCTCCCGCCGACGACCAAACCACCTGTCCGCCCACGCCTGCGCGACCCCATCGTCGCGCTGCGACACGGACCCCTCGCGAAGGTCAGCCTCACCGGCCTCTTCTACAACTGGGGGTTCTTCACCGTCCTCGGGTATTCCCCTTTCCTCATGCACCTCTCGGCGCTGGATCTCGGGTGGGTGTTCTTTGGCTGGGGGGTGCTCGTGGCCATCTTCGCCATATTCGTCGCGCCCGCTCTGCGAGCCCGCTTCGGAACAGCGCCCACTCTCTACGTGAATCTTGCGCTCGTTGCAGTCGGTGTGCTCGCCATCGGTATCTGGGCACACCACCCCCTCGTGGTCATCGTGACCGTCGTCCTTTTCGGTACGGTGGTCGGGATCAACAACACGCTGGTGACCACCGCCGTGATGAGCGTGGCACCCGTTCCACGACCGGTGGCCTCCGCGGCGTACGGTTTCGTGCGCTTCATCGGTGGTGGGCTTGCTCCCTACGTCGCCGGAAAACTCGTCGAGCACGTCGGCGTGAGCGTGCCCTTCGTGCTCGGAGCGATCGTCGTGCTCGGCGGGATCGTGGCCCTCGCGGGCGCCCGGCGCGCACTCGATATCGCCGACCAGGAGGATGAACAGGTAGTCCCCGACGACATCGACGCCGAGATAGAGCTCCCCGAGGGGACGACCACCTGACGAACGCCGGGCCGCCGGGTTTCTCCTCCGCCGCGGTCACCGATCGGCTCATACTGGCATCGAGGACCACCGCGACCCCGGGGAGGCATCGTGAATTGGCACTGGCAGCTACGTGCTCGCGACGGCGGGATGACCGGCCTGGAATTCGCCAACGCAGTCACCGCCGGGGGCCATCATCGGGTCCTCGTGCACGCCGCCCCGGCGCAGCTTGCGGTAGAAGTTCGACTCCTGGACGACGGCACGCTCATCGCACGCGGGGACGTCGACCGGGACGGCGAATACTCCCCGATGACGCTCCTCTCCCTTGCAGATGGCTCGGTGCACCGGGAAGAAATATGGCCGGGACCGGAACTCTACGGCGTACCGGTGATTCTTGCCGGCGGGGAGGTCGGCCTGCTGCGCTACTGGGAGCATTCCGATGACCGTAGCTGGTGGCGGTGGCTCATCGAATTCTCCAATCACAAGGGGTGGCCGCCGGATTGGGCTCCTCCGCCGCTTCCTCGGCAGTGAGCGGGCCCACTACGCGGAGGATTACGGCAGCTGCATTCTCCCTTGCTTCTTCCGTGCAAGCGCGGCACGGGCGGCCGCGACGACCTGCCGGCGGTAGCTTCCACCGAACAGCGTCGCGTGGACAAGCAAGGGATGAAGTTGGTGCAACGGCACACGGTCACGCCATCCCGGCGCCAGCGGCGTGACTTCTTCGTAGCCTGCGAGGATTTCCTGCAGGAAGGGAGCACCGAAGAGCATCAGCATCGCCAGGTCGGTTTCACGATGCCCGCCGTGTGCCGCCGCCGCATCGACCAACCATGCCTGCCCGTCCTGCGACCAGAGCACGTTCCCGGACCATAAATCCCCGTGAATCCGTGCCGGAGGCTCTGAAGGGCCGGCGAGTTCCTCGAACACGGCGCACACATCCTCGATCACCCCGCTTTCGGCTGAGGACAATCCGCCGAGAAAAGGCAGGATCCGGTTTCGCACGTAGAACTCCGGCCAAGAATCTGCCCGCGTGTTGGGTAAGCGGAGCGTGCCGATGTATCCGTCCTTTTCCGCCCCGAAAAACGACGCCCCGCTCGAGTGGAGGGTCGCGAGACGGCGCCCGAATTCACGGGCTGCGGCCGGGGTCGGGCTTCCGCGCTGGACCCATTCGAGAACCAGGGTGTTCTTGGTGACCACCAATACCCGGGGAACCGGCGGTCCTCCGGGAACGCGAAGCCAGGCCAGACCACGAGCTTCTGCTTCGAAGAAATCGGGCGGCGCTTCCCGCAGGGTCTTGACGAACACCCGCCTGCCGTCCGGAGCGCGTCCTTCCCGAGCTTCGCAGATGTCTCCACCGAAGACGGGTGCTCCGAGTTCGACGGCTCCTTCTTCAAGCGGTCTGCTCATCGCCGGCTAGGGCCTGTGGCTCGGGAGCGCTATGTTGCACGAGCATGTCCACCAAGGTTCGGCAGGACCGTTCGATGATGGAGAACACGGTGTCGAAACCGCGCGGCCCACCGTAATAGGGGTCCGGGACATCCAGGTCGCCGTTCGCCTCGGGGTCGAATTCCCTGAGTCTACGCACTTTGGAGCGGTGGCGTCTGCCGGCCAGCTCGAGCAAGACCCGGTAGTTGTCGTCGTCCGCTGCGATCACAAGGTCCGTGGTATCGAACCATGCCGGGTCGAATCGTCGGGCGCGGTGCGGATGGACGGGATAGCCGTACCGCTCCAGGGTCTGTGCGGCGCGCTCGTCGATCGACTCGCCGACGTGCCAACTGCCGGTCCCCGCGCTCGACAGCTCTACGGCGTCCGCAAGCCCGCGGTCGGTCACGAGTTTCCGTGTGATCATTTCTGCCATCGGGGAGCGGCAGATGTTCCCGAGGCATACGAAGCAGATCGAAGGCACGATGTTCATTCCACCACGGCCGCATCGGCCGCGCCCCACTGGCTGACCTGCCCGCCCGCCGCCGCGTGTCGAGGAAGACCACCATATGCAGCGGCTTCCCACCCTTCTTGACAAAGTTGTGGAAAGCTTTGCACACTGAGGGCGTCCGGTGTCGATCGAGGAGGTCCAGTCTGGCGGCAACGATCCGGGACGTCGCGAGCCTCGCCGGTGTCTCCGTCTCGACGGTCTCTCGGGCCTTCACCGCGCCCGATCTCGTTCATCCCGCCACGCGGGAAAACGTGCTCGAAGCGGCACGTCGGCTGGGTTATCGCCCGAACCGTGCGGCGCGCGGCCTCATCACCGGGAAGACCGGCAACATAGGCGTGATCGTGCCGGATCTCGGCAATCCTTTCTTTCCCGCGGTGCTCGCCGGCATCCAGCGCCGAGCACGGGAAGCCGAATACGCGGTCTTCCTCGCCGACAGCGGCGAGGATCCGCGCCTGGAACGAGAACTGATCCACGCAATGACCAAACAGGTGGACGGCGTCATCATCTGTTCGTCGCGGATGAGCAGCGCCGAGCTACGCGACGTCGCCGAAGGGCTCGACGTCGTGTTGCTGAACCGAAAATATCCGGGACTCCCAGCCGTTCTCATGAACAGCGCCGACGGGATGCGTCAGGCCCTCGAACATCTCGCCGCCGTCGGACATCGCCGCTGCGCCTACCTCGGCGGTCCGCCTCATTCGTGGTCCAATCGAGAGCGCCTGCGAGGCCTGCGTGCGACTTCACAGGCGCTCGGCCTCGACGTCGTAGAGCTCGGCCCCTTCGCACCGTATTTCGAGGCCGGCATGCAAGCAGCGGACCTGGCCCTCGCGGCGAACGTCACGGCAATCGTGGCGTACAACGACCTCATGGCGCTCGGCGTGCTGCGACGACTCCACGAACGTCACGTTGCGGTTCCGGGCGAGATGAGCGTCGTCGGATTCGACGACATCCCAATGTCGCACATGTGCACGCCGCCGCTCACCACCGTGGCGATGCCCGCGGAACAAGCCGGGCGAGCCGCCGTAGGCCTCCTGCTCGACCACTGGTCGTCTCACGCAACCGACGGCAACCAGCAGCGTCGCCTCGACACTCAACTCATCATCCGCGGCTCCAGCGGGCCACCGCCGTCCGCGCCATCACATTGACGAACCGAGAAATGACTCACCAATTTGCCGAGAAGAAAGAGAAGCTCTTATGACCGACTCCATCATCAACGCAAAAGTCATCGTCACGTGTCCCGGAAGGAATTTCGTGACCCTGCGGCTGGAGACGTCCGACGGTCTCACCGGCGTGGGAGACGGCACCCTGAACGGGCGGGAACTCGCAGTGGCCACGTATTTGCAGGACTATATCTGCCCGCTGCTCGTCGGCCGGGATCCCGAGCAGATTAATGATACGTGGCAGTATCTGTACAGGGGAGCGTATTGGCGGCGCGGCCCAGTGACGATGTGTGCGATCGCGGCGGTCGACATGGCACTTTGGGATATCAAGGCGAAACGAGCGGGAATGCCGCTGTATCAACTTCTCGGGGGCCGGGCCCGCAACGGCGTCATGGTGTACGGCCACGCCAACGGCCGCGACATACCGCAGGTGCTCGACGAGGTCGCCGCCTATCTCGACCACGGCTATCAGGCGGTGCGAGTCCAGGTCGCCATCCCCGGCCTCGACGCGGTGTACGGCGTCAGCGAGAACCGGACCTTCTACGAGCCGGCGACGGTAGGCGAGCGTCCGCAGGAATCCACTTGGTCCACCGAGGCGTACCTGCGCTTCATCCCCTCCCTTTTCGAAGCGGTGCGGGAAAGGCACGGCTTCGGGTTCCGACTCCTCCACGACGCCCATCACCGGCTCACCCCCACCGAAGCGGCGAAACTCGGAAAGCGAATCGAGGACTACGACCTTTTCTGGCTCGAGGACCCGACACCGGCCGAGGACCAGGACGCCTTCCGTATCATCAAACAGCACACGGTCACTCCCATCGCGGTCGGTGAGGTCTTCAACACGATCTGGGATTGTCAGCGTCTCATCTCCGAGCGGCTTATCGACTTCATCCGCGTCACCCCGGTTCACGCCGGCGGGGTGAGCCACGTCAAGCGGATCGCCGAATACGCCGACCTGTACGGCGTCCGCACCGGATTCCACGGCGCCACCGACATGTCGCCGGTATGCTTGGCCGCCGCGTTGCACTTGGACATATCGTTGCCCAATTTCGGGCTCCAGGAGTACATGACCCACACCGAGCAGACCAACGAGGTCTTTCCGCACTCCTACCGCTTCGAGAACGGCTTCCTCCACCCCGGAGAAGAACCCGGGCTTGGAGTCGACATCGACGAGAAGCTGGCGGCCCGCTACCCCTACCGCAAGGCCTACCTACCGGTCAACCGACTACTCGACGGCAGCATGCACAACTGGTAGCCTTTTTCTTTTGATCTTAGGAATCTCTTGGCTGGTTCCCAGCTACGCCTACGACGCTTGAACCCATTGGGCGTAGCGGAGCCCAAAACGGTCGATCGCCGTGAGGCTGGATCTCGCTTAGGCGGAGGATCAAGTTGGTCGCGTCAATCGCATCACGCTACACCAGCCAGTCGAGTCGGCCACGTCCCGTAATGCGTCCAAGCACCGCCTTGCTGTCGATCACCGCTGGAGGACTCGGCGTCCTGGCGCTGTGGTGGCACGACACGCCGCCGATCCGGGGCGCCGGTGAATGGCTGACCAACGCCGGCCGAATCACCGGGTTGCTGGCCGGCTACGTCGTTGTGATCGCGCTGCTTCTCATGGCGCGGATCCCAGCGATCGAACACGGTCTCGGCACCGTCAGGCTCACGCGATGGCACAGCATGGCGGGGCGCTACCTGGTGAGCCTTGCCGTAGCACACACGTTGCTCATCATCTGGGGGTATGCGCTCAGTGCGCACCAAAATCTGGTAGGTCAGACGGGCATCCTACTTCTCAGTTATCCGGATGTGCTGATGGCGACGGTAGCGCTCGGGCTGTTCGTGGGCATTGCCGTGATCTCGGCACGTGCGGCACGGCGACGTCTCCGTTATGAGACGTGGTACCACCTGCACTTCTATACGTATCTGGCGATTGCGCTCTCCTTTGCTCATCAATTTGCGACCGGCGCGGACTTCATGGGTAATCCTCCGGCACGCCTTCTCTGGAGCGCGCTCTATATCGGAGCGGCAGCGGCCGTCGTGTGGTATCGGTTCGCCACGCCGATTCGGCAGATGTTTCGCCACCGCCTTCGCGTGGCTCGTGTGGTCGACGAAGCACCGGGCATCTTCTCCGTCTACCTAGTCGGACGGCACCTGCACGAACTCGCCGCGGAACCGGGACAGTTCTTTCGTTGGCGGTTCTTGTCCCGTGGCCAATGGTGGCAGTCGCATCCTTACTCGCTTTCCGCTCCTCCCCGCGGATCGCTGCTGCGCATCACTGTCAAGTCTCTAGGCGATCACTCGACGTCACTTCGCCACATTCGTCTCGGTACGCCTGTGTTGGCATCCGGACCCTTTGGCGCCCTGACTCCCGCTCTGCGACGTGCGCGTAAGGTTCTTCTGCTTGCCGGTGGAATCGGCATCACACCGTTGCGTGCACTCTTCGAAGCCATGCCCGCCCACCCTGGGGAGATCACCCTGGTCTATAGGGCGAGTTCGCCGCGCGAAGCGGTATTCAAGGCCGAACTCGACCAGATCGCACGCCGGCGTGGCGCAGTGATCCACTACCTTTTCGGGCCCGCCGGGAGTCCTGCCGATCCATTGGTGGGCACACGATTGGCACGATTGATACCCGACCTGCGCAGCCACGACGTCTACTTGTGCGGACCCCCCGGCATGGTAAGCGCTGCTCTTGCGGCGCTCCGACGAGCACGCGTGCCGCGGTCCCGAATCCACACCGAAGCGTTCGAGTTCTGAGGGAGGGAGGAAGTACATGCGGCGTGCCATCTTGGCCTTGGTTGCTACCGCCGTCGGCCTGGTCCTGCTGCTGCAATTCAAGACCGTGTCGGCGACGCGCACATCTGCGTTGTCGGCGGGGCTGCCGCGAACGGCGGAGAGCGAAGGAGCGGGAGCGAGTGCTGCGCCGCAGACGTCGGCCGGAGGCTCCGGCGCCACCGGGTCGTCAAACCACACGGCTACGAGTACGCCGACGCCTTCTCAGCCGAGCTCTACGGGATCGTCCGGAAGGACCCAAACCGTGTTGGGACAACCGGTCGTGGCCTCTGAAGGATTTCGGACCTTCGGTACGGTACAAGTGCAATTGGTAGTGGTAAACGGAAAAATAACTGATGTTCAGGCAGTCGACTACCCCCATCGCGATCCACGCTCCTACGAAATCAGCCAGTACGCCATCCCGGTGTTGCGGCAAGAGGTACTGGCCGCGCAAGGCGCGAACATCGATGCAGTGAGCGGCGCGACCTGGACCAGCGAAGCGTATGCGCAGTCGGTGCAGTCGGCTCTCGATCAGCTCAAGAGAGGCTGATTCGCCTATGAAACGGCATCACAGACCTTCTCTTCCGATGAGACTAGCGTCCAACTCTGCTCTTGTGACCTTGGCGCATGTCGAGCATGTGATGGGAACCACGGTCAGTTTCGACGTCCGGGTCGACACGACGCGGGTGAGTTCGGCTCGTGACGCAGTCGCACAGGCAATCGAGTGGTTGCATCAAGTCGACGAGATCTTCAGCACGTACAAGCCGATGAGCGACATCTCGCGCCTGGGGCGTGGTGAAGTCGGCATCGATGCATGCCATCCAGAGGTACGAATGGTACTCGCCTTGTGCAGCGAGTGCCAGCGGGAGACGGGGGGATACTTCACAGCCCGTTATGCGGGCCATATCGATCCGACCGGTCTGGTGAAAGGGTGGGCGATCGCGCGTGCCGGGCAACTCCTCGCGCGGCAAGGTATTCGCCATGTATTGGTCAATGGCGGAGGAGACATCTGGGCTCAAGCGGGGAAAGCCGGCGACGAACCGTGGCAGATCGGAATAGTCCATCCGACGGAGCCTGGAGCATACGCAGCCGTGCTGCGCCTCTTCAGTTGCGCCGTCGCCACCTCGGGAGTGAGCCAGCGCGGGGCTCACATCGTCGATCCATTCACTGGCCGGCCGGCGACCACCTGGGCGAGTGCGACCATCGTCGGACCCGACCTCGTACGTGCCGACGCTTACGCCACCGCTGCTCTTGCGATGGGCGAAGCCGCTCCCCGTTGGCTGGCGACTCTCGGAACCTACGAAGCCCTACTGATTCGTCCCGATGGCACCGGTTGGTGGAGCGACGGATTCCCCTCGCTCTGCACGACGCTCAATGGGCCGAGCGCTGAAGTTCTTCGACCGGCAGGTACACCCGCCCGCCGTGTGCGGTGAACTCCGCCGCCTTCTCCCGCATCCCGAGCTCGATGGCGGTCTGCTCGTCGACGCCTTTCTCTTGCGCGTATTTGCGCAGATCTTGACTGATCTTCATCGAGCAGAAGTGCGGGCCGCACATCGAGCAGAAATGCGCCGTCTTCGCGGGTGCCGCGGGCAGGGTTTCGTCGTGGAAATCCCGGGCGGTCACCGGGTCCAGCGAGAGGTTGAACTGGTCCTCCCAGCGGAACTCAAAGCGAGCGTCGGAGAGGGCGTCGTCCCACGCTTGCGCCCCCGGGTGACCTTTCGCCAGATCGGCGGCATGCGCTGCGATCTTGTATGCGATGACCCCCGCTTTGACGTCGTCCTTAGCCGGCAGGCCGAGGTGCTCCTTCGGCGTCACGTAGCAGAGCATCGCGGTGCCGTACCATCCGATCATCGCTGCGCCGATCGCCGAGGTGATGTGGTCGTATCCCGGCGCGATATCCGTGGTGAGGGGGCCGAGGGTGTAGAACGGCGCCTCCGAGCAGACTTCCAATTGGAGGTCCATGTTCTCCTTGATCTTGTGCATCGGCACGTGCCCCGGGCCCTCGACCATCACCTGGACGTCGTATTCCCAGGCGATTTTCGTGAGCTCGCCGAGGGTACGAAGTTCCGCGAATTGCGCTTCGTCGTTGGCATCGGCGATGGAACCCGGCCGCAACCCATCGCCGAGGGAGAACGTGACGTCGTACTGTGCCATCAATTCGCACAGCTCACGGAAATGTGTGTAGAGGAAATTCTCCTCGTGATGCGCCAGGCACCAGGCCGCCATGATGGACCCACCCCGAGAGACGATCCCGGTTTTGCGGTTCGCGGCGAGCGGGACGTACCGCAGCAGTACCCCGGCGTGCACGGTGATGTAGTCGACCCCTTGTTCGAACTGTTCGATCAGCGTGTCGCGGTAGACCTCCCAGGAGAGGTCCTCGGCCTTCCCGCCGACCTTCTCCAGCGCCTGGTAGATCGGCACCGTGCCCACCGGGACCGGGCTGTTCCGAATGATCCACTCACGGGTGGTGTGGATGTTTCGACCGGTGGAAAGGTCCATCACGGTGTCGGCTCCCCATCGGGTGGCCCAGGTCATCTTCTCGACCTCGTCCTCGATCGACGAAGCCACCGCGGAATTCCCGATATTCGCGTTCACCTTCACCAGGAAATTCCGGCCGATGATCATCGGCTCACTCTCCGGGTGGTTGACGTTCGACGGCAGCACCGCCCGTCCGCGCGCAATCTCGTCGCGAACGAATTCCGGGGAGACTCCTTCGCGCAGCGCCACGAATTCCATCTCCGGGGTGATGATTCCCCGGCGCGCGTAGTGCATCTGCGTGACCCGTCGTCCCGGCTTCGCCCGCCGAGGCGGTCGCGTCGCGGTGAAGACACTGTCGAGGTTGCGGTTCGCGCGCGGGTCGCCGTCCCGCCACCCGTTGTCGATCGGACGGACCGGCCGGCCCTCGTAGACCTCGGTATCCCCGCGTTCCTCGATCCACCGCGAGCGCAGCGGAGGCAGACCGGAGCGGACGTCGATCTGCACCGTCGGGTCGGTGTACGGCCCCGAGGTGTCGTACAAGACGACGCGATCGCCGGTGGTCAATTCGACTTCACGCATGGGGACCCGGATGTCGGGGCGGCTGCCCTGCAAATAGGTTTTCCGCGAGCCGGGGAAAGCGACGCCGACACTCGGTGCACGCTCTTCGATGGTGGTCACTGCGCACTCCTCCCTACGCCGGTGTGAGCCGGATCAGGTGCTAACGGTCGGCGGCCGATCCTGCCGCCCTCTCAGCCCCGGCGCGGGGCTCCCGTGGGACGTGCTCCACCCTAGCGGGGGTCCGCGCGGTCCGGTGGATCACCGTCTTCCAGCCGACGCGCGTCACAGCCAGTCCTTGCGGCGGAAGAGCCAGTACAACAACCCCGAGCCGCACACGATGATCGCACTCGAGGTGAGCAATCCAGAGAGATGGCCGTATCCCGGGTACGGCACGTTCTGCCCGTAGAAGCCGGTGACCGCGGTCGGCACCGCGATGATGGCCGCCCAGCTCGTCACCTTCTTCATGATCATGTTGAGCCGGTTGCCTTGCATCGTGAGGTTCGCTTCGAGGATCGTGGTCACCATGTCGCGCAACGATTCGACCTGGTCGGAAACCCGCAACACGTGGTCGTAGACGTCCTGGTAATACGGCACGAGTCTCTCGCCGACCAGCGGGGAGTCGTGACGCATCAATTCGTTGACCACCTCGCGCATCGGGGTGACGATGCGTCGCATCCGCATGAGATCCTTGCGGACGGCGAAAGTCTCCCGCTGTACGGCGCGTATGCGCTCCCGAGCCTCGTCGAAGAGCGAATCCTCGATTTCGTCGACTCGATCGTCGAGCCGCTCCACGGCGTGGAAATATCCATCGACGACAGTGTCCAGCAGTCCGTAGAGCAGGAAACCGACGCCGCAGTCGGCGAGATCGGCCATCTCGTCCCAACGCGCCATCACCGGCTCGATCGGGATGTTCGGTGTCTTGCGCACGGTGACCAGCGCATTCCGGGTCACGAAGACCGCGAGCTCGCCGACCTCCAGCTCCTCACTTCCCGGCGGATACCGCAATGCGTAGCACGAAAGGAAGAGATGGGTCGCGTAATGGTCGAGCTTGGGCCGTTGACCCAGGTGGACGGCGTCCTCGACGGCGAGCGCGTGCAACCCCAATTCGTCTTCGACGAGACCGATGTCGTCGCCGTCCGCCGGGCACAGGTCGAGCCAGACTACGACGTCGCGTTCACCGATGTACTCGGAGATGTCCTCGGCGGGGAAATCCTCTTTCTCCACCACACCGCCGCGGTACAACCGGGTGCGAGGCATCGCGGCCTCACCCCGGTTCGGGGCTGCCGGTCGCCCGCCGTTCGGCGGCAAACCGTTCCAGCAGCAGCGGCGTGGTCTTGCGTTCGACAACGAAGGACAGGAACGGCACGAAACCCGCGGCAGCCATGAAGAACAACCGTACCGGTTTCAATCGGTAGCGCAGCGTCAATTCCAAGCAGGTCACGCAGTAAATGACGTAGAGGATGCCGTGCGCCGTCCCCACATATTTCGCCACGTACGGGAAATTCGCGAGATGGTTGAGCGGTACGCCGATGAAAACCAAGATGACGAGACCGGTTCCGACGATGTATGCCAGCAGACGATAACGACCTAGGGCAGTGGTGAAGAAGTCCCTCGCCGCCATCGACGGGGTGGCGGATTCGCGGGTCGCGGTGCCGCCGCCGGGAGCGCTCATCGGCGTTCCGCCCGGGCGTTGAGCCGAGCCAGATAGTCGTTGTAGGCGGCCAGCTCGGGGTCATCGGGTTCTTCGTCGACCGGGACGGCGAAGTCCTGCGCTGTCCACCGGTCGGCCCACTCCGAGCCCTCCTCCCCCTGCATGGACGTCGTCTCCACCGGTTGCCGCGCACCGCCCGGCGTCGGACGGCGCTCCGGATGGGCGTCCTCGTACAGCAGCCGCCACCAGCCGTAGATGACGATGAGGGCCATCGCCCACCACTGGAAGGCGTACAAGGTGTTCTGCAAGGTACCGCGCGCCGATTGCGAGACGTCCCACTGCCAGCGGCCGAGGAAACAAAAACCCCCTACCAGCACGACCAGCAGTAGGTGCCGCGGCCACCACCGCGGCCGAAACGCCGTCCGCAGCATGAATGTCACGCTACTCCGGGGAAGTAGAGGATTCGTCGTCACGGCGACGCAGGTAGAGCACCGCCACGTCATCGGCGAGCGGGCCGCCGTTGCGGTCCGTGACCTCGTCGAGCAAGGTGTCGACCAGGATCGCCGGCTCCGACACGGCGTGGTGACGGGAGAGGATGTCGACCAGCCCGGCTTCACCGAGCCGCGGACCCTCGCCGCCGTCCGCGTACCCCTCGATGAGCCCGTCGGTGAAGCAGAGCATCGCCCACGTCGGACCCAGGTTGATCCTCGTCTCCGGAATATCGGGGTCGTCGAGAATCCCCAGCGCCACGCCCCCTTCCGCGGGCAGTGGTTCGACCCGACGGTCGCGGACGACCAGCGGCGCCGGATGTCCCGCGAGATAAGCCTGCCCGTCGCACAGCCCCGGATCGAACACGATCATGCAGGCGCTCGCGAAGACTTCGTCGGCGTGCCGTTCCCGCAGCAGCAATTCCTGGACGGCGGGCAGCACCCGCTGCGGAGCGAGACCGGCCAGCACCAGCGTCCGCCACCCCACCCGCAGGCACACACCGAGAGCTGCCTCGTCCGGCCCGTGACCGGAGACGTCCCCGATGAGCAGCCATACCCGGCCGTCGTCGGTTTCGACGAGGTCGAAGAAATCACCGCCGAGTTGGCTCAGCGCCCGCCGCGGCCGGTAGCGCGTGACCACCGACAGGGGCGCCCGACCGAGCAGCGGCACCGGGAGCAGCCCACGTTGCAACCGGGCGTTCTCCCGCTGGCGGGCCTGCGCGGTCTGCAGCGCCCGCAGGGACGCCTCGGTTCGCTTCCGTTCGGTGGCATATCGCACCGCGCGGATCAGCAGCGGGGAATCGATTTCGGTGCGGACCAGGTAATCCTGGGCACCGGCCGCCATCGCGGCCATACCCCCTTGCTCGTCGCCGTCGTCGGTGAGGACGACGACCGCCACATCGGGAGCGAACTCATGAATACGCCGGACGGCTTCGAACCCGTCGAGGTCCGGCAGACTCAGGTCGAGGATCACGCAATCGATGGGGATTTCCGCGAGGACCCGGGTGGCGTCCTCGAACGTCGCGACCCGGCTCACCCCGGGAATCGCCGGAGTGAGGTAGTCCGCGGCCAGGGTGGCGTTCGTGTCGTCGTCCTCGACGATCAAAACTCTCGGGGAGAGGCGGGCGCTCGTGGCAGGCGCAGGCCGCCCACCGACCGCGATGGCGGGAGCATCCCGACCCGCCGCGGCTGACGCTGACACCTGCTCGCCTCCACGTCCACCGAACTCGCAACGACCGACCTACACCCTAGGTTTCAGGCGATGTAGGTTCCAGGCGATGTCACCGCCCACGGCGCCGTGGCCGCCGCGTCTCGACGTCGCGGTCGAGTCGCAGCGCCGAAGCGCGGCGCCGACCTCGAAGGGCCGTCGATGAACCGGGACGACGAGCCATCCGTGCCTGCCGGTGTGACGCGGGCGCACGCCGACGACGAGCTCATCCGTGCGCTGTACGAACAGCACGGCAGGGTGCTCTTCGGATACGTGCTGCGCCTCGTCGACGGTGATCGAGGTCGAGCGGAAGACATCGTGCAAGAGACGATCATAAGGGCTTGGCGACACCCGGAAGCGGTCGGCCGTGACCCGCAGGCCATCCGGCCCTGGCTGTTCACCGTGGCCCGCAACCTCGTCGTCGACGCTTACCGCGCTGCCAGGGTGCGGCCGCAGGAAGCCGGAGCCGACGGCCTCGCCCTCGTCGCAGCAGGCGACGACGTCCCCACCGAAGTGGACCGGGCGCTGGAGGCGTGGGAGGTGGCGGACGCGCTCAACAGCTTGAGCCCCGACCATCGACGCGTCCTGGTGGAGACCTACTACCGGGGTCGGTCGGTCGCCGAAGCCGCTGCGGTGCTGGGAATCCCGCAGGGCACGGTGAAATCCCGCACGTATTACGCGCTCCGGGCACTACGCCTGATCTTGGAGGAGAGAGGGGTGACGCTCGCGTGACCCCTGAATGCCCGGCCATTCGACTGGCGCTCGGCAGCTACGTGCTGGGCGCGCTCGACCCCGGGGAACGCGGCCGGGTGGATGCCCACGTCGCCGGCTGCGCCGACTGTCGCGACGAATTGGCGTCGCTCGCCGCGCTCCCCGGCCTGCTCTCCCGGGTCAGCGTCGCCGAGGTGGAGGCCGAACCGGCGGCCGT
Source organism: Acidothermus sp. (assembly GCA_023512015.1). Classification (GTDB taxonomy): domain Bacteria; phylum Actinomycetota; class Actinomycetes; order Acidothermales; family Acidothermaceae; genus Acidothermus. The sequence continues at coordinate 5,839 of JAIMAI010000004.1, read as the reverse complement.
CGACGCCACGCTGCTCCCCCGCATTCTCGCCCGAGTCGCCGCCGAGCGCCGGCGGGCACGGCGTCGGGCGTGGTTGGTCGCGGCGGCTGTGGTCGCCGTCCTGGCCGCCGGAAGTGGGCTCGCTCTGTCGGAGCGCTCGAGGGAATCGTCGGCGGTCACCCTTACGGCGACCAGCCCGGTCACCGGAATTTCCGCCTCCGTTGCGGAGTGGCCTCGGGCCTGGGGAACCGCGCTGGAGGTCCGGCTCACCGGCGAGACGACGGGGGCCTACGACGGGCGTTGCCAGCTGGTCGTCGTCGGGCGCGACGGCCGCAGCGAGGTGGCGGCGAGTTGGACGGCGACCGCCTCCGGTCGCATCGTCGCCTCCGGTGCGACCAGCCTCACACCGGACGAGATCGCCGCTTTCCGGGTGGTTCGTCAGGACGGCACGGCACTGGTCGTGGTACCGGCCGGCAACAGTTGATCGTGTAGTCGGCCTCGGAGCCTGGGGTAGCATCGGGGGCGTGGCGGCAGTCGTCGAAGTCTTGCTCACCAAGCGGCGTGCGGTCGACCTCTGCCGGGTCACGACCTGCTTGTGTCCCTGAGAGTCGCATACCGGCCGGACGCAAGCGCGTGATTGTCTAGCATGCCGGTCGGCATCCTCGAAACAATCGAGTAAGGAATCCCTACCGTCGTCCATCGCCACGGAGAACTCTCCGAAGGCATTGATTCGCGAAGGAGAAAGCACATGAGCAGACAAGATGTCCTGGTCGACGCCGATTGGGTCGAGGCCCACCTCGACGACCCGAAGGTCGTCATCGTCGAGGTGGACGAGGACACTTCGGCTTACGACAAAGGCCACATTCGCGGCGCCGTCAAGCTCGACTGGAAAAAGGATCTCCAAGACCCGGTACGCCGTGATTTCGTGGACAAGGCAGGCTTCGAGCGGTTGATGTCGGAACGCGGCATCGCCAACGACGACACCGTCGTGCTCTACGGCGGTAACAACAACTGGTTCGCGGCTTACGCCTATTGGTATTTCAAGCTCTACGGTCACCAGAACGTGAAATTGCTGGACGGCGGCCGCAAGAAGTGGGAGCTGGACAGCCGCGAGCTCACCCAGGAAGTTCCGACGAGGCCGCGTACGAATTACGTGGCCAAGGACCCCGACCTGTCGATCCGGGCGTTCCGCGACGAGGTGGTGAACGCGATCGGGAAGCTGAACCTGGTCGACGTCCGCTCACCCGATGAATTCAGCGGGAAACTGCTGGCACCAGCCCATCTGCCGCAGGAGTCGGCGCAACGTCCGGGCCACGTGCCGACGGCCAAGAACATCCCCTGGAGCAAGGCCGCCAACGACGACGGCACGTTCAAATCGGACGACGAACTGCGGCGGCTCTACAGCGAAGCCGGCGTCGATTTCAGCAAGGACACCATCGCGTACTGCCGTATCGGCGAGCGCAGCGCGCACACTTGGTTCGTGCTGCACGAAATTCTCGGCCTGCCGAACGTGAAGAACTACGACGGTTCGTGGACCGAGTACGGGTCGCTGGTCGGCGTCCCGATCGAGGTTGGGAGCGGTTCCTGATGTGCGGAGCGCTCACCGGTGATCTGACGGCTGCTACCGACGCCGGGAACCAGGCCATCATCCAAGGGGTGGTGACCCGGGGAGGCGCACCCGTGCAGGGATACGTGCGGCTCCTCAACGCGGACGGCGAATTCGTCGCGGAAGTGCCCACGTCGGCCACCGGCGCGTTCCGCTTCTACGCGGCCTCAGGGCGGTGGATCCTGCGGGTCCTCGCGCCCGGTGGGGTGACGCAGGACCGCGAAGTGGAGGCAAACGTCGGTTCGGTCAGCCGGGTCGACATCGAGCTCTCCGCCGCCTGACGGCTTCGCGCTTGCTGCGCTGGACGTCGTGCGATCCGGGGGCGGGTGGTCGGCTTTCCACCCGCCCCCCGATCGGGGCCGACCAAGCGATGTATTGGGCCGGACGCCGCATCGCATTTCACCCCAACGGCGGCCAAGTTGGACGTCTTGTCCGCCGATCGTCTCAGTGTGAACGCCGTAACCGAACCAGCCGCCGCAGTCCCGATGCAGCTCCTGGCGAACGGGTTGCCTCTTTCATTGTTATGGGATTTGGTGGATCCCGAAGGTCCGGCGAGCGAGGAACTCTTGCAGCACGAGAAGTGACACCGACCCCTACGACTGCGTGTCGGTGCGCACGTATCGGTGCGGTCGTAGGGCCCTAGGGGAGTGGGGGATCCGGACCTAGACTGGCATCATGCCCGGTGTCCAGCGGTCGAAGACCCGTCACAGCACCGAAACACCTGCCTGGCAGGGTCGACTGCGCGCCAAAGGGTATCGACTCACGCCGCAGCGGCAGCTCGTGTTGGAAGCCATCGCCGAGCTCGGCCACGCCACTCCCGAAGAGATCATCAATTACGTGCGGGACGTCGCCAGCGGGGTGAACATTTCCACGGTTTATCGCACCTTGGACCTGCTCGAAGAGCTCTCTTTGGTCACCCATACGCACCTCGGGCACGGCGCCCCGACGTATCACGTGGCGGAGAATTCCGCTCACGTGCACTTGGTCTGCCGTGACTGCGGCGCGGTCACGGAAATTCCCTCGCAAGCGGTCGAGCCGCTCCTCGACCGACTGGAGAGCGACTACGGATTCGTGGCCGACGTCCACCATTTCGCTATTTTCGGGCGCTGCGTATCATGCCGCGACGCGATTGGAAAAGCGTGAGGATTGCACCGGAAGGCGGTTCCGTCATGAAGGAAGGAGGCTTCCGTCGTGGAGGGGGGATACCGTAGCCCGTTGCTCTCGCTTCCGGGAGCGGTGCCCGCGACCGGCTGCGACGATGGGGTTGCGGAGTATTACGGCGACCCGCTGCGGGAGCAACGGCTTCTCGTCGAAGGCAAGGGATTCGTCGATTTCTCACATCGCGGCGTGGTGCGAGTCGAGGGTGGCGACCGGTTGCGCTGGCTCAACGACCTGACCACCCAGCGGCTGCTCGACCTCCCTCCCGGCGTCGGTACCGAGACGCTCGTGCTCAGTCCGCACGGCCACGTCGAACACCACCTCTCGCTGGTCGACGACGGGAACGCGACCTGGATACACGTCGAACCTGGGACCAGCGCGTCACTCGTGGATTTCCTGCAGTCCATGCGGTTCCTCCTCGACGTCGACCCCCGCGACGTCACGGAGCAGTGGGCCGTCGTCTGGCAGCCGATCCCGGAGCCTTACCCGGATTTCGTCACCCGAGTGGATGCGCGCGACGATGCGCTTGCCGGGCGAGAAATCTTCTTTCCCCGCGATCGCCTGGCCGATGTCCCGTCGCTGCTCGGCCCGCCGATAGGCCTGGCGGCGTGGAACGCCCTGCGGATCGAAGCGGGCCGCCCCCGACTCGGCGTCGACACCGACCACCGCACCATCCCCCACGAAGTCGGGTGGATCGGTTCCGCCGTCCATCTGGCGAAGGGGTGCTACCGCGGTCAGGAAACCGTAGCGCGGGTGAGCAATCTGGGACGCCCACCGCGGCGGCTGGTGCGTTTGCACCTCGACGGCAGCGTTCGTGAGCAGCTACCGCGGCCGGGCGCGGAAATCGTGGCCGGCGACGACGTAGTCGGCGTTCTCACCTCGGCCGCCTACCACTTCGAACTCGGTCCGATCGCGCTCGGCCTGGTCAAGTACGCCACCGATGACACCGGACGTTTCGCCGTGCGGGAGCAAGACGGCACAGTGATTGCCGCGAATGTGGAAGCCGTGGTGCGGCGGGAGGAGGTGCCTCCTCCGGGTCAGCAGGCGCGCGCGGCACTCCGCCTCGGTGCGGCGCGCCTCACGCCACCTCGACCAGGAGGGTGAGCGGGCCGTCGTTGGCGGATTCGACGAGCATTTCCGCGCCGAAAATCCCCGAAGCCACGGTCGCTCCGCGTCGCCGTAACTCGGTGATGACCTCGTCGACGAGTGGGCGCGCGATTTCTGCGGGGGCGGCGGCATCCCACGAAGGCCGCCGTCCTTTGCGCGTGTCGCCGTAGAGCGTGAATTGGCTGACCACCAAGAGGGGCGCACCGGTCTGAGCGCAGGACGATTCGCCGCGGAGCACGCGCAGGTTGTGAACTTTCTCCGCCAATTTATGGGCGGTATCGGGGGTGTCGGTGTGGGTCACCCCGACGAGCACGAGCAGGCCCGGCCGCTCCACGGCACCGACGACTTCGCCTGCGACGAGCACTCTCGCCCACTGCACTCGCTGGACGACGGCACGCACGCCGCCATCGTGCCATCCGACTTGCGGCGGCATGCAGGGGCTACGCGAGACGACGCTCAGCGGCCGAAGAGACCCCGCTTCTTCTTCGTCGTGGTCGTCGGTCGGACGGGGGTGACCGGACGCGGTGGAGGTGACGGGGCCGATTCGTCGTCCAGGCCGAGGCTCGACAGTTCGCGCAACAGCGACGCGGTATCCGTCATGTCCCGCGAGACGATGGGCGGCGGCACTTCGTCTACCGGTTCGGCCGGCTCTACGGGAGGTGGCGTCGGCTCCTCGTGGTGCAATTCGGTTGCGCCGGTCCGGCTGAATTCGGCGAGCATAGCCGTCGCCGAGGCGAGGTGGCTGGTGTCCGGGAAGGCTTCGGCGAAGGTTTCCGTGTAATGCGGCGGCGGATTCGTCTGGTAGATCGGCGGAGAATAGGTTTCCTGGACGGGCGGAGAGTAGGGCTCCTGCACGGGCGGGGAATAGGGTTCCTGGACGGGCGGCGGAGACACGACGGACGGCGACCACGCGCTCGCCGCGATGAGCGGCTCACCTGCGGGAAGCGTTGAGGTACCGGGAAACGTCGATTCTTGAGATGTGCCGGCGGGCTCGTCCCACGACGCTCCGGCGTCTTCGAGTGACGGAGCAGCGGCCTGCGGGAACGTTCCGATCTGCGGGAACGCGTCGGCTTGTGCGACGATGTCGGCCTGCGTGGCTATTCCGTCCGGCGCGGCGATTTCGGTCGACGTGGCGATTTCGGCCGACGCGACGGGTTCCTCCTCGCCGGGTTCCTCTTCGGCCGATGCCGCGGAGATCGCTGCGTGCTCGTCCGCCCGGTCAGCGATCAGGGATGGGTCGTCGACGGATTCACCCACCGACGCTTCGGCGGAGGAATCGACGCTTTCCTCGACGGCGAGTTGCGGAGTCATAGGCTCGGCCTGGTCGGATTCCGGAACGGACGTTTCAGCGGCGGGCGACTCAGCGGGGGCGAATTCGGCGGCTAATTCCGCAGCGAAGCCCATGGCGGCGGTCTGCGCCACCGGAGTGCCGGCCGTCCCAGTTTCGGCTACTCCAGTTTCGCCCGCTGCAGTTTCGGCTATCGCAGTTTCGTTTATCGCGCTTTCGACCGCAGCAGTCTCGACCACTGCGGTCTCCTCCACGGCAGTCTCGACCACCGCGGCCTCGGCGGCTGGTCCCTCAGCGACCGCGTCGTCCGCAGCAGAAATCTCGACGTCCGGCTGAGGCATGGGCTCGTGACGCACCCCATGCCGCCGTGCCGCATCGCGTCGGGCGGCTTCCCGTCGGGCTTCGAGGTCCACCACCTCGGCCAACTGGCCCCGCAACGCCTCGGCTTCCGCCTGGGCGCGGGCCAATTCTTCTGCCGCGGCTCGGCGAATCCGTTCGCGGCGCAACTCCTCCTCGGAAGGTTCGGCAGGTACCGGCGGCGGTGGTGGAGGCGCCGGTGCCTTGAGCCGGATCTCTTCCGGGACCTGGAACGGGTCCACGAACGGCTCGCTGTTCGCAGGCGACGAGTCCAGCACTCGAGCCAGCGCTTGCGACACCCGCAGCAGCGAGAACTCGGTGTCGTCTTCGCCGATGGCCGGCGG
>JAIMAI010000038.1 GCA_023512015.1 Acidothermus sp. | reverse complement strand
CGTCAGCGGATGCTCGACGAACGACTGGCCAAACGCCGCTACACCCGGGAAACCGGAGACGACCACCCCGACGTCAAGGATTGGACGTGGCCGTGGTGAAGGGTGCGACCCGTCCGCGCATCCTCGTCGTCAATCCGGGATCGAGCAGCTTGAAGATTTCGTATTTCGATGGCGAAGCCGTCCGCGCCCGCTGGAACGATCCTTCCCACCAGATTCCGGACGTCGACGCGGTCGCGTACCGGTTCGTGCACGGCGGATCCCGGTTCCGCGGGGTCACCCCCATCGACGACGACGTACTGGAGGAATTGCAGGCGCTCCGCCCGCTCGCCCCGCTCCACCAAGGGCAGGCCCTGGAGATGGTGCGGCGATTTCGAGCCCTTGTTCCCAAGGCAGGGCACTACGCATGTTTCGATACCGCTTTTCACGCCACCCTGCCTGCGGCGGCCGCGACCTACGCCCTCCCGAAGGAACTGATCGAGCGGTACGGCATACGCCGCTTCGGTTTCCACGGCTTTTCCCATTCCTGGGCGGCCCGGCGTGCCCGGGAATTCGACCCGCGGCTTCGCCGCATCGTCACGTGTCATCTCGGCAGCGGAGCGTCGCTCGCCGCCGTCCACGACGGTACGTCGGTCGATACGACGATGGGTTTCACCCCCCTGGAAGGGCTCGTCATGGCGACCCGCAGTGGGGATATCGATCCCGGCCTCCTGCTGTGGCTCGCCTCCCGCGAACCCGAACTCGCCGACCTCCTCGAACACCGTTCGGGCCTGGCCGGACTCGCCGGCACGTCGGACATGCGCGAAGTCCTCGCGCGGGACGACGAAGACGCCCGCCTCGCTCTCGCCGTGTACACCCACCGGTTGCGCAAGGGCATCGCGGCGATGGCCGCGTCGATGGGGGGGATCGACGCCTGCGTCTTCACCGGTGGTGTCGGGGAGAACGCTCCGCAGGTCCGGGATCTGGCGCTCTCCGGATTGGAATTCCTCGGGCTCCTCCTCGACCGGCGGCGCAACACCTCCGCCGTCCCCGACGCGGAAATTCATCGTCCGGATTCTCCCGCGCGGATTGCCGTGGTCGCGGCACGTGAAGACGAGGAAATCGCCCGTCACGTGGGGGAATTCCTGCGCGGCGAGGTGGTCGCAGGCGCAGTGTGCTGAGCGCGGCGCGGCCCTCCGCCCGGCACGGCGAGCGAAGCTACGTCGCGCAGACTCGGGCCACCTCTTCCAACGTGGTCGACCCGGCGAGGGCGGCGCGAATCGCCGACGCGCGCAACGTCGTCATCCCTTTCGCGGTCGCCAACCCACGGAGGGTCTCCTCGTCGGCCGATTTCGCAAGCTGGGCTCGAAGCTCTCGGTCCACGGTCAATACTTCGAAAACGCCGATACGGCCTTGATATCCGGTCTGGCCGCAGGATTCGCAGCCGGTTCCCATCCGCAGTTTCACCCCCGCATCGACACTCGCGGCGCGCAGCACATCGTCGTCCGGCTCGACCTCGGTGACGCACCGCGCGCAGGGACGGCGTACCAGCCGCTGCGCGACCACGGCAGTGAGCGACGAGGCGACCAGAAAAGCGGGAACTCCCATGTCGACCAATCGGGTCAGTGCCCCCGGAGCGTCGAGGGTGTGCAAGGTGGTGAGCACCAGGTGGCCGGTGAGGGCCGCGCGGACGGCCAACTCCGCGGTCGGTGTGTCGCGGATTTCGCCGACCAAGATGATGTCGGGGTCTTGCCGGAGGATGGCGCGTAATCCGGTCGCGAAGGTGAGCCCGGCCCGCTCGTTGACCTGAACTTGGGTGATTCCGGGGAATCGAATTTCGACCGGATCCTCCAGGGTGATGACATTGCGCTCCGGCGACGCAATTTCCTTCAGCAGCGCGTACAGGGTGTGGGTTTTGCCGGACCCCGTGGGACCCGTCAACACGATCAGCCCCTGGGGGGCCTTGGCAGCGGCGAGCAGGGCCGCTCGTTGGTCGTCGTCCAGCCCCAGCTCGGCCAGGTCGGGGACGTCGGAGCCGGTCAGCAGACGGATCACGACTTTTTCGCCGTGGAGGGCCGGCAGCGTACTGACCCGGGCGTCCACCTGCGTGCCGTCCACCGGGAAGGCGACCCGGCCGTCCTGGGGACGCCGGCGTTCCGCGATATCCATCCCGGAAATAATCTTCAGGCGGCTCACCACCGCGGCGCTCATCGACTTCGGCACCCAAGCGGCGTCCCGGAGCAGGCCGTCGACCCGGTAGCGGATGCGCAACCCTTCCGCCTGCGGTTCCACGTGGACGTCGCTCGCTCCGAGCCGGATCGCCTCAGTGATCAACTCTGTGGTCATCCGGACTACGGGCGCGTCGTCCACCCGGGCGTCGGCGGCGGATTCCTCGGCGTCCTCCGGCTCGACAGCCGACCCCGCCTCGTCGATCACCCCCCAGATCTCGCGGAGACGTCGGCGGATCGCCCGTTCGGTGGCGATCGCCACCCGCAGGCTGCTTGCGTGCGTGTAGGCGCGGACGTCGTCCAAGGCCACCACATCGGTCGGATCGGCGGCGGCCACCAGCATCACGCCGTCCTCCTCGACGCGGACGACGAGCGTGCGGGTCCGCTCCGCCACGTGCCGCGGAACCAGGCGCGCCGCCTCCGGATCGACGTCCTCGGCCGCGAGATCCAGCACCGGGAGGCCGAGGAGATCGGCAAGGGCGCGGGCGAGCTGCTCCTCGTCGAGGAGACCGCGCTCCATGACGATCTGACCGAGCCGACGCCGACGGCCGGTACGCTGCGCCGCCAGCGCGTCGGTGAGCTCATCATCGGAGATCACGCCGGTGGCGACCAGTACGTCGCCCAGCCGCCGACGGGTCTGCGCGGGGTCTTGCTCGGGCTGCGGGTGTGGCTCCGGCTCGGGCAGCGCGGAGGACCTCTGCTGTGCCATCAGAGACGGACTCTTCGCAGGGAGGCGCTCGGTGGCGTCACGAGGAGGCGACGCGGAGCGCGCGGACGGCGAGATCCGGGCGCCACTCGTCGCGGTACCCCGGCCGCCCGGCGTACGGCACGGCCATCTCCCGAATGATCGAGCGTGCCTCGTCGGCGGCCCGCGTGGTGGTCCACCACGCCCGGGCCAACGTCTGCAGCCGAGCCAGCATGCGGCGCTTGGCCTCGCAGTCCGCCAGAATCCGATCGGGACCGAACCGTTCGATGAACATCTTCGCCTCGGCCCCACGGAACCCGGTCTCTTGCCGGTCCGCGCCCCAGGAATCCGCGCAGACGGTCCCGTCGGCGCGGACCAGGGCGTCGCGCTGCGTCGGCTGGTCCAACACCTTCCACCGCCACGCCTGCCCCCCGGCGGTCCGGGCCTTCATCTCGTCCTCGGCGATCTGCAGCAGGAGCCACTCGACGAGGTCGTCGAAGCTGGAGCGGGAATGAGCCATCGCGGTCGTCCTTCGCGCTGAACGGGACCTGGCCTCTACATCGAAAGCCGCGCGACGGGACTTGACGGACGGTCCGCTCGGCCACCCGATCGGACGACGGCCTCCACCGCGCGCCGCGGGCCAGCGCTCACAGGAGGGAGCGGTAGATCTCCGCCGTGCGGGCGGCGATCGCCGTCCAACTGAACTGCTCCACCGCCCGCTGCCGTCCTGCGCGCCCCAGCTTCGCGGCGCGGTCCGGGTCGTCGAGCAGGGTGTTGATCGAGGCGGCGAGGGCGTGCGCGAAGGCCGCACCGTCCCGCGGAGCGCCGTACGGGTCGCTCGGATCCGGGTCGATGTCGACGAGCAGGCCGGTTTCGCCGTCGGTCACCACCTCCGGGATGCCTCCGGTGCGGGTGGCGACCACCGCGGTCTCGCACGCCATCGCCTCGAGGTTGACGATCCCCATCGGCTCGTAGATCGACGGGCAGACGAAGACCGACGCCGCCGACAGCAGGCGGATCAGCTCGTCCTTGGGCACCATGTGGCGGATCCACACCACGCCGCGGCGTGCCTGCTGCAGCGCCGCGATGGCGTCCTCGACCTCGCGTGCGATCTCCGGGGTGTCGGCGGCGCTGGCCAGGATGACGAGCTGGGCGTCGGGGCGGAGTTCCCGCGCGGCGGCGAGCAGGTAGGGCAGCCCTTTCTGGCGGGTGATCCGCCCGACGAAGATGACGATCGGCAGGGTCGGGTCGATGCCGAGCTGTTGGAGGAGGCCGTCGTCCGGGGTGGGCCGGTACTCCTCGGTGTCGATGCCGTTGTGGACGACGTGCAGCCGCGCGGGGTCGATCGCGGGGTAGCAGCGCAGCACGTCGCGGGCCATCCCGGCGGAGACCGCGATGACGGCGTCTGCGGCTTCAAGGGTGGTTTTCTCCGCGAACGAGGAGAGGGCGTAGCCTCCGCCGAGCTGTTCGGCCTTCCACGGCCGCAAGGGTTCCAGGGAATGCGTGGTGACGACGTGGGGGATGTCGTAGAGCAATTTCGCGACGTGGCCGGCGAAATTCGCATACCAGGTGTGGGAGTGCACCAGGTCGACGCCGCCTACTGCCGCGGCCATCGACAGGTCGGTGGAGAGCGTGAGGAGGGCGGGGTTCGCATCCAGCTCCACGAGCCGGGGATCGGCGAGGTGGGCGAAGACCCCCTCCTCCTCGCGTGGTTTGCCGAAGCAATGCACTTCGAGATGGTCGAGGAGGCGGCGGAGTTCGCGGGCCAAGTACTCGACGTGGACTCCTGCTCCGCCGTACACCTCAGGGGGGTACTCGCGGCTCAGCAGCGCCACCTTCATGGTCGCTTACCCTAGTCGATCCCGCCGGGTCCGCTTCCCGGACGTGCTCGACGTTTCGGCTCGCTTTCGGCCACGGACGAGCGATGTCATCGGATAGGTTTCCGGTCATGGCGAACCGTCAACGGGTCCTCGGCATCGTCCTGGCCGGCGGCCAGGGTCGCCGTCTGCTCCCCCTCACCGCCGACCGGGCGAAACCAGCGGTTCCGTTCGGTGGCATCTACCGGCTCATCGATTTCGTCTTGTCGAACTTGGCCAACGGCGGATTTCTCAAGATTGTCGTATTGACCCAGTACAAGAACCATAGTCTCGACCGGCACATCACGACGACGTGGCGGATGTCCACGCTGCTCGGCAATTACGTGACCCCCGTCCCGGCGCAGCAGCGGGTCGGTCCGCGGTGGTTCTCCGGATCGGCGGACGCCATTTATCAGAGCCTCAACCTGGTGTACGACGAGCAACCCGACTACATCCTGGTTTTCGGCGCGGACCACATCTACCGAATGGATCCGCGCCAGATGCTCGATGCCCATATCGCGTCCGGAGCCTCGGTCACGGTCGCCGGGGTGCGGGTGCCGCGTAAGGACGCCGGATCGTTCGGTGTCATCCAACCGGCCACTAGTGGTCCGGACGCCGGCCGGCGGATCGCCGCCTTCCTGGAGAAACCCACGAACCTCGACGGTCTTGGGCTCCCGGATGCGCCCGACGAGGTTTTCGCCTCGATGGGCAATTACTGCTTCACCACGAGCGCGTTGCTCGACGCCGTCATCCGTGATGCCGCCGACGAACGGTCCGCCCACGACATGGGGGGAAACGTCATCCCGATGCTGGTGGAGCGCGGCGAGGCCGCGGTGTACGACTTCCACACCAACGTGGTCCCCGGATCGACGGCCCGCGACCACGCGTATTGGCGGGACGTCGGGACCCTCGACGCGTACTACGACGCGCACCAAGACTTGGTCTCGGTGCATCCGATTTTCAATCTCTACAACCAGGATTGGCCCATCTACACCCACCATCGTCCGCTGCCTCCGGCGAAAATCGTGCACGAGCAGACGAAGGTGGTCGACTCGTTGCTGTCGGACGGAGTGATCGTGGCCGATGCCGAGGTCCGCCGTTCGGTGCTCTCCCCGCTGGTCTACGTCGACCGCGGCGCGGTCATCGAAGGGAGCGTGCTCCTCGATCGGGTCCACGTGGGGCGCGGAGCGGTCATCCGCAACGCCATCATCGACAAGAACGTGGTCGTCCCGGACGGCGCCCGCATCGGGGTGGATCGCGAACGCGACCTCGAACGCTTCACCGTCTCCGAAGGAGGGATCGTCGTCATCGGCAAGAATGCCGTCGTCGAACCGTGACCGCCGGAGCCCACGGCGGGCTGTGCCATGCTGGCCCGGGAGGCGATGACGATGACGACGGACACCCCGATGCACATCGGCCTCATCGGCCTGGGACGCATGGGTGCGAATATTGCGCGGCGACTGATGCGCGACGGCCACTCGTGTGTGGTCTACGACGTGCGCCCCGAAGCAGTGCGGGCGCTGGCGGAGGAAGGCGCCGAAGGCGCCGAATCCTTGGACGAACTCGTCGGAAAACTACAGCCGCCGCGGGCCGTGTGGGTGATGTTGCCGGCAGGGCAGATAACCGGGGAGACCATCGAAGCCCTTGCGGAAAAACTCGACGCCGACGACGTCGTCATCGACGGCGGTAACAGCTATTACCGGGACGACGTGCGCCGTGCGGCGGCCCTCGCCGCACGCGGTATTCACTTCGTCGATTGCGGAACCAGCGGTGGAGTCTGGGGATTGGAACGCGGATACTGCCTGATGATCGGCGGTGAGGAGCAGGTCGTGCGCCGACTCCGGCCGATTTTCCTCAGCCTGGCACCGGGAATCGACGCGGCTCCGCGTACCGTCGGCCGCAGCGGTCCGCCGTCCGACGCCGAACTCGGGTTCCTGCACTGCGGCCCGGTAGGCGCGGGCCATTTCGTCAAGATGGTGCACAACGGAATCGAATACGGAATGATGGCGGCCTTCGCCGAGGGGCTGAACATCCTCCATCACGCCAACGTCGGCAAGGACCACACCGCCACCGACGCGGAAACCGCACCGATCGAATTTCCCGAGTTCTACCGTTACGACATCGACGTCGCGGAGGTCACGGAGGTGTGGCGACGGGGGAGTGTCGTGCAATCCTGGCTGCTCGACCTCACCGCGGAAGCCCTCCACCGCTCCCCGCAGCTCACCGAATTCGCCGGCCACGTCGCCGATTCGGGAGAAGGGCGGTGGACGTCGATAGCCGCCGTCGAGGAAGGTGTTCCCGCTCCGGTGCTCACCACGGCGTTGTACGCCCGCTTCGCCTCCCGCGGCGAGGATGATTTCGCCAACAAGGTGCTCTCCGCGATGCGCAAAGGCTTCGGAGGCCACGAGGAGAAAACCGGGTAATCGGATCGTCGCGCGATCCCTTCGCCGAGTCAGTCCCGGCTCTCCGTCCGGTCGTGCCGGTCCTCCGATGCCGAGCGTCCTCGGTGTTCGTCGAGTTCCTCCAGCAGGCGGCGCAATTCGTCGCGCACGAAATCCCGGGTCGCCACATCCCCGAGCGCGATCCGGATCGCCGCCACCTCCCGCGTCAGGTACTCGGTGTCGGCGATATTGCGTTCGCTGCGGGCCCTATCCTCCTCGACTTGGACCCGGTCGCGGTCGGCTTGACGGTTCTGCGCCAACAGGATGAGCGGCGCCGCATAGGACGCTTGGGTGGAGAAGAAGAGGTTCAGCAGGATGAACGGATAGGGGTCGAACGGTTTGAGGCCTTCCTGGCACCGCGGGATGTTGCGGGTCGTGGTGACGATTTCGTTCCCGGCCGTGATGTGGGTCACCGTGCAGTCGTGGTGGGTGTGGTAATAGCGAATTCCGACGAAAAGGTTGTAAGCCACCCAGGCGATGACGATGACCGTCATGTACACGATGAATTTGGCGGTCCCCATGAACCGGGCGAAACGCTCCGCGAAACGTCCGAAGGCCTCCGGGTCGTAACCCGGACGCAGGCTCACCCGGCGAGGGGTCGCCGGTTGGTCGAGGCGGAAGCGTCCCCTGGGCATGATTCCTCCGCATCATCCGCCGTTGCTACTGGCCGTTGCTACCAGCCGTGGTCTCTGCGTCTTCCCCCGCCGGCTCGCCCCGCCATCCCTCGGGGAGCAGGTGGTCGAGTACGTCGTCCACCGTGACGGCACCGAGCAACCGATCGTCTTCGTCGACCACGGGGACGGCGACCAGGTTATAGGCGGCCAGATACCGGGCCACGTGATGCAACGGAGTCGCCGGCGACAGGGGGGCGATATCGGTGTCGACGACGGCGCTCACCAACGTGCCGGGAGGTTCGCGGAGCAGCCGCTGCAGATGCGCGATCCCAAGGTAGCGGCCCGTCGGGGTCTCCGTCGGTGGGCGGCAGACGTACACCTGGCTTGCGGTCGCGGGGGTGAGGTCCGGGTTGCGCACCCGGGCCAACGCCTCCGCGACGGTCGCCGAGGGAGGCAGGATCACCGGCTCGGTGGTCATCAGCCCTCCCGCGGTGTTCTCCGAGTAGGTGAGCAGCCGCCGCAACGGTTCGGCTTCCTCCGGGTCCATCAGCGCGAGGAGCCGTTCGGCTTCATCCGGGGGGAGTTCGGCCAGCAGGTCCGCCGCGTCGTCCGGACCCATGGCTTCCAGGACGTCGGCCGCCCGCCGCTTCTCCAACGTGGCGAGGATCTCCACCTGCTCTTCTTCCGGCAATTCCTCCAGGACGTCGGCCAGCCGCTCGTCGTCCAAGGCGGCCGCCACTTCGGCGCGCCGCTTCTCGGACAAGTCGTGCAGCACTCCGGCGAGGTCCGCGGGACGCAACTGGTCGAACGCGGCAAGCAGGCTTTCGGCGCCTTGACCGGCTTCGGGCAGCGACAGGCCGCGGATCGCCGTCCAGTCGACGACCTGCACCTCCCCGCGGCGGCGCATCCGGCCGTGGCCCCGCCGACGGACCGCCACCTTGGTGAGGTACCAGTCGCGGGATCGATTCCGTTCCATCGCCACGTCGGTGACCGTCACCGATTCACCGGTGTCCGCGAGGACCACCGTGCGGTCGAGCAATTCCCCGAGCACCAACGTCTCGGCCGCGCGCCTCGCGAAACGGCGCAGGTTCACCGCGCCGGTGACGACGACCGCGCCGGCTTCGATGCTGGTCACCCGGGTCATCGGGATGAAGATCGGACGTCGGGGGGGTACCTCGACGACCAGCCCGAGGACCCGCGGCTGCTGCACGCCGAGCCGCAGCAGGACGACGACGTCGCGGACCCGCCCGACCGGATCGCCGTTCGGGTCGAAAACCTGGACGCCGGCGAGTCGGGCGACGAAGACGCGCGGCGATGGGGTCGTGCTCATCGGAAACCTCTGAAGATTGGTGCCGGACGGTCGTTGGGGCAGATTACCCCTGGAATTTTCGCTGCCGACGGGGAATCGTAGAAGTAGCGCCCCGGTTCGGAGGTGAGCCCAATGGATGCGCAGCGGATGGCAGTGCGAAGCGGCTCGCCGGCGGACGGTATTTCGGCTGCGGCCGCTCGCTACGACGCGGCCATGTTCGCCGTCCGGCGCTTGCTCGCGGAACTGGACCGGGCCCGAGGCAGCGGGGCCTCACCCGCCGTCTTGCGGGGCTTGCACGCGCAGATCGACTATCAGCTCGCGCGGGCCGTGGAGGCCGCCCGCACCTGCTACGACCGCCTGTTCGCGACGGCCGGGGACAGATATCGCGCGGACGGCGATCCGCAGGTGCTGCGGTGGAAGCGGCGGCTCAACGACGCCCTCACCTTGCGCTCCCAGCACCAACTGGAGGCCATGGACGAAGTCGGAGCCTTGGTGCCGGCCCTGGCCCCGGTGACCCGCTGCGCGGCCGGGCCCCACCAGGCGGGTCTCGACTTCGACACCGAACGGCGGGGGGCGCCACCCACCGTGGACCTCACCTCCGTGCGGCCACGTCTCCCCGAGGAAGCCGTCGTCGCCTGAATCAGGCCGATTCGCGGATCACGAGCGTGGTCGGCAGAATGACGGGCTCGGGCCTGGCGGCCGGATCGTCCAGTTGCACGAGGAGCAGTTTCGCCATGTTCTGGCCGAGCTCGTCCACCGATTGACGAACGCTGGTGAGCTGCGGATCGGTGTGACGGGCCGCGCTCGAATCGTCGAAACCCACCAGCGCGACGTCGTCGGGTACCCGTCGTCCCGCTGCTTTGAGCGTGCGCAGGGCGCCGGCCGCCATCAAATCGTTGGCCGCGAACACGGCGTCGAGGGTGGGAATGCGCGCCAATAATTCGGCCATCGCGCGTTCCCCGCTTTCTTCGGTGAAATCGCCGGAGGCGACGAATTCCTTCCAACGGCGACGTTGCGCTGGGGGTAGGCCTTGGCGGAATCCGAGCAGCCGGTCCACCCCCGCGCACATTTCCGGCGGTCCGGTTATCGAGACGATGGTTTTTCGTCCCTGCTGGACGAGGTATTCGGTGGCGATGCGTGCTCCGCCGACGTTGTCGGCGTCCACATACGGAATGGTGTGGCCCCGCCCCATCGGGCGGCCCGAGAGCACCGCGGGTATCCCGCTCGCTTCGAGCATCCCGACCAGGGGGTCGTCTCCGTGCAGAGACATGAGGATGACGCCGTCCACGTGCCCGTTGCGGATGTAGCGGGCGATGCGTTCGGTATCGGGCTGCGCGGTGAGGAGCACGAAGGTGTACTCGGTCGCGGCCAGCACGTCGGCGATGCCGCGGACGAAACCGGCGAGGACCGGGTCGGAGAACAGCCGGGTCTCCGGCTCGGAGATCACCAACGCGATGGTGTCGGTGCGCCGAGTGACCAGGGTTCGGGCGGCGCGGTTCGGCACGTAGCCGAGTTCGTCGATGGACCGCAGCACCGCCGCGCGCACCTGCGGGGAGACCCGGGGGAAATCGTTGACCACCCGCGACACCGTGGCGCGCGACACCCCGGCGTGCGCGGCGACTTCCTCCAACGTCGGCGACCTGCGGGTCGGCCGCCGGGAAGGGCGGTTGGGACCGCTCACCGCAGATCGCCTCGGCTTTCGTCTCGGTTCTCCTGGTCGGAAACGATGCACCAGGCTCGCAGCGTGTCCAACAATCCCGGAGTCAGCGGATATTCGGGAAGTTCCCGCAGCGGGACCCAGGCGACGTCGGCGGCGTCGTCCCCGGGCCGCACGACGCCCGTCCCCGCCGCCACGCGGTAGTCGCGGATGCGGTACACCACGCCGTCCGGGCCGGGGCGCAGCACCTCGCCGACGAAGGCACCGACCTCCACCTCCAACCCGGTCTCCTCGCGGAACTCGCGGGCGAGCGCCGCCGCGTCGCTCTCACCGGCCTCCACCCTGCCGCCGGGCAGCGACCAGCATCCCGCGGACGGCGGACGGCCGCGGCGCACCAGGAGCAGCCGGTCGTCGCGGATCGCGATACCGCCGACCGCCGCGACCTCGGGCATGTCCGCAGCGTACGGCGCGTCCGAAGCGGGCGTGGGCCGCACGTCCACCCCGGTGGCCTCTTGACGGATCGTGACGACGGGGAGACGGTCGGATGCATGCGCCCGACGCCGACGTGTCCACGCTGCGGGGCGACGGTGCGGCCCCCGAATGCGTGGTCCAGCGCCTGGTCGTGCGAGGCCCACGGGGGTGTCGCGCCGCTGTGGACCCCGACCCGCCCGGGGCCGGAGAGCTTGGAGGCGGTACGCCGCGCCGCCGCGCACGGTCGGCTGCCGGTCTGGCTTCCCTGGCCGCTGCCCGAAGGCTGGCTGTGTTGCGGATACGCATTCGCCGGGGACGAGCGCAGCGGCGCCGTCGTCACCGTGGTCGGGTTGTGCGGGCCGAGTCCGCTCGGGGGCGGCGCGGAGTGGCTGCTCCTCGCGGAGAACCCCGGTGTCGGCCTCGGTGCCCGACTCGCCGGGCTGGTCGGTCCCGACCCGGGGGCAGGCTTCGACGCGGGCCCGCCGCACGTCAAACTCGACGCCGCCGGACACCCGACCGCGCTGTGGAGCCTCGACACCGGGCCTGAGGCCGCGGTCTTCGTGGGGGAGGCTCGGGCCGCATGGCTGTGGGCGTTGATCTGGCCGGCTCCGGCGGGGGTGGTGCTCCTCGAAGGCTTCGCGCTCATCGACCTCGTCGAGCGGACCGACGGCCTCGACATCCCGTATGGTGCACTCTCACCGCGGTTGGCCGCCCTCGGCAGCACAACCGTGTGATCATGTTGGTGAGGGCGCTTCACCCCAGGAGGATCGGTGGTCATCGATCTGCACGTGCACTCCACCGCGTCGGACGGTACCGACACCCCGGCGCAGGTCGTGGCCCGGGCGAGCCGGATCGGCGTCCGGGTCATCGCGCTGACCGACCACGACACGGTCGCGGGGTGGCCGGAAGCCGCCGAAGCGGTGGACCGCCTCGACGAAGAGGTTGCGGTGGTGCCCGGAGCGGAGATCTCCTGCCTTCTGGGCTCGACCAGCCTGCACATCCTGGGCTACCTCTTCGACCCCACCCATCCCGAACTCGCGGCGGAGCTCGAACGGCTGCGTACCGACCGCACCCGGCGGGCCCGCGCCATGGTGGACCGGCTGGCGGAACTCGGGGCCCCGGTGACCTGGGAGCAGGTGTCGAGGCTTGCCGGGGACGGCGCCGTCGGCCGGCCGCACATCGCCCGAGCCCTCGTCGCCGCCGGGGTGGTGGACGACGTCCCTGCCGCCTTCACCGCCGAGTGGATCGGGGACGGCGGACGGGCCTACGTGGAGAAGTACTCGCTGGACCCGGCACGGGCGATCGCCTTGGTGCACGACGCCGGCGGGGTGGCGGTCTTCGCCCACCCCGGCGCCTCGACTCGCGGACCGGTCGTGACCGAAGATCAGATCGCGGAATTGGTGTCGGTCGGTTTGGACGGCCTGGAAGTCGATCATCCTGATCATGGCGAGGGGACGCGCCGCCGGTTGCGTGCGCTGGCCGACGAACTCGGCGTCCTGGCGACCGGCGCGAGTGACTACCACGGTGCCGTGAAGGCGGTCGAGATCGGTGCGTGCACCACGGATCCAGCCGTCCTAGAGGAGCTGTTGGCGCGAGCCCACGGCAGTGCGGTCATGGGCGCGGTGATGGGCCGGTGAGCTGGTTCGACGGCCAGTTCTTCGGAAGCGTCTTCGTCACCCTCGTCGTGATCATGGATCCGGTCGGTTCGATCCCGGTGTTCCTGGCGCTCACCTCGGCCTACAGTCGGCAAGCCCGGAACCGCAGCGCCGACCTCGCCGTGCTCACCGCCCTCACCGTGATCGTCGTGTTCGCCCTCTTCGGGCAGCAGGTGCTGCAGTACCTGCAGATCTCTTTGCCGGCGTTGCAAGTCGCCGGCGGGTTGCTGCTGTTGCTGGTGGCCCTCGAACTCCTCATGGGATGGGGGAGCCCGCCGAGCGCCGCCGCGGAAGTCAACGTCTCGATGGTGCCACTCGGCACCCCGCTGCTCGCCGGTCCTGGTGCGATCGCGGCGACCATCGTCTTCACCCGCTCGGTACACGGGGTGGACCGAGCCTTGGCGCTGGCCGCGGCGATCCTCGCCGTCCACGTCGTCTTGTGGCTGACGCTGCGGTTCTCCGAGGTGATCCTCGCCGTGGTACGCCGAAGCGGCGTCACCTTGATCACGCGGGTTTTCGGATTGCTGCTCTCGGCGATCGCGGTCCAGCTCGCGGCGAGCGGGATCCGCGCGTTCGTCC
>JAIMAI010000037.1 GCA_023512015.1 Acidothermus sp. | reverse complement strand
AGCCGCAACCCACTCCCGGCGGCCACGAAAACCGCCGTCAATTCCAGCAAACCGTGCGGAGTGATGAGTCCGAAGAATTCACCGCCTCGGCCGTTGGCGACCATGAGTCCTCCGATAAACCCGACATTGAGGGCGTTCTGCCAGAGTGCTATCAAGGTCGGGATGCCGAAGAATATCCCGAGAAGCAACGCGATCGCCGCGGTCAAAGCATTGTGCGTCCAAACCGATGCCGCAAAATCGGCGGCGGGATGCTCGCTGTAGTAATTCGCGAAATCCTCGCTGACCAGTTTTTGTACGGCCTCCGGAGCAACCACCGAGGCGACGACGTTCGGATGGGTCGCCACCCAGACGCCAATCGCGACCATTACCGCCACGTTCGCCGCAAGGGTTGTCCCCCACCACCGGCGGGTGCGGTAGAGGGCGGCGGGCAGCCGCCGGGTGAAAAACGTCGCGATTTCGGCCCATCCGGCGTCACGCGCACCGACGATCACCGACCGCGCCTCGGCGACCAGAGCGGAGAGCTCGGTGATCAGCTGTGGTTCGGCCGCGCGGGCCCGCACCACCGAAAGGTGGGTGGCCGTCTCACGATACAAGGCGACGAGCTCGTCCACCTCCGCCGCCCGTAATCGGGAAGGACGGCGAGCCCGGTGGCTCAGGGCGGCCAGCCGATCCCACTGCTGGCGGTGTGCCGCTACGAAAGCATCGAGGTCCACGGCAGACTATTGCACCATGAGCGCAGGCTTGGTGACCGGAGAAGCGGTCGCGGTCGATCTGAACGTCGCGTGGTGGCCGTCGCGGATGTTGGCGAAATTCATCGACTTCGCCGTACAGTACGGCGTCGCCCTCCTACTCGGGCGAATCCTCGCGATCCCGATCGAGCACACCCAGGACGTTGCGCTGCTGAGCGCTTTCGCCGTGGTCTACGGCGTCGCCGTTTTCATCGGTTACCAGGTGGTGTGCGAAACGGTGTGGCGCGGCCGCACGATCGGGAAAGTAGCCCTCGGCCTGCGGGTCGTCCGAGAAGACGGCAGCCCGATCCGTTTCGCCCAAGCCTTGGTTCGAGGCGTGCTGCTGCCATTCGAGATGTGGGGTCCGGCGTTGGTCAGCGCCGTCCTCACCGCACGTGGCAAACGCGTTGGTGATCTGCTCGCCGGTACCATCGTCGTCCACACCCGGACGGCGGAACCGCAATCTGCCGGGATCCACATGCCGCCACCGCTGATGGAATGGGCTTCCCTCGCCGACCTCTCGCGCGTGACCGACGAACTCGCCCTCGTGTGCCGACAATTCGTGCTGCGCCAACACCAGCTCAGGCCCGCCGTGCGGGAAGGTCTCGGCCAACAACTGGTGCGCACGGTCTACGCGCTGGTCAGCCCTCCGCCACCGGTCGGAACTCCGGGCTGGGCGTACCTCGCGGCCGTACTGGCCGAGCGACGCCGCCGCCAAATGATGCGGGCCTTCCCTGCGGCACAGCCGCGCGCCGAGGTGGCACCGCCGGTCACTCCCCCGCCGAGTCCTCCTCCGACCTCGGACGGCGCGTTCGCGCCGCCGCAATGAGCCGGCATGTTCCGATTGGTTTTCGTCGAACCGCAAATCCCGCCGAATACCGGAAATGCCATCCGCCTCGCCGCCGCGGTGGGATGCGAATTACACCTGGTTCGTCCGCTCGGATTCGAGCTCTCCGATGCTCGGCTGCGCCGCGCGGGACTCGATTACCACGAATTCGCGACCCTCGTCGTCCACGATGACATGGACGCCGCGTGGAAAGCGTTGGAGGGTTCACGGATCGTCGCGTTCACCGGACGAGCCGAGACGATCTACACCGATTTCGCATATGCAGACGGTGATGCGCTCATGTTCGGCACCGAACGCACCGGCCTGCCGGACGCGGTGCTCACCGACCCGCGGGTGCGGGCACGGGTGCGGATTCCGATGCTTCCCGGCCGACGTTCGCTGAATCTCGCCAACGCCGCGGCGATCGCGGTGTACGAAGCGTGGCGCCAACAAGGCTTCGTCGGCGCGGGAGGCCCGGTCGGAGATGCCCTTTTCACCTGAGCATCCTCCCGCCGCACCAACGTGCTCCGCGGCGCCGGGCCGACGAACGTCTCAGTAGCGGTAGGAATCCGGCTTGTACGGACCCTCGACCGGCACCCCCAGGTACGCGGCCTGCTGCGGCGTGAGCGTGGTGAGCTTCGCCCCCAACGCGTCCAAATGGAGTCGGGCCACCATCTCGTCGAGTTTCTTCGGCAAGGTGTAGACGCCGACCGGGTAATCCGCCGTCCGAGTGAACAATTCGATCTGCGCGAGTACCTGGTTGGAGAAAGAATTGCTCATCACGAAGCTCGGGTGCCCGGTGGCATTGCCCAAGTTGAGCAACCTGCCTTCGGAGAGCACGATAATCGAATGCCCGTCGGGAAAGACCCATTCGTCGACCTGCGGTTTGATGGGAACCCGCTTGATGCCGGGAAAAGCCGCCAACCCGGCCATGTCGATCTCGTGGTCGAAGTGACCGATGTTACCGACGATCGCCTGATGCTTCATGCGGGCCATGTGGTCGACGGTGACGACGTTGACGCAGCCGGTCGCGGTGATGACGATGTCGGCTTCCGCGACGATGTCGTCGAGCGTCGTCACCTGGTAGCCGTCCATCGCGGCTTGGAGGGCGCAAATAGGGTCGACTTCGGTCACCGCGACCCGCGCTCCCTGACCGCGGAGCGCCTGCGCGCAGCCCTTTCCGACGTCACCGTACCCGCAGACGACGGCGAGTTTCCCGCCGATCAGGACGTCGGTGGCGCGGTTGATACCGTCGATGAGCGAATGGCGACACCCGTATTTGTTGTCGAATTTCGATTTCGTGACCGAGTCGTTGACGTTGATGGCGGGAAAGAGCAGAGTGCCGTTCGCCGCCATCTGGTAAAGCCGGTGCACCCCCGTGGTGGTCTCCTCCGTCACGCCCTTGATGCCGGCGGCGATCGTCGTCCACCGCCGAGGATCCTCCGCGAACGACCGCTGCAGCAGACGCAGCACCACCGCGAATTCCGCCGATTCCGCGGTGCTCGGATCCGGTACGGCGCCCGCTTTCTCGAATTCCACGCCTTTGTGGACGAGCAGTGTGGCGTCTCCTCCGTCGTCGAGAAGCATGTTGGGGCCTTCGCCGTCCGGCCACCGCAGCGCCTGTTCCGTGCACCACCAGTACTCCTCCAGGGTCTCGCCCTTCCACGCGAAGACCGGAACCCCGCGCGGGTCGTCCGGCGTGCCGTCGGGCCCGACCACCACGGCGGCCGCGGCGTGGTCCTGGGTGGAGAAGATGTTGCAGCTCGCCCACCGAACCTGAGCCCCGAGGTCGACCAAGGTCTCGATCAGGACGGCGGTCTGCACCGTCATGTGCAGCGAGCCGGTGATCCGCGCCCCTGCGAGCGGTTTGCTCTCGCGGTAGCGGCGGCGCAGTGCCATCAGCCCGGGCATCTCGTGCTCTGCGAGCCGGATTTCCTTCCGTCCCAGGTCGGCAAGCGCCAGATCCGCGACCTTGAAATCGACCACCTCGACCTCCTCGAATCACCCCGAGCATACGTGTGAGGCCCACCGCGCCCTCGCGACCTCCGCGAAGCCCGACGGCGCTTTCCTCGAGGGGCACGCGGGGGTCACGTCGACGACGGCTTCAGGGCGCACCAGTCGAGACCGTTTCCGTTATAGATCCGATATCTTTTCGTGATGATTCTGTCATAGTTGCGGCGAGCCGGGGTAAGCCGACCCGTGACGGAGGCGATGCGCGTGCGCGGGTGGGCAACGAGGCGGACGGTCGCGTTGGCAGCCGTCTGCACGGTCGCCGTCCTGGCCGAAACCTTCGCCCTCCGCGGAAGGCCGGCGTCCCTCGCCCTCGCACCGCAGAGCGCTGCGCCCACACCCTGGGGTGTCTTCCACGATGAACGCTGGCTGCTGAGCTGGGCCTCCAGCTGGCCCACGGTAGTCCTGGGAATCGGCGCGTTGATCGTGGGGCGTGGGCTCTTCACCGCCGCACAGGTGGCCCTTGCCTGGCCGACGGACCAGCCGTGGCCGGGATGGCGCCTGGTACTCGGTCGCGCAGTCGGTGCCACGGCACTCGCCGCGGTACTCGTCAGTCCCAGCGCCAGCCTGCTCGTGGCTTTCGCGGTGGCCCCCATCTCCGACCTGTGGCTCACCGCACTCGCCATCTTCATCGGGGTGGCATTGTTCACCCATCACGGTCCGATCCGGTCGTGGTGGCTTCGCCATCCCCGCTGGGCATCGATCGGCTGGGTGGCAGTGAGCTTCCTCATCCTCACGGGCGCCGGAGCCGCGATGGTCGCCGTCACCTCCCCAGGCATCTACCTCGTCGCCGTCGCCGCCGCCTTGGCCGATGCCTGGACGTGGCGGGGGATAGTGCGGAGTCTCGCCCGCCCCGCGCGCGTCATCGCTCCCATCGGCCCCCTCGGCGTCCTCGGCGTCGTCGTCCTGACCGTGATCGGGGTGACCGCAGCCGCATCGCCGAGATCGGACGGCGACCACGGCGTCACCGACGTCACCGCACATGCCCGCGTCCGCCAACCGGTGCTCTTCGTGAGCGGCTACGGGGTCCGGTGGGACGGCGACGTGCCCAGCCTCGGCAAAAGCTTCATCGTCCGCGAATTCTCCTACAGGGGAACGGATCGACACGGCAAACCCCTGCCCTACGACGCGGCGGCCACCGCCTCCCCGCTCCCCGATCTCGTCCGGAAATTCGCCGCACAGGTGAACGCATGGGCGCAGGCCAACGGACAACCGATCGACATCGTCGGGGAGAGCGAAGGCGCGCTGCTCACCAGCTTGTACCTTGCGGTGACCCCGCACCCACCGGTGCGAAACGTCGTCTACTTGAGCCCCCTGGTACGGCCGGCGCGAGCGGATTATCCGCAACCAGGTCACGACGGTCCGGGGTTGCTCGCGGGTTGGGAATTACGGGGACTCGCGAAAATCGTGAATTCCACCACCCCCCTTGAGGTCAATGCCGACAGTTCTTTCGTGCACTCGCTCGCCGACCATGCGGAGGCCCTACGGGGACTCTTCGGCTGTCCGAAACCTGCAGTGCGCCAGGCCGCGATATATCCGCTCGCCGACGTGGTCGGCATCCCTCCCGAAGCGCTGGACCGCATTCCGCACGAAACGGTTCCCGCACTACACGGCACGCTGCTCGCGAATCCCCTGGTACGCGCCCACATCGCCCGTTACCTCATCGCCGGGACGCTCACGGATCCCGACGGGTCGGTGGAAAAAGCAGTCGCCTTAGCAGCCGTGCCCTGGCGAACCCCAGTGTTGGCTACGGTGCCGACAGACTGCCGCGCCGCCGCGTCCGCTGCGCGTGCCTGGCTCAGCGGGACGTAGCCCGGTCCAGATCGGGTTCCAGGTAGATGAGCCGAGCGGCGGGTACCGCGGCCCGGATTCGACGCTCTACTTGGTCGATACGTCGGGCGACGTCGGCGGCCGAGACCCGCTCTCCGACCGCGACCTTCGCCGCGACGAGCAATTCCTCCGGCCCGAGCTGCAAAGTGCGCAGGTGAATCACTCGGTCGATTTCCGGGCCATCCAACGCGGCGGCGAGAATCCGGCGTTGGACGGCGGGAGCGGCCGCCTCACCGACCAGCAAACTCTTCATTTCCACCGCGAGCACGACCGCCACGGTGATGAGCAGCAGCGCGATCGCGAGTGACCCGACGCCGTCCCACCGGCCGTCGCCGGTGAGGGCCGCGGCCGCGACTCCGGCGGCAGCGAAACCGAGCCCCACGAGTCCGGCGGTGTCTTCCAGCAGCACCACCGGCAATTCGGCATCCGCCGTCGTGCGGATGAAGGTGAACCAGGAGGCATTGCCTTTGAGCGGCAACGATTCCCGACAAGCCGTGCGCAGGGAGAAGAATTCCAGCACCGCGCAGACGCCGAGAACGCCGAAGGCCACCCCTACGTGCTTCACCTCCTCGGGATGGGTGAGCTTGTGGATGCCTTCGTACCCCGCAACCAGTCCGCCGACGCTGAACAGCAGCAAGGCGACGAGGAAGGCGTAGAAATACTCCTCCGAGCCGTGCCCGAAGGGATGTCGGGCGTCGGGTGGCCGCCGCGCTCGTCGACCTCCGACGAGGAGCAAGACCTGGTTTCCGCCATCGGCCACCGAATGGACGGCTTCGGCGAGCATCGACGAAGATCCGCTGATGATAAATGCGGCGAACTTCGTGGCGGCGATCCCGAGGTTGGCGGCAAGCGCGGCGATGACCGCCGGGCTGCTCTTCTTCGGGTTGCTCTTCTTCCCGCTCATCGACTCGATCCGCTGCGGCCGACCCGGGCCCCAAGTTCGGTCACGGCTCGCCCATCCGGGAGAACTGGGCGACCAAATCCTTCATCTCCAACACCGCTGGTGTGGTTCCCGGATCCACCCCCAAGCCCAAGGCAAGATAGACGCTCGCGAAATCGCCGATGGCGACGAGTTGCGCCAATCGTTCGAGAGGCTGCCCGGGGTCCGCGAGAATCTCGCTCAACCGCACGCCCCGCTCGGTCGCCAGCGCTTCGGCCGCCCGCCGCAGCGGTCCTTCCGTCGCCGACTCCATCGCGTCCCGCAACAGCACGACCCGCAGCCGGGGAAAGGGGGCGGTATTTCCCTCGAAGGGGTCGGCGAAGAGGTCGGACGGCGGAGCAACCGCGAACGGGCCGTCGAACAATGCGACGCTGCCGTGCGCCGCCTCCTGCAATCCGCCGTCCAACGCGGGATATTTCGCATTCGCGTGCAACTGACGGGCGAAACGCTTGGCCGCCGTCCGACATAACGGCCCCGCACCCCACAGCACGGGAATGCTTCCGGCCAGCTCCAACGCGAGTTGCTTAGCGGGATTGACGAACGATTCACTGCCGGGTCGACAGGTCTCGGCTACCTTGTCCAGCCGGTCGGCGGCGAGTGCCAATTCCTCGGCGGGGACGACCGCGAGTCCGAGCACGTCGGCGATGGCCAACAGCGGGGTGGACAGCGCCCACACGCTGGCCCTGGTATGCCGAGCCGCTCTATCCGCCGGGATGAAGATGCCGTGCACCCGGTCGCAGGCATGTGCGAGCGGCGAACCCGGCGTGGCCACCACGACGACTCGGCTGCCCCGGCGTCCGGCTTCTTGCACCACCGCAAGCGTGGGCTGGGCCGTGCCGGAGCGGGAAACCGCGATGACGAGGTCGAGGGGTCCGACCCAGCGCGGGAGCACCGGACCCGGGATCTCGAGCACCGGCACCGCGACGTCCTCACCGATGAACGCCCGCATCACCTCGCACGCGGCAGCGCTGGATCCGACGGCCGAGAGGATGACGGACCGAGGCCGGTCCCCGGCCAGCACGTCGATTCCCGCCTCCGCGGTGTAGAAAGCGGCTTCTCGAATCTGTGCACCGGAGCTCGCTACGGCGCGAAGCATTCCGGAGGGATCGCCCGCTTCCAGTGCGTCGGGGTCGTCCAGCACGGATTCGTCGAATCTGAATTCCATGAGGCTATGCCTCGGGCACGATCCTGGCTTCGTCGATCAGCAGTATCGGAATCCCGTCGCGGATCGGATAAGCCCGTCGGCACTCACGGTTCGTGCAGCGGAGCTCCGCCGATTCGTCGTCCAGGTTCAGCGAGGCGTGACAGGCGGGGCAGGCCAGGATTTCCAGCAGGAGTGCATCGACTCCCTCGCCTCCTGAGGTCATCGCGGTCAGCTTCCCTTCTCACGGATGAACTCGAGCACCTCGTCGCGGACCGCCTCCATCGTCGCCTGGTCGTCGGCTTCCACGTTGAGCCGCAGCAGGGGTTCGGTGTTCGACGGACGCACGTTGAACCACCACGTGGCCGCGGTGACGGTGAGGCCATCCAGTTCGTCGAGTTCGACGTCAGGGCGGGCTACATAACGAGCCCGCAGTGCATCCACCACCGCTCGCTGATCCGACACCCTTGTGTTGATCTCTCCCGAGGCGACGTACCGCGAGTAGCCTGCGAGGAACTGCGAACAGGGGGTTCCCGGCGGAGTTTCCCCGAGCGCCGCCAGGACGTGGAGCGCCGCCAACATACCGGAGTCGGCGCGCCAGAAATCCCGGAAATAGAAATGCCCGGAATGCTCTCCCCCGAAAATCGCGTTGGTCTCGGCCATCAGCGCCTTGATGAAGGAATGCCCCACCCGGCTGCGCACCGGCACGCCCCCGTGTTCGCGTACGATCTCGGGCACCGCTTTAGAGGTGATGAGGTTGTGGATGATGACCGA
The DNA here is from genome assembly GCA_023512015.1 of Acidothermus sp. Taxonomy (GTDB): domain Bacteria; phylum Actinomycetota; class Actinomycetes; order Acidothermales; family Acidothermaceae; genus Acidothermus. Next base: position 6,702 of record JAIMAI010000037.1, on the reverse strand, counting down.
ACCGGGCGCTCTCCGCAACTCGCGCACCGCGACCAGCGCCGTGATGACGGACGGCGACACCACCTCGCCGTTCTCGTCGACGACGAAGCAGCGGTCCGCGTCGCCGTCGAAAGCCAATCCGAGGTCGGCTCCCAGCTCCCGGACCCGCGCTCGTAGTTCGGCCGTGTTCTCCGGAACGATCGGATTCGCCTCGTGGTGGGGGAAACTCCCGTCCAACTCGAAATACATCGGGATCACGTCCACCGGCGAGTCGGCCAGTACCCGCGGAACCGTGTAACCGGCCATGCCGTTGCCGGCGTCCACGACAACTCTCAGCGGCCGGATCGAGGAGATGTCGACGAGAGAACGCAGGTATTTCGCGTATTCGTCGACCAATTCCCGACGCCGCACCGTCCCTCGGCGATCGCTGCGCTCGGGCACCCCTTGTTCGGCGAGTCTGCGGATTTCCGCCAACCCGGTTTCTTGCCCGACCGGGCGCGCGCCCGTGAGGCACAGCTTGATGCCGTTGTAGCGCGCGGGATTGTGGCTGGCGGTGAACATGGCTCCCGGGACATTCAAGTACCCGGACGCGAAATACAGCATGTCCGTGCTGGCCAGGCCGGCGTGGACGACGTCTGCGCCCTGGCCGGTCACTCCCTCGGCGAAGGCGTCGACCAATGCCGGGGAGGATTCCCGCATGTCGTGAGCCACCACGATTTCGGATGCCCCGGTGAACGCCGCGAACGCCGCGCCGAAAGCTCGAGCAATTTCGGGGTTCAACTCCTCGGGGACGATGCCCCGGATGTCGTACGCCTTGACGATCGTGGCCAGGTCCCGCACTGCTGCCTCCGCTTCGCCGCGTGCCGTTTCACGCTTCGCTCGCGTCCGCAGCCTACTTTTCCGCGACGATGACCGGGTACCCGGGGATCGCCGCCGGATTCACGACCCTACGCGATCTTCGAGGTCTTGGCGAGAACGAGGTCGAAGGAGAGCAATTCACCGTCCTGGGCCCACCAGTGCCGCTCGCAACGGTGACAGGACCCGAACGAGACGGCGGATCCGTCGGTGAGGGTCAATTCGATGGAGGTGACGTGAGGCCCGCCGCAGTATCGGCACCGCGCGAGCCGCCGCGCCTCCGGAGAGACGAGGGACGCCGGACCGCGCAACTCGGCCATCCCTCGACGGGAACTGCGCGGCCGCCGGGAAGACCGCTTGCGCTTCGGGATGGTGCCCGAGGCGGACGCTCCGTCGTCTGCGGATACGGTCCCGGCCTGGGACCCGATGTCGGCACAGGATGCTTGCCGCGCAGCGGCGGGGTCGGCTGACGACTCAACGGCGGGAACGTCGGTTGGATCGGCGAGGAGAAGCGAGGCCATTTCCACGGCGTTGCGCACGACGTACTCCTTCCACGAGACCCCTCGGCTCCGCTCGACGGAGATCCACCCGGATGGCTGGCGGCCGAGTGGGTGACCTTCCCCCTATCGGCGCAACGTCCGATCCCCTAAAACTTCCGGCGTGTCTATCACAAATCGAACAAATCGGACATACCTCGATATCCGGCCCGTCTCTCGATCTCCGGTCCGTCGCGGACGGGCTACTGATCCGTCGAGCGCAAGACCCTCAAGTGGCCCCGGCGTCCCTGGACCCGCGGCGCGGCCTCCGGAACCTCCCGGGCCGCCTCCCGGACGGCGTCCGCGAGCGCGACGAGATCATCCGGGCCGGGCGCGGGGGGCTCACTGATCTCGAGCCGGATGATCTCCCAACCCAGAGGCGCGGTGAGCCGCGCGGAATGTCGGCTACAGAGGTCGTACGCATGGGGCTCCGCGTACGTCGCAAGGGGTCCGAGCACCGCAGTCGAATCCGCATACACGTAGGTCAGGGTCGCCACGGCCGGCTGGCCGCAGGCGGCACGCGAACAACGGCGAAGAGGGCTCACGTTCGCGAAGGCTAGTCGCTGGCCCGGCACGAACGGCGACCGGCTCGCCGTCCCACGCGATCGTGTCGTCCCCCTCCGATCACCTGAGCGACGGCGCTCCGGCGGCGTACAGTCGGACGCCGTGACAGCCCGTCGTGACCGACACGGCCGCGGCATGCGCGGTCCGTTGGCCCCGCCGAGCATCCCGATTTCCCGCACTCGGGCGGAGACCTTCGACGATCTCGTGTTGGACGCCTTCGAGCATCTCGAGACCCGCTGGGGGGCCCAACTGGAGAACGTGCAGGTCATCGTCGAGGACGTGCCTCCGCTCTCCGCGTTGGAGCGCCGGCCGGGGAGCACCATCCCGCTGGGCACCTCGACCCCCCCGCGGGGCAGCCGCCCGGGTCAGATCGTCGTCTACCGGCGTCCGATCGAAGCCCGGGCGCTCGACCCCGAAGAGCTCCACGACCTCGTCCACGACGTGGTGGTCGAACAGGTCGCGGATCTCCTCGGTCTCGACCCGCAGACCGTCGATCCCGACTACGGCTGGCCGGAAGAGGACTGAGGACCGCCTCCGCCCTCGCCGACCTGCAGGTCGGCGTACGCCGGCGGACGGTCGCGCGTCCCCGGCAAGGTTCGCAGCGGAAAGGCGGTGAGGCCATCACCTTTCGCCCCCGCCTCATGGACGATCAAAGCCCCGTAGACCGAGCCGCTCTCGATGGTGAGCTCCAAGCCGGGGGCCGGATCCTTGGTGAGCGTCGCCAGCTCGATGTTCTTCGATGTCCCGGCCGGGACGGCGATCGTCACCACGGCGCTCGGTGACGGCCCGGGTGTGCGCTGCGCAGATCTTCCGCCCGGAAGCGACGGCAGGATCTCCAACCGCACCACCGCATCCTGCGACGGAGCCGACAGCAACAGGGTGGTGCGCTTGTCCGAGACGTTCTCGGCCCCGGCGACGGCGACCGAGCCGGTGAGCGCCGGCACCGCCGCGCCGAAGGCGACGTCCGTAGCCCCCACCGAGCTGGCCGGTAGGCCGATCACGGACCCTGCGATCAAGGGCTGATCGGAATTGATCACGATTGCGGCCGGCTGTTGGTGGAGGGCGGGTTCGACGTCGACGGCGACGGTCTGCCCGGCGGCCACCGTGACCTGGTCGAACCCGGTGGGGGTGAAACTGCCGTCGGGGCCGACCACCCGAAGCGATGCGGTGGCGTCCAGCTCGCCGGGGTTGGCGAGCAGGATTTTGCGCGGGCCGTCGCCGCCGGCGAGGCCGGGGACGACGAGCTCCGAGGCCGGCGGGCCGGTCTGCGGAATCCACTCCCTCCCGAGCGGCACCTGGCCGTTCATGAGCGCGTAGCGCAGACCCGCGACGACCCGCCCGGATTCGGTCGTGACGTGGACGGCGACCACCGCGGCGTTCGGTTCGAGCTGGTCGATCGGCACGGTGACCTGCGACATCCCCGGCACCCGCACCCCGCGGGCGGCCTGCGGATTGGGCGGGTCGGTGTCGTCGAAGAGCCCGACGTCCACGCTGGCGGGGGTGTCATCGGGATTGGCCAGCACGAGGGTGGCCTGCGCGCCCGCCTGCGTGGACGCCCCGAGGAACCAAGCGTCGGTCGTCGGGGGTCGGCACGGCGTACTCGCAAGCTGCACCGCGCCGCTGCCTACCACCTCCCGGGTGACCTGCAGGGCTGCGAAAGTCGCGGCGAGCGCTCCCCGACCGTCGATCCGCACCGGCGTCGGGCTAGCCGGTGCCGTCGTCGTCCATGCGTTCCCCGGGTGGACGTCGGCAGGTGCGGGAGCGCGGGCCGGGTCGAGCGGCCCCACCGCCAGTTGGCCGTCGCCGGTGGCCGGGTCCGCGTAGGCGATCCACGCCGCACCGCCTTGGGAAGCGCCCCCCGCCTCGGGACAGATCCACGTGCGCTCGTCGATCGGGACCGCTGTGTCGGCCGTCGCCGCAGGACGCGGCGATGGGGGCGGGGAGGTCGTCGCCCACGCCAGGGAGCCCCCGACGCATGCCAGCAACCCCACCGAGGCGGCCGCCCGGGCCGTCCTGTGCCGTCCGTTGCGTGCGTCGCTCACGACATCGCTCCCACCGGAACGCGGACTCGCTCGGCCGTCGGCACGGGAACGGTTCTCCGCTGCGTGGCTCCCGGCAACGCCAACCAGACGACAATCACGGTGGCTACCAGCTCTGCGATCAGCCACGGCGTCCGCGAATCGCTGAGTCGGAAGACCTCGACCTGCCCCCCGGAGGCGGGGAGCACGAACGCCTGCATCCCCTGGTAGGAGGAGGCGACCAACGGCACCGCATCGGACCGCGAACTCCCGACCACGGCCTTCCATCGTGGAGAAGGTGCTTCGGCCAGCACCAGGAGGCGGGACGGCGGCCCGGGCGCAACGGTGGCCCGCAGCGTGCTGCGCCCGAAGTCGCCGTCGAGCACGGGCTGCCACCGCGAACCATCGGTGACCGCGAGCCGTGCCCCGCCCGGTTGGAGCTCCCAGATCGTCCACTCTCCGCTGGCCCCCCGCCGTCCGACTCCCCCGGCGGCGGCAATGCGGGCGGTCAGATCGGTCGCCGACTGCGGAAGCAGCACGAAGCGCACTCCCGCTCGGCTGAGTTCGGCGGCTGCCGCATCGCCGAAGCCCCCGGCCAGGTCCCCGACGGCTTCGTCGAGGACGGCGACCTGGTCGGCGTCCGGTTGCAGCTCGGCGTCACCGAGGTCCGGCGAACGGTCCCGCAGCAGGGTGTAGCGCACCGCCGCGCCGTCCGGGCGGAGCAGGAGGGTGCGCGGCTGGCCGTGGACCGTGGTCGGATCCGTGATCGAAATCGGCAGGACGTCGGTCGATCCGGCGGCCAGCACCGAGCCGGTGCCGCGGACGATCCACAGACCTGCGATGACGACCGGGGTTGCCACCAAAGCCGCGGCGAGGAGCAGGGTCGCCGGATGCCGCCAACCGAAGCTGGCGCTGCGCAGCCAGCCGCGCAATCCCCGCAGACCGGCAGCCGCCGCGAGGGCCAAACCCGCAGCGACGAAACCAGTCGCGATCCCCGGCCACCCCGCGACTTCCCCGGCGCCCAGGCCCCGCGGAACGGTCACGTGGCTGCGGGACACGAGGATCCCACCGCCGACTCCGATCGCGATCGCCGTCCAGCCTGCCCGGGCCGCGCCCGGCTGACCCCGCGCCAGACCTACGAGCGCGCCGACGAGGGCCGCCGCCTCCACCCACATTGGCGGCATGCCCGGTCCGCCGGGGTGGGCGAGGACGAGGTCGAGCGGTGTGAGCCGCGGGTCCTGCAGACCCGGCGCTACCCGTCCGAGCCCGGTCAGGAAGCGGCCGGGATGGGACCAGAGCCAGGGTGTCCAGGGAGCGAGCAGCAGGAGCGGCACCCCAGCGATCACTACGCAGCGGAGGGCTTCGCCGAACCGCCGACGCACCAGAGCGGCCAGGAAGCCGAGCGCAAGCACCCCACCGGTCAGCAGGAGCCCAAGCGGCTCGAAGGCGGCGAGGACGGCGAGCAGCAGCCCCGCAGCCCAGACGTGGCGGACGGATGCAGGTCGGCGTCCGTGGCGGGTCCCAGCCGGAATAGCGAAGACGGTGGTGGGCAACAGCGCCCGGGCGATCTCCAGCAGCAGGGCCGGCAGCACGACGAGGGCGACCGCCGTTCCGAGTCGGCCTGCGCCGATGGCCCCGGTGGCGACGGGAGTGAGGGCGTACAGCGCAGCCGCGACGCACCGCACACGGGGTGAGGGGAACACCCAGCGGCTGCACCGGTAGGCGACCGCCCCCGCCAGCGGCACCGACCCCAGCAGCAGCACGGCGACCGCCAGCCGGGCACTCCCGAAGAGCACACTGCCGAGCAGCGCGACCACCGCCAGGTAGGGCGGTGCCGGGTCGGAGCTGCCGAACCCGGTGGGGTGCCAGCTTGCGAGGTAGCGGTCCCAGAGGTCGCTCGCCCCCGGTGGGGCCGGGAGCAGCGCCCCGCCGTGCAACGGGCTTCCGATCACGTGGCGTTCGGCGACCAAGGCCACGACCGCGAGCCCCAGGGTGAGCAGCAACCCGGGGTTGGACAGCGCGCGGCGGAAAGCGCCGCGGCGTTCGCCGTCCGCCCTGGACGCCGCCCACTGATCGAGGTGGTGGCGCAGCCGGACGCCGATCGGTGCGAAGAGCGACCGGAGTTCCCGTCCGGGAACGCGACGCAGCGGACGGCGGCTGCGACGCAACCGCGCCAGCCTGGCGGGACGGCCGAAGACCGCGAGGCCGGCCGCCAGTTCCTGCCAGGCTGCCGACGGCCTCTTGATCAGCAGGAAGAGGAGGAACCGGATCAGGGTGGCGAGCGCCAGCCGCGCGGCCACGAAGGGAAACGCCGGCCTTCCGCAGTTGGCCAGCCACGCCGACAGCGCCCCTTGGCGGTCGAGTCGGCGTGCCGAAACCGGGCGGTGGGAACCCGGCGGCACGCAACTCAGGTGACGTTGGCCGGAGGCGGCGGCGCGCGCGTGCCGGACGACGGCCCGCGAACAGACGACGACCCGCTCACCCGCCAGATGCACCCGCCAACAGAAGTCCAAATCGTCGCGGAACAGCGGGAAATGCGGATCGAGTCCCCCGAGCTCGTCCCACACGTCGCGGCGGATCAGCATCCCGGCGGTGCTGACGGCCAAGACGTCGCGATCACCATCGTGCTGGCCGTGGTCGAGCTCCCCGGGCTCGATGCCGGTCTGCCGATGACCGCCCCGGTCCACCGCGTGGCCGACTTCGAGCAGCACCTCAGGGTCGTGCCAGTCGACCAGCTTCGGACCGATGAC
>JAIMAI010000036.1 GCA_023512015.1 Acidothermus sp. | reverse complement strand
GGAACGCAGTCGGTGAGCACGCAGGCTCCGCCGATCCCGGTCCGTTCGACCACGACCACGTCCGCTCCGAGCTGCGCGGCCACCAGGGCGGCTTCGTAACCGCCGGGCCCTCCGCCCACAATCACCACTCGGGTCACAATCGGCGATTGTTCCGCACCCTGGACGGCTCCTCGCGTCCCACCCGGTGAAGCTGCGCCTTCCGTGGGGCTGCGGGCTCCGCCGCGGACACCCCCGACACGGTCGGGTTTCGGTGCCGGGCGTCGACCTTCCTTCGCTACGCTGGCCCGGACATGCTGCCCTTCCCCGCCCGCCGCGCGAGCGGGCTCGCCCTGGTGGCGATGGCTCTGCTCGCCGATCTCGCCGTCTCCTCGGGCCTGTGGCGGGCCCGGGCGGACGACGTCACACCGCTCGGCGGTCCGCTGCTCGCCGGATCGGGGACGGTAGCGATCACCGGGCCGTCGCTCCCGGCGCTGCCGGCGACCACGGCGACCAGTTTCGTGGTCGCGGACGCCGACACCGGACAGGTGCTGGCCGCCCACAACGCCCACTTGAGGCTCGCTCCCGCCAGCACGCTGAAGGTGCTGACGGCGTTGACGTTGATCCCTCGGCTCGATCCGAAGCAGATGGTCGTCGTCCAACCGGACGCGCCGCGCACCGACGGCACCAAGGTCGGCGTGGTGGCCGGGCAGAGCTACTCGGTGGGTGATCTCTTCACCGCGATGCTCATGATGTCGGCGAACGACGCTGCCGTCGCGCTCGCCGACGCCAACGGGGGCCTGGCGCGCACGCTTGCGGAGATGAACGCGCAGGCGGCCTGGCTAAACGCTCGGGACACCGTGGCCAAGACCCCCGACGGACTCGACGCCCCAGGACAGACGTCCTCCGCTTACGACCTCGCCTTGATGTTCCGCGCCGGATTGGGGATCGGCGATTTCCGCCACTACCTCTCCTTGGAGCGGGCACAGTTTCCCGCGCCGAACGGAAAGTCGTACCAAATCCAAAGCCACGACAAGCTGCTCGCCGGCTACCCCGGAATGATCGGCGGAAAGAACGGGTACACGGTCGAGGCTCGGGCGAGTTACGTCGGTGCGGCGAGTCGCGGAGGACACACGATCATCGTTGCGGTCATGCGGGACCAGCCGAATTTCTGGGACGAAGTGAAGGCGCTGTTCGATTGGGGTTTCGCGGTCGACGGAAAGGGTGATCCCGTCGGCACGTTGGTACCGGCCGGGCCGCTCGCTACCCCCAGCGCCCTCGCGGCGTCTGCCGCCCCGGGCGCGAATGCCTCAGGGATGGGCGCCCGGTCCCGGGCCAGGAGCCCGGACCGATCGAAGAACGGCGGGGGTGACGTGCTGGTCGGCGGAGCCGTGGCATTCGGGGCCACGGTCTTCCTCTCCGCGGTGGCGCGGCACGTACGTATGTGCCAGCGTCGCCAACGGCGGCGAGCGCACCGCCGCTACCTGGACGGTTTGTCCAGATTGTCGCGGTTTACCGATACGTCTCGGCGTCCGTAGCGCCGTCTTTTCGACGGAATTTCCGGCAAACACCTTCCATCGGCCGATCACTGCGAGTATTTTTCGGCCCGGTTGGTTACGAACCGCGTCGCGTCCCTCGCGGAGCGGTACGAAGCAAGGAGTCACCGTGGCACAAGGCACCGTCAAGTGGTTCAACGCCGAGAAGGGTTTCGGGTTCATCGCGGTGGACGGCGGCCAGGACGTCTTCGTCCACTACACCGCCATCCAGATGGACGGCTACAAGACCCTGGACCAGAATCAGCGGGTGGAATTCGAGATCGTCCAGGGGCAGAAGGGACCCCAAGCGGACGCCGTCCGCCCCCTCCCCGGCTGATCACTTCCCGGCTGTCGGCGCCGACTCGCCACGGAGCGGGAAAGCGCGCTGCGGGTGCCAGACCCCGTCGCCGTCCTGCTCGAAGAGGCCGAACTCCCGGACCCAGAAGGTCGCCCGATAGTCGGCGAGTTCGGTGAAGGCCCGGTCGAGGGCCTCGGGCGTGAGCTCGTGAGCCACCGTGACGTGGGGATGGTAGTAGAACTTGAGCGGCCGACTGAGCGGTCCGCGGCGCACGTCCGCTTCGAGCCGTTCGCAGTTGCTGATGCCGGTGGCGAGAGCGACGAAGACCACGGGTGAGACCGGCAGGAAGCTGCCCGTACCGCGCAATTGAATCTCGAACGGCGCATGACGGGCAGCGACTTCGTCGAGGTGCGCTTCGATCCGCGGAAGCTCGGCGTCGTCCACGACCGTCGGCGGCACGAGGGTGATGTGGGGGGGAACCGCTCGTGCCAGCGGATCCCCGAAGGTTTCCCGCCACTTGCGCAGCTCGCCGGCGACCGGCTCGGGAAGTCCGATGGCGACACCGATCGTGCGGTCGCTCATCGGCACGAGCCGCGGTTTCGGCCCGCCGCAAAGCGCGCACGAGGACGCACGTCACGCCTTTCCCGGTAGGAAACCCACGCGGTCCCGTACCGTTTCCATCGTCTCCGCCGCGACCCGACGCGCCCGGTCCGCTCCTTCGGCGAGGATGGTGTCGAGGCTGGCCGGATCGTCGAGATAGCGTCGCACCCGCTGTTGGATCGGGGTCACGAATTCGACGACGATCTCGGCGAGGTCGCTTTTGAAAATACCGTAGCCCTTGCCCGCGTAGGCGTCTTGCAATTCCTCGATACTGCGGCCGGTCAGCGCGGAGAATATGCGCAAAAGATTGGTGATGCCCGGCTTGTTCTGCGGATCGGCGTATATCTCAGAACCGCTGTCGGTGACCGCAGATTTGATCTTTTTTACCAGGATGCGTGGCTCGTCCAACAAATTCAGGGTCCCGGCGTCGGGAAGCGATTTGCTCATCTTCGCCGTGGGATGCTGGAGATCGGCGATTTTGGCGGTTTCCTGGACGATGTAGGGCTCGGGCACCGTGAAAGTCTTCCCGAAGCGCGCATTGAAGCGCTGCGTCAACGTCCGGGTGAGCTCCAGGTGTTGACGTTGATCTTCGCCGACCGGTACCAGCTCTGCGTGATACAGCGCGATATCGGCTGCCTGCAGGATCGGATAGGCGAACAGCCCGGCCCCCACCGACTTGGAGCGGGCCGCCTTGTCCTTGAACTGGGTCATCCGGCTCGCCTCGCCGTACCCGGTGAGGCAGGTGAAGATCCAGCACAGTTCGGTGTGCTGCGGCACGTGGCTTTGCACGAAGAGGGTGCATCGGTCGGGATCGAGCCCGATGGCCAACAACTGCGCGGCCGCGACCCGGGTCCGCGCACGGAGTTGCTCGGGCTCCCACTCGTTGGTGAGCGCGTGGAGATCCACCACGCAGTAGTAGGCGTCGTATCCGTCCTGGAAGGCCACCCAATGCCGCAAAGCCCCCAAGTAGTTACCCAAGTGGAAGGAATCGGAGGTCGGTTGGATCCCGGAGAGCACGCGTCGGCGCGGCGAAGCATCGTGGGTCTGCGGCATGCGCGTCATTCTCCCAGAACGGCCGGCGTGGGACCGCTCACCGGTCCGCGGCGCGTGACCCGCACCTTGGCCACCCGCCGTCCATCCAGCTCCGCGACGGTGAAGCGGTGGCCATCGACGTCCACCGATTCGCCCAGAGCCGGCAGGTGTCCGAGGGCCGCCATCATGAACCCCCCGACGGTCTCGTACGGCCCGTCGGGGAGCCGAATCCCGGTTTCCTCCGCGAAATCGTCGGTGTTGGTGAGTCCGTCCACGACGAGTTCTCCGGTGAGGGTGGTCCCCGTCTCGTCCGGCTGGTACTCGTCGCGAATCTCGCCGATGACCTCTTCGACGAGGTCTTCCAGGGTGACGATCCCGGCGGTGCCCCCGTATTCGTCTACCACGACGGCGAGCCGCTGGCCCTCGCGGCGCATCTCCTTGAGCGCCTGCAGGACGCCGAGCCCATCGGGAAGCAGCTTCACCGGCCGCACCAGGTCGCCGACCCGCAGACTGCGGCCCTTGCTCGCCGCCTGCGCGCTCAGCAGGTCGCGCACGTGGACCATGCCGATCACGTCGTCGTGCGAACCGCGAAACACCGGGTAGCGAGAGTGCATCGTGGAACGCAGCTGCTCCAATGCTTGGCTCACCGGCATGGTGGCGTCGAGGAAGTCGACCTCGGTCCGCGGCACCAGCACTTCGCGAAGCCGCTTTCCGCCGGCGGCGAAGACCTCGTCGATCAGTTCGCGTTCGTCGTCCCCCAGCGCCTGATGGCTGGTCACCAGACCTCGTAATTCCTCTTCGCTCATCGATTCCCGGGTCGCCCCCGGATCGGCGCCGAGGGCCCGGACGACGGCGTTGGTCGACACCGACAACAGCCAGATCAACGGGCGCATCGCTTGGGCGAAGCGCTCCAGCGGTGGGGCGATCAGTCTCGCGGTGGTCTCGGCGCGTTGCAGCGCGATGCGCTTGGGCACCAGCTCTCCGATCACGAGGGTCACGAACGAGATCGCAATCGTGATGAGGAGGAACCCCAGCACACCAGCGATTGGGCGGGCCAGGCCGAGACCGGCGAGGCCGTCGGCGGTGGCTCGCGACAGCGTCACCGCACCGAACGCCGAGGAAAGCAGCGAGGTGAGGGTGACACCGATTTGGACGGCGGAAAGGAACCGGTTCGGGTCGCGGGCGAGCCGAGCGACGGCCGCACCGCTGCGCCCCTTGGCCTCCAGTGCGTCGACTTGACTTTCGCGCAGCGAGACAAGAGCAATCTCGGAGGCCACGAAAAGCGCCTCGATAAAGATCAGGACGGCGACGACGACGGCGTCAAGCCACAGGCTGTGCACCGCAGTCACCGCCGCATGCCCCGCTCAGCGCGCTCATCGGCGCTGCCGGGAACCGCCCGCCGCCCGTCGGCGGCACGGGACTATGGCCGTCGTCCATGACCTTCAGGGTAGCGACCGTACGAGGCTCGGCGGGCCACGCGCGGTCGGCTCAGCTCAGAGCGGCGCGCAGGTTCTCGGCGAGAGCGCCGAGGAATTCTTCGGTGGTGAGCCACGGGGTCTGCGGACCGACGAGCATGGCGAGATCTTTGGTCATCTTGCCGCTCTCCACCGTGCGCACGCAGACCTCTTCCAGGGTGCGCGCGAAGCGGACCACGTCGGGGGTGCCGTCCAGCTTTCCACGGTGCTCCAATCCGCGGGTCCAGGCGTAGATCGACGCGATCGGGTTGGTGGACGTCGGTTTGCCCTGCTGGTGCAGCCGGTAATGACGGGTGACCGTGCCGTGCGCCGCTTCGGCCTCCACGGTCCGCCCGTCGGGGGTCATCAGGACGGACGTCATGAGACCGAGGGAACCGAAGCCCTGCGCGACCGCGTCGGATTGCACGTCGCCGTCGTAGTTCTTGCAGGCCCAGACGTAGCCGCCCTCCCACTTGAGGGCGCTGGCGACCATGTCGTCGATGAGCCGGTGTTCGTAGCTGAGACCGGCCTCTTTGAACTCGGCCTCGAATTCCTCTGCGTAGACCTGGGCGAAAATGTCCTTGAACCGCCCGTCGTAGGCCTTGAGGATCGTGTTCTTCGTCGAGAGGTAGACCGGATAGCCCCGGTCGAGCCCGTAGCGAAAGCAGGCCCTCGCGAAATCTCGAATCGAGTCGTCGAAGTTGTACATGCCCATGGCCACGCCTCCGCCGGAGAATTGCGCGACCTCGTACGAGATGGGCTCGCCGCCGTCCGCGGGCGTGAACGTGAGGGTAAGTTTTCCGGGCCCATCGACGACGAAATCCGTCGCCCGGTACTGATCACCGTGTGCGTGACGGCCGATGACGATGGGTTTCTTCCAGCTCGGTACCAGTCGAGGAATGTTCGAGATGATGATGGGTTCGCGGAAGATGACGCCGCCGAGGATGTTACGGATGGTGCCGTTCGGCGACTTCCACATCTTCTTGAGACCGAATTCGGCGACCCGCGCTTCGTCGGGGGTGATGGTGGCGCATTTCACTCCGACGCCGTACTTCTTGATGGCGTACGCCGCGTCGATGGTGACCTGGTCATCGGTCTCGTCCCGATGCTGAATTCCGAGGTCGAAGTACTCCAGCGGAATGTCGAGGTACGGGAAGAGCAGTTGCTCTTTGATCATGCGCCAGATGACGCGGGTCATCTCGTCGCCGTCGAGCTCGACGATCGGGTTGGCGACCTTGATCTTCGGCATTGTTTCGCTCCTCGTCGAGGGATCGGGTCAGAGGTGTGCGACGTCGGCTTGTTTGGCGGCGACGGCAGCGGCGGCCTCGCGCAATGCGGCGAGTTCGGAATCGGTGAGCGGGGTGGTCACCACCCGGCGCACCCCCTCGGCTCCGATCTCGGCCTCGACTCCGAGATACACGCCGTGGATGTCGTATTCCCCGTCCACCCAAGCGCAGACCGGCAGTATCCGGCCGGAATCCTCCGCGATCGCCCGTGCCATCCGGGCGGCGGCCGCCGAAGGGGCGAAGTACGCAGATCCGGTTTTCAGCAGTGCGACGATTTCTCCTCCGCCGTTACGGGTGCGGGTCACGAGTTCCTCGATTTTCTCCGCGGGGAGCAGCTCGACCAGCGGGCGGCGCACTCCGTCGATGGTGACGAAACATTGCGAGGGAACCGGCACCATCGTGTCGCCGTGCGATCCGAGGGTGAGGGTCCGAACAGCCGCGATCGGTACGCCGAGCTCTTCGGCCACGAAATGGGAGAAACGGGCGGTATCGAGCATCCCCGCTTGGCCCATTACCCGATTCTTCGGGAAGCCGGTCGCGATCTGAGTGAGGGCCGTCATCTCGTCCAACGGGTTGCTCACCACGATGACCACGGCGGACGGCGCGTGTTTGGCGATGTTCTCCGCCACCTCTCGCACGATCTTCGCGTTGGTCTCGAGGAGATCCATGCGGCTCATGCCGGGCTTGCGGGGAACACCGGCGGTGATGATGACGATGGACGAATCGGCGATCGCCTCGTATCCTTCGCCGCCGGGTTTCGTCGTCTGGCCGACGACCTTCGTTTCGAACCCCTCGATGGGCCGAGATTGGTTGATGTCGAGCGCCAGACCCTCGGGTCTGCCTTCGATGATGTCGGTGAGCACGACGGTCTCGAAGATGTCGTATTCGGCGAGCCGTTGTGCCGTGGTGGATCCGTAGAAACCGGCGCCGATCACGGCGACCTTTCCGAAACGGCGACGCGTGCCGGCTGAGGACTGGGGTGCTTGCTGCGCGGGAGTGAGGGCATCAGTCATGATCGCCCATCCTATCGCCTCTGATCGTTTCCGGGAACCGCGGGATCCCGCAGCTGTCAGGTCCGTGTGACGAGGTCGAGGAGCAACAGCGTAAAGCCGATGCCCCCGAGGATTCCGACGTCGACCAACCTGCTGCGGACCACGAGCAGGCCGGCGGCCCAACTCGGCAGCACGGTACGCAGCAAGGCCGCACCGAGCAGCGAGACCGCGATCGCGCCGACGCCCCAACGGAAGTGGTGGACGGCGATGACCCCGAGGCCGATCGCGACCCCCGCCATCGCAAGGCCGGCGGGGACGTCGGCAAGCCACCGCCGCCTCTTCGGCTTCTCGGCCCGGTCGGCGTCCATCGAGACCTCTCCTCGAAAATGGCGCAACTCGTTGCCGAGCGTAGTGTCACCGACACTCGCGCCGGGTACAGGCTTCCCACGACGAATCGTGTGAAGGAGTGGGGAATGACACGCGGTCACGCCGACTCCGCACCGTCGGGCGGCCCACCGCAGTTGTACGTGGAAACGACGGGGAGATGCCATTCCCTCGACCGGGACGTCACCACGATCGGGTGCGGGGACGGGGTCGACGTGACCCTGCCGGATCCGAGCGTCTCGCCGCTGCATGCAGAACTCGTCCGCCGTGGCCCGTTCGTTTACGTCAACGACGTCGGGTTATCGGCCCGCGGCACCCGCGTCAACGGCCGCCTGGTCAGCCAGCATGTGCTCTCCGATGGCGATGTGGTGAGTTTCGGTTCCGTGCGCTGCCGAATCCGGGGCATCACGGCCGTGAGCAGATCCGACGCCGGGAGGCGCATCCGCACGCCCGCGCTGACCCGCAGGGAAAGGGAAGTCCTGCTCGCCTTGTGTCGACCGATCCGCGTCGACGCCGCGTTCGTCGCCCCCGCGACCACCAAGGAAATCGCCGAAAATCTCGTCGTCACCGAAGCCGCCGTCAAGCAGCACCTGCTGCGGCTGTATGCGAAATTCGGCATCCCGGAAGGGCCGGCCCGCCGGACGCGCCTCGCCAACGAGGTCATCCAGATCGGGGTGATCCGTGCCCTGCAGGAGGAATTCGCCGAGCTGCCGGCAGATCGCGCCGGATGAGTTCCGGCAGCTTCAGCGCACCGAAGCCTCGGCGGCTTCGACCACATTGGTGAGGAGCATCGCCCGCGTCATCGGACCCACCCCGCCCGGCATCGGGGCAAGCCATCCGGCCACCTCGCGCACGCCCGGCGCGACGTCACCGGTGTAGCGGGCCTTACCGTCGTCCCCGATCACCCGGGTGATGCCGACGTCGAGGACGGCGGCGCCGGGCTTGACCATCTCGGGGGTCACCAATCCGGGGACCCCGGCGGCCGCGACCACGATATCGGCGCGCCGCACGTGCGCAGCCAGATCCTTCGTCCCGGTATGGCAGGTGGTGACCGTCGCATTCTCCGACCGACGGGTGAGCAGCAGACCGAGCGCCCGACCGACGGTGACGCCACGACCAATCACCACCACGTCGGCGCCGGCGATCGGGACGTCGTAGCGGCGCAGCAACTCCACGCAGCCGCGGGGCGTGCACGGCAGCGGCCCGGGACGCATCAGCACCAATTTCCCGAGATTCACGGGGTGCAGGCCATCGGCGTCCTTCGCCGGATCCATCGCTTCGAGAATGGCGGTCTCATCCAGGCCGGCCGGGAGCGGCAATTGCACGATGTACCCCGTGCACGCGGGATCGGCGTTCAATTCGGCGACCACGGCCTGCACTTCTTGCTGAGACGCCGAAGCCGGGAGGGTCCGCTCGATGCTGGCGATCCCCACTTGGGCACAGTCGCGATGTTTCCCGGCGACGTAGGCGTGGCTCGCCGGATCGTCGCCGACGAGCACGGTGCCGAGCCCCGGGACGACGCCCTGCTCGCGGAGTCGACGCACCCGCTCGGTCAGATCGGCCAAGATGTCGGCGGCCACCGCTCGGCCGTCCAGGATCACCGCGGTCACGGGTCAAGTCTTCCAGAACGCCGATGCGCCGTCGGCGCGGCCCGTGTCCGCCGACCGCGGATGGCAGAAAACCGCGGGCGGTGCGAAAAACCCGGTGGACGCACGGAAACCTCGGTCAGTGGAAGAAATGGCGGGAACCGGTGAAATACAGCGTGATCCCGGCGTCGCGGGCCGCCGCGATGACCTCGTCGTCACGGACCGAACCACCCGGTTCGACGACGGCACGCACTCCGGCGTCCGCCAAGATCTGCAAGCCGTCGGCAAAGGGAAAGAACGCATCGGAGGCCGCGACTGCTCCCCGCGCCCGGTCCCCGGCCCGCGCGACCGCGAGCCGCGCGGCATCCACGCGATTCACCTGACCCATCCCGACCCCCACCGAAGCTCGGTCTCTGGCCAGCAGGATCGCGTTGGATTTGACCGCACGGACCGCTCGCCAGGCGAATTCCAAATCCGCGAGCGTCGCAGCGTCCGCCGCGGGTCCGGCGCGCAGCTCCCACCGAGCGGGGTCGTCGCCTTCGGCTTCCAAGGTGTCCGGGCTCTGGACCAACAGACCGCCGCTCACCTGACGGAATTCCATCGTCCGATGAGCCGGGTGCATGCCCGGACAGAGCAGGATACGCAAATTCTTCTTGCGGGTCAGGATATCGAGTGCCCCTTCCTCGTAACCGGGAGCACATATCACCTCGGTGAAGATGTCGGCGACCTGCTCGGCCATCGCCACACTGACTTCGCGGTTGGCCGCGATGACCCCGCCGTACGCCGACACCGGGTCGCACGCGTGGGCCTTGCGATGCGCTTCCGCGATGTCCGACCCGAGCGCGATCCCACACGGATTGGCGTGTTTGATGATGGCGACGCAGGGCTCGGTGAAATCGTAGGCGGCACGGCGCGCCGCATCGGTATCGACGTAGTTGTTGTACGACATCGCTTTGCCGTGCAACACGGTTGCCTGCGCGAGTCCGGCGGGGCCGTGGTCGGACCGGTACAGCGCCGCCCGCTGGTGCGGGTTCTCCCCATATCGCAAAATTTCCGCCCGCCGCCAGCCCGCCGCGATCCACTGCGGGAAACCGCTGCCGTCATCGGTCGGGTGATAATCCTTGCCCATCCAGGTCGCCACCGCGATGTCGTACGACGCGGTGTGGATGAACGCCTCCACGGCGAGGGCACGTCGTTGTTCTGCGGTGAAACCGCCGGCGTGCACGGCGTCCAGCAATTCGTGGTATCGGGCCGGGGAGGTGATGACCGCGACGCACGCGTGATTCTTGGCGGCCGCGCGCACCATCGCCGGCCCCCCGATGTCGATCTGTTCGATCACGGCTTCGGGTTCGGCGCCTTTGGCGACCGTCTCGGAGAACGGATAGAGGTTGCTCACCAGCGCGTCGAACGGTCGGATACCGAGTTCGGCGAGCTGACGGGCATGTTCGGGCCGAGTCACATCGGCGAGCAGCCCGGCGTGAATGGCCGGGTGCAGCGTTTTCACCCGCCCGTCCAGGCACTCCGGAAAACCGGTCAATTGCTCGACCCGGACGACGGGTACCCCGGCCTCCTCCAAGACGGCCGCGGTCGTGCCGGTCGAGACGATCTCCACGCCGGCAGCCGCCAAGCCTTGACCCAGCTCGGCGATCGAGGTCTTGTCGTACACCGAGACGAGAACTCGGCTGATGGGACGTCGTCCGTCGGTCGACAGCGTCACGGGATACTGACCTTCCTTCCTCGCACCGTCCAGCCGAACGTGACCATCCGGCACACCGTGTCCACGAGCAGAGCCCGCTCCACGGTCTTTATCCGTTCGTGCAACGTGTTCTCGTCGTCGTCCGGGTGGACCGGCACCGGTGCCTGCGCGATGATCGGACCGGTGTCGATCCCGCCGTCCACCAGGAAAATCGTGCACCCGGTCACCTTGACTCCGTACGCGAGGGCGTCGCGCGGCGCGTGAATCCCGGGAAACGACGGGGAGAGCGCCGGGTGGGTATTGATGACCCTCCCCCCGAACCTTTCGAGGAAGACCGGACCCACCAATTTCATGAAACCGGCGAGCACCACGAGATCCGGCTGATGCTGTCCGACGGCATCGGCGAGGGCGCCGTCCCAGGCTGCGCGATCCGGGAAATCCCGAAGAGCGACGGCAAAAGTGGGAATTCCTGCCGCCCGCGCGCGTTCGAAAGCCGGCGGGTCAGGACGGTCTGCACCGACGGCGACGACTCGCGCGGGGTAAGCGGGCATGGTCCCCGCGTCGAGAAGCGCTTGCAGATTGGTTCCCGCGCCCGAGACGAGGACGACGAGGCGTGCTGGCTTCATGCTCTCCTCAAAGACGGCCGGGGCCACCATAACGGCAACCCCCGCAGCCGGACTCCGGCGGTGGCCGACGCGCCGACGGCGACGAGACCCCCGACGGCGAGCCCCGTCCACGCCGGCGGAGGTCCGAAGGAAACCATCGCACCCGGGCCGAGGGAGCCTCCGCTCAGCCAGGCCGCTGCGACCCCGACCGCCGCCACGGCACCGGCGACTGCGCCGATGCGCACCGCGCAACGCCGCCGGCCTATCCCAGGTTCTGCGACGGTCAGTCCCGCCGCGATGCCGGCAGCCAGTGGGACGACGAGGGTCACCCAACCGAGCGCCGACGTGGATGTGGGGATTGCGGCGAGGAGGGGAATCGGAGGGAGGGTCCCCACCTGGGCCGCTGCCGGCGATACGACGGTCCCCAGCCCCGCAGCAAAGCCCGGACCGGCGCTGTACGCGAGGGCCCACACCGCGGCGTTCGGGAGATAGGCCAGGCAGAGCAGGACGAGCGCGACGTCCGCGGCCGCTCCGCCGTCCAATGCGGTGGGCGTGGCGGCGACGTGCGGAAGACGGAGCAGGACCGCCGCGCCGATCAGCACCAAGGCCCCCACCGCGAGCACCACCAAAGCACGGACGACGGCGCGCGCCACGCGACGTGCTTCGGCCGGGACAGCGGCGCGCAGTCGGTCCGCGGCGCGGGCTTCCCGGAGGGCGCCGAGGAAAGCGGCACCTCCGGCGAGCACCAGCCCTCCGGCGAGCGCCGCAAGTGGATCGGCCCGAACCGGGCCACTGGTTGCCGCCGCGGTGAGCAGCGCGGCCGTCACGCCGTACGGCAGTGCGAGCGTTGCGGCCACCCCGAGACAGCCCGATGTGGTGGTCGCGGCGGAATGGCGCGCGGTCCACCGACCCGCGCGCACGAGGATTGCGCCCAGCCCGATCGAGAGCCCGAGCGGTGTCAGGTCGAATCGCCCGTGCGACAGAGCCAGCCCGTCGTGATGGGCCACCAGCCACGACTGCAGCGCGAACCGAAGGGCCGGCTGCACCGAACCGGTGTGGTGATCCGCGCTTACCCAGAAGCTCAGGACGACGCACACCAGGATCGCCAGACCCAACAGCACCGACCACAAAGCCGCTCCGAGACCGAGGACGACCCGCGGCCACACGCGAGCGGAAGCGACCGATGAAACGGTCGCCCGTCTGTGCTGCGGTCCTTCCTGCGGCAACGTGCGTACCCTCACCGGGACATCGTCGCAGCTCATCGCGGCGGCGACGGGAACTCCACGGGACGTCGGAGTGTCCGCGGGGCGTCCGTGCGCTGCGTCGAACCCGGGCCATCACCCCGCCACGCAAAGGATCGCGGGAAATCCACCCGAAATGTCGCAGGAAATCGTTGCATGGAGTAAAGCGGCCCGGCGTACTGACCGAAAGTAACGCAAGCCGTGATCTTTGCGGCCCGGCGCGCGCCGGAACCGAGCGTGAAACCGAATACCGGCCGTTTCTCCCAACACGCGAGTCTCCCGAGGAGGACAAATGACCGCACCTGACGAGCGGACGACCTCCCAGCACAACGCCTGGTCGGTGCCGGAGCAGGGCCCGACCGGGCAATCACCGCCTCCGGAAAATCAGAGCTGGCCGACCCCGCCCACACCGCCGTCGTACGAGGCCGAGACGCCGCCGTCGTACGGTGCGCCGCCGCCCTACGGTGCGCAAACGCCGTACGGGGTGCAAACACCCTACGGGGCACCACCGCCGGACGGCGTGCAAACACCGTATTCCGCACAAACGCCGTACGGTGTACAAGCCCCGTACGGCACACAAATTCCCCTGCCCGACGGCGGGCAGGCCCCTCAGTACGGCCCTTACGGCTACCCCTCGCAGCCGTGGGGGGTTCCTGCGTACTACGGACAGGCACCGGTGGCGTACTACGGACAGGCACCGGTGGCGTTCACCCGCCGCCACTACGGGAGCTGGCTGGAGCGGATCGCGTCCGCGATCATCGATTGGGCTGGTCCGGGAATCATCGGCGGCGTGGCGATGGCGGTTCTCGATGGCATCGGAGCCCTCATCGAGCTGCTCGCCTTAGCCTGGGTGTTCTACAACGCATACCGGGCGGGGGCCACCGGGCAATCGCTGGGCAAGAAGCTCTGCAAGCTCCGCCTGGTCCACCAAGCAACAGGGCAACCAATCGGTGGCGGCCTCGGTATCGGCCGCCACCTGCTACACGTCGTCGACAGTCTGCCGTTTTATCTCGGTTTTCTTTGGCCGCTGTGGGACGCCAAGCGGCAGACTTTCGCGGACAAACTCGTTTCCTCGGTGGTCATCAGAGACCCAGCGCGTCAGCGTTGACCGGGCGCGGCGAATCAGCGCGACTGCACGATCTCGCGGACCAGTGCTGCGGTCTGCGACGGGGTCTTCCCGACCCGCACGCCCACCCGTTCGAGAGCTTCCTTCTTCGCCTGCGCGGTTCCCGAGGAACCTGAGATGATGGCGCCCGCGTGGCCCATGGTCTTGCCTTCGGGAGCAGTGAAACCGGCGACGTACCCAACGACGGGCTTCGTCACGTTCTCCGCGATGAAAGCGGCGGCGCGCTCCTCGGCGTCCCCACCGATCTCGCCGATCATCACGATGACGTCGGTATCCGGATCGTCCTGGAACGCGCGGAGGCAGTCGATGTGTGTGGTCCCGATGATGGGATCCCCGCCGATACCGACGCAGGTCGAAAAACCGATGTCCCGCAATTCGTACATGAGCTGGTAGGTGAGGGTCCCCGATTTCGAGACCAGTCCGATACGTCCCGGCTTCGTGATATCGGCGGGAATGATCCCTACGTTGGACTGCCCCGGCGAGGTGATTCCGGGACAATTGGGCCCGATGATCCGCGTACGGTGTCCGCATGCCGCAGCATGTGACCACGCACGCATCGTGTCGTGGACCGGGATTCCTTCGGTGATGACGACGAGCAGCGGAATTCCCGCGTCGATCGCCTCGATCATGCCGTCCTTCGCCGCCGCGGGAGGGATGAACGCCACCGAGACGTTCGCCCCCGTCTCGGCCATAGCCTCCGCGACGTTCGCGAAAACGGGCAGCTTCACGTCGTCCATCTCGACGAAAGTCCCCGCCTTGCGGGGATTGGTTCCCCCGACGATGGTGGTGCCCGCCCGGAGCATCCGTCGGGTGTGCTTGCTTCCCTCCGCTCCGGTGATTCCCTGCACGATGACGCGACTACTGCGATCGAGGAAAATCGTCATGCCGAAAACGCTCCCGCTCTCCTCACCCGGCCGCCGCCAATTCGGCGACCCGCCGCGCCGCTTCGTCCATTCCCTCGACCTGCTCGACGCCGGTCAAGGCCGCCGTCTGCAGGATTTCGCGCCCCTCTAGAGCCCGGTTTCCGTCGAGTCGGACGACGAGAGGTACCCGTGGCTCCTGACCCGCGGCGCGGAGGGCTTGGAAAGCTTCGACGATTCCGCGAGCCACCGCGTCACAGGCGGTGATGCCGCCGAAGACGTTTACCAGGACGGCGCGAACCGCAGGATCGGAGAGCACCACCCGAAGACCGGCGGCCATCACCTCGGCTGAAGCGCCGCCGCCGATGTCCAAGAAATTCGCGGGCCGCACTCCCCCGAAAGCCTCGCCCGCGTAGGCGACGACGTCAAGGGTGCTCATCACGAG
>JAIMAI010000035.1 GCA_023512015.1 Acidothermus sp. | reverse complement strand
CCCCTATTTCCCCGATTCCCACCCCCGGCGCCGCCGCACCGGCTCGGCCGACTCCGACTCCTCCCGCCGGACCGGCCTCGCCGAGTGGACCATCGTCGCAGGTCACGGTGAGTATCAACGGAATCGACGGCAAACCGAGCCAGTCGATCGTCATCATCCTGCTGATGACGGTGCTCGCGGTGGCTCCCGCAGCGCTCATCCTCACCACGAGCTTCACCAAGATAATTGTGGTTCTGTCGCTCACTCGGAACGCACTCGGCCTCCAAACGGTTCCCCCGAACCAGGTGCTGGTCGGTCTGGCGCTTTTTCTCAGTCTTTTCATCATGAGCCCGACGTTGTCGGCGATGAACAAGGACGCGGTCCAGCCCTACCTGAAGGGTCAGATCACGGCCTCCCAGGCGTACGACGCGGGGGTCGTCCCGCTGAAGACCTTCATGTTGGATCAGACTCGCAAAGACGACTTGGCCCTCATGGTCGATGCGAGCCACCAGCCGAAGCCGGCCAACCCCAAGGACGTCTCGATGTCGACGCTGATTCCGGCGTTCGTCCTCTCCGAGCTGCGCGCTGCGTTCATCATCGGATTCGTCATCTTCATCCCATTCCTCATCATCGACCTCGTGGTGAGTTCATCGCTCATGTCGATGGGCATGATGATGCTGCCGCCATCGATGATTTCCCTTCCTTTCAAGCTTCTGCTCTTCGTGATGGTGGACGGGTGGGCGCTCATCACCCACGCACTGCTCGCGAGCTACCACTGAGGGAGGCGCCGTGACGGATACCGCGGTCATCCACCTCGCGATGCAGGCCATGGTCGTGGCCGCCAAGCTGTGTGCCCCCATCCTGCTCACCAGCCTGCTCGTGGGTTTCGGCATATCGCTGTTCCAATCCGCGACGCAGATCCAGGAATTCACCCTCTCGTTCGTACCGAAGATTCTCGCGGTCGGAATTGCGATCGTCGCGAGCGGGAACTGGATGCTGACCACTCTCGTCGATTTCACCCACCAACTCTTCCGTTCGCTTCCGGGTCTCATCTCCGGAGGCTGACGCCGTGAGCGTGTCCGTTCCGACGTCACTGCTGGTAGCGTTTCTGCTCGCGACCGTGCGGGCGTCGGCGTGGATCGTCGTCGTGCCCTTCTTCGGTAACCGGACCATTCCCGGAATGGTGAAGGCCGCGTTGGCCATGGCGCTGGCTTTCCCGGTGGCCGCCCGTCTGGCGCCGCTTGCGCCGAAACCGCAACTCATCCCCATGCTCGGGGCGATCCTGCAGAACGTCGCCGCCGGTCTGGTGATGGGAGTCGTGACCCTCGTGCTCTTCTCGGCCGTGCGCGCGGCGGGCGCCCTCCTCGATTATTTCGGAGGTTTCTCCCTCACCCTCGCCTTCGACCCGATGAGCGTGCAAAACGATTCGATATTCGCCAGGATCTACGACTTGCTGGCGGTGACCGTGCTCTTCGCCAGCGGCGCCCATCTCCTCATGGTGAAAGGACTCTTGGAGTCCTACACGGCGGTGCCGGTGTCGGCCGGTGATCCCCTGAAAATCATCGCCAATGTGGTCGGCGCCGACCTGGGATCCTTTGCCGTGTCCAGTCTGGAAATTGCCGGACCGCTCCTCGCCGTGCTCGTCGTCGCCGACATCGGACTCGGACTGCTCACCAAGGCCGCCCCGGCACTCAACGTCTTCTCTCTCGGATTCCCGTTGAAGATTCTCGTCACCCTTACGTTGGTCGGCGGAAGTCTCGTCGTACTTCCCGCCGCCTTGGGCGCCCTCGTCGAACGCATCCTGCACGACGGGGGAGGAGCGGCGTCCTTCTTCTCGTGGGGGCATTGAGTGGCCGACCGTTCTCAGAAGACCGAGAAACCTACCCAGCGCAAGCTCAAGGAAGCGCGACGCGAAGGCCAAGTCGCCCGCTCGCCGGAAGTCGGGGCGTGGCTCGGCCTGCTGCTTGCGGTTTTCCTCGTACGACTCACCATGGGGAAGACCACTTCCGCCGCGCGGAACGCGTTTCACGAAGTCGCCGGTATCATCGAGAAGCCCGACATCGGGCAGAGTCTTCACCTGCTCGGCTCCGCCATGGGAGCGGCGGCGGTGGCTGCCGCCCCCTTGTGTCTGGGCGCGATGGTGGTGGGGCTTGGGGCTTCCGTCGCCCAAGGCGGTTTGCGTATCTCACTGAAGGCACTCGGGGCACGATGGCGCAACCTCAACCCGCTCACCGGCTTGAAGCGGATGTTCGGACCCCGCGGTGCGTGGGAAGCGGCCAAAGCACTCGGCAAAACCGGGCTGCTCGCCCTCGTCTTGTTCGACACCGTACGCTCACTGGTACCCCTCACCACCAGTGCGCAGGTTCTTCCTCTCGCAGCGGTCACCCATGTCGCCGGGGAGGCGATATTTCGGTTCGCCCGTGACGCAGCGCTGATCGGGCTCGGGCTCGCCGCGCTCGACTACGCCTACCAGCTTCGTCGATACCGGAGTTCGTTGCGGATGACGAAGCAGGAAGTCAAGGAGGAGCTCCGCACCACCGAAGGGGATCCGCGCATCAAGAGTGCGATCCGCTCCCGACAGATGGCGCTGCGGCGCCGTCGAATGATACGTGAGGTCGCCAAGGCGGACGTGGTCGTCGTCAATCCCATCCACATCGCGGTCGCCTTGCGCTACACCGCGGGAAGCGGAGCCCCTCGGGTCGTGGCGAAGGGGGCGGGCTCGATTGCCGGACGGATTCGGGAGGAAGCGATGCGGCACCGCGTGCCGATTGTCGAAGACGTTCCCCTGGCGCGCACCTTGTACCGGGTGTGCGACCTCGGACAGGAAATCCCCCGGGAACTCTTCGTCGCGGTCGCACGTGTGCTCGCCTTCGTCTTCACCTTGAAACGCAAGGGAACCGTCGGCGGCCTGCACCGTCCGCGACCCACTCCGCCGTCCGAGCTCGCCGGGGTTCGACGGGGACGGCGCCGCACAAGGCGTCGTCCGGTACTGCTCAGGTAGCCGACCTGCCGGTCGATGGGATCGCGTCGGGACGTCGGGCAACGCCCCGACGTCGGATCTCGTTCGGCTCGGCGAGGTGGCGTGCGCGCGAAGCGACTCGGGGAACTGGGCATCCCCGCCGGCGTCATCGCGATCATCGTGATGATGGTCGTTCCGCTGCCGACGGCCCTCCTCGACCTGCTGCTCGCCACAAACATCACTTTTGCGCTCCTCGTGCTCCTGGTGTCGATGTTCGTGAAGCGGCCGCTCGATTTCGCCGCGTTTCCCTCGCTGTTGCTCATCGCCACCCTTTTCCGGCTGGCCCTGAACATCAGCGTGACCCGGCTCGTCCTGCTGCACGGCTACGCCGGCAAAGTCGTGCAGAGTTTCGGGCATTTCGTCGTCGGTGGTTCGCTGATCGTCGGACTCGTCATCTTCCTCATCATTCTGATCATTCAGTTCGTCGTCATCACCAACGGCGCGGGACGGGTCGCCGAAGTCGGTGCACGCTTCACCTTGGATGCCATGCCCGGAAAGCAGATGGCCATCGACGCCGACCTCAACGCCGGGCTCATCGACGAAGCGGAAGCCCGGCGGCGACGCGCGGAAATAGCCGCCGAGGCGGACTTCTACGGGGCGATGGACGGTGCGTCGAAATTCGTCAAGGGTGATGCCATCGCTGCAATCGTCATCACGGCGGTCAACCTCATCGGAGGTCTCGCCATCGGGGTGATGCAGCGGCATCTGCCGATCGGAGACGCCGTCAACACTTACAGCCTGCTCAGCGTGGGCGACGGTTTGGTCTCGCAAATCCCCGCGTTGCTGCTCTCGGTCTCCACCGGCCTCATCGTGACCCGCGGCACCAGCGAAGCGAACATGGGCGCGGACGTCCTGCGGCAGATTTCCTCGCAACGCCAGGCAATTCGTATCGGGGGAGTGGCGATCCTCGTCATCGCGCTGGTTCCCGGCCTACCCAAGCTGCCCTTCTTGCTCCTGGGCGGGGCGGCGCTGTTGCTCGCATCCCGACTCAAGGAGCCGGCCAAGAGTGCCGAGCCGGCGCCGAGCGTCGGGCCGCCCCCGGCACCGGATTCTCCCGAGGTGCTCGTCGAGGAGATGCGGGTCGAGCCGCTCGAATTGGAACTTGCCTTCGACCTCGTGGATCTCGTCGACCAGAGCCGTGGAGGCGAGCTGCTGGAACGAGTCCGTGCCTTGCGGCGCAAGTTGGCCATCGAATTGGGGATGGTCATCCCACCGGTCCGAACTCGGGACAACCTGGATCTGCCTCCGGGGAGTTACGCCATCCGGGTCAACGGAGTGGAGGTCGCGCGCGGCGAAGCGCCCCCCGGCGCGATGCTGGCGATCGGCGAGAATCTCGCCAACCTCCCCGGGACCGCCACCGTCGAACCAGTCTTCGGCCTTCCCGGCAAATGGGTTGCGCCCGAACTACGCCAACAGGCGGAAATGCTCGGCGCCACCGTCGTCGATCGAGCGTCGGTCATCACCACCCACCTGGCCGAAGTGGTGCGGGACAACGCCGCCCGGCTGCTGTCCCGCGAGGACGTGAAAACCCTCACCGAACTCACCCGCCGCACCCATCCGGCGGTGGTCGAAGAACTCACCCCGGGCCTGCTGCAGCTCGGCGATATCCAGCGTGTCCTTCAAGGCTTGCTGGAAGAACACGTCCCGATTCGGGATCTGCCGCGGATATTCGAAGGTGTGAGCCAGCGGGCTCGGGTCAGTCAGGATCCCGAGGGGCTCATCGAAGCAGCGCGGGCAACGCTCGGCCCGGCGATTTCGGCGGCGTACGCGCAGGGTAATCGACTGACTGTGATCACTGTCGAGCCGTTGGCCGAGCAGCGTCTCATCGAACGGTTGCGTCAGGGTGAACACGGAAGTTTCCTTGCCTTGGAACCCGACGATGCCGAATATCTCGTGGGAGAAGTTCGCCGGCTGGCCGAGCGAGCCGAGCAGCTCGGGAACAATCCGGTGCTGGTTTGTGCGGCACCGCTGCGCCCCGCGTTGCGCCGGCTGGTGCGGGCCGCCAATCCGAGGCTGCCGGTGCTCGCCTACGGCGAACTCAGTCCGCATCTGCACCTGGAGACGGTAGGGACGGTGAGTCTGGCCCGTGCGCATGCTGCTTGATGGCCCCGATCTGGAGGAACTCCTCGTGCGCGCCCACGCCGAATGCGGCCCGAATGCGCGCATCGTCAAGGCCGAGAAGGTTCGAACAGGAGGGATCGGAGGATTCTTCGCCCGCGAACGCTACGAACTCACCATCGAGACGGACGGCGACACGACCGCCGTCCCGGACGCGTCCGATACCGAACCGTCGGACGGGAAGCCGTCGCCGTCTCCCGCCTCTCTCCTGGATCTCGCAGACGCGATCAGCGACCGGGAGGTCGACGAATCCATGAGGTCGTCGCGGCCGAGCCCTCGGATTTCCACCGAGGGCGCCTCTTTCGCGAGTGTGCTCGAAGAACTCACCAATACCGTCGGATCTTCCGGCGACGACGTCAAACCGGCGACTTTCCCGAAGGTCGACGCGAGCGACCCTTCCGTGCTGTTGGCGCGGGCTAGTCATACTTATCGCGGAACGCATCCGGCGACGACGGCGACCTTGCCGGCCCGCCTTCATGGTTTGGGGTTGCCGTCGGAGATCCTGCCGAGTGATGCGTCGGGAGATCTGTTGGCGGCGCTGGTCACCGCGTTACGGTCTTTGCCGCCCGTCCCCAAGCCCCCCACGAACGCCGGAGACATCTTCGCGGTCGTCGGAGACGGTGAATCCGCGTGGGAAGCGGCAACCGAGCTCGTCGGAACCTCCGATTTGGACGAGCGTGCCATGTACTACGTGACCGCACGCCGTGCCCCCAGCCGGGTTCCTCCGGCCCGGCGCCTCAGCGCGGTCGAGCAAATCGCCGTGCGTCGGGAGCGTTGGGTGAAATACAGCACTCCGACCGTCGTCGTGGTCGACGCTCCGATGGCGCCGGCAGCCGCGGAATTCGGCCGCAGCGTTCTGCAAGCCCTCGGATCGACGGCGACCTGGCTCGTCGTACCGGCGACCCGCAAGACCGGCGACGTCGCGATGTGGGTCAAACGCCTCGGCAGTATCGACGCCCTCGTGGTCACCGACGTGGAGGCCAGCGCGGATCCGGCGTCCGTCCTGCAGCTCGGAATACCGGTGGCGCGATTGGACGGCGAAATCGCGACGACCCGCGTCTGGGGCGGCATGATAATCCAGCGCTTGGTGGAGGCACGGTGAGCCGCGCCGGTGCCGATACGTTGTCCCTGAATTCCCTGGTGACCGTCCGCATCGGGGAAGACGGAGTCGATTATCCGTCGCGGGTGGAAGACATCGCCGACGACAGCGTCTTCATCGCGGCGCCTACCGGGGGGAACGTCACCCTCATCTCCAGCGGTCTGCGTGAAGTGGAACTCTCCTGGGTGTCCCCACGCGGTCGCTACCAGCAGCCCTGCGAGATCGTGGAATTCATCTCCGGTCAACCCCGGCTGTGGCGCTTGCGTCCGACCGCTCCGGCGCAACTGATTCAGCGGCGACGTTTCGTGCGAGTGCGGGCGGCGGTGCCGGTGCTCCTCGTCCTCCCCGGCACGGTCACCCCCGGCACCACCATCGATATTTCCGAAGGCGGTTTTCGCATGCGGGTGCCGCGGCAGACCATCACCGAATTGGTGCCGGCCACCATTCAGACGACGATCGGCGGAGTGCAACTCGAAATCCACGGGCATGTGATTCGCACAGGGCTTACCGAAACCGGCCAGACCGAAGTCGTGGTGGCGTTCGACGCAGATATGCGTGCCGCCGACGCCATCCGCCGTTTCGTCTTCCAGGTGCAGCTACGGGCGAGGGCGGTGGCAGCACGGTGAGCCGCCTTCGCCTGACCGCTCCGATGCTCGCCATCGCGTTGCTGGTGAGCTATCCGGCCTTGCGCGGAGGGCTCTTCGACCACTCGATTTCCATAGCGGAAATGTTCATCCGTCTCGGAGTCGCGGTGGTCCTCGTGATGGTGGCCCGTGCCTTGCTCGATTCGGTCATCGACACTTACCGGTACCAGAACTTGATGCGCCGACGGCGGGAGGAAGCCGCACGCCGTTCGACGGACGACGCTCCTCAGCCGCGCTGAGGGGTATTTTTCCCTGACCCCAGAATTCACGATGCGGTCAGGCGAGAATTCACGATGTGGTCACGCGCGCGTGGTCCCGTCGTCCGAAAATCCACAGCAGCAGCTCGGACGGCGGACCGGCGACGACCGTCACCGCGGCCTGTGACCTGCGGGTCCGGATCACGTCGCCGGTGTCCGTCCGGCGCAGTTCCAGGGCTCGGCTGCGACCCGTCGCGGCTGCGCCGCGGGCGACCAAGGGAGCCAGCCGGCGCAGCCGACGCCACAGTTCGTCTTCCACGGCGGCCGGGAGCGGGCGCGGCTGCCAGTCGGGCTGGGCGCGGCGCACGTCCTCGTGGTGGACGAAGAATTCGATGCCGTTGACGGCTTCGCGCAGCGCGGGAAGGCCCGCCGGCGACCACCACGGTGGGCCGGTGCGGATCCGCTCCACCAGCAGCGCGAAGTCGCCGTCCGCCAACCGACGGAGAGTCTTCTCGGTGAGGGGACGCAGCGGGCGGAGGGTGATTCCCATCGCGGCGAGTGGCCTCGATTCGCGGAGCACCAAGTGGGCGGCGAGGTGGCGAGCCTGCCACCCGGCGCAGAGGGTGGGAGCTTCCGGACCGACGGCGAGCAGCAGATCGGCGAGGGCGGCGCGTTCCGCGGGTTCGAGACGCAGCGCCATGGGCGCAGTGTAGAGCCGTACTACGGTGGGGCCATGTCCAGCGACGAACTGTCCGGCCGCACCCCGGACCACGATGTCGACATCTTGATCGTGGGGGCCGGGCCCTCCGGCCTGTATGCCGCCTATTACGCGGGATTTCGCGCGATGTCGGTCGCGGTGGTGGATTCGCTCTCCGAGCCCGGGGGCCAACTCGCGGCGCTGTACCCCGAAAAGGTGATCTACGACGTGGGGGGAATCCCGGCGATCCTCGGACGCGAACTCGCCGCCGACCTGTTCAAGCAGGCGCAGACCTACAACCCGACCATGCTGCTGGGTCACAGCGCCCAGGATCTCCATCGCCTGGACGACGGAAGCTTCCTCGTCACGACCGACACCGGCCTGCTCATCCATGCGAAAGCCATCATCGTCACCGCCGGCATCGGCATTTTCACGCCGCGCCGGCTTCCGGTCGGCCAGGAGTACGAGGGCCACGGCCTTCGCTACTTCGTTCCGAACCCCGGTGAATTATCCGGACGGCGGGTGCTGGTCGTCGGCGGCGGTGACAGCGCCGTGGACTACGCACTCATGCTGGAGAAAGTTGCTGCGTCGGTGACGCTGATCCATCGTCGCAACGAATTCCGGGCCCACGAGGCGTCGGTCGCCCAACTCCGGGAATCGTCGGTGACAATCATGACGCCCTATCAGGTGAGCGCGGTTTACGGGGATGCCCACGTCGAAGCGGTGGACGTCACCGATCACGACACGAAGAACACTGTTCGGTTGGAAGTCGACGAAATAGTCGCCGCTCTCGGATTCGTCGCCGAACTCGGCCCGCTCGCGAACTGGGGCATGGAATTGCGGCACCGGCACATCGCCGTCGACACGACAATGGCCACCAGCGTTCCGCGGATTTACGCCGCCGGAGATATCACCGATTACCCGGGAAAGGTGAAATTGATTTCGGTGGGCCTCGGCGAGGCCGCGATCGCCGTCAACAACGCCGCCGTCGCCATCGATCCCTCGAAGAAACTCTTCCCCGGCCACTCCTCGGATCCCGATAAGCACCCGAGCTGAGCACCCGAGCCGCCGCAGGCATCACCTCGCGTGGCCCGTGGATCACTCCAAGTGATCACACGATTGGAGGATTGCCGGGCCGCGGGCCGGATCGCCAGGCTGAGCCGCGTGCGCAGACTCCTCTCCCTTGCCGTGGCCCTTCCTGCCCTCGGCTCACTTCTGCTTTCCACCCCGGCGCTCGCCGAACCCGCGGTCGGCTCCTCCGATCCGTCGACTCTCATGGCGGCGGTCCGCGACGACGCCGAATGGATCCTGCAGGCACAACTTCCCGACGGCGCGATCGCGTGGTATATCGACAAGCGACACATCTCGCCCTACCTCGCCAATTACGCCGCGCTCGGATTGGCGGAAGCGGCCCGGGTCACCGGCTCGCCGCAGTATTCGGACGCCGCGTGGGCGTGGCTCGCCTGGTACGCGGCGCACGAGAATTCCTCAGGCTTCGTGACCGATTACGACGTCGACGCAAGCGGAGCCGAGATTTCCACCGGTGACGAGGATTCCACCGATGCGTACGCCGGGACGTTCCTGACCGCCGTCCGCGCCACGTTTCGGGTGGACCCGGATGTGCCTCGACTCGCGGCGCTGCACGCGGGAATTTCCGGGGCGGTCGCGGCCATCGAGGCGACCCAGGATTCCGACGGACTCACCTTTGCCAAACCCACCTGGCCGGTGAAATACCTCATGGACCAGGCGGAAACTTACCGCGGCCTGGTGGCCGCGGTCGAACTCGCCGCCGTCCTCGGTGACTGGCCGCTTGCGTGGCGGGCCGGGCGGGACGCCGTCCGCCTCGCTCAGGGCGTCGCGACCTTGTGGAATCCGGCCACCGGGGCTTACGACTGGGCGGAACACGGCGACGGCGCGAGGGTGGTCACCGACTGGTCCGAGCTGTATCCCGACGCGATGGAGCAGGCGTGGATCGCCGCGACCACCGCGATCCCGCGGGCGCGGGCCGCGGAACTGGTCGCCCGGCTGAACGCCGCGCAGCCGCAGTGGGACGAGCCGACCGCGACCGCCCTCATCGGAGGCGTCGGCGGACCGGTGGGATATTGGCCCGCCGCCGGCTGGGCGTTGCTTCGCCTCGGCCAGCCGGACGCCGCGCGGACCGCGGCCGCCTCCATTCGCAGCGCCGCTTTGGACGCCGGCCGCGCGTGGCCGTTCACGATCGGCGTCGCCGGACAACTGATCGCGCTCGAGAGCGGCGACAGCTCGCTGATCTTCCCGTAGCCGGTGCGGCTCGCATAGTTCCGGAGGGCGACGGCAGTCGGTGCCGGGCTGCGGTGGCCGGGACGGCGTGGCGGGTGGCCGGGACGGCGTCCGGCCGGGCAGAATGTCCTCACACACGTACGCACCGAGACCGGTCGATGAGGCCGCTGGGGAAGGCGTCCCTCGTCGAGGAGATCGGGAGGTCACCGGTGAGTACGTGCGGTGTGTTGTACGTGCACTCGGCCGCGCCGGCGGTCGTGCCCCACGTGGAGTGGGCGATCGCCGGTGTTCTCGGCCTGCCCGCGCACGTGGACTGGCAGGCTCAACCGGCGGAGCCGGGTTGCCTGCGCTGCGAGGTGGCCTGGGCGGGACCGGCCGGGACGGCGGGTCGCATCGCTTCGGTGTTGCGCGGCTGGCCGATCCGATTCGAGGTCACCGAAGATCCCAGTCCTGGGGCGGACGGCGAACGCTACGCCTTCACCCCGAGCCTCGGCCTGTATCACGCGCTCACGTCGGCCAACGGGGATCTCGTCGTTCCCGAGAATCGGCTGCGCCTCTTGATGGCCGGCGGAGGAGATCTCGCGGCCGGCCTCGACGTGCTTCTCGGGGGTCCGTGGGACGCGGAGTTGGAAGCCTTCCGCCACGCGGGCGAGGGCGCTCCGGTCCGCTGGTTGCACCAGGTGGTGTAGCCGACGACACATGTTGCGACAGGCTTTCATGCCCCCTAGCCTCCGGGCGGTCCAACCCGCGCGCCGCCGGCCGACCGGCACCATGGGCGGCCTCAGTCGGCGGTTCGAGGCGGTAGATCGGTGACGGCGGCGCCTCCCCTCGACGTTGTTCGGGTCCGTTCGACCCGCGACGTGCTGGTACCGGTCACCGCGGATTACCTCCTTTCCCACTTGGGTTTCTTCACCATCCTCCCCGTGCTTCCGCTGGTGGTGCAGCGATTTTCCGGTGAACTCGGACCCTTCTTCGTCGGCGCGGTGCTGTTCGTGTTCACCTTCGCCATTCGCGGAGCATCGCTTTTCTGCGCCCCATTGATCCATCGCGCCGCCATCGACCGCTCCATGGCTGCCGGATTGTGCTTGGCAGCGCTGGGATTTCTCGGATTGGCGATCCAACCACCGGCTCCGGGCGTGATTGCCTTCCTGGTTCTCGCCGGCACCGGGATCAGCGTCAATGGGCTGGCTGCACGAGTCTTCGTCGCGAAGATGCTCGCTCACAGCGCGCAACGCAACGTCGTGTTCTCGGCGGTGCAGGTCGTGGTGAACGTTGCCGCGGCAGTCGGACCGGTTCTCGGCAATCTCCTCTTCGGGAAGGGCCTGCTCACTTTTCTCCTCAGCGGAGTCGCCCTCGCCTACTTTGCCGCGGCCGTGACGGTTGCGGCGACGATTCCGTCCGGCCTTCGCCCATCAACCGGAGAGATACGCCCGCCGGCACGTCTGGGCCCACATCACCGCTTCCAGCGCGGAAAGAGCCGCCGTGTTCACCCTCAACGCGATATGCGTGGTGCCCTTGCAGACCGTCGTCACTGCTCGAACCCGCCGACACCTAGCGGTTGGAACCGCGCCGACACGCTTCTTGCTCCTCGGGCTTCTGCTCTACGCCGGGAGTTTCGTGCTCATGGGCACCGCGGGTTTGGTCTATGGCGGAGTGCTCGTCGCAGTCGTGGTCTTCTCCCTCGCGGAGACGTTCGCCACGCCGATGGTGGACACGGCGTTTGCGGCTCTTCCCGGGACTCGCCCGCTCGTCGAATCGTTCAACCTGCGTCAAGTTGCGGTGACGCTCGGCGAGTCGCTCGGGTCGTTCTCGGGAGGAGCGTTGTACCTGCTCGCTCGGTCCCATGGTGCGGTGAGCCTCTACTGGACCGTCCTGGGTGCTTTCGGGGTAGCAGTAGCGGCCGCGTATCGACGGGAGCCGATCTCATGAAGGCGTGGCCCTCTCGGGGTGGTCGAGGAGGGACCGTCGACTAAAGTAGGGAGGACCGAAGGGGAGTATCCCTGCGTACGACGTTCGTCAACACGATCGACAGATCCGGACGTCGTAGCCGCTGCGGCGTATACGTCCGTCCGGCGGGAGAGACCTTCGGCAGCCGATCGCGACTGCCGGAGGCCTCATGCTCGTTATTCACTGGTGGGTCTACCTCGTCACCATCGCCATCCTCGCCGCGCTGATCGCCATCGATGTGGCGGTGTCGGTGCGCCGTCCGCACGTCCCCTCGATGCGCGAAGCCGCGCTGTGGATCGGCGTCTACGTCGGACTCGCGTTGATCTTCGCTCTCGGTCTGGGGGTGGTGAGCGGCTGGCGGTGGAGCGGCGAATTCCTCGCGGGATGGCTCACCGAGTACAGCCTGTCGGTCGACAACGTCTTCGTCTTCGCCCTCATCCTCGCGTCGTTCGCGGTACCGGCGGTCCACCAACAAAAGGCGTTGCTGTGGGGCATCGTTGCGGCCTTGATCCTGCGCGGCGCGTTCATCGCCGCGGGCGCGGCGGCCATTCAGCGTTTCACGGCAACTTTCTACATCTTCGGAGCGATCCTCTTCTTCACCGCGGTGCAATTGTTGCGGGGCGGTGAGCATGAGCCGGATCCGCGACGGAATCCGATCTGGCGGCTGGTGGCCCGCCTGGTGCCGACCACCCACGAGTACGTAGGCGGCCGGGTTTTCACCCGCATCGACGGACGGCGAGTCGCCACCCCCCTCTTGTTGGTCTTCGTGGCGATCGGCTCGACCGATGTGCTCTTCGCGTTGGATTCGATTCCCGCTATTTACGGCCTGACGCGCGAACCGTACTTGGTTCTCACCGCGAACGCGTTCGCGCTGATGGGCCTGCGCCAGTTGTATTTCCTGCTGCTGGGGCTCTTGGAGCGGTTGCGTTATCTGCGCTACGGGCTTGCCATCATCCTCGGGTTCATCGGCGTGAAACTCGTCCTCGAAGCGGCACACCACAATTTCGAGAACCTGCCCGAGATTCCGCTCTGGCTTTCCCTCGCCGTCATCATCGGGGTGCTGGCCGTCACGGCGATCGTGAGCCTCACCCCTTCGGCCGCACCGAACTCCGTCGAACGACCAGCTCGGCCGGAACCACCGACGCGCGCTGCGGGTGTCCGCCGTTGATTTCCTCCAGCAGCAATTGGATCGCGTTGCGACCGACTGCTGCGAAATCCTGGCGGATCGAGCTGAGCGGTGGGGTGAAGTAAGCCGCTTCCGGCACATCGTCGAACCCGACGACGAGCACGTCGCGGGGCACGCGGATGCGCCTTTCGTGGAAAGCTCGGAGCATCCCGAGCGCCATTTGGTCGTTTGCGACGAAAACCGCATCCCCCTCAGTGATCTTCTCGCTGAGGGTGAGTCCGGCGTGGTAGCCGGACGCCGGCGTCCAGTCGCCGTAGAGGAGCGGCGGCGGCCGCCGTCCGGCCGCTTTCAATGCCGCCCGCCATCCACGGATGCGCGCTTGGGCGTGCAGCCAGTCGCGCGGCCCGGCGACGTGCCACACGGTTGCGGCACCCTGCTCCAGAAGGTGCGTCGTCGCGAGACGGGCGCCCCCGGCCTGGTCGACGTACACGGCGGGGACATCCCCGGCGAGCGCATCACCGGCGGTGACGATCGCGGCCCGTCCCCGGATCGAAGAAAGCGCTTCGCCGATCTGACTGCTCGGCGCGATGACGACGATTCCCTCCACCCCTTGGGCCGTCAGCAGTCGTAGCCCTTCCTTGGCGGTTGCCGGATCCACCGTCTTGATGCTCGTGATCGTGATGGCGAAGCCTTCCTGGCGGGCCGCGTTCTCCACTGCGTACAGCGTGCTCGCGGGGCCGTAGAGTGCTGTCTCAATCGTAAGAACGCCGATAATGCCCGAGCGTCGCGTCGCGAGTGCCCGCGCTGCCGTGTTGCGTTGGTAGCCTAATCGATCGATTGCAGCAAGTACCCGTCGTCGCGTCTCCTCGCGGACCGCGGCGTGATTGTTTATAACACGCGAGACAGTCATATGAGAAACGCCTGCCAGGCGGGCCACGTCAACCATGCTCACCCGAGCGCCAACCTCCCGCCGGTCGACCCGGAGCTCGCGCTTGGCAGCAACATTGTTGTTCGACTGCGAGGGCACTCTTGTGCTACTCCGATCTACCAGCCACATCAGCTGGTCTCTTATAGCCAACCTTTTACAAGATCTAGGCTAAGGTTAGCAGGTGCGTTCTGGCGCGAGCGCGACATGCCGCCTGCTAGCAGCTTCATGATCAAGGGGCGACCTAGCGGCCTCTTGCCTATCTTGTTCATAGGCCCCGAACCTCTTGACACACAACGACGTTAGCGCTAACCTCATTTCAACAGAGTGCCAGATCGGTTGAGACGTGGGAGGCAGTCAAGAGCCGAGAGGGAACGACCTGATCAGTTGGTGCTGTAGACATCAAGGCAAGTCTGAGCGTGCGCGCTCAGCTATGCCCAGGTTGTGCTCGTGCGATAGGCAGTCTCGCGCAGCAGTAATTAGTCAACGAGGAGCATAAGATCAGATGCAAGTTTCGTCGCTCACCACTGGTAGTGATACCGACGGCAGAAGCCTACCTGAGGGTAGAAAGCGAGAAACGTCTGTGATCCGCCTTAAAGTACACGACGTCTCGGTGTACTTCGATGCGTTCGTGGCGCTATCTCACGTCAATCTGGAAGTAAGACGCGGCGAGATTGTAAGCCTAGTAGGCCCAAGTGGATGCGGGAAGAGCACGTTATTGAATGCGGTATCGGGACTAGTATCGCTAGGTTCCGGAGAAGTGTACATCGATGGTAGGCGAATCACTGAGCCAGGTCCTGATCGAGTCGTTGTATTTCAAGAAGACGCAGTCTTTCCCTGGATGCGAGTATGGGATAACATAGAGTTCCCTCTAAAGATTCGTAAAGTACCGAAGCATGAACGTCGCTCTCGCGTACATCAACTACTGAACCTCGTCGGATTACAGGAGGTAGCGCAGCGATACCCGGTCCAGCTTTCGGGAGGAATGCGCAAGCGGGTGGACGTCGCTCGCGCCCTCGCGGCCCAACCTCTCGTCGTCTTAATGGACGAACCATTCGCCGCCCTAGACCAAATGACGAAGCAGACCTTACAGGATGAAGTCCTCAATCTAGCTGCTAAGGAAGAGTTAACAGCCGTGTTTGTTACTCATGATCTAGAGGAAGCCATATATATGGGTGACCGTGTTGTCGTCATGGATCAAGGCATCATCAGCACTGTGATGGAGGTCCCCTTTCATCGACCCAGAGACTCTGCAATACGAACTACGCCGGAGTTTCAAGAATTGAGAGCCCATCTATTTGAGGCGATATCACGCAAAGGTGCGAACGATGCTCAAGACCACTAGTCATCTACTAGCGAGACCGAAAAACGCAAAGTATTCTAGTACACGCAGACGACCCACGGTGTCTCGCCTCATCAGGACTACAGGGCAGCTTATGCAGCGGCTAATGGTGCCAGCCGCGATTATCGTAGCTTGGCTCGCTGCTACGAATAGTCGGCTGATAAAGCCTCTGTTCTTGCCTGGACCTCATGACCTCGCCAGAGCAGTCTCTGAGCTGTCT
>JAIMAI010000034.1 GCA_023512015.1 Acidothermus sp. | reverse complement strand
GATCGGGAGAGACAATCTGGCCGAGCTCATCGGCGGCAGGGGTGTTCTGCTGGAGTGGTCGACGGTTTCGCAGCCGGCAGCGCCCGCCACCGCGAGAAGGGCGAGGGCGGCGCACGCGGCAACGCGGTAACGGCCACGGCAAGACGTGATCACGGGGCAGGACGATAGCGGATCGAGCGCTTGCCGCGCTACCCCTACCTAGCCGAATTTGTGGATGACGCCGCCTGGAAACGCCCGGCTTCGAATCGGACGGTCGAGTCGGCGTACGGCTAGCGTGATGCCTCCCCTGTGACGTATGCGGAATCCGCCCCCTCCTGTGTGCGACGCCATTACCCGGCTATCCTCAGCGATACACTCCCCGGCGTGCCTCCTTCTCCGTCCGGACCGAACCGCGGCGACCGCGGGGTCCGCGCCGACCTCGCGGTCCGCGTGATCCCCTGCCTGGACGTCGATGCGGGTCGAGTCGTCAAGGGTGTCAACTTCGTCGATTTGCGCGACGCGGGCGACCCCGTCGAGCTTGCCTCACGCTACGACGCCGAAGGAGCAGACGAGCTGGTTTTCCTCGACATCACCGCGAGCGCAACCGATCGGGAGACCACCTATGAGGTGGTGCGCCGCACGGCCGAGCAAGTGTTCATCCCCCTCACCGTCGGCGGTGGTGTGCGCAGCGTCGAGGATTTCGACCGCCTACTGCGCGCCGGCGCGGACAAAGTCGGTGTCAATACGGCGGCCATCGCACGCCCCGAGCTCCTCGCGGAAGCCGCCGACCGGTTCGGCTCCCAATGCGTCGTCCTTTCGATCGACGCCCGGCGCAACCCGGAGATGCCGTCCGGGTTCGAAGTCACCACCCACGGAGGCCGCCGTTCAGCCGGGCTCGACGCGATCGAATGGGCGCGTCGAGCCACCGAGCTCGGCGCGGGCGAAATACTGCTCAACTCGATGGACGCCGATGGCACCCGCGCCGGCTTCGATCTGCCCCTCATCTCCGCCGTCCGCGCTGCGGTCAACGTCCCGATCATCGCGAGCGGAGGAGCGGGACGACCCGAGGACTTTCCCCCGGCAGTCCAGGCCGGAGCGGACGCCGTCCTCGCGGCAAGCGTCTTTCACTTCGGCGTCCTTCGCATCCGTGATGTGAAACAGGCTCTGCGGGCGGCGGGCTACCCGGTACGCGACTGCGCCGCCGCACGTCCGTGAGCGCTCCTCGTCTCGCGCCCGGACGCCGCACCACGGCCGCGCACCCGGCGAAGCTCACCCGGCAGAATGGGGGGCATGCCCGCACGTCCGTCGAATCTCGATCCCGCCATCGCCGCCCGGCTCAAGCGTGATGCCAATGGGCTGGTTCCCGCCGTCGTCCAGCAGTACGACACCGGCGAAGTTCTCATGGTCGGGTGGATGGACGACGAAGCCTTGCACCGCACCCTGACCACCGGTCGCTGCACCTTCTGGAGCCGCAGCCGACAGGAATATTGGGTCAAAGGCGAGACGTCCGGCAACTACCAGTGGGTCAAATCCGTGGCACTGGACTGCGACGCCGACACCGTGCTGGTCAAGGTCGATCAGGTGGGGGTCGCGTGTCACACGGGCGATCGAACCTGCTTCGACGCCGGTGCGCTCCCGGCCGTCGTCGTCGATCCCCACAGTCGCCAAGGCTCCATCGTGACGCCCGAGGTCTCCGCGTGACGACTTTTGCCACCGCGCCCCCGGGTGCTCAGATCCGCCGGCTCACCCGCCGCTTGCTTGCGGACGGCGAAACCGCGATCGGCCTCTACCGCAAACTCGCGGGCGACCGTCCCGGCACTTTCCTCCTGGAATCCGCGGAAAACGGCCGGGCGTGGTCGCGGTATTCCTTCATCGGCGTACGGGCCTCCGCGGTCCTCACCGAAGAAGGAGGGCGGGCGCGCTGGATCGGGACGCCGCCGCCCGGTGTCCCCGTCCAAGGAGACCCACTTGACGTGCTTCGCGGCACGATCGACGCGCTGCGGGTGCCCCGCGATCCCGGCCTCCCGCCTCTCACCGGTGGTCTCGTCGGATTCATCGGCTACGACATGGTCCGGCGGCTGGAAAAACTCCCCGACGCGACGGTCGACGACCTGCACCTCCCGGAGCTCGTGATGCTCCTCGTCACCGATCTGGCGGTGCTCGACCACCACGACGGTAGCGTGCTCCTCATCGCCAACGTGCTCCCCGGGGATTCACCGGACGCCGCCCGCGCCCGTCTGGAGGAAATGACCGACGCACTACGCCGTCCCGCTCCGTCGACCGTCACGATGGTCGAACAAGTCCCGGCCCGCCCGCCGCTGCGACGCACTTCGAGCGAGGAATACAGGCGCTGGGTGGAAAGGGCACGGGAATACATCCGCGCCGGCGACATCTACCAGGTGGTGGCGTCTCAGCGTTTCGAGATGCAGACCACGGCGTCCGCTCTGGACATCTACCGGGTGTTGCGCACGCGGAATCCGAGCCCTTATTTGTATTTGCTGCGGTTCGACGGTTTCGACGTCGTCGGGTCGAGTCCCGAGGCGCACGTCACCGTGAAAGATGGGCGCGCCACCATGCACCCGATCGCGGGGAGCAGTCCCCGCGGCGCGACTCCGGAAGAAGATGCGGCGCTCGCCGCCGCGATGCTCGCCGACCCGAAAGAACGCGCCGAGCACGTCATGCTCGTGGATTTGGCCCGCAACGACTTGGGAAGGGTCTGCGTTCCCGGCACCGTCGAAGTCGTGGATTTCATGGCCGTCGAACGCTACAGCCACATCATGCATTTGGTCTCCACCGTCGTCGGCCACGTCGCACCCGACCGCAGCGCCCTCGACGTCCTGACCGCCACCTTTCCCGCCGGGACCCTTACCGGAGCGCCGAAGGTGCGCGCGATGGAAATCATCGAAGAATTGGAACCGACCCGCCGCGGCCTGTACGGCGGAGTCGTGGGGTACGTCGATTTCGCCGGGGATCTCGATACCGCGATCGCCATTCGCACCGCCCTGCTGCGGGACCACACCGTTTACGTCCAGGCCGGAGCAGGACTCGTGGCCGACTCCGATCCGGTGAAAGAAGACCTGGAATGCCGCAACAAAGCCAACACCGTGCTCTCGGCGGTCACGATCGCCGAGACCCTGCAGCCGGCCGAGTGACCACCTCCGGGGACACCACATCACGGCGGCCCCTCGTCGTCGCCGTCCTCGTCTGCCTGCTGCTCGGCGGAATGGACCTCTTCGCCGGAGGGCGGGTCTGGGTCCACTTCGTCGCTACCACCGCCGCCGGAGCGCCCCTTGCCGCGGACGCCACCGGTCATCAGGTCGCCGCCGGCGCCTACGCCTCGGGATTCGTCGTCCTCGCCGGAGTCGTCGCGCTGCCCGCGGCCCGCGGCGTGCTGCGTCGGGTGATCGGCGGCCTGATCGCCCTCGCCGGCGCAGGTATGGCCTTCGAGGCCGTCCCCGTCGCCCGCGCCCCCGCCGCGGCGGTACGGCAGCGGGCGACCGACGTTTCCGGTCTCCGCCCCCCGCACCTTGCCGACGCCTCACCGACCGGGTGGCCGGTTCTCGTCGCCGTCCTGGGGGGTTGCGTCGTCGCCCTCGGGATTTTCGTGATCGTCCGCTCCGCGCACTGGCCGGCGATGGGACGCCGGTACGACCCCGTCGGCGCGAAAACGCGGCGGGCATATCGCCGTCCGGAAACCCCCTCGCCGTGGGATCAACTCGATCGCGGACAGGACCCCACGATCTGATCTTTACGTGTTTCGAACGATTCCTTCACACTGCTTCGCGGTGAGCCGACGACATGCTGGACGTCGCAGGCGGCCGGTCTCACCCCGTGCCGCAAACCGGCGCCGCATCGAAAGGACGTCGTGGTGGACGCAACCAAGAGTGAGGGCAAAGGTCTCGTCCTCGTCGTGGAAGACGAGAAATCTATCGCGGACCTCGAACGGATGTATCTCACCCGTGAAGGATTCGGGGTACACGTGGAAACCGATGGACGCGCCGCGCTCGCCGCCGTCCGAAATCTCCACCCGGTAGCCATCGTCTTGGACATCGGAATTCCTACCATCGACGGCACCGAAATCTGCCGCATGCTCCGTGCCGACGGTGACTGGACCCCCATCATTTTCGTCACGGCACGGGACGACGAAATCGACCGCGTCGTCGGGCTGGAATTAGGGGCCGACGACTACATCACCAAGCCCTTCAGCCCCCGCGAACTCGTCGCACGGGTGAAGACCGTGCTGCGCCGCGCCCGCGGCAGGCCGGAGGAGGAGTCCCCGTTGGTCGTCGGTTCGCTCGTCGTCGATCCTGCCCGGCGGAAGGTCAGTGCGGCCGGGCGGGCGGTGGACCTCACCGCCACCGAATTCGACCTACTGGCCCACTTGTGCCGGCGTCCCGGGCGGGTCTTCACCCGCGAGCAGCTGCTCGCCGCCGTCTGGGGATACGAAGCGGCCGCCGGAACCCGAACCGTCGACGTCCACATCGCCCAGCTCCGCGCCAAACTCGGCGGCGTGAGCCCCATCCGGACGGTCCGTGGTGTCGGATACAGCGTCGAACCCTGAGCCCCCAGCCCTCTCCGCGGCACGTGCCCGGCACACCTTGGCCGGCCGCATCGCGGCCGTGACCATGCTCTCGGCGCTGGTCGCCGTTCTGGTCTCTGGGATCCTGGCCTTCGGCCTGCTGCACCTGCTGGCTCCCGCGCAGGGTCGGGCTCAGCTCCGCTCCGACGCGACGCTGGTCGCGGCGGCGGCCGACCTCACCGCGCGAAACGGATCCCCGGTGCGGGTTCCGGCCTCCGTGGTGGCCAACCTGCGCGCACACGGGATCACGATCGTCGTCCTGCAGCCCACCGGGGAGCTGACCGGCCCGGAAGGACGCCCGCTCACCTCGGCCGCGCTGCGCCGGGGTACGGCCGGGCTTGACACCAGCCGACCGACGTCCGCCGTCCGCAGCATCGGTGGGAAGCGCACCTACGTCGAGACCCAGCCGTTGGCCGACGGCGGTGCGGTGATCCTCCTGCAGCGGGTCGCCGACGCCCGCGGCTCGGAGAACGCAGCCCGGATGCGCGTCGGCCTTTCCCTCGCGATCGGACTGGCCGCCGCGGCCATCTTCGGTGTCCTGCTCGCTCGACGGATCACCAGACCCCTGCGGAAGGCGGCGGCTGCGGCGCATCGGCTCTCCACGGGGGCACGCGACGTGATCGTGACGCCTGAGGGCCCCGCCGAGGTGGCCGAGGTGGCCGAGGCGTTGAACCGGCTCGCCGCCGCGCTCGCGACCAGCGAAGCCCGCGAACGAGAATTCCTGCTCTCCATCTCTCACGAGCTGCGCACTCCGCTCACGGCGATCCGCGGGTACGCCGAGGCGTTGGCGGACGGCGTGGTCGCCCCCGACGCCGTCCCGGCCACCGGCCAGGTGGTGGTCGCGGAGGCGACCCGGCTGGAGCGGCTGGTCTGCGACCTGCTCGACCTCGCGCGGCTGCGAGCGCAGGATTTCCGGATCGACCTGCAGCCCGTGGATGTGGCCGAGCTCGTCCGGCAAGCCGGGGTGGTGTGGGCCGATCGATGCGCCAAGGAGGGCGTGGAGTTCCGCCTCGACCTGCCGGATCCGGCGTCCGACCTCACCGCCGTCACCGACGGGGCGCGGCTGCGGCAAATCCTCGACGGGCTGGCCGAAAACGCGCTGCGGGTCACCCCGGCAGGTCGGCCGATCGTCTTCGCCGCGTTCTCCTCCGACGGCACGGTTGCGGTGCAGGTGCGGGACGGCGGCCCCGGGCTCACCGACGACGACTGTCGGGTGGCGTTCGAGCGCTCGGTGCTCTACGAGCGGTACCGGGGGGTGCGGCGGGTCGGCACGGGAGTCGGGTTGGCGCTGGTCGCGGGCCTGGCGCAGCGGCTGGGGGGCCGAGCCGAAGCCGGCCGGGCTCCGGAAGGAGGCGCGTGCTTCACCGTCGTCCTGCCGAAGAACGGACCCGGTGTTCGGTGGGGTCATCAACGACCGCTAGCCTGAGCGAGTTCCACCCATCACAATGCAGGGCACGGCGTGCTACCACTCGGAGGAACCGTGACCGTGCTCGACGAGATCATGGCCGGTGTACGGGCCGACGTCGAGGCGCGTCAACGTGCCGTGCCGCTCGACGAACTGAAGGAGCGCGCCGCTCGCCGTCCGCGGCCCCGCGACGGGGTCGCCGCGCTGAAGCGGGCCGACGCCGTCACCGTGATCGCAGAGGTGAAGCGCTCCAGCCCGTCCCGCGGGACCCTCGCGGCGATCCCGGATCCGGCCGCCCTCGCCCGCGAATACGCAGCCGGCGGTGCGGCCGCCATCAGCGTGCTGACCGAACAACGCCGCTTCTGCGGATCCCTCGCCGACCTCGAGGCGGTCCGGGCCGCCGTCGACATCCCGGTGCTGCGCAAGGACTTCGTCTACTGCTCCTATCAGCTCTGGGAGGCCCTGGCCTACGGGGCCGACCTGGTGTTGCTCATCGTCGCGGCCCTCGACCACAGTGCGTTGGTCTCATTGGTCGAACGTGCCGAGTCCCTCGGCCTCACCCCGTTGGTCGAGGTGCACACCGCGGAGGAA
Organism: Acidothermus sp.; assembly: GCA_023512015.1. GTDB lineage: Bacteria > Actinomycetota > Actinomycetes > Acidothermales > Acidothermaceae > Acidothermus. The sequence continues at coordinate 10,180 of JAIMAI010000034.1, read as the reverse complement.
GTCGAACGCGCGGTGGACGCCGGGGCCCGCGTCATCGGCGTCAACGCCCGCGATCTGCGGACTTTTACGGTCGACCGCGACCTTTTCGGCCGACTCGCACCCCGCATCCCGAGCGGCATCGTCAAGGTCGCCGAATCCGGGATCCGCGGCCCGCACGACCTGCTGAACTATGCGGCGGCGGGGGCGGACGCCGTCCTCGTCGGCGAAGGGTTGGTCACCGAGAAGAATCCCCGCCAAGCGGTCGCGGAATTGGTCACCGCGGGTTTCCACCCTGCTCTGCGCCACGAGGCGATCTGAGGTCGGGCGTGGCAGCAGCATCGGCGGACACGCCCGTGGGGCGGGCACGATGAACGGCGTCCGCCCCTCTTTGCCCGACGCCGCCGGGCATTTCGGCCCGTTCGGAGGCCGGTTCGTCCCGGAGGCTCTGGTCGCGGCTCTCGACGAGCTGGCCGTTGCGCATGCGGCGGCGATGGGCGATCCCGGCTTTCACCGCGAATTGCGCACCCTGCTCACCAGCTACGCCGGCCGGCCCACGCCGATCACCGAAGCGAAACGGTTCGCGGAACACGCAGGCGGTGCGCGGATTTTCCTCAAGCGTGAAGACCTGACTCACACCGGCTCCCACAAGATCAACAATGTGTTGGGTCAGGCGCTCCTCACGGTCCGCATGGGCAAGAAGCGGGTGATCGCAGAAACCGGCGCGGGTCAGCACGGTGTTGCCACGGCGACCGCTGCCGCGCTCTTCGGGCTGGATTGCACGATCTACATGGGGGAGGAGGACACCCGCCGCCAAGCCCTCAACGTCGCGCGGATGCGACTGCTCGGCGCAGACGTCGTCGCCGTCGACGCCGGCAGCCGGACCCTCAAAGACGCCATCAACGAAGCGTTCCGCGATTGGGTCACGACGGTCGAGTACACCCATTACCTCTTCGGGACCGTTGCCGGGCCGCACCCGTTTCCCGCCGTCGTCCGCGACTTCCAAAAGATCATCGGTGAGGAGGCGCGGGGGCAGATTCTCGACGCCGTGGGGCGTCTACCCGACGCCGTCGTCGCCTGCGTGGGCGGCGGGTCGAACGCGATCGGTATTTTCACCGCTTTTCTCGACGACCCGACCGTGCGGCTGTTCGGTTTCGAGGCCGGGGGGGACGGCGTCGAGACCGGACGACACGCCGCGACGCTGAGCGCCGGCAGCCGCGGGGTGCTCCACGGCGCACGCACCTACGTCTTGCAGGACGCCGATGGGCAGACCCTGCCCTCCCATTCGATTTCCGCCGGGTTGGACTACCCGGGCGTCGGTCCCGAACACGCGTGGCTCAAGGAGACCGGCCGGGTCAGCTACCAGCCGGTCACCGACGCCGAAGCGATGGACGCGTTCCGGCTGCTCGCCCGCACCGAAGGGATCCTCGCCGCGTTGGAGAGCGCCCACGCGCTGGCCGGCGCGTTGCGGATCGGTCGCGAACTCGGGCCGGGAGGCGTGGTGCTGGTGAGTCTTTCGGGCCGCGGAGACAAGGACGTGCAGACGGCGGCGAGCTGGTTCGGGTTGACGGGGGAGCGGTGATGGCCGGCCGGGGAGCGGCGGGGACCGCGCGATGCCACGCGACGGAGCGGCGATGACCGTCCTCGCCGAGACCTTGCGGCGCTGCCGAGCCGAGGGGCGTGCCGCGCTCGTCGGCTACCTTCCCGCCTGCTTCCCCGACTTCGAACAGGGAGTGGCCAACCTGCGCGCCCTGGTCGACGGCGGGGTGGACGTCGTCGAGATCGGGTTGCCCTACTCCGACCCCGTGCTCGACGGGCCGGTGATCGCGCGGGCCTCGGACGTCGCGCTGCGGGCGGGATCCTCGATCGCCCACGTCTTGCGCACCCTGGAAGCGGTGGCCTCGACCGGCGTCGCAGCTTTGATCATGACCTACTGGAATCCCGTCGAACGCTACCGCGTCGACAGGTTCGCGGCCGCGGTAGCGGACGCCGGGGGCAGCGGGTTGATCACACCAGATCTGTTACCCGATGAAGCCGAAGCGTGGCTCGCGGCCAGCGACGCCTACCACCTCGACCGGGTGTTCCTCGTCGCCCCGAGCTCGACCGACGAACGGATCGCCCTGACCACTCGCTTCTGCCGAGGTTTCGTCTACGCGGCGTCCGTGATGGGGGTGACGGGGGTTCGCGAACAGGCCAGCACTCAAGCGCCCGCGTTGGTGGCCCGCGTGCGCCGGTATACCGACCTGCCGGTCGGCGTGGGTCTTGGGGTCGGGACGGCGGAACAAGCCGCCGAGGTCGCGCAGTACGCCGACGCGGTGATCGTCGGATCAGCGTTCGTGCGCAGGGTCTTCGAAGCCAGCGCCGACGCGCCGGCCGCCGTGCGGGCCCTCGCCGGTGAGCTCGCTGCCGGAGTGCGCGGGGCTCCGGTGGGCAGGTAGCGTCGAATCCGCAATGACGACTCCCCTCGCCTACATCCCCAGCCCGAGCCAGGGCGTCTGGCACCTCGGTCCGCTGCCGATCCGCGCCTACGCGCTCTGCATCATCCTCGGGATCATCGTCGCGTTGCTGGTCATCGACCGGCGGTGGCAGGCGCGCGGTGGTTCTCCCGGTACCGTCGGCACCCTCGCGACGTGGGCGATTCCGTTCGGCCTGGTCGGGGCGCGGCTCTACCATGTCGTGACCGATCCCGAGCTGTACTTCAAACCGGGCCGGGACTGGGTGCGGGTCTTTTACATCTGGGACGGCGGCCTGGGTATCTGGGGTTCGATCGCCCTCGGGGCCCTCGGGGTCTGGATTGCCTGCCGACGTCACCGCATCGCTTTCCCGGCATTCGCCGACGCCGCTGCTCCCGGGATCGCCTTCGCACAAGCCATCGGGCGGTGGGGGAATTACTTCAACCAGGAGCTGTACGGCAAACCCACCACCATGCCGTGGGGGCTGAAAATCGACGGCGCCCACACGGCGTCCGGGGTGCCCGGCGTTTACCAACCGACCTTCTTGTACGAATCGCTGTGGGACGTCGGAACCGGCTTGCTGGTTTTGTGGGCCGACCGCAGATTCCGGCTCGGGCACGGTCGGGCGTTTTTCCTCTACGCGATGACCTACACGGTGGGGCGCGGCTGGATCGAATACCTGCGGGTCGACCACGCCAACCACATCCTGGGTCTGCGGCTCAACGATTGGACCAGCATTCTGGTCTTCCTCGGTGCGCTGGTCGGTTTCGTGGTGAGTGCCAAGAAGCGTCCGGGCCGTGAGGTCGTCGTCGAGGGGATCGAGCGTGGAGGCGTGGCGGTGGCGCAGCCGGCGCAGGTGAGGGACGACGTTGCGTCGGAGACCCCGGACGATGCGAGCGCGGTAGCTTCTGCTGCCGATCGCTCACCCCCTGCGGCCGGCCGAGCCGCGCTTTCCGCCGAATCGGAGCATCCGGAGGAGCCGAGATGACGGCGGAACGCACCAGCGAGACGGGTGCGGGCGGCGTTCGCGCAGAAATCCATCACAGCCACCGCGACGTCACCGGCGGGTGGCTGCGGCCGGCGGTCTTCGGCGCCATGGACGGGATCATTTCGAACGTTTCGCTGATCGCCGGTTTCGTGGGTGCTCAGGCCAGCCCACACCTGATCATCTTGAGTGGTCTGGGTGGGCTCATCGCCGGCGCTTTCTCAATGGGGGTCGGCGAATACGTCTCGGTGGCCTCCCAGGGTGACTTGGCCCGCGCCGAGATCGAAGTCGAGCGGGAGGAGCTGCTGCGCAACGCACACGCCGAACGGGAAGAGCTCGCCCAGCTCTACGTCGCCCGCGGGCTCGACCCCGAACTGGCTCGGGAAGTCGCCCGTCAACTCTCCCGTGACCCCGACCGCGCCCTGGAGATCCACGCCCGCGAGGAACTCGGCCTCGCGCCGGGCGAGCTGCCATCGCCGCTACTTGCCGCCGGTTCGTCGTTCCTGTCGTTCTCGATCGGCGCTTTCGTGCCGCTGCTCCCATTCCTCCTCGGAGCGGTGTCGTTCTGGCCGGCGATCGTGCTCACCGCGGTAGCGCTTTTCGTGGCCGGCGCGGTGGTCGCCAGGATCACCGCTCGCCCCTGGTGGTTCGGCGGCCTTCGTCAGTTGGCGTTCGGGGCCGCGGCGGCCGCCGTCACCTACGGCGTGGGAGCAGCGATCGGCGTCCACGTCGCCTAGGCGGCGACGCTCTGCCTCGGGTTTCGCGGGTTTCCCTTCCGCTTGGATGCTTTCCAGGTCGTGCCGCCCTCGCATTGCAGCCTCGCGTATGGCACTATGGGGGCGAGCTTCCAACAGGGCCAGCGTCGTCCCTGGGCAGTTCGCAGGTGACGGCGCTTTTTCATGCCCGCCGTCCCGCCCGAACCGACGACGGGAGAACCATGTCGACACCGCAGCTCCTCGACTTGGGCTTGCCCGACCCGACCCCCCGGGGTCTGTACGACCCGCGATTCGAGCACGACTCCTGCGGGGTCGCGTTCGTCGCCGATCTGCGCGCCGTGGCGAGCCACGACGTCATCGTCAAGGCCCTCACCGCGCTGCGCAATCTCGAACATCGCGGGGCCACCGGGCGGGAAGCCGACACCGGGGACGGTGCCGGGCTGCTCGCGCAGATGCCTGATGCGTTCTTCCGCGCGGTGCTGGACGTCGAATTGCCCCCGGTCGGCGGATACGCCGCGGGTATCGCGTTCTTGCCGACGGATAATTTCGCGGCGGCCACCAAAGTCGCCGGTGTGGAGCGCATCGCGGCCGAAGAGGGGCTGCGAGTGCTCGCTTGGCGGGAACTGCCGGTGGACCCGGAGGTTCCCGGTCCGTCCGCGCGCAAAGTGATGCCCCGTTTCCGCCAGTTGTTCCTCGCCCCGACCGATTCGGCTTTGACCGGGATCGATTTGGAGCGCCGCACTTTCCGAGCCCGTAAGCGGATCGAACACGAAGTCGGCGTGTACTTCCCCTCACTCTCGCCGCGCACCATCGTGTACAAGGGCATGCTCACCGCTCCGCAATTGGAGCGTTTCTTCCCGGACCTCTCCGATCCGCGGTTCGCGAGCGCGCTCGCCCTCGTGCACTCGCGGTTCTCCACCAATACCTTTCCGAGCTGGCCGCTTGCCCACCCCTACCGCTACATCGCGCACAACGGGGAAATCAACACCATCATGGGAAACCGCAACTGGATGCGGGCCCGTGAGACGTTGCTGGCCAGCGACAAGATTCCCGGCGATCTCTCCCAGCTCTTCCCCATCTGCACCCCGGGGGGAAGCGATTCGATGAGTTTCGACGAGGTGCTCGAATTGTTGCACCTCGGCGGACGTTCCTTGCCGCACGCGGTTCTCATGATGATCCCGGAGGCGTGGGAGAACAACGAGGAGATGCCCCCGGATCTGCGGGCGTTCTACCAGTTCCACGCCAGTGTCATGGAGCCGTGGGACGGGCCGGCCTGCGTCACCTTCACCGACGGAACCGTCATCGGTGCCGTGCTGGACCGAAATGGCCTGCGGCCGGGCCGCTACTGGGTCACCGAAGACGGCCTCGTCGTCTTGGCGAGCGAGGTCGGGGTGCTCGACATCGACCCGGCGACCGTGGTCCGCAAGGGCCGTCTGCAACCGGGGCGGATGTTCCTCGTCGACTTGGCGCAGGGGCGTATCGTCGACGACGCCGAGATAAAGGCAGAACTTGCCGCCGCCCGCCCCTATCGAGATTGGGTGCACGCCGGCCTGCTGACCTTACCGGAACTTCCCGATCGGGAGCACGTCGTCTACACCCACGAATCGGTGCTGCGCCGTCAGCAGACCTTCGGTTACACCGAGGAGGAATTGCGGCTCATTCTCGCCCCGATGGCCCGCACCGGTTCCGAACCCATCGGGTCGATGGGCAACGACGCTCCCTTGGCGATGCTCTCCGACCGGCCTCGGCTGCTCTTCGACTACTTCACCCAACTGTTCGCGCAGGTCACCAACCCGCCGCTGGACGCGATTCGCGAAGAATTGGTGACCTCGCTCGCGAACACCATCGGCCCGGAGCAGAACCTGCTGGATCCGGGTCCGGCATCCTGCCGCCAGATCGTCGTCCCGTTCCCAGTCATCGACAACGACGAATTGGCGAAAATCCTGCACGTCAACGACGACGGCGACCTTCCCGGGCTCGCGCCGTACGTGGTGCGCGGGCTCTACCCGGTGGACGGCGGCGGCGAGGCGTTGCGGGCTCGGCTCGACGAAATCTGCGCCGAAGTCTCGCAGGCCATCGAGAACGGCGCTCGCATCATCGTGCTCTCCGACCGGGATTCCGACCGGGAGCGCGCGCCGATTCCTTCGCTGTTGTTGACCGGTGCGGTGCACCACCACCTCATCAGGGAGAAGACCCGCACCAAGGTCGGGCTCGTCGTGGAGGCGGGGGACGTCCGCGAAGTCCACCACGTGGCCCTTCTCATCGGATACGGCGCCGCCGCGGTCAATCCGTACCTGGCCATGGAAACCGTGGAGGACATGGTCCGCACCGGCATGCTCACCGGAATCGACGCCCACACCGCCGTCCACAATCTGGTGAAGGCGCTCGGCAAGGGCGTGCTCAAAGTGATGAGCAAGATGGGTATTTCCACGGTCGCCTCGTACACGGGCGCCCAGGTCTTCGAAGCGTTGGGGCTTTCCCAGGACGTCATCGACCGGTATTTCACCGGCACTCCCTCCAAGCTCGGCGGGGTCGGCCTGGATGTGCTCGCGGCCGAAGTCGCGGCCCGCCATACCAAGGCGTACCCGATCGGCGAAGTGCATCCTTCGCACCGCCGCTTGGAAGTCGGTGGCGAATACCAGTGGCGTCGCGAAGGCGAGCCGCACCTGTTCAACCCCGAGACGGTGTTCCGTCTGCAGCATTCGACCCGCACCGGTCAGTACGAGATTTTCAAGCAGTACACGAAACTCGTGGACGACCAATCTCGCCAGCTCATGACCCTGCGCGGGCTGCTGCGGTTGCGCACCGGGGTGCGCCCGCCGGTTCCCATCGAGGAAGTCGAACCGGTCGAATCGATCGTCAAGCGCTTCTCGACCGGGGCGATGAGCTACGGCTCGATCAGCCAGGAAGCACACGAAACCCTGGCGATTGCGATGAACCGGCTCGGCGCACGGTCGAACACCGGCGAAGGCGGGGAGGATCCCGAGCGTCTGTACGACGAACGACGCAGCGCCATCAAGCAGGTGGCGAGCGGTCGCTTCGGCGTCACTAGTGAATACCTCACCGCCGCCGACGACCTGCAAATCAAGATGGCTCAAGGCGCGAAGCCGGGGGAAGGGGGTCAACTGCCGGGACACAAGGTGTACCCATGGATCGCCAAGACCCGCTATTCCACCCCCGGTGTGGGCCTCATCTCCCCACCGCCGCACCACGACATCTACTCCATCGAGGATTTGAAGCAACTCATCCACGACTTGAAGAACGCCAATCCGCGGGCGCGCATCCACGTCAAGCTTGTCGCCGAGACCGGGGTCGGGACCGTCGCGGCCGGTGTGGCCAAGGCCAAGGCGGACGTCGTCCTTATCTCCGGGCATGACGGCGGCACCGGTGCGTCTCCGCTCACGTCCATCAAGCACGCCGGTTCCCCGTGGGAACTGGGTCTCGCCGAAACCCAGCAGACCCTCATCGCCAACGGGTTACGGGACCGGATCGTCGTCCAGACCGACGGCCAGTTGAAGACCGGTCGTGACGTGATCATCGCGGCTTTGCTCGGAGCGGAGGAATTCGGCTTCGCGACCGCACCGCTGGTGGTCTCCGGCTGCATCATGATGCGGGTGTGCCACCTGGACACCTGCCCGGTAGGAGTCGCGACCCAGAACCCCGAGCTGCGTAAGCGGTTCAACGGGAAGCCGGAATTCGTCATCAATTTCTTCCGTTTCATAGCGCAAGAAGTGCGTGAATACCTGGCGCAACTCGGTTTCCGCACCCTCGACGAAGCCATCGGTCACGTCGAGTTGCTCGACACCTCCGAGGCGATCACGCATTGGAAGGCACGAGGACTCGACCTGTCACCGATCCTGCGCGTCCCCGAGAAGCCGGACGAACCGCGCCGTTGCGTCACCGTGCAGGATCACGGGCTGGACAAGGCGCTGGACCACACCCTCATCGCGCTGTGCGAAGGTGCGTTGAACGACGCTACGCCGGTGAAACTCGAATTGCCGATCCGTAACGTCAACCGAACCGTCGGCACGATGCTCGGCCACGAGGTGACGAAGCGCTACCGCGGACAGGGTTTGCCCGACGACACCATCGACATCACGTTCACCGGCTCAGCCGGCCAGTCTTTCGGTGCGTTCCTGCCGCGCGGCATCACTCTGCGGCTCATCGGAGACGCCAACGACTATGTCGGCAAGGGCCTCTCCGGCGGGCGCATCATTCTTCGCCCGCCGCTCGATGCGCCGTTCGAGGCACACCGCAACATCATCGCTGGGAACGTCATGTTCTACGGCGCCACCGGCGGTGAGGGATTCATCCGCGGGGTGGTCGGGGAGCGGTTCTGCGTCCGGAATTCCGGGGTGACGGCCGTCGTGGAAGGCGTGGGTGACCACGGCTGCGAGTACATGACCGGCGGGGTGGTCGTCGTCCTCGGTCAGACCGGGCGGAATTTCGCTGCGGGTATGTCCGGCGGAATCGCCTACGTGCTCGATTTGGATCCCCTTCGGGTCAACACCGAAATGGTCGATCTAGATCCGTTGGACGGCGACGACGCCGAACTCCTCGAACGGCTGGTGCGCAAGCACGCCGCAGAGACCGGTTCCACGGTTGCCGCCGGCCTGCTGGCCGATTGGCCGACGGCCCTTTCCCGTTTCACGAAGGTGATGCCCCAGGACTACAAGCGGGTTCTGGCGGCCCGCAAACTCGCCGAAGAAACCGGCGCGGACGTCAACGAGCAGATCATGGCGGCGGCACATGGCTGATCCGAAGGGTTTTCTCCGTATTCCGCGGGAAACGCCGGCGCTTCGGCCGGTATCGGAGCGGATCAAGGATTGGAAAGAGGTCTACGAGCCGTTCCCGCACGAGAAGCTGGAACAGCAGGCTGCGCGGTGCATGGACTGCGGGATCCCGTTCTGCCACAATGCCTGCCCGCTCGGGAACCTCATTCCGGAGTGGAACGACCTCACCTACCGGTCGGATTGGCGGGACGCGATCGAGCGCTTGCACGCCACCAACAATTTCCCGGAATTCACCGGGCGGCTCTGCCCGGCTCCCTGTGAAGCGGCGTGCGTGCTGTCCATCGACCCCGAGCAGACCGGGGGGCCGGTCACCATCAAGCTGGTCGAACACGAGCTGGCCGACCGCGCCTGGGAAGAAGGGTGGGTCACCCCGCAAATACCCGGCCGACTGTCCGGAAAGACCGTCGCGGTGGTGGGTTCCGGGCCGGCCGGGCTCGCAGCCGCCCAACAGCTCACGCGCGCGGGGCACACCGTGGTGGTCTACGAGCGGGCCGACCGTATCGGGGGGCTCCTCCGCTACGGCATCCCGGAATTCAAGATGGAGAAATGGGTGCTCGACCGTCGGCTCGCCCAGATGGAAGCCGAAGGAACCCGTTTCCGTACCGGGGTGCACGTCGGCGTCGACATCTCCGCGCGTGAGCTGAAAAGCCGTTACGACGCCGTCGTGCTCGCGATCGGTGCGACGGTGCCGCGGGACTTGCCGATCCCGGGGCGAGAACTGCGCGGCATCCATCAGGCGATGGAGTACCTGCCGATCGCCAACCGTGTTCAGCAGGGCGACCTGGAGAAACCGACCATTACGGCCGAAGGCAAGCGGGTCGTCATCATCGGCGGCGGGGACACCGGCGCCGACTGCTTGGGTACCGCGCACCGCCAAGGGGCGCGTTCCGTCGTCCAACTGGAAATCCTGCCGCAGCCGCCCTTGCAACGTTCGCCCAGCACACCGTGGCCTACCTGGCCGCTCATGCTGCGCACGTCAACCGCGCATGAAGAGGGCGGCGAGCGTCGATTCTCGGTGAACACCGTCGAATTCCTCGGTGACGACGAAGGCAACGTGCGCGCGCTGAAACTCGTCGAGGTGCGGATGGTCGACGGGCGGTTCGAACCGATTCCGGGCACGGAACAAGAACTTCCCGCCGAGTTGGTGCTCCTCGCGATGGGATTCCTCGGGCCGGAGCGTACCCTCATCGAACAATTCGGCCTGCACACGGACGCCCGCGGCAATATCGCGCGCGATGAGTCGTATGCCACCAACGT
>JAIMAI010000033.1 GCA_023512015.1 Acidothermus sp. | reverse complement strand
GCTGGGGTACCAGGACTCGAACCTAGACTAGCGGAGCCAGAATCCGCCGGGCTGCCAATTACCCCATACCCCATCGGGTCGGACGTTGCGACCGTAGGTCGAGTGTAACCGACGCCCCCGGCGCGGGCCAGACCGCGGCGCATCCGCTCGAGGCAGCGCTCCCGCCCCAAGATCTCCATCGATTCGAACAGCGGCGGGGAGACCGTCCGGCCGGTGATCGCCACCCGCACCGGGGTGAACGCGTGCCTGGGCTTGAGCCCGAGCCCGTCGACGAGAACGCCCTGCAGCGCCTCGCGGATCGCTTCCGCCGTCCAGGTCGCGAGCCCCTGAAGCGCATCGAGTGCGGCCTGCAGCACCGGGACGGCGGTCTCCGAGAGGCCTCGCTCCGCCGCCTCCGCTTCGATCTCGAAGTGCTCCTCGGGGACGAAGAGGAACCCGAGCATCGCGGGCGCGTCTCCCAGCAGGGTGATCCGCTCCTGGATGAGCGGGGTCGCGGCGCGCAGCACGTCGAGCTCGGCCGCGGTGGCGGGAGTGCTCAGCAGTCCGGCTTGCTGCAGATAGGGGACGAGACGATCGGTGAGATCGGAGGAATCGAGCGATCGGATGTAGTGCCCGTTCAGCCAGTCCAGCTTGGTCACGTCGAAGATCGGTCCCACCGGGTTGACCCGGGCCCAATCGAACTCGGCCACCATCTCCTCAAACGTGAAGATCTCCCGGCCGTCCGGCATCGAGTACCCCATAAGCGCGAGGAAATTCCGCAGGGCCTCCGGGAGGTATCCCTGCTCACGGAACCACAGCAACCGGGCGGCCGGATTCTTGCGCTTGGAGATTTTCGACTTGTCGGGGTTGCGCAACAACGGCATGTGCGCGTAGGCCGGACGCTGCCACCCCAGCCAGTCGTACAGCAGCAGGTGCTTGGGGGTCGAACTGATCCACTCCTCTCCCCGAACCACATGCGTGATCCCCATGAGATGGTCGTCGACGACGACCGCGAGATGGTACGTCGGGAACCCGTCTGCTTTGAGGATCACCTGGTCGTCCGGGCGGGGTGCGGAGACCTCGCCGCGAATCAGATCGGGAAAGGTGAGCGGCAACTGCGCTGGGTCGTCGGGGATGAGCATCCGCACCACCGGTCGGTCGGTGAACCCGCCGAGCCGCTCCCGCTCCTCCCGAGTCTTGCCGTAGCAGAGCCGGTCGTAGCCGGGGGGCTGCTTGCGCCGCTGTTGCTCCTCACGCATCGCCGCAAGCCGCTCGGGCGTGCACCAACAGAAGTACGCATGGCCGCCGGCGAGAAGCTGCTCGACGTAGGGCCGATAGGTGTCGAGCCGCTCGGACTGGCGATACGGCCCGTAGGGTCCGCCTTTGTCGGGTCCCTCGTCCCAGTCGAGGCCGAGCCAGCGCAGCGCGTCGAAGATCTGCTGTTCGCTTTCGGCGATGTAGCGGGTGCGGTCGGTGTCTTCGATCCGCAGGATGAACGCCCCGCCGTGGCGACGGGCGAACGCGAGATTGAACAGCGACATGTACGCCGTCCCGACGTGCGGATCCCCTGTCGGCGACGGCGCTACCCGCACCCGGACGGTCACGAAGCCTCACGCTCCTCTCCTGCTCGGGCCACGACCCGGTTGGTCAAGGTACCGATGCCTTCGAGACGCACCGCAACCTCGTCCCCGGGGCGCATCGGCCCGACCCCCGCCGGCGTCCCGGTGAGGATCACGTCACCGGGAAGGAGGGTCATGACATCGCTGACGAACGCGATCAACTCGGCGATGCCGTGCAGCAGGGACGACGTCCGCGCCCGCTGGCGCACCTCGCCGTTGAGCAGGGTGACCAATTCGAGGTCGCTGGGATCGACGTCGGTGACGATCCAGGGCCCGAGCGGGCAGAAGGTGTCGAAACTCTTCGACCGCGTCCACTGCCCGTCGCGCTCCTGCAGATCCCGGGCTGTGACGTCGTTGCCGCACGTGTACCCGAGGACGACGTCGAAAGCCCGCTCGACCGGCACGCTACGGCAGAGTCGACCGATGACGACGGCCAGTTCGCCCTCGTAATCCACGCGGGCCGACAGGTGAGTCGGATAGATGATCGGAGAAGTCGGCCCGATCACCGAGGTGGCGGGCTTGATGAAAATCACCGGCTCGGCCGGTGGCTCACCGCCCATCTCCCGGGCGTGGTCGGCGTAGTTCTTGCCGACCGCGACGACCTTGCTGGGCAGGATCGGTGCGACGAGCCGCAGTTCGGCGAGCGGAACGCGGGTGTCGGTGAGCCGGATCTCGCCGAAGGGATGACCGTCGATGAGCCGTACCTGCTCCGCACCTTCCTCCCCTTCGACCACCCCGAAGCGCAAGCCTCCGCCGTCACCGAAGGGGAATCTCGCGATGCGCACGTCCCGACGTTATCGAGCTTCCGGAGAATCCATCGCCGCGGCCTGGACGGCGCCGGCCGACCTTTCGACGCCGGAGAGGTCCCGAAGCAGGCCGTAGCAGTAGGCATCGGCCAGCGCCTGCCACGAAGCGGAGATCACGTTTTCGTCGACACCGATCGTGGTCCACTCGGTCTCCCCGTCGCTGGTCTCGATCAGCACCCGGGTCACCGCCCCCGTGCCGTGCGACCCGTCGAGGATCCGCACCTTGTAGTCGACCAGTTCGAGTTCCCCGAGCTGCGGATAGAGCCGTTCGAGGGCCTGGCGCAGCGCGCGGTCGAGGGCGTTGACCGGTCCGTTTCCTTCCGCGGTGGCGACGATCCGCTCCCCCTTGGCCACCACCTTGACGGTGGCCTCGGAGACCACTTCACCGTCGGGCCGACGTTCCACGATGACCCGCCACGACTCCAGGTCGAAGAAGCGGGCGGGGACGTCGTCCAACTCCTCGCGCAGCAGCAGTTCGAAGGAAGCATCCGCCGCCTCGAACATGAAACCGCGGGCTTCGAGTTCTTTGACCCGCTCCACGATGCGGCTCACGGTTTCGCGGTCTCCGGAAAGGTCGAAGCCGAGTTCGCGGCTCTTCAATTCCACGCTGGCCCGGCCGGCCATCTCCGAGACCAGCATCCGCATGTCGTTGCCGACCAGCGCCGGATCGATGTGCTGGTACAAATCCGGCGAGACCTTGATGGCCGAGGCGTGCAGCCCCGCCTTGTGCGCGAACGCGGACAATCCCACGTACGGCTGATTGGCCCGCGGCGGCTGGTTGGCGATTTCCGCGACCGCATGGGAAATCCTGCCCAGTTCGGCCAATCGGCCCGCCGGCAGCACGGGGGTAGCCATTTTCAATTCGAGGTTCGCCACCACGGTGATGAGGTTGGCGTTCCCGCAGCGTTCGCCGTACCCGTTGACCACGCCCTGCACCTGCCGGACCCCGGCCTGGACCGCCGCCAAGGTATTCGCCACCGCGCATCCGGTGTCGTCGTGGCAGTGGATGCCGAGCGGCGCGCCGGTTCGCTCGGCGACATCGTGGACGACGTCCGCGATCCGCCACGGCAGCATGCCGCCGTTGGTGTCACAGAGGACGACGACCTCCGCGCCTGCCTCGACGGCCGTCCGGACACATTCGACGGCGTAATCGGCGTCCGCGGCGTAGCCGTCGAAGAAATGCTCGGCGTCGAGGAAAACCCGACGACCTTCGGCGCGGAAGAACTCCACCGTGTCGCGGATCATCGCGAGGTTTTCGGCGAGGGTGGTGCGCAGCGCTTCGTGGACGTGGCGGACGTGGCTTTTCGCCACGAGACACACCGCCGGGGTCTCGGCGTCGAGGAGGGCGCGCACCTGCGGGTCCCGTTCGGCGCGTACCTCTGGTTTGCGGGTGGCGCCGAAGGCCACGAGGACGGCGTTACGCAGCCGCAGTTCGTCCCGGGCCCGGCGGAAGAATTCGGTGTCCTTGGGCAGTGCGCCCGGCCAGCCCCCCTCGATGAACCCCACACCAAGGTCATCGAGGTGACGGGCGATGGCAAGTTTGTCGGCCACCGAAAGGGCCATGCCCTCCCCCTGCGCGCCGTCCCGCAGGGTCGTGTCGTAAATCTGCAGGCCGCCGGTAGCCGTGGCGGGCGAGGGAGCGGACTGGCTGGTCATCGTCTTCTCCTCTGGTGGCCGACTCGGATAACAAAAAGACCCCTCGCGATCGCGAAGGGTCGGGCGCGCTGGTCGACGACCAACGCGCCTAGGTGATAATCAGTGCACTCTGCACGGGGTCAGTGTGCCACACCGGCTCGGCGATCGCCACCGTCGGCTCCGGCCGTCTTCGCGCGGACCGTCTTCAGAGCTGGTAGGCGCACATCGCGTCCTCGGCCAACGGGTCGCCGGTGAGCGCAAAGGCCCGCGAGCGAGATCCGCCGCAGATCGTCCGGAACTCGCATCGACCACACTTGCCGCCCAATGCGTCGGGGTCGCGAAGCGCTCGGAGCAGAGGAGCCTCTCGATAGATCACAGAGAACGGCGCCGCGCGTACCGACCCGACGGCGTGTGGCAGAAAGCCGCTCGGGTACACCAGTCCGCGGTGATCGATGAAGGCGAAGCCTCGCCCCGCGTTGATGTCCAGAGGCGGTCGCCGCGACCCGAACCCGCTCCGCATGGAAACGGCGTCCCGAAACAGCTCGGACGTCGACGCCCGCAGACGCTCGAAGAGCGGCTCGCCGAGCGGCGGATTCTCACCGCGCATCCGCTGCACGACCACTCTGCGGTACTGCGGCGCCTCGGTGGTCTTGACCGGAACGACTGCCGAGACCTCGTACAGCCAGTGCAAGACGGCCTCTTCCTCACGGGGAGACAACGCCTTCAACCGTCGCCCGCGCCCCACCGGAACGAGGAAGAAGACGCTCCACAATGCGGCGTGCGCTCGGTACACGCGGTCGAGAATGGCCGGTAATTCAGCGACGTTCTGCTGTGTCACGGTGGTATTGACCTGGAGTCGCAGGCCGAGTTCCCCGACGATACGGATCGTTTCCTCGGTTGCGGCGAAGACGCCGTCGATTCCGCGGAAAGCGTCGTGGGTCGCGGGTGTGGCGCCGTCCAGGGAAAGAGAAACGGTGCGCACACCCGCGGATTGCAGTTCGGCGAGGGCGGCTCTGGTCAATCGTGGGGTCACGGAAGGTGAGAGCGATACGGACAGTCCGAGCGCGGTTCCGTGACTCACCAGGTCGACCAGGTCCGACCTCTCCAGCGGATCCCCGCCGGTCAGCACCAGGAGCGGTCGCGGTGGACCGAAAGCGGCCAAATCGTCGAGAAGTTCCTTGCCTTCGGTCGTGGTGAGTTCGAAGGGGTCGCGGTGGCGGATGGCGTCGGCCCGACAGTGGAGGCAGGCGAGCTGACAGGCGCGCGTGATCTCCCAGATCACCAAGAACGGCCGATCAGCGGGATCGTGTCGTAGCCGACGAACGGCAACTGCGCTTTTCGGGATGCCCACGCCCCGACGGTGCCAACCGGTCCACCGGTCGGCCAGGGTCGAACGTCCCGGAGAACTCCGCGATACCCGTGGGGAATCTGGGGAGCTTCAACACACCGTGTGCATCCACCCGTGGGTGTCGGGGACGTGGCCGTGTTGGATCGCGAGCAGCGCGTCGCGTAACTCCTGAGCCACCTTGCCGGTCGTTCCGTCGCCGATGGAAAGCTGCCCGCCGTCCCACACCAGCCGGCCGATCGGGGTCACCACCGCCGCCGTCCCGCAGGCGAACACCTCGGTGATGCGCCCGCTCGCCACGCCGCTGCGCCACTCGTCGATGTCGATGGGCCGGACGTCGACCCGGTGACCGTGTTCCGTGGCGAGGGTGAGGATCGCGTCGCGGGTGACGCCTTCCAGGATCGTCCCGGACGTCGGCGGGGTGACGAGGGTGCCGTCGTCGAACACGAAATAGATGTTCATCCCGCCGAGTTCCTCGACCCAACGGCGTTCCACGGCGTCGAGGAAGACCACCTGCTCGCAGCCGTGTTCGGCGGCCTGACGTTGGGCGATGAGACTCGCCGCGTAATTTCCGGAGCATTTCGCCGCGCCGGTTCCGCCCGGCGCAGCGCGCGTGTATTCCTGGGAGAGCCAGATAGAAACCGGGTGTAATCCCCCGGAGAAATAGCTCGCCGCCGGCGACGCGATGACCGCGAAGGTCACGTGGTTGGCCGGCCGCACGCCGAGGAAAACCTCGGTGGCCATCATGAAGGGCCTGACGTACAAGGTCTTCTCGCCGTCCCGCGGCACCCACGCCCGATCGGTGGAGATGAGCAGGTCACAGGCGGCGAGGAAATCCGCCGTCGGGAGCGGCGGCAACGCCATCCGCTCCGCCGATTTCTGCATGCGGGCGGCGTTGGCTTCGGGACGGAAGGTCTTGATGGAGCCATCGGGTTGTGCGTAGGCCTTGAACCCCTCGAAAATCGCCTGCCCGTAATGGAAGACCGCGGTCGCCGGGTCCAGCACCAGGGGTTGGTAGGGGCGCAGCCGCGCGTCGTGCCACCCGCGCTCCGCCGTCCAAGTGATCGTGACCATGTGGTCGGTGAAGACGCGTCCGAAGCCCGGGTCCGCGAGCAGCCGCGCGCGCTGATCCTCCGGCAGGGGATGGGGGTTGAGCTCACGGGAAAACTCGATGGTCATGGCCTCCGTCCTCCGAGCTGTCTTCGATCACCCTACCGTGCCCCTCGGTGCCACGGAACACTGCGACGTCGAGAAAATCAGTCGACGTTCAGCCAGCCAGGCGCCCGGCAATGGCGTCTCCTACCTCCGCAGTGTGACGTTGGCCGACCGTGGTCCGGCACGCGAGATCGTCAGCAACCGCCTGCTCGATCGCCCGCGCAGCCTCGCCGTAACCCAGATGGTCCAGCAGCATCGCAGCCGACAGGATCGTCGCCGTGGGGTCGGCCACTCCCCGGCCCGCGATGTCGGGTGCGCTCCCGTGCACGGGTTCGAACATGCTCGGGGTGGTGCGCTCGGGGTTGATGTTGCCGCTCGCGGCCAGCCCGATACCGCCGGCGATCGCCGCTCCCAAATCGGTCAGGATGTCCCCGAACAAATTGTCCGTCACGATCACGTCGAAGCGTCTCGGGTCGGTCACGAAATAAATGGTCGCCGCATCGACGTGGCAGTAATCGACGCTCACCTGCGGGAATTCACGCGCCACGTCCTTGACCACCCGACTCCACAAATCCCCCGCATGCACCAAGACATTCGTCTTGTGGACGACGGTAAGCTTCCGTCGCGGCCGCCTCGCCGCACGGGCGAACGCGTCGCGCACCACGCGGGTGACCCCGAACGCGGTGTTGAGGCTCTCCTCGGTGGCGATTTCCTGAGGAGTCCCGCGCCGCAGGAAGCCACCCGACCCGGCATAAGCGCCTTCGGTTCCCTCCCGGACGACGACGAAGTCGATGTCCGCGGGAGTGACGTCGGCGAGCGGGCTTGGCACGCCGGGGAAGAGCTTCACCGGGCGCAGGTTCACGAAGTGGTCGAGTTCGAAGCGCAGCCGCAGCAACAGGCCGCGCTCCAACACCCCGCTCGGGACACTGGGATCTCCGACCGCGCCGAGCAGAATCGCGTCGTGGCGGCGCAATTCGTCGAGCACCGAATCCGGAAGTGTCTCGCCGGTGGCGTGCCACCGGCGAGCTCCGAGGTCGTAATCGTCGCGGTCGATACGGAAGCCGAATTTGGCGGCCGCGACGTCGAGAACTTTGAGGGCCTCCCCCACCACCTCGGGTCCGATGCCGTCTCCAGGGATCACCGCCAAGTGGATCGTGTCGGTCATGGCAGTACGTTAGCGGCTCCTCTTCGAGAAGTTCTCACCAGTCGCACGTGACCGCAAGCGGCATCAGCTCACCTGTCCGGTGAAAGGCGCGTCTTCGATTTCGTTGCCCTGGTCACCGTTCGGACCGGCGTGCACCGAGACCGTGACGAGACTAGGGTCGAAGGGCTGGTGACCGGTATTGGCCAGCCGCACGTTCACCGCTAGGGTTGCTTGCCCGGGTTGGATGCCGGCCGCAGTATCGGATGGCTGAAATTTACAACCGATTTTCCGAGCTACGCGATCACTCGCGTCTCACCGAGGAAAACGACCCGGCGCGCCGCTCAGACCTCGACGAGGTCGACGGCACGACCCGAGGAGGCTCCGATCTCACGGATGACCGTCTCGAGCACCGGTGCCGGAATCGCGGAATCCACGGTCAGTGCGATCAGTGCGTGGCCGCCTTTGGCGTCCCGCGCGACCTGCATGCCCGCGATGTTGATGCCGTGCTCCCCGAAGATGCGGCCGAGAATGCCGACGATCCCGGGACGATCCTCGTAGCGGAAGAATCCAAGGTGCTCGGAGAGTGCGAGATCGACGTCGAAATCGTCCACCTTGACGAGTTTTTCCACCTGCTTGGTGCCCGCCAACGTTCCTGCGATGGAGAGCTGCTGCCCGGTCGCCAGCGTTCCCCGCACCGTGATCAGGTTTCGGAAATCGGGACTCTCGTCGTAGGTCACCAAACTCACTTCGACGCCGCGGTCTTGCGCGAACAGCGGCGCGTTGACGTAGGTGACGGTCTTCTCTACGACGTCGGTGAAAACACCTTTGAGGACGGCGAGTTCCAGCACCTTGACGTCGTATTGCGCGATCTCGCCGCGGACCTCCACCTCGATTCGGCTCGCCAGCCCTCCGGCCAGCGCAGTGAAGACGCGGCCGAGTTTCTCGGCGAGCGGCAGCCCGGGACGCACGTCTTCGGCAATCGGCCCCCCCTGCACGTTGACCGCGTCGGGAACGAATTCACCTTTGAGGGCGAGCCGCACCGATTTCGCCACGGCGGTGCCGGCTTTCTCCTGGGCCTCGTGGGTACTGGCGCCGAGGTGCGGAGTGACGACGACGTTCGGGAATTCGAAAAGCGGGCTGGAGGTGGTGGGCTCGGTGGCGAAGACATCCAACCCGACGCCGCCGACTCGTCCCTCTTTCACAGCGATCGCGAGGGCGTCTTCGTCGATCAGGCCCCCTCGGGCGGCGTTGATGATGATGACCCCCGGTTTGACCATTCCCAGCTCGCGTTCGCCGATGATGCCGACGGTCTCCGGGGTTTTCGGCAGGTGCACGGTGATGACATCGCTCTCCCGGAGCAATTCCTCCAAGGTCACCAGCCGCACCCCGTACTGTGCGGCCCTCGCCGGAGGAACGTAGGGGTCGTAGGCGATCAGGTGGGTGCCGAAGGCTCCGAGCCGTTGGGCCACCAGTTGGCCGATTTTCCCGAAGCCGAGAATGCCGACCGTCTTGTTGAGCAGTTCGACGCCGACGAATTTCGAGCGCTTCCATTCCCCACCCTTGAGCGACGCGTTGGCCAGCGGGATACGCCTCGCCACGGCCAGCAGCAGGCCGATCGCGTGTTCGGCGGCGCTCACGATGTTGGACTGCGGGGCGTTGACGACCATCACCCCGGCGTTGGTGGCGGCCTTGACGTCGATGTTGTCCAGGCCGACACCGGCGCGGGCGATGACCCGCAGCTTCGGAGCAGCGGCGATCGCTTCGGCGTCCATCTTGGTGGCGCTCCGAACGATCACCGCGTCGGCTTCGGCGAGGGCGGCGAGCAGGGCGGCGCGGTTGGTGCCGTCGACTTCGCGGACGTCGAAATCGCCGCTCAGCAGGTCGATGCCGGCACGGGAGAGTTCTTCGGCGACAAGGACGACGGGTTTGCTCATGGCTGGGCTGACCTCCGGCGCGAGACCGCGGTCGGTCTTCGCGATACGACGGGCACCCCACGAGCCCGATCGGGTGCGGGGCGCGAGTTCCAATTCCACCGGCGCCCGCCACCACGCTGTAGCGCGCCGTGAGGGTTCCAGCCTAACGAGGTACCCACGCCCGTCGACGATCGGGGCCGGGCCGCCTGCGATCGGGGTTAGGCCTCGTGGGAAATCCAGCTCATCATCGGCCGGAGCTTGCGGCCGACCTGCTCGACGGGATGTTCGACGTGCTCCTTGTAGTACCGCTGGTAATTCGGCAGCCCGCCGTCGTACTCGTCGATCCACTCACGGGCGAAGGTGCCGGACTGGATTTCCTGAAGGATGGCCCGCATCTCCGCCCGGGTGGCATCGGTGATGATGCGCGGTCCGCGGGTGTACCCGCCGTACTCGGCGGTCTGCGACACCGACCAGTACATCTTCGAGATACCCCCCTCGTAGATCAAGTCAACGATCAACTTGAGTTCGTGGAGGCATTCGAAATACGCCACCTCCGGCTGATATCCGGCTGCCACCAGGGTTTCGAACCCCGCCTTGATGAGCTCGCTCACCCCGCCGCAGAGCACCACCTGTTCCCCGAAGAGATCGGTCTCGGTCTCCTCGGTGAACGTGGTCTTCAGCGCCCCGGCCCGGGTCCCTCCGATGGCCTTCGCGTAGGACTTCACCAGGTCCCAGGCCTTCCCGGTGGCGTCTTGCTCGACGGCGATCAGGACCGGGACGCCGCGGCCCTCCTCGAATTGCCGGCGCACCAAATGACCGGGACCCTTGGGCGCCACCATGCACACGTCCACCCCGGCCGGGGGTTTGATCAGGCCAAAGCGGATGTTGAAGCCGTGACCGAAGAACAGCGCGTCGCCGTCCTCCAGGTTCGGCGCGATCGCTTCGGCGTAAATCTGGCGGTGCAGCGGGTCCGGGGCCAGCAGCATGACGACGTCCGCTTCGGCGCAGGCCTGCGCCGGGGTGAGCACCCGGAGTCCTTCTTCCTCGGCCTTGGCTCGGCTTTTCGATCCCTCCGGAAGCCCAACCCTGACGTCGACCCCGGAGTCCCGCAGCGACAGGGCGTGCGCATGCCCCTGGCTGCCGTACCCCAGGACGGCTACCCGACGGTTCTGGATGATCGAGAGATCGGTGTCGTCGTCGTAGAAAATCTCGGGCACGATCAGCTCCTTCTCCTGGGGTGGACTCGGTCGGCGTGACGAACGCCGCGGTGCCGTCGTCCGAACGGTCGGCGTCAGCCTACTGAACGGCGGACGACGGCCGCTCAGGCGATCCGGTCGACCGCCCGAAGCGCCCGGTCGGTGAGCGAACGGCTGCCGCGGCCGAGCGCCACCATGCCGGACTGGACCAGCTCCTTGATGCCGAAAGGCTCCAGGACGCGGAGCAAAGCGTCGAGTTTCTCCGCACTTCCCGTCGCCTCCAACGTCAGGGCGTCGAGCGCGACGTCGACCACCCGCGCGCGGAACATCTGGGCGATTTCCAGGACCTGGGAACGGGCGGCTTGGTCGGCTTTCACTTTCACCAGGAGCAATTCGCGGGAAACCGAATTCTCCGGCTCGAGTTCGACGATTTTGATGACGTTGATGAGCTTGTTGAGCTGTTTGGTGACTTGCTCGAGCGGGTGGTCCTCGACGTTGACGACGATGGTCATCCGCGACAGCTCGGGGTGTTCGGTGGGGCCGACCGCAAGGGATTCGATGTTGAACCCGCGCCGGGCGAAGAGTCCGGCGATCCGGGCCAGCACCCCCGGCTTGTTCTCCACCAACACCGACAAGGTGTGGCGCGACATCTACAGCACCTCGCTTTCCCAGTCAGGCGCGAGATCCCGCGCCACCTTGATGTCGTCGTTACTCGTCCCCGCGGGGACCATCGGCCAGACCATCGCATCCTTGTGCACGACGAAATCGATGACCACCGGGACGTCGTCGATGCTCATCGCCTTCTCGATGACCGCGTCGACGTCCTCCGCCCGCTCGCAGCGCAGACCCACACAGCCCATCGCCTCGGCGAGTTTCACGAAATCGGGAACCCGGCGCGAATGCAGATCGGTGTGCGAATAACGTTCGTTGTAGAACAGGGTCTGCCATTGGCGGACCATACCGAGCGCTTCGTTGTTGATGACGGCAACTTTGATCGGTGCCCCCTCCAGGGCACAGGTGACGAGTTCCTGGTTGGTCATCTGGAAGCACCCGTCGCCGTCCACCGCCCAGACGGTGGCTTCGGGGCGACCGAATTTCGCGCCCATGGCGGCCGGCACCGCAAAGCCCATCGTGCCGGCACCGCCGGAGTTGATCCAGGTATGGGGTTTCTCATGGGGCAGGTAATGCGCCGCCCACATCTGGTGCTGACCGACCCCCGCCACGTAAATCGCATCGGGTCCGGCGATCGCGCCGAGCCGCTGGACCACGTATTGCGGAGCCAGGCTGCCGTCGGACGGCGGTTCGTACCCCAGCGGGTACACCTTGCGCCAGGTGTCCAGTTGCCGCCACCACCCGGTGAGGTCGGCGCGGCGTCCTGCCTTGTACTCGGCCTGCACCGCAGCGGTCAACTCGGTTATCACGTCCCGGGCGTCTCCGACGATCGGCACGTCGGCGGTGCGGTTCTTGGAGATTTCCGCGGGATCGATATCGGCGTGGATCACCGTGGCGTGCGGCGCGAACGAACTGAGCCGCCCGGTGACCCGGTCGTCGAAGCGCGTGCCGATCGCGATGATGAGATCGGCCCGCTGAAGAGCGCCGACGGCCGCGACCGTACCGTGCATGCCCGGCATGCCCAGGTGCTGGTAGTGACTGTCGGGGAAAGCCCCGCGGGCCATCAACGTCGTCACCACCGGGATGCCGGTGAGTTCCGCGAGGGCGAAGAACTCGGCACTCGCCCGGGCCGAGAGCACCCCTCCGCCGATGTAGAAGACGGGCCTGGTCGCGGTCGCGATGAGCCGTGCGGCTTCACGGATCTGCTTGGCGTGGGGCTTGGTGACCGGGCGATACCCCGGAAGCTCGATCTTCTTGGGGTACTCGAAGACGGTCGGGGCTTGGAGGGCGTCCTTGGCGATGTCCACCAGCACCGGGCCGGGACGACCGGTCGAGGCGATGTGGAAGGCTTCCGCAATCGTGCGGGCGATCTCGTCGGCCCGGGTGACCAGGAAGTTGTGCTTGGTGATCGGCATCGTGATGCCGCGGATGTCTGCCTCCTGGAAGGCATCGGAGCCGATCAGAGTGGACGGCACCTGGCCGGTGATGGCGACGATCGGGGTGGAGTCCATGTAAGCGTTGGAGATCGGGGTGACCAGGTTGGTGGCCCCCGGTCCGGACGTCGCGATGCACACCCCGACTTTGCCGGTCGCAAGGGCGTAACCCTCAGCGGCGTGCCCGGCGCCCTGCTCGTGGCGGACCAGTACGTGGCGCAGCTTCGTCGAGTCGAAGAGCGGGTCGTAGGCGGGGAGGATTGCCCCACCCGGGATCCCGAACGCGATCTCCACTCCGGCCATCTCCAGGGCGCGCACCAACGCCTGCGCCCCGGTCATCTGTTCGCTCATCTCCACCTTCCTCGACGGCTGCCTTACGGATTATCGCGGGAAACAAAAAACCCCTCGTGCCGCAGCACGGAGGGGTTGCGCGCCAGTCGACCACTCGGTCAGCCGGCGCGCCCGCGAAGTACGAGAGTGATGACCCGCACGGGCCAAGGATGCCGGACCGCAGGGGCGGTTGTCAATTCGATCGGCCCGATTCGCCCCTTCCGATCGCCGTCCGTGAGGAACCTCACGCCGTGTCCGGACGCTCACCCGCAGGTGGCGGGCGCTGTGCAAGCGAAGTATCACAAGGCTGCTGCTGTGATACTGAACACGGCGTTCGGTATCACAAGCCCGGGTACATACGGCTGCCAGGAGGGCCGTCCTGCTCACCCGCAGATGGCGCCCTCGGAGGCACTGTGCACGAGCTTCACGTACTTCGCGGCGACCCCTGTGGTGTAGCGCGGCGGCGGAGGTTGCCAGTCAGCCCGGCGCTTGGCGAGCTCCTCGGGGTCCACCAACACATCCAGGGTGCGCGCCTCGGCGTCCAGGCGGATGCGATCGCCGTCCTGCACGAACGCGATCGGGCCGCCGTCCACCGCCTCGGGCGCAACATGGGCCACGCAGAAGCCGGTCGTACCGCCGGAGAACCGGCCGTCGGTGACCAGCAGCACGTCCTTACCGAGCCCGGCCCCTTTGATCGCACCGGTGACCGCCAGCATCTCGCGCATCCCCGGGCCACCTTTAGGACCCTCGTAGCGGATCACGACCACATCGCCGGGACGTAGATCGGGGACGGCGCGCATCGCCGCCTCCTCGCCGTCGAAAACGCGCGCGGTGCCCTCGAAGAAGGTCTCCTCCAACCCCGCCGTCTTGACGACGGCACCGTCCGGCGCCAGTGATCCCCGCAGGATCGTGAGACCACCGGTGCGGTGGATCGGATTGCTCAGGGCGTGGATGACTTTGCCGTCCGGATCCGGAGGTGCGATATGGGCGAGGTTTTCGGCGACCGTCTTCCCGGTCACCGTGAGGCAATCCCCGTGGAGCAACCCGGCGTCCAACAAAGCCTTCATCACCACCGGAACTCCCCCGACCCGATCGACATCGCTCATCACGTAACGCCCGAACGGCTTGACGTCGGCGAGGTGGGGCACCCGGTCACCGATGCGGTTGAAATCGTCGATGGACAAATCGACATTCGCTTCGCGGGCGATCGCCAACAGGTGCAGGACGGCGTTGGTGGAACCACCGAGCGCCATCACCACCGCGATCGCGTTCTCGAAAGCCTCCCGGGTCAGGATGTCGCGTGCGGTGATGCCCCGACGCAGCAAATTCACCACCGCTTCCCCGGAAGCCCGCGCGTACGCGTCACGGCGACGGTCCGGTGAGGGCGGGGACGCCGAGCCGGGAAGCGACATGCCGAGCGCTTCGGCGGCGCTCGCCATCGTGTTGGCCGTGTACATCCCGGCACAGGCGCCTTCGACCGGGCAGAAATGCCGTTCGATGGCGTCGACTTCTTCGCGGCTCACCAGACCCCGCAGGCAGCCTCCGATCGCTTCGAACGCGTCGACAATGTTGATCTCACGGTCTCCCAATTTCCCCGGGAGGGTCGAGCCGGCGTAGAGGAAAACGGCGGCCAAGTCCAAACGGGCCGCGGCCATCAGCATGCCCGGCTCGGATTTGTCACATCCGGCGAGCAGAACGGCGCCGTCGAAGCGCTCGGCCATGAAGACGGTCTCCACGGAATCGGCGATGACCTCCCGGGAAATGAGGGAGAAATGCATCCCCTCGTGGCCCATCGCAATACCGTCTGAGACCGAGATGGTGCCGAATTCCAGGGGGTAGCCCCCGGCCGCGTGCACCCCTTCCTTGGCCGCCTGCGCGAGGCGGTTCAGCGACAGGTTGCACGGAGTGATCTCGTTCCACGAGCTGGCAACCCCGATCTGCGGCTTGTCCCAGTCCTCGTCGGTCATCCCGACGGCCCGCAGCATGCCCCGAGCCGCCGCTTTCTCCAACCCGTCGGTGACGTCGCGACTCCGCGGCTTGAGATCGGGTGGCGTGCGCATCTCGACTCTCCTCGTGCTCCTCGTCCTTCGGGCGAGGTCACCTTACGCCGTCCGCGCCCGCAGGCGTCGGGCAGGTCTCACACCGGCGGCGGGACCGCCGTCCGCCCGACTTCCCGTCCTTGCCGGTCGTACAGCAGGAGCGTGGCGTACCCGTCGGCGAGAGTGGTGGGCGACACCTCAGCCGGCAAACTCGCGAAACCGGTCGCCCCGACCTCGGCCGTCATCCGCACCGCGCCCCGTACGTACAACCCGACCCTCGCGACCCCAACCGGCACAAGGACGCCGATGTGACTCGTCCCGGAACCCGGGTAGCTGAAGGCCATCGGATAATCCGGGATATCCGGTGCGAGGAGGTACTCACCGGCGTCCTCCGGACCGCGACCCCAGACCACCACGAGAAGGTCGGGACGGTGCAACGTCTTGGCCCGCAATACCAGAAGTTGGGTGCCGAATCCGTCGTCGCCTCCCCACAACACCACCGGGGCGGGCGGCGCACCCACTTAGCCCGTCCCCCCCCACGCATCGAGAACCGCAAGCGCGCGGTCTTTGAAGAGTTTCCCGACATGATCGACCTGCTCACCGTCTGCGTGGAAGCGGGGCTGGGGTTTGACGGGGCGCTCCTCAAGGTGGCCGAAAGGAAGGAAGGAATTCTGCCGAAGGAATTTTACCACCTGCTCCAGGAGATCAACATGGGGAAGCCGAGAAGGGAGGCCTTAAAGGACCTGGCCGCAAAGCTGGAGGTGGAAGAGTTCAGTTCCCTGGCCGGAGCAATCGTCGTCGCCGACCGGCTGGGGATCAGCATCGGCAACGTGCTGCGGGCGCAGGCGGAGGCCATCCGCCGGAAAAGGCGCCAGCGGGCCGAGGAAAAAGCGATGAAGGCCCCCGTGAAGATGCTTTTCCCCCTGGTCTTCTTCATTTTCCCGGCCGTCTTTCTCGTCCTGCTGGGGCCGGCCGTCCTGAAGATCAGCAAAGTTTTTCTGCGGTGAGGAGGGGGCGATGGTTCTTTTCAACCAGACAAGACAGGCGGTGCTCGCCGGCCGCGTGAAAACGGCGGACAGCTTTTGGGCGCGGCTTGCCGGCCTTCTCGGAAGGCCTTCCTTGCCGGCCGGGGAGGCGCTGGTTTTGAAGCGGTGCCGGGCCGTGCACACCTGCTTTATGCGCTTTAACATCGACGTGGCCTTCCTGGACGAAAAGGGAAGGGTACTCAAAATCCTGGTCAACCTGCGCCCCTGCCGTTTTCCCCGGCCGGTGCCGGGGGCCAGCCAGGTGGTGGAACTCCCGGCGGGAACCCTTTCGCGCACGGGGACGCTGCCGGGGGACACGCTCGTATTTCTCGTGAAAGAAGGGAGGCGTTGACCCTTGGGCAGGAAAAAAACCGCCGTCCGGCAGATCTCCGTAGCCACGAAGATCAGCGCCGGTTTCGGCCTTTTAATCTTCTTTCTGCTCGCGGCGGTGGGCTTTTCCACCTGCGGCAGAGTGGAAAAATTAATGGCCCGGCAGTTTCAGGAAAAGGGGGAGGCGGTCGCCCTGACCGTTGCCACGCTGGCCCGGGAGCGGCTGCAGGCCGGGGACTACGGGCTTTTGAACGAGCTTTTTGCCGGGCTGCAAAAGAACGGGGACGTAAAGGAGGCGGCCGTCGTCACCCCCGGGGGGAAGGTGGTGGCCCACACGGACCCGGCGATGGTGGGCGGCTTCGCCCCGGACGAATATTTTCAAAAAATCGTACGCGGCGGGAAAAGCCCCGCCGGCCCCGTGTTCAGGGCGCCGATCAGCTCGTCCGAGGGCGCCATCTTCGGCTACTTCTACATTGAAATGGACCCGCAGGGGATCAGGCTGTACACAAAAGAGCTCCTCGTCTACCTGGGGCTGACCCTTCTGGCGGCGGTGTACGCCGGGACCATGCTGGCGCGCGTGATCACGGCGCGGGTTTTAAAGCAGCCCATAAACGACCTGCTGGAAGCCACCCGGCACATCTCCACGGGGAATTTTACCTACAGGGTGCCGGTGCGCAAGGAGGACGAGCTGGGCAGCCTGGCCCGGGCCTTCAATACCATGACCGCCCACCTGACCAGTCTCTTCCGGACGGTTTCCACCAGTACGGAAGAAATGGCCAAAAGCAGCCAGATCATCCTGTCCCGGACGGAAAGCTATCTTTCGTCCGCCGGCAGTGGCGAGGGGGGGACCGGGGCGGCCGGCCTGGCCGAGATAAAGAGCGCCGCCCGCCGGCTGGCGCGGGTCGTGGACCGCTTGAACAACCTTTCCCGGCAGTTTAAAACCGGCTGAAATGAAAAAGAAACTATAAAAATAAGGACATTTGTCCTCCCAAAACAGGGATCGACATTTCCCCTCATCTCCTGTAAGCTATAGACAAGCGCACG
>JAIMAI010000032.1 GCA_023512015.1 Acidothermus sp. | reverse complement strand
CCCCACCCTGCCGTGTACGGGGGGGGGGGCCAACCCCGCCTCGCCGCCCGCCGACCACTACCACCGCTACGTTGGTGATGTCCGGCTGATGGCAGACCTCGGCGTGACGTCGTACCGCTTCTCCGTTTCGTGGCCGCGGATCCTCCCCACCGGTGCGGGAGCCGTCAACAAAGCCGGGCTGGACTTCTACTCCCGCCTGGTCGACGAACTCCTCACTCGTGGGATCACCCCGGCCCTCACCCTGTACCACTGGGATTTGCCGCAGGCGCTGCAAGACGAGGGTGGATGGGTGAACCGCGCCACCGCCCAACGTTTCGCGGAGTACGCCGTCGTCGTCGCGCAGGCGCTGGGCGACCGGGTTCCGCTCTGGATAACGCTGAATGAGCCGTGGTGCGCGGCATTCCTCGGATATGCGGCTGGGGTTCATGCGCCAGGTCACACGGATGGCGCGGAAGCGCTGACCGCGGCACATCACCTGCTGCTCGGCCACGGTCTCGCCGTCCAGGCGCTGGGGTCGGTGCTGCCCCCCGATCGGCAGATTGCGATCACCCTCAATCCTGCCGTCGCGCGTCCGGCCAGTCTGTCTCCCGAGGATGTGGCTGCGGCGCGCAAAGTCGACGGCCTGCAGAATCGGCTCTGGCTCGAACCGCTCTTCCACGGCGTCTACCCCGAGGATGTGGTCGAATTCACCTCAAAAGTCACCGACTGGTCGTTCGTCCGAGACAACGACCTGGCGGTTATTGCGACCCCCTTCGACATACTGGGGGTCAATTACTATAACCCGATGATTGTCGGCCATTATGAGGGCGAAGGGTCGCGGGGTCGAGACGGCCACGGTCAAGGCGCCGGTGAGACCTGGCCTGGATGCCCCGATATCCAATTTCCCGAGTGGCCGGCTCGACGGACGGCGATGGGTTGGCCGATCGATCCTTCCGGGCTGTACGAGTTGCTCTTCCGTCTTCAGCGCGATTACCCGCGACCCATGATGATCACCGAGAATGGTGCCGCCTTCGACGATGCCGTCGACGCCAACGGGCGGGTTCGCGACCCCGGGCGGACGAGTTACGTCCAGGAACATCTGGCCGCCCTACATCAAGCGATCGCCGACGGGATCGACGTCCGGGGCTACTACCTCTGGTCGCTCATTGACAACTTCGAATGGGCGTGGGGGTATTCGAAGCGGTTCGGCATCGTCTACGTCGACTTCGCCACCCAAGAGCGCATCATCAAGGACAGCGGTTACTTCTACTCGTTGGTGGCACAAACCAACACGATGCCCTGCCCTTGAGAACCGGCCGGCGGCGGACCGAGCCTCGCGGCGACCGTGCGAGCGAAAGCATTCCGACGAGCTATGGTCACGCGAGGCCGACGTCCGTTTGCGGCCTTGGTGGCGTCGAACGGTGCTCTGCTGCTCAGGTTGATTCGCGGACCACGAGCTCGGTCGGAACGATCAACGACGCCGGACGTGTACCTGGGTTACGCAGTTGGGACAAGAGCAGTCGCGCAAGGGAGCGTCCGATTTCCTCCATCGGCTGGCGGACCGAGGTGAGCTGAGGCTCCGCGAGACGGGCCGCGTGCGAGTCGTCGAAACCGACCACCGCGACGTCGTCCGGAATCTTGCGACCGGCGCTCTTCAAGGCCCGCATGGCCCCGATCGCCATGAGGTCGCTGGCGGCGAAAACTGCATCGAGATCGGGCACCCGGCGGAGGAGTTCGCGCATGGCCTCCTCGCCGCTGTCCTCGGAGAAGTCTCCGTGAACGACGAGTCGCCGCCAACTCCGCCGCAACGCGGGAGGCAGGGCCTCACGGAAGCCCTCCAGACGATCTACACCCACCGGCATGTCCTCGGGACCGGCGATCGTCACGATGCGTTGCCGTCCGCGCTCGAGCAGGTGGGTCACCGCCGCAGCGGCGCCCGCTCGGTTGTCCGCATCGACGTAAGGGACGTTCACACCGGGGAAAGGTCGCCCTGCGAGCACCATCGGCGTATCGGTACGGGTAAGTACCCGCAACAGCGGGTCTTCACTGTGCAAGGACATGAGGATGAAGCCGTCCGCGTGGCCATTGCGGATGTAGCGCTCGATCCGCGACCGATCTCCGCTCGCGCTCAGCAGCACGAACGCGAACTCGGTCTCCGCCAGCTCCTCGTTGATACCGCGAACAGTGCCGGCAAAGAAGGGCTCGGAGAACACGCGCGTCTCGGGCTCCGACACCACAAGGGCGATCGTGTCGGTGCGCTGAGTGACCAGTGATCGGGCGGCGCGGTTAGGCACGTACCCCAGGGCCTCCACCGCGCGCTCCACGGCGCGGCGCGCTTCCGGGGAGACGCGGGGAGAACCCGTCAGTACCCGCGAGACCGTCGTCTTCGAAACCCCCGCCGCCGCGGCGACCGCCCATACCGTTGGACGACGACCAGCTGATCGTTCCATGCGCGCCGACGTCATCGTCGCTGCCCTTCCGTACCCGCCGATGCGCTCAAGAGTAGTCCGCCACGGATTCGCATCCCGACTTCACGGCAGCGCTCTTCGTGACCAAAGGTCACGCCATCACGAGGGATCGAGGCCACGCCATTACGGGAGGTCGTGGTCATGTGACCCTTCGTCACATGTCGCCTCCCCCCGACGTACCAGGCTTGCATTCCGTAGCTCCTATGTCTTGACACTCGCTGCCGCGTCCGCCGAGACTAGCGGCAGGTGGGACCGTTCCCATCACTGTAACGTCGATCAGTGAAGGAAGGTAGCACCTGTTCGGCGGAACTCTCCGGTGATCCGGGCGATATCCCTGTCGGTACAGGGGATCCGCGCCGCCACCACGACCCCTAAGAGGAGCAAATCCATGGGAACGTACCCAATTCGCACCGCGATCGGCTCTGCCCTGGTAGCGGGTTGCAGCCTCATTGCGTTATCCGTGCCTGCCGGTGCGGCGCCCCATCACACACCACCTGCGCCGCCGCACACGATTCCGACCGATGCACGGCTCTACACCCCTCCGCCGAACAAAGGCGCCCTTCAGCAGATCGTCGGATTGATACGTGCGCACGATTTCGCCGACGCCCGTCTCATCGGCGAGATGATTTCCACGCCGCAGGCTGTGTGGTTCACCGGTGGAACCCCCGACCAGGTGCGCCGCGACGTCCATCGAACCGTTACCCGGGCGGCAGCGCATCATGCCGTACCGGTCCTGGTTGCCTACAACATCCCCTTCCGTGACTGTTCGCAGTACTCAGCCGGAGGTGCGACCGACACCGCTGCATATGAAGCCTGGATCGACGGGTTCGCAGCCGGCATCGGGAATCACACCGCGATCGTCCTCCTCGAACCCGACAGTCTCGGAATCATCCCCTACAACACCGACATCAACGGCAACTCCGAGTGGTGCCGTCCGGACCTCACCGGGACGGGTCTCACCCCGGACCAGGCAAATCAAGCACGTTACGAGCAGTTGAATTACGCCGTGGACGTGCTCGAGACCCATCGCAACGTCAGCGTCTACCTCGACGGCACCCACAGCGCGTGGCTCGGCGTCGGGGACATCGCACAACGCCTCGTCAAAGCCGGGGTTCAGCGGGCGCAAGGCTTCTTCTTGAACGTCTCGAATTACCAGACCACCGAGCGGCAAGTCAAATACGGGACGTGGATCTCGGAGTGCATCGCATTCGCCAATGATCCCGAAGAAGGCGGATGGCGGCTCGGCCACTACAGCTGGTGCGCCAGCCAGTATTACCCAGCGAATCCCAACGATTTCAGCACCTGGGGATTGACCGATCAGTGGTACGCGGCAAACCTCGGAACCGCGCAGCCGACGACCCATTTCGTCGTCGACACGAGCCGTAACGGGCGCGGCCCGAACGACATGACCGCCTATGCCAATCCGCCGTACAACCAGCCGCCTGCGGTCATCGCGGCTCTGCAAGCCGGTAATTGGTGTAACCCGCCGGGCAGAGGGCTTGGCGTGCGGCCGACCGTATCGACCGGGACGCCGCTGCTCGACGCGTACCTCTGGGTGAAGATTCCTGGCGAATCGGATGGACAGTGCAACGCGGCCGGTGGAGCCCGGGCGTGGGACTACACGGCCTATACCGAACCAGGTTGGCCGACCGACTCGACGCAACAGGCTCTCTTCGACCCACTCTGGGGGCTTTACGACCCGCCCGCGGGTCAGTGGTTCCCCCAGCAGGCCCTGGAACTCGCCCGGCTGGCGGTGCCGCCGTTGCCGTAGGGGACAGGCGTCGTCCGCGCCGGGACTGCCCTTCCTTCAGGAGGTTCGTCGACGAACGGAGGTGGTTTCTCGGTCGAACAAGTTCAACAATCGGTTGCTGCAGACCCGGCCCACAGGAGCCCTCGCTCCACGATGAGCCGGGTCTGCGGCACTTTGAGGTCTGTGGGCGTGTGACCCAGGGTGCAGATGAATACCCTTCCCGCGCCGAATCGACGCGTCCAGACGACGGGAATCACGGCTCCTGCAGTCTCGGGAGCTCCGTGTTTCCCGAAGAAGCGCGTCACCGCGTGCACCCTGAGTGTGGGGTCCACGTGACAGAAGTACTGCTCGGTATGGACGTCGTAATCGGTGATTCCTTCGACGATCGGATCGTCGCTGGTGATCTCGACTCGGTAGTCGACGAAGTCGCCGGGATGGCCGACGAAGTGTCCCCCGACCATGAATTGATAGCGATATGCGGCGTCGAAGGTGGCGACGACTCCGCCATGCCACCCGGCAAAACCCGTGCCGCGGGCGACCGCCGAGACGAGTCCCTCTTCTTGCGCGGGTGAGAGAATCCCACCGGTCCAGCACTGGACGATGAGCGCTACCGAGCCGAGTAGCTCCTGGTCGGTGTACGCGTCGAGATCTTCACGAACGATGAGCTCGAATCCGTGCCCCTCGAGATGATCCCGGAAGAGCTCGGTGCAGGCCTTCGGCTGGTGGCCTTCCCAGCCTCCGCGGACGACGAGGACCCTGCGCTTCACGCCACCTCCGCAGAAGGAATCGTCCCGTCAGGTCGGTTGAGGGTAATCAGGCCGGGTCTGCCGAAGACGTTATCGGATCGGTGCTGACCGAGTTCCCCTCCGGAGAGCATCATGCGGTGACCGTGGAATGAGCCAATCGGGGTGTCCCGACGGACACCCCGAGTTTCTTACCCGCTCAGGCCTTGGAGGAGATGGCCCGGGGGCCGTCTCCTCCAAGGTGGTCATCGAATGAGTTTCCTACCCGCTCCGCCTTGCCGGTGCTCATCATCCGACCGGGATGGGAGCTACTCCCGGCTCGCCGGCCTCCGCGTGGAAATCCTCCGGTCTCGTTTCGTCGTGCCCGCGCGGCAGCCGGGCGAAGAGCGGTGTCAACACGGCGGCGACGAGGGCGTTGAGGAGAAGGGTGGGAATCCCCACCCAGATCGTCGCCTTGGTGTCGAAACCAAGGTGGGACAAAGCCCAGGTGGCGCCGCCGAAGTGCTTGTGATTCGTCGCCGGATTGGGGACGTACCACAACATCCACAGCGAGGTCACAATTCCTACCGCCCATCCGACAAGCAGTGCCCAACGGTGGAACCAACGGGTGTACAAACCGAAGACCACTGCCGGCAGGATCTGGATGATGATGATTCCGCCGATCAGCTGGAAGTCCAGGGCGAACTGCACGTTGATGAAGAGGATCACGAGCAGCGCACCGAATTTGACGACCAGTGAGACGATTTTCGAGACCAGCACCTCCTCGCCTGCGGAAGCGTTCGGCCGCAGGTAGGGGCGGTAGATGTCGCGGGTGAAGGTATTGGCCGCGGCAATCGACATGATGGCCGCCGGGACGAGCGCGCCGATGGCGATCGCCCCCATGGCGATCCCTGCGAACCACGAAGGGAATTCGTGGTCGAAGAGCACGGGCACGATCGTGTTACTGTCTGCTTTGCCGTTCGCGCCCATCGCAGGGGTGATCTTCGCGGCGATCGCCATGTACCCGAGGAGCGCGAGGAAGCCGAGCATGAGCGAATACGCCGGCAGCATGGACATGTTCTTCTTGATGGTCTCTCGACTTCGCGACGCCAGAACGCCGGTGATGGCGTGGGGGTACAAGAACAGGGCCAGGGCTGAACCCAACGCGAGGGTGGAGTACGCGAGATATTGGGTGTCGTGGAGCGTGATCGAACCCTTGTTCGGTTTCGTCGGGAGAACCGATGCCGCGGCTTGGAATATCTTGTCGTACCCGCCGAGCTTTATCGGAACATAGATCACGGCTACGAGAATGACGAGATAGATCAAGCTGTCCTTGACGAATGCGATCAGCGCCGGCGCGCGGAGGCCCGACGAGTACGTGTACGCGGCGAGCACGACGAAAGCGATGACCAAAGGCCAGTGGCCCTTGATCCCAATGGCTTCGACCACCGCTTGGATACCGACCATCTGCAAGGCGATGTACGGCATGGTCGCGACGATGCCGGTCAGGGCGATCGCGACACCCAGGGCATTCGAACCGTGGCGACCTCGAACGAAATCCGCAGCCGTGACGTAACCGTGTCGGTGCGCGACCGACCAAAGACGCAGAGCCGGTAGGAACACCAGCGGGTACACGACGATCGTGTAGGGGACGGCGAAGAATCCCAATGCGCCGGAGGCGAACATCAGAGCCGGCACGGCGACGAAGGTATAGGCCGTGTACAAGTCGCCGCCAACGAGAAACCAGGTGACCCAGGTCCCGAATTTCCGCCCCCCAGTCCCCACTCGTTGAGATGCCCGAGCGGTCCTGAGCGTTGCCAGCGCGCAGCCAAAAAACCCATCACGGCGACGATGACGAAAAGCGCGACGACGATTCCGAATTCCGTGCCGTTCATCAGCGCACCCCTCGGGTGAGACGGTAGGCGAGGTACGTCAAGGCGACACTTATCGGAATCCAGACCAGTTGGTACCAGTAAAAGAAGGGCATCCCGCCGATGGTGGGATGCACCCGGTTGTAGAACATCGGGATCAGGGTTCCGATGAGAGGAATGAGCAGCAGCGCGTTGGCCGGGTGGACGATAAGCCGGGCGCGATTTGGTCGCTCATCGTGGACGGGTTTTTCCGTGCTCATGAGGCCTCCTCGTGTCGAGGGTGAGAAGCCCGCTACGGGATCTCCGTGCGGGCATAACGGCAGCAGGCTACTGCCGGCGCGGCCCCGTAGACGAGATCCAAATGACAATGTGTCGCCGCGTCGGTCGCGTGCAGTCGCCCAACGGCAGCGCGGAGTCGCCGAACGGCGGCGTTGGGCCGCCGAGCGGTCGTCTCGGGCCGCCGAACGGCAGTGGGGAACCGGTCAGCGGCTGCACCGAGCCGTCGAACGCCGGAGTCTTCTCGTTCAGTGCGCGTCGGGTGGCCGACGTCGGGAGTCCAACAGACGACGGACGGTTGCGTCGTCCGGAGGGGAGAAATCCTCATACCACGCCCCGACGCCGGTGAACTCCAAAGGGGTGAGCACGCAGACGACGGAGTCCGCTACCTTCGCGAGCCGAGAGACCGCGTCCGGCGGCCCAACCGGCACCGCGACCGTCACGCTTCGGGCGCCGCGGGCGCGTGCGGCCAGACACGCCACGCGCGCGGTCGAACCCGTGGCGAGCCCGTCGTCCACCACGATCGCAGGCCGGTCCGTGAGATCGACCGGAGGTCGATCACCTCGATACAGGCGGGCTCGTCGATCCAATTCCGCCCATTCGGCGCTCTCGACGGCAGCGATCGCGCGTTCGTCGAGGCGGGTAAGGCGCAACACCTCGTCGTCTAGAACCCGAAATCCCCCCTCCGCAATGGCACCGAAGGCCAGTTCCGGGTGCCAGGGAACCCCAAGTTTCCGCACCAGGATCACGTCCAGTGAAGCCCCCAGCCGGTCGGCGACTTCGGCGGCTACGACCACTCCTCCGCGCGGCAAACCGAGCACCACCGCTCGTGTCCAATCCCTCGCCGGAAGCTCCCGCAGCAACGCGGACGCGACGGCTTTCCCCGCCTCGGTTCGGTCGGCGAACATTCCTCCACATCCCGTGTCCGCGACGGCATCGCGAGCAGACTAGAGCCATGCGTGCCTGGGTGGTAGACCATCCGCGTCGATTCTCCGAAACCGGCTGGGCGGACGGCGACCATCCGCTCGTCCGCGCCGAACTTCCCGACCCAGTTCCCGGGGAGCACGAGGTCCGGATTCGCGTCAGTGCCTGCGGTGTTTGTCGCACGGACCTGCATCTCGCCGAGGGAGACTTGACTGCGCGGCGTCCCCGCACGGTGCCCGGACATCAAATCGTCGGTGTCGTCGACCAACTCGGGCCGGGTTGTGAGCGGTTGCGCCTCGGCGAGCGGGTCGGCATCGCGTGGCTGCGCTGGACTTGCGGCCGTTGCCTGTGGTGCCGCACGGAGCGGGAGAACCTCTGCCCTCAGGCGCTTTTCACCGGCTGGGATGCCGACGGAGGATACGCGCAGTACGCGGTCGTCGACGAACGCTACGCCTATCGCCTCCC
The DNA here is from genome assembly GCA_023512015.1 of Acidothermus sp. GTDB lineage: Bacteria > Actinomycetota > Actinomycetes > Acidothermales > Acidothermaceae > Acidothermus. The sequence goes on along the minus strand of JAIMAI010000032.1, from coordinate 10,435 downwards.
GGATTCCTTCACCGACGAACAAGCCGCTCCCCTGCTGTGCGCCGGAATCATCGGCTACCGCGCGCTTCGCCTTGCCAACGTCCCGCAAGGCGGGCGCCTGGGTATTTACGGTTTCGGTGCGTCGGCTCACCTCGCCGCCCAGATCGCCCGGTACCGCGGCACCCGCCTCTTCGTCTTCACGAGATCGAAACGCGCTCAAGAATTGGCCCGCGAAATCGGAGCAGAGTACGTCGCCGACTCCCACGACGGCCCGCCCGAGCCGCTGGACAGTGCGATCATCTTCGCGCCCGCCGGAGAGCTCGTGCCGCTCGCGCTCCAAGCTCTCGACCGCGGCGGGACGTTGGCGATCGCAGGCATTCACCTCACCGATATTCCGCGACTCGACTACCAGCAGCACCTCTTCCAGGAGCGGAGCATCCGATCGGTTACCGCCAACACCCGCCGCGACGGTGAGGAATTCCTGGAGCTGGCGGTGAAAGCCGGAATATCCGTCACGACATCGCGGTACGAATTCGACCAGGCGGACCAAGCCTTGTCGGACCTTGCGGCGGGGCGGGTGCGCGGGGCCGCCGTCCTGCTCGTCGGGACTTCGACGGGGAGCCGTGTCGGGGCTGCCTCCGACACGTGAACTCACTCGCGAGCCGGACTACTATTCGACACTCGGGCGCGGCCGAGAGCCGCGCCGATCGTTAGTGAGGAGAAGCGGGGAAGGAACCGTGAGCGAGACCACCCTGGACGAGGACGTCGAAATCCCGCTCACCGACGGCGCAGCTGCGGGGATGGTCACCCTCGTGGAGGGCGTGACGTTCTGCATCTGTGGACGCTCCGGTGACATCCGCGGCAGCCAAGAAGGCCTGTTCTTCCGCGACACCCGTTTCCTCAGCCGCTTCGAACTCGTGGTCGACAGTCAGCACGTCGAGCCGCTCGCCACCCACCGGCCGTCCCCCTACGCCGGGACCTTCATCACCCGCCGTCCGCCGCGATCGGGCACCGTCGACAGCACCCTCCTCGTCGTCCGTCGCCGTTACGTCGGAAACGGCATGCGCGAGGACATCACCGTGCGAAATCTCGGGCGCGAAACGGCGGGAGTGTTGCTCCATCTCGAGATCGACAGCGACTTCGCGGGACTCTTCGAGGTCAAGGAGGGGGTCGTTCGCCCGCGGGAAGGGGTTCTGCGGGAAGTCCGCGACGGTCTGGTGCGGCTCACCTATCGGCGCGGCGGGGAATCCCGCAGCGTCGTCATCACCGCCGACCCCGCGCCGTCCACCGCACTCGGCACCACGACCTCGGCCACCACAGCTACGGTCGGGTGGCAGCTCGTCGTCGGTGCTCACGCCGAGACCACGGTGAGCATCCAGGTCGGCGTCGAAATGGACGGCGTCGAAGTGCCTCCTCGATACCGGCTGGGTCAGCCGATCGAGAGCAGCCAGCCGGCGGCGCAGCTCGCAGAGTGGAGGGCGATCACGCCGTCGGTGCAGACTCCGGACGAACGGCTCGCTACGCTGCTCGCCAAGAGCGCTGAGGATCTCGGGGTGCTCCGCATCTTCGACCCCGATCATCCGCAACGTGCCATCGTCGCCGCCGGAGCCCCGTGGTTCATGGCGATTTTCGGCCGTGACTCGCTCATCACCAGTTGGATGGTGCTGCCGCTCGATCCCAGCCTCGCCCTGGGGACGCTGCAGACCCTCGCGGAATTACAGGGCACCAAGGTCGATCCGCTCTCCGAGGAGCAACCGGGACGCATCCTTCACGAGGCGCGTTCGGTGATGGACGTCGAGCTGGCCCTCGGCGGGAGCAACATCTACTACGGGTCGGTGGACGCGACTCCGCTCTTCGTCATGCTGCTCGGGGAGTTGCGGCGGTGGGGGCTCGCAGGCCCGGAGGTCGAAGCCCTCCTCCCACATGCCGACCGTGCCCTCGAATGGATCACGAAGTACGGGGACCGCGACGGCGACGGTTTCGTGGAATACCAACGCTTGACCGACCGTGGGTTGGTCAACCAGGGGTGGAAGGATTCCGCAGATTCGGTGACGTTCGCCACCGGCACCCCGGCCCGGCCTCCCATCGCGCTCGCCGAAGTTCAGGGCTACGTGTACGCCGCATATCTGGCCCGCGCACATTTCGCCCGGGAATTGGGAGACCACGACGTAGCGGAGCACTGGAGCGCCAAGGCCGTCGAGTTGAAGCGGCGGTTCAACGAAGAATTCTGGCTTCCGGACCGGGGGTATTTCGCGCTCGCCCTCGACGCGGACAAGAAGCCGGTGGATTCGCTCGCCTCCAACATGGGGCACTGCCTGTGGACCGGGATCGTCGACGAAGACAAGGCGCCGTCGGTGGCCGCCCACTTGCTCGGCCCGCAGATGTTCACCGGATTCGGGGTGCGGACGTTGGCGTCGTCCATGGAGGCCTACAACCCGATGAGCTACCACAACGGGTCGGTGTGGCCGCACGACAACGCGATCATTGCCGCCGGGCTCATGCGGTACGGCTTTGTCGCCGAAGCGCAACGCATCGCGCTCGGGCTGATCGACGCTTCCGGGGCGTTCGGAGGACGGCTTCCCGAACTGTTCTGCGGATTCGACCGCTCGGAGTTCGCGATTCCGGTGCCCTATCCGGCGTCCTGTTCTCCGCAGGCGTGGGCCGCGGCGGCTCCGTTCTACTTGCTGCGCACCTTGTTGCGCTTCGACCCATGGGTGCCGTTCCGGCAAGTGTGGTGCGCGCCGGCCGTTCCGCCCCGCATGTTGCCGCTGCGGGTCGACCGTCTCCACCTTGCAGGGTCGACGGTGAGCATTGCCGTCACGGCTGACGGCGCGACGGTCAAGGGTCTCCCGGACGGCGTCGAGCTGATCTCGCGTGCCCGGCCTCCGCTCACCGCTTCGTCGGTGCGGCCGGTCACGAAACCCGAAGGGCACACCGGAGCCGAGCTCGCGATCGAGTCATGATCGTCGTAGTTCCGGTCGACTTGACACCCATTGTTGCGGTTTCGTAATTTTCTGATCGGGAAAGACTGCTAGCGGGCCGACGGACGGCCCGGCGTGGCAAGTCCTGATCTTTGAATTTTTTGATACTGCCTGCGGGCTCCGCTCGCGGACGCCCCGCTTGCGCCACGCCTGCGCCGCTCCGTCGCCACGGTACGAGGGAGAAAGGGGGCGCTCATGAGCGCAGTGGTGTCCGCCGTCCGTCCGACCGAGCCGGTGCAGCCGCTTCGCCGCAGCCTGCACATCGCGATGGTCGCGCCCCCGTACTTCCATATCCCTCCGTCGGCGTACGGCGGAGTCGAATCCGTCGTTGCCGATCTGGTCGACGGCCTGGTCGAACGCGGCCACCAGGTCACCTTGATCGCGGCTGGGGAGCCCCGAACCAAGGCCCAGCGTTTCATCGCGACGTTCCCCGAGCCGCTCTCCGACCAACTCGGCCTGCCCACCCCGGAGGTGCTGCATGCCGCACGGGTGGCGCGGGCGTTGGAAGGTTTGGACGTCGACCTCGTGCACGATCACACGCTGGCCGGGCCGCTGCTCGCCCGCGGACGACTGGCTCCCACCATCGTCACCGTGCACGGGCCCGTCACGGGAGACCTGGGTGTGCTCTACGAGGCGCTCGACGACACCATCAAATTGGTCGGCATCTCCGATGCCCAGCGTGCGGCGGCCCCGCATCTGCCGTGGGTGGGGACGGTGCACAACGCCATCCGGGTCGAGACTTTTCCGTTCCGGGCCGAGAAGGAGGATTTCGCGCTCTTCCTCGGCCGGTTCCACCCGGAGAAAGCGCCACATCTGGCAATCGATGCCGCGCGCGCGGTCGGCCTGCCGATCGTCCTCGCCGGAAAGTGCGCCGAACCCATCGAGCGGGAGTATTTCGAGGAATTCGTCAAACCGCGACTCGGTCCCGATGTCACGCTCTTCGGCGTGGCGGACGCGGTGGCCAAACGGGAACTGCTGTCCAGCGCCTGCTGCCTGCTCTTCCCGATTTGCTGGGAGGAGCCTTTCGGCCTCGTGATGATCGAGGCGATGGCATGCGGCACACCGGTCGTGGCGTTGCGACGCGGGTCGGTTCCGGAGGTCGTCGTCGACGGGCGCACCGGCATCGTCGTCGATCGGCCAGAGGAACTCCCAGACGCCATTCATCGGGCTCGTCGCCTCGATCCGCGCGATTGCCGCGCCCACGTCGAGCACGAATTCTCGATGGCTCGGATGGCGGCCGGCTACGAGGCGGTCTACGAACGGGTGCTCAGCGCCATCGCCGAACCGGCGGCCGAATCCGCGATGTCGTGATCGGCTCGGCGGTCATTCCGACCGTCCGACCGTCCCGGGTTTCTCCGGCCGTCACGGGTTATTCCGACCGTCGCGCGGAAGCGCTATCCCTTCACGGGAATCGCGTAGACCACGACGTTGTCGGCGTAATGGTGGGTCCGCCGGTCGAAGGGGCCGCCGCAGGTGATGAGCACCAGGCGTTGTGTCGTCTGCTGGTCGAAAACCGTCGGCGGAAGGTCGCCTTTCGGGTACACGCGGCGTCCGACTACCTGGTAACGGAAATCGCCGCGGGTCGTTTGGACGACGACCAGCGACCCCATCGGGAGCGAATCGAGGTGGAACAAAGCTCCCGGACCCGCATGCGCCGTGTCCACGTGCCCGTCGATCACCACGGTTCCCGCCTCGCCCGGTGCGGCGCCGTCCCGCCACCACCCGACGACATGCGGATCGTTCGGTACGGCGAGGGTGTCGTCGGGGAGGATGCCGACCGGTTCTATCGGAGCGGTGATCTGCTGCGCGGGAAGCGACAACCGCAGGGGCCGAGCCCGGACCCGACCGTTCGCGGCGTCTGAGGGAGGCGCAGGCGTCGGCTCGTCGTTCCCGACCATCACAGAGGCCGATCCGGACGGCGCGATGCTCGGCCCGCCGGGGACGACCCCGGCGGGCCGAGGCGTCACGTACTCAGGTTGGGCAGCCACCCAGCCCGCGCCGAGAAGGAGGCCGACACCGGCAGCAGCCAGCGTCGCCTCCCATCGCAGGAGGCGGCGTACCGAAAATCGACCGGTCTTCATCGGCATCCGCTGCGCCTCATCAGCATCCGCAGCATCGGGAACTCATCGAGGGGCTCAGCCTCATCGGGCCGAGACCAGCCGGTGTTTCCGCGGCGGTCAGCCCTGCTGACGACGTGCCCGACGGGCGAAACCCACCCCACTGGCCAAGAGCGCGGCAGCTCCGAGACCGCTCAGCGCAATGATCAGCGGCGTCTGATCCTGGTGGTCGGCTTCCCCGCCGCTCCCCGCGCTCACCCCGGACGGCGCAAAGCTGATCAGCGCGAAGGCGCTCTCCGTAGGGTTGGGGGTCGGCTGTGCAACGGTGATCATGCACGGCTGCGTCGCGCTACAGGTCACGTTGTTCTGTCCGAACGGGCCCTTCGTTACAGTGATCGTCGCCGAAACGTTGCCGCTGGCATCCGAGGTCGTCGACACGACTCCGTTCAGGTTGCAATCGGCCTGCGAGGTCGAGGCGCCTTTCGCGGCGCATTCGGTGACGACCAAAGCCTCATTCGGGGAGAAACCACTTCCCGTCACGTGGACGCTTTGCCCGGGCGACAGGCCGGAACTCGGGGAGACAGTGATCGACGGGTTGGCTGCAGAAGCCGGCCCGGCCGCCAAGAGTAGGGCTGCCGCGGGCGCGGCCAGTACAGCGAGTCGTGTGGGGAACTTCATCTCGCACCTCCCTTGCGCGAAGACCACCGAAGGGTCGGACTCGGCGGTACCGCAAGGCCACGGCTGAGGAAGTCGCGGTACCGTGCGGATCTTGCGGTACCGGCGCCTTGAATTGTTCCACTACCGCAGCGTGACTAACAAGCAAGTTCCCCTGAGGTCTGCGGCACGTGACGACGACGGCGCGGCGTGGCGGTGTGACGGCGTGGCCGGCGCGGTGGCGGCGTCCGGCGTCAGGCCGTGCGCAAGGCCGGCCGCAGGCGCGCGGCCGATTCCAACGCCACCAAGGTCATGGCGGTCGTCAGTCCAACGCAGGAACTGAAAATCACGGGAATGTCCAAAGCCAACACCGCGTATCCGAGCCAGGACAGCTGCGAAATGATGCGCAGCGACCACGTGGTGACGGAAACTCCCGAGATGAGACGCGCCCGCCAATTGCCGATCGATTCGTAAACCTGCGGAAGGCTGGAGAAAAGCCCGATTCCAAATGCCAGATAACCGACCAGGGTTGCGGGGAGCGTCCAGGCAAGAGCGAGAACGGCGGCCGCGCACCCTCCGAGCCTCGCCGCCCGTTGGAAGCGCGACAACGTTCCTGGGACGAGAACCACGACGGCGGCCGCACCCGTGACGAGCAACGTGTTCCCGGGAACCTGTGGCAGCGAACCGGTGCGCAGTCCGTAGCTCAACCACGCGAGGCAGCTCACCGTCGTGATTCCCCACGACAGAGCGGAGACGCCGCCGCGGCTCGGGTGTCGCAGTACCCGCACGATCTGCGGAACCACCATGAAGACGCCGAACGCCGATCCGAGGTACCCGAGTCCGTTCGCGAGGTGATCCGCAGTCATCCGCTCTCCGTCGTTCGCAATGCAACTGTAACGATACAGCAAGGAGATCGACACACCTCGTGGGGGACATGAGCGGTGTCGGCCGCATCGCCGATGTGACCCTGCTCTCCTCGGTACCGTGGCGGTCATGGGATCGCCGTTGGACGGGGCACCGCCATGAATCGGCGTCCGACCCTCGACTCCGTCGCCAAGGCGTGCGGGGTGTCACGGATGACCGTGTCGAACGTCTTCAACCGCCCCGACCAGGTCTCGCCGGCCACCCGGGAACGGGTGCGGCAAGTGGCCGAGCAGCTTGGCTACTTCGGACCGAACCCTGCCGGGCGTTCGCTGCGTCACGGACGGACCCGCACGATCGGGGTGTTGCTGACGGAACGGCTCCCGTATGCGTTCACCGATCCCGGGTTGCTGGAATTCCTCCACGGCGTAGCGACCGAATTGGCCCGCAGCGGGCATGCGCTGCTCCTCCTCCCTTCCTCCGAGGAAATCCGGTCGGAGGAGGGCAAGCCGACGGATGGGACGACCGCGGCGCCAGTATCGGTCGCGCAGGCGGCTCTGGTCGACGGATTCCTCATCGTCCTGGCCGGGGCCGCGGATCCCACCGTCCACCAGGTATTGCGCCGTGGGTTGCCGGCGGTGAGCTGGGGTCAACCCCGGCTTCCCGGCGTTCCGCGGATCGGCATCGACAATGCTCGCGGAGCGCGGGAGGTGGCCCGCCACCTGCGGGCACTCGGCCACCGCAGGCTTGGGGTCATCACTTTCGGCGCTCGCATCGTGCGCGCGGTGCATCAGACGATGCGGCAACGGGTGAACGGCTTCCTCGCCGAATTCGCCGACGTACCGAGTGAAGCGATCACCGTGGTGGAAGCGACCGAGAACACCCGCGCAGCCGGATCGATCGCGGCCCGCGGTCTGCTCTCCGCGGACACGCCCCCCACGGCGATTTTCGCCGTCACCGATGTGCTGGCCCTCGGCGTCCTCGACGAAGCGACCCGGATGGGGATAGCGGTGCCGGAGCGCCTATCGGTCGCCGGATTCGACGACATTCCGGACGCCGCCCGCGCCACCCCGCCCCTGACGACGTTCTCGCAAGCCCTCGTCGACCAGGGCCGTCTCGCCGCTCGCACCCTCCTCGACCGGATTTCCGGGACGGCGGGCGAAGACCTCATCGAGGTACGCACGCAGCTCACGATTCGCGGCAGTACCGCGCCCGCACCATCACCGAACGGCCGGCGCGCCGCGTCATTTGCGGAATCCCCGAGTTCCTCGAAGGAATCGTGATGGGCGCGTGCTATGTGGTCGACGCCGTCCGGACTCCGGTGGGGAAATACGGCGGCGCGCTGGCCGGACGACGTCCCGACGACCTCGCGGCTGGGGTGCTCGCCGCATTGCTCGCGCGCAATATGTGGCTCGATCCGGGATCGATCGACGACGTTTTCTTCGGCAACGCGAACGGCGCCGGAGAAGACAGCCGAAACGTGGCACGGATGGCGGTTTTGCTCGCGGGACTGCCGACGTCCGTTCCGGCCGTCACGGTCAACCGACTGTGCGGCTCGGGCCTCGAAGCGGTGATCGATGCGAGTAGGGCGATCGAAACGGGGGACGCCGCGGTGTGCGTGGCCGGCGGTGTGGAATCGATGAGCCGAGCGCCGTGGGTGATACCGAAGCCGGAGCAGCCGTTTCCCCGCGGGCACCAGACCATGTACTCGACCACTCTGGGCTGGCGTATGACGAATCCGAGAATGCCGTCCAAGTGGACGATTTCGCTGGGAGAGGGAGCCGAACTGCTCGCCGAGCGTTTTGCCATTTCGCGAGAGGAACAGGACGCTTTCGCTTTGCAGAGCCACCAGCGTGCCCTCGAGGCCTGGAAAACCGGCATCTTCGATCGGGAAGTCGTGCGTCCGGACGGCATCGAACTGGAGCGCGACGAGTCGATACGTCCGGATACCTCCGCCGAGGCGTTGTCCCGCCTGCAGCCCAGTTTTCGCACGGATGGGAAAGGAACCGTCACCGCGGGGAATTCCTCACCGCTGTCGGACGGCGCCGCCGCCGTCCTGCTGGTAGGGGAATCCGTTCGGCGCGCCGAGCCCCTCGGCCGTATCGCTGCCCGGGCTGCTACCGGGATCGACCCCGACCTCTACGGTCTCGGACCGGTGGAGGCCGCCGATATCGCGGTACGTCGTGCCGGGATCCGCTGGTCGGATCTGCGGGTGGTGGAATTGAACGAAGCGTTCGCCGCGCAAGCCTTGGCATGTCTGCGTCACTGGCCCGAGCTGAACCCGGAGATCGTCAACGTGCACGGAGGAGCGATCGCGATCGGTCACCCCCTCGGCGCGTCTGGGGTGCGGATCCTGACCACGCTGCTGTGGGAGTTGCGGCGCCGCGGTGGAGGGTATGGGCTTGCCGCCATCTGCATAGGCGTCGGACAGGGGCTTGCGGTGGTGGTCGAAGCCTGAGGGCGTGGGTGGTCTGCTCCTTCTCCGCCGTCTTTCCGTCGCGCCGATATGACGGCCCACGGCGGTTGAACCTTCGCGGCCGGAGATTCGTTGCTCCTGGCGTGACTCGACGACGTGCCGTGCTCGATCTCTCACCCGCCAGCTACGCCCTCCTGCCGCTGCGGGCGTTTCTTGGAGCGACCTTCTGCTTCGCCGGATTGCAGAAACTCGCCAACCCGGATTTCCTCGATGCCGCCAGCCCGATCTCGATCCAGGCTCAGCTCGCCGGATCCATCCGGCGGAGTCCGGTCGGCGACCTGTTGCAGCCGCTGGCCCACCACGCGGTCGCGGTCGGCGTCCTCATGGCACTCGGCGAACTGGCAGTCGGGCTCGGGACTCTCGCGGGCTTGTTCACCCGCCTGGCCGCCGTCGGCGGCGCCCTGATCTCGTTGAGCCTTTTTCTAACGGTGAGTTTTCATTCGAGCCCGTATTACACCGGTTCCGATATCGTTTTCTTCTTCGCGTGGACGCCGCTCATCCTGGCCGGCGGCGGTCCGCTCGCCTTGGATTCGTGGGTGGCGGCTGCCGTCGCCCGCCGAGCGGGCGCGGCGGGCAGGACCGGTCGGGCTGCAGCCGCGCCGTCCGCAGCAGATCCGGTCCGTCGACGGCTGCTCGGAGTTCTCGCAGGGGGATTGGGATTCGTCGGCCTGCTCACCGCTGGGCTCACCGCCGGGATCGGGCGGGCGCTGCACACCCCGACCCGCCGAGCGGCCCTGCCAAGCGTCGGGACGCCGGATGCCTCGGCGTCTCCGAACTCACCGGCCGTCTCGCCCGCTCCTTCGTCGAATTCCGCCGCGGCCACGCCACCAGCCTCGACGCAGCCGGGTCATCTGATCGGGTCGGCCAGCGCGGTTCCCGTCGACGGTGCGGCCAGTTTTCGGGATCCCAAGAGCGGGGATCCCGCACTCGTCGTCCAGCCGAAGGCGGGCGTCTTTCGGGCATACGACGCCGTTTGCCCACACGCCGGCTGCACCGTAGGTTACGACCCGGGAGCGGCTATGATCGTGTGCCCCTGTCACGGATCACGTTTCGACCCGGCCACCGGCGAGGTCCTCCAGGGGCCCGCTCCGACCGGACTCGCCCCGATTCCGATCCGCGAGGCGGATGGGCGGCTCTACGTCGATTGATCGTGTTTGACTCCGTGACTGTCGCGTTCTGGTAGCGTTTTCCGCTTCATGGCGAGCTTTCGGTGCGCCGAGAAGACTTCGCGCCTGTTGTTGCAGGATCGCGACGACCCGCTGCTTCGGCATTCCGAGACGGCGCCGCAATTCGAGATAGGTCTCGAAACTGGAGAGGATGGCGAGCGCGGCCAAGGCATCCAGATCGCCATGATCCAGAGCGGCCAGGAGCTTTCGCAGCTCGCTGTACCGGTCGCGCGTCTGACGCTCGACCAAATCCCGCGCAGC
>JAIMAI010000031.1 GCA_023512015.1 Acidothermus sp. | reverse complement strand
GTGCCGCCCCAGTACGGGACGTGGTCATCGTCCAAGACCGACAATGCTCCTTCGAGAGTCGTCGGGCGAACGAGTCTGAAGGGAGGAAGCATCAGACGGCTCCCAGTTCGCTTGCAGCATGGCTGAAGAACTCGTCGAGAATCTTCGCAGCCTTCTGACGGATCATTCCGGCGCCGAGTGTGGCGACCCGTCCGACGACTTCGTAGTCGCCGGCGACGCGAATGCGCGTGAGCTCGGCCTCCTGCTCGAGGTCAAGGACCGCGTCGACGGCAATGCGTGACGACACTTGCCGATCCTCACCGGACGCCCGAACTCTGATGTGCCGCGCTGGCTCAACTTCACTGACCAGAATGTCGAGGTCAGCACGCAACTTGAACGGTCCGACGCGGTCCATGAGGACAGCGGTGTACTTCTGCAGGGGGCTGATCTCCGTGGCGTGGTCGACGATGCTCACCCAGGTTACCAGCCGAGGGACGTCGGTCAGCACGGCCCAGCATGTCGCAGGATCAGTGGCTACTCTCAGGTCCCGTGAAAAGCTCATCGCGGGCATCAGTCCTCGCTTCCGTCCCTGGTCTCCGCCGCCAACGCTACTTTCGTAGTTTGGGCAAGACCTCGGTTCCCAAGATCTCGATTTGCTCGTACCACCGTTGAAATTTGAATCGGAAGTCGAAGACGAGATGCTCGACACCGAGTGCTTCGAACTTCTTGCACTCTTCGACGACCTCGTCTGGGTTGCCCGCGATGAGCTGACCCTCCAGGTCCTCCACCGTCTCGAAGCGCCCCGACGGCGGTTTCACGGCGAATTTCGCCTTGTTCGCCCAGGCCAGGAGACCAGGAATGTTCACGTACGATAGTGCCTCTTCTCGAGTTTCCTCGACTGATGTAGGGGGGATCACTGCAATCGTCGGACGCGGCCTCCCGAGCTTCGCCGAAAGCTCCTCGATGGTCTGGATGCGTTTGGCCATCGTCGCCAAGGAGATGCGCCCCGGCATCCAACCGTCACAGAATTCGACGGCTAGACGTGCCGAGCGCGGTGTGGCACCGCAATACCAGAACGGCACAGGACCGCCTAGCGGTTTCGGCTCGATGGTTACATCGTGGAACTCAAAATATTGATCCTTATAGCTCACGTTGTTCTGTGTCGCCACCAATCGCAGGATCTCTGCATTAGCGCGAACCAGCTCGACCCGATCCGCATGACCCAGGCCGACAGCTTCGAATTCATGGTCGAATGTCCCTGCCCCGAACCCTAGGATCACACGTGGTCCCACGAGATGGGTCATGGTGGCCACCATCAGTGCCGTGATGAGCGGGTGACGGAACGGGATGAGCGAGCCCGTCCCGAGCTGGATTCTGTTGGTGACCGCACCGATCGCCGTGAGGGTTGTCAGCGCATCATAGAAGGTACGGTTCGGCTTCTCCATCTCACCGTGGGGCTCGAACACAAGGTGATCGCGGACCCAGACTGAGTCGAATCCCAGTTCCTCCGCACGTCGCGACCCCTCGAGAAGCTTGTCACGATCAGCTTCCTCACCGAAATGCGGGAGAAGGAGTCCATAGCGGGTCATCGCGGTTTCCTCTTCCTATCGATCGACAGTTGTTGGACAAGCCACGGAGGCTGGGCGTCGAGCCGTGTCATCGCGGGACCGCCATACGGCCGAATCCAGGTTCACCGATGACACGGCCATCGGTGAAGACCGGCTCTCCTCGCACGAACGTCTGGATGATGCGTGCGGAGATCTCGCGCCCGTGGTAGGGAGTCCACCCACAGCGCGACAACACCCCATCGTTCGTAATGGTCCATGGCGCATCGAGATCAGCAATTACGAGGTCGGCGTCATATCCGACGGCGATTCGCCCTTTGGCACCCTCAAGTCCAAACGCACGTGCTGGTTGCGTAGCGACGGCGTCTACGACTCGCTCGAGGGACACCATGCCTCTGTTCACGGCGTCGAGTAAGAGAGGATAATAGTATTGGATTCCCGGCGTACCGGTGTGAGCGCTCCACATCCTCGTCCAGCCGATTTCTTTCTCTTCGCGAGTATGCGGCGCGTGGTCCGATGAAATCACGTCGATCGTCCCATCTCGAAGGGCATCCCACACGGCTTCGCGCGCATCGTCGGGAACCCAGTAGGAGAGAGCGTAAGGACCAAGAGTCTCGACATCGTGCCACGTGCCCAGGAAAAGTGCCCAGTGATTGACCTCGCACGTGACATCGACGCCTTGCCGCTTGGCACGACGAACCGCTTCTATCGATCGGCGGGTTTGCATGTGAGCGATATGGACGGGGCAGCGCGATGCTTCGGCCAATCGCAGGATGACGTCGATAGCGGTGTCCCAGATCACGCCGTCTCGCGCAGCATAAGCTTGTGCATAGCCCTGTGGGGTATTTTCTCCACGTGCCAGGAATTGTCCCTCGATGTAATCCATGAGTGCCTGGTCGTGTGGATGAATGATGAAGCGCTTGCCGGTAGGAGCGATGGTGTCCATCATCTGGAGCAAATGGCCGTGATCGTGCATGCCCGTACCCGCAGGATGTGGGTAGGTTCTTCCTGTATCGACTACCATGTAGATCTTGAATGCCCTGATGTCCGTCTCGGCCATCTTGACGACCTCGGCAGGATCGGTCGCTGCCGGATTGTGGTTCCAATCGACGATCGACTTGCGCCGATACAGATCGAAGACTTCCTCCAACGCCTGGAGAGTCGTCGTCGGCGGGTCAAGATTGGGCATTCCAAAAATAGTGGTGACGCCCCCAGCGGCCGCTTGTTGCGTCGTCGTCGTGATGTCTTCCTTGTGCGTGTAACCCGGCTCCCGAGTATGTACGTGGACGTCGATCATGCCAGGAAGAACCACTTTCCCTGTGGCGTCGACGGCTGGGATGCTCGGATCGGCCCAGGCACCGTGCTCGATAAGTCCGACGATGCGCCCCGCTCCAATCAGCACGTCGGCCTGTACCGGCCCCGCGGGGGTCATCACCGTTCCCCCGGCAATCCTACGGTCGATTCGCATCGTCGCCTCCGAGATATTCGATCTTTTCCGATGCAGCGAGCTCGCTACGCGCTACGACAGGGCCATTCCGTAGATAGGTATCGAACCACGCAACGATGCGTGGAGTCACGATCTGCCAGTACTGGTCGTAAGCGGCGTAATGCGTGGTATGGCGCTGGATGATGAGGCGCTTCGGTCCCCGCGCTGCTTCGTACAGGGCCACGGCGTGGTCAGTCGGGGTCGTTGCGTCCTGCTCGACTGCAATGACCAGTAACGGCGTACGAAGATCGGCGGCTGCGTCGATCGGCCGGTACGTCAAGATCTCATCTGCGGCACTCAGCGAGACGGCCGTTGGTATGCGATCGTCGACATCGGACTTTACTTTTGTCGCCCTCCGCTCCGGGGTCGGAACCATGATTTCTTGCCGGGGATGCACAAGTCTCCCTTTGCCGAGGCGGACGCGATCCTTCCTGTCCTCCTCGAGGAGCCTCAGGAACTGCAACCACTCATGCTCAGATCGCATGCGATGGAGCCAGTCGGCACCGTCCGCTACCGGTAGCTGACTCACGACGGCTCGGATGCGAGGGTCCCTTGCTGCAAGGAGAATTGCGTTGCCTCCACCCGTGCCGCCGCTACCGAACACTCCGATCGCATCGGCATCGACGTCGTCCCGCGTCGTGAGGTACGTGACCCCATTCACAAGGTCCTCGAGTTGATCGTGAGGGGAAAGTCGTTCGCGATTGCCCTCGGAATCACCGAAACCCCTGTAGTCAATGATCAGTACGCCGAAGCCAGCGGAGGTCAAGGCTTCGTGGTAGCGTACGTAGAGCCGAGCATCCTTGAGTCCCAGCCATCCAGGACCCTGGATGATCGCGCGAAGACGCGCTCCTGTTCTCTCCTCGGGAGTCCGCCACAGGGCACTGATGCGGGCTCCGTCACTGTAATAAGTGACCTCTTCTGTTCTCACGTCTTCCCCTTGCATAATGTATACGATTGAAGCTTAGCGTGCTTCGGTGTGGGGTGCCACCCCGTCATGCGAGCGTTGCCAGCGCTCCCTCCAAATGCTCCAGTAGGAGCCGCGAAGGATCGAGGGCCACGTCGGTATCGGCTGCTACGATCGCTCTCAAGACGAGCTTGCGAATCTGACGGGCATCGAGTCCCTTGGAAACGCAGAGCTCGGCTATCGTTGCGAGTCCGCCATCGATCGTCACACCGACCTCGGTCAAAGTCTGCGCCAAGATGCGTTGAGCGGCGGTCAGGTCGGGCATGCCGAGGTACTCCCGCAAATCGACGCGCGAGAGAAAGGCGTCATCGACGGCTCGTTCGTCATTGGTCGTGGCGACGAAGAGCAGATTTCGGTAACGCGCGGTGACCGAATCGAGGCCAGTCAGGACGGCGTCGGTCGCCCGATGAACATCAACAGGATTGGTATCGAAGGACGCACGTGCCCGAGTGACAGCAAGCGTCTCTACTTCGTCGAGAAGAACAACAACCGGCAAGCCGTGCGCGGCTAGCTCCGGCAGCGTTTCCCCGAAGAGACGCCCGACCGCGCGTTGGCTCTCGCCGAGGAATTCGCTCGGGAAGGCATGCGGATCGACAAGGGCGAACAGCACGGCCTCCGCCAGCCCGCGACCAACGAGCTCCGATGCAAGTTCGTTCGCGAGGCCATGTGCCAACGTTGTCTTACCGGTGCCAGGAGGACCAGCCAGCAACACGAGGCCATGAACCGGTAATCCTACGAACGACGCGGAACCACGACCCACGAATGCAAAGAGTCCGAAGTTCAGCAGTCGTGACTTGACCGATGGGGGCACGACAATACCTTCCCATCGTTCCGTCCAAGCATTGTCGGGAAGTACTCCAGTAACTCTGAGACCTGGCCGTTCCAGACCAAGAAACGATGACGCCGTGATTGTCATACCACTCCTAGCTCTTGGGGAGCATACGGCGCACGAGACGCTCTGTCCTTGTACCGATGACGGACGACAATGTCGACACTACGGGGAGGCCAGGATAAGACGCTCTCTCGGCCGAATTGCCCCGATCGGACTCATGCACCGCCTTCTTCGGGGAATCGTTCTATCTGGTGGAGACCGAGTGCCTTGATCGAGAATGTGTCCTGCACGGCAAGATAGCGGCACGGCTCGGTGTCGCTGTCGTTGAAATGTTGATGCCACATCCACACCGGGAAGCTGAACATATCTCCTTCTTCCCAGTCGATGCGTTGTTTGTTGACCCCGTCCCAGCTGATGATGGTGTGACCTCGACCGCTGACGATGTAGATGACCGCTTCAGTCGTGTGACGGTGGTTAACCGAGGCTCCACCGGGCGGGAGCTCGCTCACATGCGGCTGCAGTCGAATGCCGTGCCCGAGTCGATAAAAGCGTGCCTTCGTGTTGCGATAGGGCCGCGGAATGAGCTCAGTGGTCTTCAGATTCTTCACGATGATCGCTTCAGTCGGGGGGTTCTTCTTGTTCCACTCCTCGCGTTGCTGCATCTCGCTGTTGGCCGTCTCACTGAGCGCCTGCTCCTTGACCACCAGCTGCTGTTCGGTACGTACGCTCATCAACGTGCCCCTTTCACGGACCACTGACTACTAGCTACATAGAGGATATGGTATCCAATCTCTGTGTCAAGTAGCTCCGTAGGAGATAGTGCTGCAGGGCGGCGAACGGCGGAACGTCTCAGCCGTAACCGAGCCTTCATGATCTACTGGTCTGGAGGGATGATCTCGAATATCGGGACGTGGCTCCAGAACGTCACAGCCTCGGTCGTCGTGCTCTCGCTCACGCATTCGCCTTTCCTCGTCGGCGTGCTCAATCTGGCTACCTTCGCCCCTATCTTCCTGTTGTCGGTGCTGGGAGGCATGCTCTCGGATCGGTTCGATCGACGACTAGTGGTCGTCGTAACCCAAACCTGTTCTCTTGCCACCGCCACGGGCATCACGGTGCTGTCTGCTCTCGGGAAGCTCACCGCTGCGACTCTCATCGCGCTGGCATTCGTGCTGGGCGCGGCGTATGCGCTTGCCAAGCCTGCTCTTTCGGCACTCCTGCCGGCTACCGTTTCTCGCAAGCAGCTCGCGGCGGCGACGGCTGTCAACACGCTTCAGTTCAACATCGGCCAACTTGGCGGTTCGGCTCTCTCTGCCGCACTCCTCGCCTTGACATCGGCCACGACTGCGTTCGCTCTCAACGCGGCGTCCTTTTTGGGTCCCATCATGGCTATGGTCTGGTTGCGCAACCAGGACATCGGCGGCAGCCGCCGATTCGACCTCGCATCAGACGAGGTGATCGGCATTCGCCGAGGACGCCACAACCCGGACAAGAAGGTCCCGGTACGGCGGAGCGGTCCGCAGATCGACAACGGGCCCGGCGAGGCAGCGGGATGCGAGCGGAGACCGCTTCCTCGAACCACCACACTGGCTGCGTTGCTCGTCGCTGTAGCTCTGAGCAATGCATCCGTCGAAGCGTTGCGGACTCTCGCACCAGAATTCATCCACAGCAGCCTGCACCTCTCGACCTCCCGAACCGGTGTTCTCATCAGCACGTACAGCTTGGGTGCCACCGCGGGGCTCGTAGCGTTCCGAGCGATTTCCCGAAGACTCTCGTCCGCGCAGATGCTCACGGCCGCATTCGCTCTTCAGGCGGTTGGTCTGCTGGGGCTAGCTATCTCCTCGATCTTCCCCTCGGCGTTGACTGCCGCCGTTCCCGTCGGAATCGGGTTCGCGCTCAACATCCCTGCGCTGAGCGCGGGGCTCCAATTACTTTCTCCCGATCACGTACTCGGCCGGGTGATGTCCCTCTTCTCGATGGTTCATCTCGGACTGCGTCCGCTCTTCTCACTGCTCGCAGGCGGTCTGGCCACGGTCATCGATGTTCGACTGGTCCTCGCTCTCTTCGCCCTCTTTCCTCTTGTCGCCCTCCGGCTGGTGGGCGCCGCCGCTCGTGCCCTGCGTACGGCACACGAGGCGACCGCGCAGGTGGCGCAACCCTGACGACGACGTCGCTTCGCCTTCGAACCCCTACGATCGTGAACATGCGCCTGAGCGACGCGCGAGTCCTGGTCACCGGAGCCGGTGGCGGGATCGGGCAGGCGATCGTCTCGCTGGTCCGATTACGCGGGGGTCGTGTCGTGGCGAGCTGCCGTTCCTGCCATGGGCTGCAAAGCCTCGGCGATCAGGCCGATCGCGTCATCGTCGCCGATTTGTCGAACCCCAACGAGATCCGTCGACTGGCGGCAGAAGCCGAACCGATCGACGTCCTCGTCAACAACGCGGGAGCAGGCTGGTACGGCCCGACGGCACACATGTCCGCCGGCGACCTGCGCCGACTGGTGGCCGTCAACCTGGAGGCGCCGCTCCTGCTCACCCGCCTTCTGCTGCCGGCCATGTTGGAACGAGGCCGCGGACACGTCGTGTTCATCAGCTCGGTCGCGGGACACCTTGGCGTCCCACAGGAGGCGGTGTACTCCGCCACCAAGGCCGGGCTGCTCGCCTTCGCCGAAGCGCTGCGGTCGGAGGTTCACTCCCAAGGAATCGGCGTCTCGGTGGTCTCCCCCGGCGCGGTCGCCACCGACTTCTTCCGTCGTCGAGGAGCCGGCTACCAGCGCCGTTGGCCACCTCAGGTGACGCCGACCACCGTGGCGCGTGCCGTCGTCCGGGCCATCGAACGCGACATCGACGAGGTTTTCGTCCCTTCGTGGCTGCGCATCCCGGCGCTCCTGCACGGCGGGCTCCCCACGCTGTACCGGAGTCTGGCCGCCAGGTTCGGCTGAATGCGCATGCCCTCCTCAGGCAGCCACGATGCTCAGTCGGGACACCGCGTCGGACAGCGCCCGCACCGGGTCGGCCACGAAAATCGCCCGGCCTCGGCTCACCAAATCGGCGCGGAGCGTGGAAGTCGGCTGGGTGAGCTCTACGAGCAGTGAGCGCAACTCGGACGCCGACGCGGCGTAGCGGGAAAGTCCGAGTTCCTGCATGCGGCGCACACCGTCCCGGCCGTGCCCCGGAATTGGTCGGTAGGCGACGACCGGTACCCCGGCAGCGAGCGCTTGGACGGCGGTCTGACCGGCGGCATTGTCCACCAAAACACTCGCTGCCCGCATCAGGCGCGGAAGGTCTTCCCGCCACCCCAGCGCGGTCGCCGTACCTCCGAACCGACGCCGGAGCACTTCCCGCAACTCGTTGTTGCGCCCGCACAACACGACCGGATGGACTCCGCTATCGCAGATCGCCTCAGCAGTGACGAGGAGTTCCCCGCTCCCCCACGCCCCGGAGGAAATCAAGACGAGGGGCCGTTCCCCGGCCACACCGAACAGATCCCGGACGTCGGTGTCGTCGGTGGCTGCCCACCGCCTCGGTCGATCGTCCTCTTCTTCGCAGCCGAGCCGACCGCCGTCCAAGGATCGGTCGAGGAATTCCCGCGGCACCACCGGACCGGGCGCACCGGCGGGCACCCCGAGGGATCGCTCGACCTCTTCCGCAACGCTCGGGTGGACACAGAGATAGAGGTCGTTGCCGGGATGAAGCCACAGCCGGTGAGCCACGAAATCGGTGAGGCCGACCACGGCCGGCACCGTGAGCACACCTTCGGTTCGCAGCCGCCCGACGATCTGCGCAGCGAGATGAAAGACCGACACGACGGCGTCGGGAGCGGCGTCCGCAATGAGGCGGGCGATGGTCGGGAGAATCGCCGTCACGAACGGATCGATATTCATTCGAGCCGCGCGGGAAACGAAGAATCCCCGGTAGATGGCGTCGTACATCCAGGGAGCTCGGCGCAGCATGGCCGAATAACCGGAGCGCAGCAGCCCGCCGATACGCCACGGCAGGACGCGCAGCAGGTCGACGACCATCGCGGCATCGCCGCCGTCGGTGAGCCGACGGGCAACTTCGCGGGCAACGTCGAGGTGCCCCCCGCCCATACCCGCTGAGAAGATGAGGTACCGACGCACGGATTCTCCTACCGACTGCTGCCGAGATAGATCATGCCCCTTCGCCTCGGACCCGCCCATCGTCGGCCCACGCTGCCCCTTCTCGCCCTCATGGCGGGCGGCATCGCAGGGGCGCAACTCATTCCGGCGGCTACCTGGTTGCCGGGTGTCCGTCGGTGGTTTCCCTCGCTGGCCGGATTGGGCAGGGCCGACCACGTCGCGTTGACGTTTGACGACGGCCCGGATCCGCGCAGCACGCCGGCCTTTCTCGACGTCCTCGACGAATTCGAAATTCGAGCCACATTCTTCATCATCGGTGAACGGGCGGCCCGGCACCCACGAATTCTTCAGCGCATGGTGGACGCCGGACACGAGCTCGCCGTTCACGGCTGGCGTCACGACTACGCCTTCCTCCGGCCCCTCGGGCTGCGCCGCACGGTGAACCTCCTCGCGGAGATCGGTGGGACTCGTCCCCGGTGGTTTCGACCGCCGTACGGCGTCCTCACCACCTCGGCATTCGCCGAAGCCGTCGGCGTCGGCCTGCAACCGGTGCTGTGGTCCGCGTGGGGTCGAGACTGGACGCAGGCGGCGACCCCCGCATCGGTGCTGCGCACTCTTGCCCCCGATCTGCGAGGCGGTGCGACCGTGCTGCTTCACGACGCCGTCACGTCGCGGGCCGCGGACTCGTGGCGTGCAGCGCTCGGCGCAATTCCCTCGATCGCGGAAGCCTGCGCGGCCGAAGGCCTCGAGCTCGGACCACTCGCCGATCACGGCGTGCCGGATGGGCCTTTCCGACGGGTCGACCGGGACGGGGCAAGATGAAGCATGGCCCCAGTGACCAGCGCCGGCTACACCGTCACCATGCGGGTCGTCGCACCCCACGAACCGGCCCTGCTCCCGCGGCTCGCCACCGCCGTGAGCGACGCAAATGGGGTGCTCACCGGACTCGACTTGGTGGAAGTGACCACCGCAGGGGCGACCGTCGACGTGACCCTGCTGGCGCTCGATGAAGCCCACGTGCAGCAGGTGGCGGCGACGATCGAAGCGAAAACCGGTGCCCGCGTGCGGCACACCTCCGACCCCACGTTTCTTTACCACCTCGGCGGAAAGATCGAAGTCAGGCCACGTACGCCGATCCGCACTCGCCAGGACCTGACGATGGCCTACACCCCGGGGGTAGGGCGGGTCGCCGCCGCCATCGCCGCCCGTCCGGAGTCGGCGTGGACGCTCACCGCCAAAGGCAACAGTGTCGCCATCGTCACGGACGGCACCGCGGTGCTCGGGCTGGGGAACATCGGTCCACTCGCCGCGTTGCCCGTCATGGAGGGAAAATCCTTGATTTTCAAGGAATTCGGTGAGGTGAACGCCTACCCGATCTGTTTGGACGCACGGAGTCCGGACGACGTCGTGCGCGCCACGGTCGCGGTCGCCCCCGGTTTCGGCGGCATCAACTTGGAAGACATCGCCGCACCGGCGTGTTTTCTCGTCGAATCCATGCTCCAAGCCGAGCTGGACATCCCAGTGTTCCACGACGACCAACACGGCACGGCGATCGTCGTCCTGGCCGGTCTGCTCAACGCATGCCGTATCACGGGTCGGAATTTCCCCGACGTCCGAGTGGTGCTGGTGGGGTGCGGGGCCGCCGGGACCGCCATCAGCCTGGCGCTCCTCGACGCCGGGGTCCGCGATTTGGTCATCGCGGATCGGGACGGCGTCCTCACCGAAACCGCGGCGAGCCTGCCGCATCATCGCGAACTCGCCGCACGCTCCAACCCTCGCGGGGTGCGCGACGTCCGGACGGCGATGCGGGATGCGGACGTCTTCATCGGAACGGCCCGTCGCGGATCCATCGACCCGGAGTGGGTGCGTTTGATGGCGCCGCGACCGATCCTCTTCGCCCTCTCCAATCCCGAGCCGGAACTGCTGCCCCAGGAAGTGGGGCCGGATGCGATCCTCGCCACCGGCCGCAGTGACCTCCCCAACCAGCTGAACAACGCGCTGTGCTTTCCCGGTTTCTTCCGTGGTGCCCTCGACGCCCGGGCGACGAAGGTGACGGTCGCCATGAAACTCGCGGCGACCCGCGCCATCGCGGACACCGTCACCGAGGAACAACGAGCCATCGGAGTAATCGTCCCAACGATGTTCCAAGCTCAACTCCACCAAGCTGTGGCCCGGGCCGTCGCCGACGCTTGGCGCAGGGAATCCGGTGCCGGGCCGGGGCGCGATGCCGCCGACCGAAATACCCCCACGGCGGAGGAAGTCCCGCGGTGATAATCGATACCCTCCAGCGGCCGCTCCGAGATTTGCGGGTCTCGGTCACCGACCGGTGCAACATGCGGTGCCGGTATTGCATGCCGAAAGAGGTTTTCGGTCCAGGCTTTCGCTTCCTGCCGAGGCGTGAACTCCTCTCTTTCGAAGAAATCACTCGTATCGTCGGTGCTTTCGCGCGTGTCGGCGTCCGCAAGGTGCGCCTGACGGGTGGAGAACCGTTGCTGCGTGCCGAACTCCCGCGGTTGGTCGGCATGCTCGCCGCCGTCCCAGGCATCGAGGACCTCGCGTTGACCACGAACGGGTCCCTACTTCGTGCGCTCGCCAAGCCGCTGCGCGAAGCGGGACTGCGCCGAATCACCGTCAGCTTGGACACCCTCGACCGAGACCGTTTCCGCGCCATAACCGACTCGGCCGTGTCGCTCACCGAGGTGCTCGCCGGCATCGATGCCGCCGTCGAAGCCGGTTTCGCTCCCATCAAACTCAATACGGTGGTGCGTCGCGGCATGAACGACGACGAAATCGAGCTGCTCGCCGACTTCGCCCGCCGGCGCGGCCACATCCTCCGCTTCATCGAATACATGGACGTCGGCAACAGCAACGGCTGGCAAGCAAGCGACGTCGTCCCCGCGGAAGAAATCGTGCGGCGCATCATGGCACGCTGGCCCATCGAACCCCTCGCGCCGAATTACCCCGGCGAGGTGGCGAACCGATTTCGGTACCGCGATGGGGCGGGAGAATTCGGGGTCATAGCATCGGTGACCGCGCCGTTTTGCCGGGGGTGCAGCCGAGCCCGGCTGTCTGCGGTCGGTGAGCTGTACACCTGCCTCTTCGCCGCCAAGGGGCACGATTTGCGTTCGATCGTGCGATGTGACGTCGACGAAGCAACGATCGACTCCGCTCTCGAAGAGACGATCGAGCGGATTTGGCGACGGCGTTCCGATCGATACTCCGAACTCCGCGCCCGACAGGCACGCAAGCCACACGTCGTCGAGATGTCGTACATCGGCGGATGACGCTCGATACGCAGATGACGTCCAAGACGCGGATGACGCTCGATAGGCGGATGACGTCCAATACGCAGCTGACGCTCTCACCCCCTAGAGTGATCCCGTGACCGACGCGCTGGTATGGATCGACTGCGAGATGACGGGCTTGGATCTTCGGACCGACGCTCTCATAGAGATTGCCATGCTCGTCACCGACACCGAACTCAATGTGATCAGTGATGGTGTGGATGTGGTCATCAAGCCTCCCGACGACGCCCTCGCGCAGATGCCCGACGTCGTCCGCACCATGCACACGCAGTCCGGTCTTCTCGACGAGCTGGTCCACGGGGTGACCCTTGGAGAGGCGGAGGACCGGCTTCTCGACGTCCTCCACCGGTACGTGCCCGAACCCGGCAAGGCACCTTTGTGCGGCAACACCATCGCGACCGATCGGGCTTTTCTCGCCCGGGACCTACCGAGACTCGAAGCTCACCTGCACTACCGGATGATCGACGTGTCGAGCATCAAGGAACTCGTTCGCCGCTGGTATCCCCGGGTCTATTTCGCGAGCCCGGAGAAGAAGGGCGGTCACCGGGCTCTCGCGGATATCCGCGAGAGCATCGACGAGTTGCGGTACTACCGTGAGACGATCTTCGTTCCTCCGCCCGGACCGGACAGCGCGACGGCTCGCGCCGCCGCGGCGAGAATCCTCGGGCGAGACGCGCCCGCACCCGTCGACGGCGCAGTCGACGCGAGCGAGTCAGAGGAGGAGCGGAGCGGCTAAACTAGGCTCCGCATTCTCCGCAGGACGCTTGCGGGCCGTGCTCGGGCAGGCAGCGAGGGTCCGCGGCGGAGAATCGTGGTGGGTGTAGCTCAGCTGGTAGAGCACTGGGTTGTGGTCCCAGGTGTCGTGGGTTCGAGTCCCATCACTCACCCCAAGACCTTCGTTCTCTGCTGTCGCCTGATTGCTGCGCCGAGGCCCCAACCGCTTGGGAGAGCGAGCACACGGGGAAGGATCCGTGGCAACAAGGGCGCCACCGACAGCGAGGACGATTTGAACATCATTAACAGAGCTCTTGGGGCGATCGACGTTGCCCAGCGGCGGAACCCGTTCACCGCCGTGCTCTTCGCATCGATCAAGAAGTTCGGCGACGATCAAGCGGCGAGCCAAGCGGCGTTGCTCGCGTACTATGGCTTGTTCGCGCTCTTCCCGCTGCTGCTGTTGTTCACCACGGTGCTCGGCTGGCTGCTCCCCGGCCATCCCCGACTTCGCGAGCAGGTCCTCCACTCCGCCCTCGCCGATTTCCCGATCATCGGTAGTCAGCTGCAGGGGACGACGACGTCGCTGCACGGCAGTGTGATCGCGGTCGTGGTCGGCGTCCTCGGCATTCTCTACGGGGCGCAGGGCATCGGGCAGGCGGCCCAGAACGCGATGAACGCCGTGTGGAACGTCCCGCTGCGAGATCGGCCGAATTTCCTGGTGCGCCGACTACGCGGATATGCGTGGCTCTTCGGGCTCGGGCTCGCGTCCGTCGTCTCCACGGTGCTGGCCGGATACGGTAACCGGATCATCGGGGGAATCGCCGGGTGGCTGTGGAGTCAGCTCGTCCCACTCGCGATCAACCTGGGCGTCTTCTACGCCGTCTTCACTGTGCTCACCGCGCTCCCCCTGAGGTGGCGGGACGTGTGGCTCGGGGTGGTCCTCGCGACCTGTTTCTGGCAACTTCTCCAGCTCGGCGGGGGGCTGTACGTGAGGCACACCTTGAGCCACGCGAGCGATGTGTACGGATTCTTCGCCATCGTGATCGGACTGCTCTCGTGGCTCTTCCTCGCCGCTCAGCTCACCCTCCTCGCCGCCGAGGTCAACGTGGTCGTTCGCGAGCGGCTATGGCCCCGCAGCATCCTCGAGCCCCGCACCGACGCCGACCGTGCGGTGGACCGCCGCCTCGCTTTGATGGCCGCACGCAGCCCTGAGATCGAGATCGCGGTTTCCTTCCGGACGACGCCGACGGCCCCTGCGAAGACCCCGACCCCGGAGTGACGCGGCTCGGGTTCGGGACGCCTGGTCCCGAGGGCTGCCCCTCAAGAAGACGCGATCGTCTGCCGAGTTACATGCATGTAAGTTTCATCGCTGTAAGACGGGAGGCCAACATGTCGAGTCCAGTGATCACGACCACGCCCCATCCGCTCCTCGCCGCGCTCGGGAAGGGACTCCCGATCACGCTGCTCGTCGATCTCGTCGACCCCTCCGGCCCGCGCTCCCGCGAGATGTACGAGCGCGAAGGGCTGCGACTGGACGGCGAGTGGCGTCGGGTATCGGTGAGCGTGGCGGCGATCGCGTAGCGGGTAGTCGCCGAGATCCCTCTGCCGCCGCAGGACGCGTGCGGCCCCCTGGTACGCTCGGAGACGCGCGCCGCTAGCTCAACTGGCAGAGCAGCGGACTCTTAATCCGCGGGTTCGGGGTTCGAGTCCCTGGCGGCGCACTTCCGGGCAAGCCCTCACCGGCGCTCTAGCGGGACCGGGCGGGGTGACGGGCCTGTATATGCCGCCAGGGGACGAATGAGAGCATTGGCCGCTCGCTGCTCCAGCACGTGTGCGACCCAACCACTCAACCGCGCCATCACGAAGATCGGGGTGAATATCTCGGTGTCGAACCCCATGAGGTGGTAGGCGAGGCCGGCAGGGTAATCGAGATTCGGTCGCAGCTTTTTCCGTTCGTAGACGACTTCCTGCACCGCCTCGTAGCACTCCAGCAACGGACCGGGGTCACGCTGTGCGGCCACGGCCCGCAGCGCCCGCTCCATCGTGGGAACGCGGGAGTCGCCGTTCTTGTAAACGCGGTGGCCGAAACCCATGATTCGCTCGCCGCGGGCGAGCGCGTTGTCAACCCAACGACGCGCCGCCTCTCTATCCGAGAGCTGGCTCAGCATGTGCATCACGGCCTCGTTGGCACCACCGTGCAGCGGGCCCTTCAGCGCTCCGACCGCCGCGGTGATGGCGCTATAGAGATCGGACAGAGTGGAAGTCACGACTCGTGCCGTAAACGTCGAAGCGTTGAAGCTGTGCTCGGCGTAGAGGATGAGGGACGTTTCAAACGCGCGCACGATGTCGGGGTGGGGCACCTCCCCGAAGTACATGTGGAAGAAATTCGCCGCAAGACCGAGCTCCCGGTTGGCCGGCACGGTGGTTTCTCCCTTGCGCCGCCGCTGGTGGGCGGCGATAACCGCCGGAATCTGGGCGAGCAGCCGCGTCGCCTGCTCCAAGGTGACGTCACGGTCCAGCGCGGAATGGCGAGGGTCGTGAACCCCGAAAATGCTCACCGCCGTCCGCACGATATCCATGGGGTGCGCGTCGACCGGTACGGTGCGCAGCCAGGCGTCGACCGCCGGATCCAGCCCGTAATATCCGCGAATCCGTGCGACGAATGCGTCGTACTCGCCGGCCGTGGGAAGCTCTCCGTACCACAGGAGGTGGACGACGTCCTCGAAATCGCGGTGCTCGGTGAGCTCTTCGACGCGATATCCGCGATAGGTGAGGGAATTCCCCTGCGGATCGATGGTGGAGATGGTGGTCGTGTCGGCGACAACTCCGACCAATCCTTTGTGTACCTGCTGGTCATCCATCGTGTTCGCCCTCCTGCCGCGCTCCCGGGACCGTGAAATTGAAGACGTCGGCGTCCAGTGCGGCGTACTCCCGGTAGCGCACCAACTCGTACAGACGAGCGCGGGTCTGCATCCGTGGCACCATCGACGCCTGGGTTCCCTCCCGCGCCAGCACGCGAAGCGCCTCCTCGATAGCTCCCATCGCGATCCGCAGCAGCGTCACCGGGTAGATGACCACGTTGACGCCGAGATCGGCGAGCACATCGACGGGGAGCAGTTCGCTGCGGCCGAACTCGGTCATGTTGACGAGCAACGGAGCCTCGATGGCGCGGCGGAATCGTGCGATCTCCTTCGCGTCTGCCAACGCTTCGGCAAAAATCATGTCCGCCCCGGCGTCGAGGTATGCCTTCGCCCGGTCGATCGCCGCGTCCAATCCCTCCACGGTCCGCGCATCGGTGCGCGCGCAGACGACGAAATCCGGATCCGGACGAGCACTGGTGGCGGCCCGGAGCCGTTGGCACATCTCGGTGACGTCGACGAGAGATTTCCCTTCCAGATGGCCACACCGCTTCGGACTTCGCTGGTCCTCGATGTGGCAACCGGCGATTCCCAAGCGAGTAAGCATCTGTACGGTCCGCGCCGCGTTGAGCGGCCCACCGAAGCCGGTATCTGCATCGACCAGCGTCGGCAGGTTCACCACTCGCGCTATCTCGTGGGCACGTCCCGCGACCTCGCTCAGGGTGGTCAGCTCGATATCGGGCAGCCCCAGCTCCGCGGAGACGACGGCACCGGACACGTAGACGCCTTCGAATCCCAGCTCCTCGATGAGGAGCGCCGACAATGCATTGGGCGCACCGGGGAATCGCAGCAGACGCCCACTGGCCAGCGCCGCGCGGAAACGGGCCGCCGGGCTCGTCTCGGGTGTGTTCACAGCACCCCCTCCGATCCGCCGCCCGCAAGCGACTGCCGCGCGACCGGGAACAGGTCGGAAAGCCGATCGGAGGGCAATTTCGGCAACTCCTCCGCGGCAGCGAGGAAGCGTTCCTGCTCCTCCTGGGAAATCACCTCCGCGGACAAGGTGCGGAATTTCTCCACGTACTGCGGACGGCGGAAGGGTCGGGCCCCCCGCGGGTGCGCGTCGGCCACTTCGATTTCGTCGGTGATCGCCGTGCCGTCGGAGAATTCCACGACGATCCGGCCCCCGAACGCCCGAGCGTCGGGATCGGGGGCGTGGTATCGGGCGGTCCAGGA
Source organism: Acidothermus sp. (assembly GCA_023512015.1). Lineage (GTDB taxonomy): Bacteria > Actinomycetota > Actinomycetes > Acidothermales > Acidothermaceae > Acidothermus. Next base: position 2,993 of record JAIMAI010000031.1, on the reverse strand, counting down.
AGGGTCCTCGACCGTTTCGATCTTTCGCCACAGGCGCACGGTGTCCGGGCGGCTCGCACGCTCACGGCTATACGACAGCTCGTGGTGCCACGTCCCGTCCTGCAGGGCAACCGCGAGAATATACATCAGGGAATGGTCGAGGGTTTCTCGGCTCGCCAGCGGGTCGAATTTCTGCGGGTCGCCGGAACCGGTTCCGATGACCCGATGGGTATGGCGGCTAGTGTGGATGACGATACGCCGCACGTTTTCCAGGTCGGTGATCCGCGTCCGCAATCGTTTCGCCACATCGATCCACGCCTGGGCGTGGTACTCCGCGGAATATTCCTTGGTGTAGGTCTCGAGCACCGCCCGTTTCGGTTCTCCCGGTTCCGGGAGCGGCACGACGTATTCGGCGTCCTCTCCTCCGAGCAGGGCTGCGATCACGCCGTTGGCCCCTTCGTAGATCGGTGTCGGAGCCGTCTCACCCCGCATCGCCCGATCCACCGCGAGGATCGCCATCATGCCCGCGAAGGCGGGAGCATAGGCTTTCCAGCTCGAAATCGCGCCGGCTCGCGATTGCCGCACGGTGGTCGTCGTGTGCACCGCTTGGGAAATGGCTTGGTGAATGACCTCCACCGGCAGCCGCAGCAGGGTGCCCAAGCCGGCGGCCGCCGAGGCCCCCAGGTGGGTGATGTGGTCGATTTTGTGTTCGTGCAGCGACAACCCCTTGGCGAGATCGACGTGGATCTCGTACGCCGTGGCGAGCGCCCGAATCACATCGGCGCCTGATGAACCGCGTCGTTGCGCGACGGCGAGAATGGGTGGGATGTTGTCGGCCGGATGCGCGTATTCGGCGGCAAGGAACGTGTCGTGGAAATCCAACTCGCGCACCGCCGTCCCGTTCGCCCACGCCGCCCATTCGGGCGCCACCCGGACATCCCGCGAAACGCCGAAAAGATTGGCTCCGCGATCGACGGGCCGTGACAGTGCTTGGTCACGCGCGTGCACGACGGGCCGACGTTGCAACGCCGCCAGGGCCACCCCCGCATTGTCGATCACTCGATTGGCCAGCATCGCGGCGACCTCGTCGTCCACCTCGACCGGATCGGTGGCAACGAGAGCAAGCTGCCACGCGAGCTCGGCCTCACGGCCTCGATCTTCCCCTGGTCGCCACGCCTCCGTCCGGAACTCCCGCACAAGCCACTCCTCGCCCCATCCCGGCGGCGCCGGGGTCCTACCGCGAATCTATCCACTGCGCATCGGCGTAGGCGATCGGTGGAACCGCCGAGCGTGGCAAGACGTTCGTGAATCGGCATGAAAGATCTCATCGGACGTCTCCGCTCCCGCGGTTCCCGCCGCGCGATCGCCGCCGCCGCAGCACTCGGAATGAGTGCGCTGGTGCTCCTCGCGACTCGCCCCCAACACTCCGCCCGCGTGGCCGAGGGACGCCGACCCGCAGCCCCGGCCAGACGCCCGACGGCCTCCGCGATCCCCGCTCACCGGACGACAGCGCAACCAATAGCGCTGCCCCGATGCCCGTGGCTTGCCTCGGCGATGAACTCCGGAGCCTCACGGCAGGCATTGGCCGATTTGGTGCTTCAGCGCATGACCCTCAGCGAGAAACTCGGTGAGATCGTGCTGCGTCCGACCGATCGGTACGAGAATTCCAACGAGGGCGTGCCGCGGCTCTGTATCCCGCCGCTCATCCTCCAGGACGGGCCGGCGGGTATCGCGTACGGCGCTACCGGCGTCACGCAAATGCCCGCCCCGATCGCCTTGGCCGCGACGTTCGACCCGACGCTGGCCGAGTCGTACGGGCGGGTGCTGGGCTCCGAAGCGCGGACGAAAGGAATCGACGTCGTCCAAGGACCGGACCTCAATCTCACGCGGGTACCGGAAAGTGGCCGCAGTTTCGAAGGATTCGGCGAGGACCCGTTCCTCGCCGCCTCGATCGGCGTTGCCGAAATCCGGGGAATCCAGAGCACCGGGGTACTCGCGCAAGCGAAGCATCTCGTGGCCTACCAGCAGGAAACCGACCGCGCAGGCCTCGATGCCGTGGTGTCGGACCGCACGTTGCACGAAATCTACCTGCGTCCCTTCGAGGCAGCGGTCACGCAGGGCCACGTCGGTACCATCATGTGCGCGTATCCCGAATTGGACGGCGTCCCCCAATGCGAGGATCCCGCACTCACCGCTACGGTACGGGCTTGGGGATTCGACGGCCTGCTCCGCACAGATTTGGGAGCGACCCGCGACCCGGTGGCCGCGCTGCGAGCCGGTGTCGACCTCATCAAGCCGGCGAGCGTTGCGAATTTGGCTGCTGCGGTCCACGCGGGCCGATTGCCGGTGTCCGTCGTCGACCACGCGGTCCGCGACATCCTCGTCGTCGTGTTCCGGCTGCACCTGGTCGGCGCTGCACCAGGCGGGAATGCCGGTGTTCCCGCAGACAATTCCTCCCACGCGCGCATCGCGCTCCAGATCGCGCAGCGATCGATCGTGTTGCTCAAGAATTCCAACGGAATTCTGCCCTTGAATCCGCTCACCGGCGGACCGATCGCGCTCATCGGGACGGGAGCGACCAGCCCCACCACCCGCGGGGGAGGGAGTTCCGCCGTCCGCGCTCCTTTCGTCTCCACCCCGCTCGACGCCATCCGGGCCCGCCTCGCAGGACGACGGCAGGTGCTGGTGGCGGACGGCGGAACGGGTCTCGGGCCTTATCCGGTCGTACCGGCGACCGCCTTGGCTCCCGTCGGGGGACGCGGCCACGGCCTCACCTTGACGCTCACCACCATCGTTCGCGGCCACTCGGGAAAGTCGATTCTGGTCCGTTCGAGCGTGGTGCCCCGCCCCGAAGTGCGGCTCACCGCGACGGCGGCACACCCGGAAAGCAAAAACTCGCTGGTCCCGTTTCCTTTGGGGGCCGAATCCGTCGTCGCCTCCTTACGGGGAAACCTCACACCACCGAGCACCGGCCTGTATTCCTTCTCGCTGTGGTGTACCGGGTCGGCGACGAT
>JAIMAI010000030.1 GCA_023512015.1 Acidothermus sp. | reverse complement strand
AGTTCGGTCACGTCGCGCAGCAGCACCAACGCCCCCAGACGCTGTCCCCCGGGCAGCAGAGGAATCGAACGCAACCGGACCACCGCACCGTGAGCCTCGACCTCCACCTCAGCGTCACGCCCCGCGAGCCCGCTGACCAGCCACGCGATCGGCTCCTCCACCAGGCCCTCCGGCGGCGCGAGCCGCGCAGTGGTCTCCCCGAGATGGACGCCGACCAGGTCCCCGGTCAGTCCGAGGCGGCGGAAAGCGGAGACCGCATTCGGACTCGCGTAGACCACGCGACCCTCGGCATCGAGCCGGATCAAGCCGTCTCCCGCCCGCGGCGAACTGTCGGATTCCGCAGGGCTCCCCGGGAAGGGGAAGCGACCCTCAGAGATCATCGTCGCGAGATCTGCCGCGGCGGCGAGGTAGGTGAGCTCCAGGCGGCTGGGGGTCCGGGCTGCGGCCAGATTCGTGTGACGCGCGATCACCGCGATGACCCGCCCGTCGTGACGCACCGGAAAGGCCTCCTCGCGCACGGGAATCCCCGAGCCCCACTCGGGATCCCCCTCGCGCACGATCCGACCTTCGTGCCACGCGCGGTCGACGAGTGGCCGCCGCCCCTCCTGGATCACCTCACCGACCTTGTCCTCCACGTAAGCGGTCTGGGAGGTCACCGGCCGAATCTGCGCGGCAGCGACGAAACCTTGCCGGTCGGCGGTGGGTACCCAGAGCAGCAGGTCGGCGAACGAGAGATCGGCGAGTAGCTGCCACTCACCGACCAGGAGGTGCAACCATTCGACGTCCGCGGGCTCGAGCGCGGTGTGCCGCCTGAGTACTTCGGCGAGATCGGCCACTCGGGCGTGCTCCTTCCCGCCGCCGCCCGACCCCGGGGGTCAGTCGGGGAGCCGCACGCCCGTTGCGGTGTCGAAGAGATGGATCGCCGACGGACGCGGCACCAACCCGATGTGATCCCCTTTGTGGGGGGTCGCCTGCGCGCTGTTGGGCCGCACGATGATCGTTCGGTTCGGATCGTACTCCGGAGTCACGTAGGCGTAGGAGTCCGAACCCAGCTCCTCGACGATCTCGACGATCGCCGGGACCCCTTCGTTCGGCGACACGATGTCCCAGCCCTCCGGGCGCACTCCGAGGGTCACGCCCTCACTGGTCAGCGCCGCCCGCTGCGTAGGCGTGAGCGGGATCGTTCGCCCCGCGAACTGCACGCCGCCGTCCGACACCGAGGTCTCGATCAGGTTCATCTGCGGGCTGCCCATGAACCCGGCGACGAAGACGTTGATCGGACGGTCGAAAAGCACTCGAGGGGTATCGCACTGCTGCAAGATTCCATCGCGGAGCACGGCGACCCGGTCACCCATGGTCATGGCTTCCACCTGGTCGTGGGTGACGTACACGGTGGTGACCCCGAGACGCCGCTGCAACGACGCGATCTGGGTACGGGTCGCGACCCGAAGCTTGGCGTCCAGGTTGGACAGTGGCTCGTCCATGAGAAAGACCTGCGGCTGGCGCACGATAGCCCGTCCCATCGCCACGCGCTGACGCTGACCACCGGAGAGCCGTGCCGGTTTGCGGTCGAGGTAGGGCTCGAGGTCGAGCAGCCGTGCCGCCTCGAGGACGCGCTGACGGATCTCGGCCTTCGGCCGCTTCTTGATCTTGAGGTGGAATCCGATGTTCTCCGCCACCGTCATGTGGGGGTAAAGCGCGTAGTTCTGGAAGACCATCGCGATGTCGCGGTCCTTCGGCTGGACGTCGGTCACGTCCCGATCCCCGATGAAAATGCGTCCCTCGTCGACTGCTTCGAGACCTGCGAGCATGCGCAGGGCCGTCGTCTTTCCCGACCCGGAAGGGCCCACCAAGACCATGAATTCGCCGTCCTCGATCTCCAGATCGAGAGAGGATACGGCGGGCGTCTGGGTTCCGGGGTAGATGCGGGTGGCTTTCTCGAAGATGACCTTTGCCATCGGTGCTCCCTGAAGAGACGTGCGGGCGGGACATTCTCGGCGACCGGACCGGTGCCGACTCGATGCCGTGATGCTACGGCCCGGTTAACGTATGCGCAAGGGTTGGTGCCATCAATTCACGAGACCGATATCGATCGTCGATCAAGGACGCCATGCGGTCTGGACCAATTTGCCGGGCGTGCTGGACAGGCTGGATTGGTCTAGTCCACAATCGAGGCGGGTGGCGTCGCCTTCCAGGCCCTGCCCCTGAACCGCTTTTCGATCCCGAGAGGTTGTCGTGACCATCATCTCCGCCCCCAGGCTGGTGATCGGTAATCGCGTCGTCGGCCCCGGTGCGGTCGTCGTCGAGGACGGCGTCATCACGGACGTCATCGAAGGCAGACCGGCCCCGGGCCCCCACCACCTCGCCCTGGAGGAAGGCCTCCTCGGGCCGGGCCTCATCGACGTCCAGATCAACGGCTGCCTCGGGGTCGACTTCGCGCAGGCCGGCCTCGAGGAGTGGCAGACGGTGTGCGCCGCGCTGCCCACTCACGGGGTCACCGCCTTCCAGCCGACCATCATCACGAACCCGATTCCCGACCTGGTCGCGTCACTCCGCCGGTTCACCGAGACACGGCCGAAGCTGGAAGGCGCGGGGGCACGCCCCCTCGGCATGCACGTCGAAGGCCCGTTCATCTCCCCCGAGCGGCGCGGGGTCCACGATCCGCGCCACATGTGCCACCCGACCCCGGACAACCTCGCTCCCCTGCTCGCTGAGCGGACGGCGATCACGATGGTCACGTTGGCCCCGGAGTTGCCCGGCGCGATGGTCGCGATCCGGGAACTGGTGGCGGCCGGAATCGTCGTCTCCATCGGTCATTCCGACGCCCGCGCCACGGACGTCCACGAAGCGGTGCTGGCCGGGGCTCGCATGGTCACGCACATCTTCAACGCCCAGCGCGGACTCACCCACCGCGAGCCCGGCGTCGCCGGCCAGGCACTCGTCGAGCCGGCCCTCACCCTCGGTCTGATCGCGGACTTTCATCACGTGGCCCCTCAGGTATGCGCGCTGGTGATGAACGCCGCACCCGGTCGGGTCGCACTCGTCACCGACGCGGTCGCCCCTGCAGGGATGCCGCCCGGCCTCTACCAACTGGCCGGCCAACGCATTCGGCTCGCCGCAGGCGACCCGCTCGCACGCAACCTCAACGGCACGATCGCGGGAGCGGCCATCTTCCTCGACCAAGCCGTGCGCAACCTGGTCGGGATCGGTCGCAACATCGGCGAGGTGATACACGCCGCTTCGACCGTCCCCGCAACCGTCCTCGGACGCAACGATTTGGGCCGGCTTACCCCGGGCGCGGCAGCCGATCTCGTCTGGTGGAGCGACACGCTCGCGCCGCTTCGCACCTGGGTGGCCGGCAATACCGTCTACCAAGCCGATTCGGTCATCTGAGAACTCGGGTCGACCGATTCGTCATATCCGGTCTCGGGCCATGGCCAAGTCCGGTCGTAAGCCGTCTCGGGCTATAGCGTCTCGGGCCATAGCCAAGTCGGGGATCCCAGGTCCCGAGCCGCCGCAGGCCCAGTCGGGGATCTGAATGCTCGGACGCACCCACCCTCAGAGCGTCTGGGTGACTTTGCTGAGCCCCCGCGGAGCATCGGGGTCGCTACCACGTATCAGGGCAAGCTCCCGCGCCAGCATCTGCAACGGGATGATCGAGGTGATCGGGGAGAGCTCTTCGGGCACCCCGCCGGGCAGCGGGATGAAAGCTTCCGCTCCCTCCCGTTCGAGACCCACGATGGTGCGTTCGGCTCCAAGCTCTCCGAGCCGGTCCAGCACAGGTCGCATGAGCTCGGAGCTCACCCCACCCGGGAGGATCACGATGACCGGACTGCGGGGTTCCACCATCGCCACCGGCCCGTGCAGGAGGTCGGCCGCTGAGAAGCCGTGTGCCGCAAGGTAGCTGGTCTCCATCAGCTTGAGAGCTCCCTCCAGCGCAGTCGGATATCCGTACCCGCGGCCGGTGAGGATGATCCGGTCGCTGCGTGCCAATCGTTTCGCCGCCAACAAAACCGAGGCAGGCTGTGCGACGGCAGCGGCAGCAGCGTCGATCACGCCGTACGCGGCAAGCGGATCACGCTCTCGGAGCGCAGCGACCAGCAGGTAGAGGGTGAGCAGCGACGCGGTGTAGCTCTTGGTGGCGGCCACCGCTCGCTCCGGGCCCGCGAGCATGTCCAAGTGGAGCTCCGCGGCTGCCGCGAGGGGTGAGTCGGGGGCGTTGGTGACGGCGAGCGTGAGGGCTCCTCGCTGCCGGGCGGTGGAGAGGCAGGTCACCAGATCGGGGGAGCGCCCCGATTGGCTCACTCCGACGTACAGCACACCGCGGAAATCGGGGAGCGCTCGGTACGCCGTGATGGTGGACGGCGCCGCCAGGCCGGTAGGGAGACCGAGTTCGATCTCGATGAGATACCGGGCGTACAACGCTGCGTGGTCACTGGTGCCCCGCGCAGCAAGTACGACGAACCGCGGTTCCCGATCACGAATCACCCGCGCGACTTCGCGAACCGTCGGCCAACCGTCACGCAGGATGCGCTCGAAAACGGCGGGTTGCTCGGCGATCTCCGCGGCCATGAGTCGGCCGGCACCGCCGGGATCGTTGGCGTGCGTCATCGCGGCCCCCCTGCCCATCCGGAATCCCGCAGCGTGACCGCCGTCCCGAGGAGGCGCACCGCTCCCAGCTCGGGCGGCTCCGCCGGCTCGACCGCCTTGGTAGCGGCGACGAACCGTTCCCGGATGCGCGGGTGGGCGAAAACTCCCCCATGCATCGCCACCGGTAAGTCGGAGCCCAGCCGGGCGCGCAGTGTCTGCGCCATCGCCACCAAAGCGGCCGTCGCCCGGTCGAGGATGCGGAGGGCAACCGGGTCCTCGAGCGCCATCACCGCGGGAGCCAACCGAGCGACCAAATGGCGGTCCGCGGGGGCGCTGTGCACCAGGCGCACGACACCGTCGAAACCGTCGTCCACCATGCCGAAACCGGCGAGGACCGCCGCTTCGAGGGCCGCCGATTTCGGTCCCGTTCCGTCGAACGAGTGCAGCGCCGCGCGAATCGCCTGGTTGGCGATCCAATAGGCTCCCCCTTCGTCGCCGAGCAGGAAGCCGTGGCCGCCGACCCTGGCTGCCCGCCCCTGCGCGTCGCGACCGAACGCGTTGCTGCCGGTACCGGCGATCACGATGATCCCGGGCGCGCCGCGGAACGCGCCGAGAAAAGCGACCTCGGTGTCGTCGGCCACGACAACAGGGATGCCGACAGCGGCAGCGATCCGGTTGCGCAGCCGTTCCGCCTCACCCGCCCCCCGCACGCCGGCCAATCCCAAGCCGGCGGCACGAGCGCCGGATTTGGTGATGAGCTCCGCAAGGCGATCCACCGCATCGTCGTGGAGGAGGACGTTGAGGGGGGACTCTTCGAACCGTTCGAGGATCGCCCCGCCTTCGACCAGAACGGCTCGGGTGCCCGAACCTCCGGCGTCCACTCCGAGCACCGGGCCGTCCGTCACGACGAACCTCCTCGAAACCGCAGCATCCCCGCCGACGGCGGATGACCACATCCAGTAGGTCTAGACCTGTGGGGAGATTTCCAGAATAACAGGGCTCAACCCTTCACCGCGCCGGCCGTGAGACCGACCGCGACGTACCGCTGCACCAACAAGAACCCGATGACGATAGGAATGGACAACATGGTCGCTCCCGCCATGAGTCCACCCCAGTCGATTTGCTGTTGAGTGAGGAACGACTCCAGCCACACCGAAGCCGTCCACTTGCTGTTGTCCTGCATGATGACGTACGCGAAGATGAATTCGTTGAATGACTGGATGAAAGCGAAAATGGCCGTTGCCACCAGGCCGGGCGCCACCAGCGGGAAGGTGACCCGCATGAATGCCCCGAATCGACTACATCCGTCGATCATGGCGGCTTCTTCGAGATCCGCCGGGATGTTCGCCACGAAGCCGCGAAGGGTCCAGATGGAGAACGGGAGGATGAATGCCAGGTAGGTGAAAGTGAGTCCCACGATCGTGTTCTGCTTGTGGACGTAACTCAGCAACACGAACAACGGCAGGATGAGCGCGATCTGCGGGATCATCTGAATGGCCATGATGAGCACGATATAAGCCTTGCGACCGCGGAAATTGCTGCGCGCGATCGCGACCGCGGCGAGGAACGCGACTGCGATCGAGATGACGACGACGCTGGCCACGACGATCGCGGAGTTCTGCAGACTCGACAAGAAGTAATCCTTGTGCCAAGCGTCGCGGTAGTGCTGAAACGTTCCGGGGATCGGAAACCAGAGCGGCGTGATGCGGTTCATGTCGATGCCGCGCTTGAACGACGTGGACACCGCCCAGTACACGGGGAAGAGCATGAGGAGAAGGACGACGACCACGATGACGTGAGCGGCCACCCCTCCGGCGCGACTCGTCACCCCACCGCTGCGCCGCGGTCGCACCCGCACCGAGGTCCGGACTCCGGTGGCCGGAATGGTCGTCATCGCACATCTCCGATCTTCACCATCTGGCGCACGTACACCACCGAGACGCCGAGCATGACGAGGAGAATCACGATCGAAAGAGCGGCACCGTATCCGTAGTCGTGGGCGCGGAACGACTGCATGAAGGCGAAAATCGACATGAGGTAGTACCACGGCTCGGGACGGTTGTCCCGCAAGGCGAAGACCTGCGTGAAGACCTGGAAGTCCCAGATGATGGAAAGACTGGTCAGGATTACCACGACCGGGCGCAGGATCGGAAAGGTCACTCGACGGAATATCTGCCAGGCACCGGCTCCGTCGACCCGAGCCGCCTCGATCAGCTCCTCGGGTACCTGTGAAAGCGCCGCATGCATGGTGATGGCGATGAAGGGGATGGCTCCCCAGACCACCACGCACGTGACGACGCCGAATCCCTGGACCGGATTCTCGTACCAATTGTGGTGGAGGAAATTCCCTAAATGCAATTTCGTGAGGGTGTAGTTGACCACCCCGAATTGTTGGTCGAACAGCCAATTCCAGATGGTGACCGACACCAGTTGCGGCATCGCCCAGACGAAGATGAGCACGCCGGTAAGGGCGAGTCGCAGCGGGCGCACCACCCGGCGCATGAGCACCGCGAGCCAGGTTCCGATCACCATCGTGGCACCGACGTTGACGGCGGTGAAGATGAGGGTGCGCCACAGCACCGTCCAGAACTGGTGGTCGGTGAATGCCCGGCGGAAATTCGCCAGACCCACCCAGCTCGGAGGTTGTCCCAATTTCGGGTTGGACATGTTGAGGATCTGCGGCAAACCGAAATGCTGGAACGCCAGCTCGAAGAGTTTGACGACCGGATACCCCAGAACGAAGCCGATAACGATCAGCGAGGGCGCGACGAGCAGGTAGGGGCCGAAACGACGGGCAACCCGGGTGCGCAGCGGCGCACGCCCTCGACGAACAGGTTGCCGCCGGGACGGCGCTCGTGCGACACGCGTCCCGGCGGCAACCATGAGAACTCCTCTTTTTCTACCGTTCGAGCTGGTCGGAGACTAGCTCAGCTTCCGTTGAGGATTTGGTTGATCTGAGCATCCGCTGCCTTGGTGGCGTCCGCGATGGACTGCTTGCCTCCCAGGATGTTGGCCAGCATCGTCTGCAGCACGTTCTGGCTCTCGACGTCCGCCCAGTTCTTGGCGGTCGGCACGAACCAGCTGTTCGACGCGGCCTTCGCGAAGGGGTTGTCACCGAGCAGGTTCAGCAACGACGTGGTGTTCGGGATCACCTTGGCGTCGTTGACCAGCGCGGTCATGCCCTGGTTCCCGACGAAGTCGTTGATCCACTCCTCGGCCCAGTCCTTGTGGGCGCTGTTGGCCGGGATCACCAGGTCCGATCCACCCAGGAAGCTCGGCAGCGGCTTGTCCGCGGTCGGGCCGGGCAACGGGAAGGCGGCCAGCTTGAGGTCGGGGTTGCCGCCCTTGTCCTTCGGCGCGGTGATCGAGCCGATCTCCCAGCCGTTGCCGTAGATCATCCCTACGTGGCCCTGAGCCATGATGCTGTCCTGCTTGGACTCATCGGAGTCCGCCGGCGCCTTGCTGAGCGCGTCGTAGATCTTCTTCAGCTCGGCGAGCCCGGCCTGCGACTGGGCCGACTCCAGGGTCGCCGTCCACTTACCGCTGGAATCCTGGGTCGCGATCGCGCCACCGTAGCCGTAGACGAAGGACATGGCCCCGTACCAGTTCTTGCCGGGCCAGTACAGCGCCGAGTAGTTCGGGTCGTTGGCGCCGTACTTGGCCTTGAGGGCTTCGCCGTCCTTGAGGAACTCGTCCAGCGTGGTCGGTGCGGCCGAGAGCCCCGCCCCCTGCCACTGGTCGGTCCGGTAGATCACGGCGCGAGCACCGGCGTAGTACGGGACGCCGTACAGCTTGCCGTTGTAGGTCACCGACTGCTCCAGGGCCTGCAACCAGGTCCCGGAGTTGTCGAATTTGCCCTTGTCCGCGGTGAGATCCGCGAGGGCGCCGGCCGCCATGTACTTGGTCGTCTCGGTGTTGCCGAGTTCGACGACATCCGGCGGCGTAGCAGCCAACGCGGCGTCCAACTTGGTGAGGTGGTCGGCCCACGTCTGGTACTGCACGTCGACCTTGACGTTGGGGTGCTTGGCGTTGAACGCCTGCGTGGCGGCGGCGACCTCCTTGGGCCAGCCGTTCTGTGCGTCGGTCTGCAGCCAGACGGTCAGCGTGCCGCTGGTGGTGTCGACGCCGCTTGACGCCGATGCCGAGCTGGAACCTGCCGACGTCGGGGTGCTCGACGACCCGGCGCCGGACGACTTGCCGCTGCTGCAACCAGCGACGGCGAGAACCGCGGCGATTCCTGCCGCGGTGAGATACCGAGCTTTCACGCGTCCTCCTCAGGATCACGGTCGGCCGAGTACGCCGAGGACTCGGCGCGATTGGTTTAGACCAATCGTGAGGTTGGCATAGACCACCCTCGGGTGTCAAGGGGAGGGCGGCTCACGGCTCGATGTCGTATCGAAACCGTGACATCAGGACGCCGACTCCGCCTGGTTCGTCCAATTCTGTCCCGAGTGCAACGTCCCGATCGTGACCCGGTGGGTCTAGACCTCTCACATCCCTCGGCCGGACGCCCCGCACCGAGTACGTTTCTCCTAGCGACGCAAGCCGCCGGACCGCCGAGCAGGCTTGGCTCGCTCGGGACGACCACACGGAGGAGCCGGTGACGGCGACGACCCCCCGCACCGAGGAAGCAGTCGGCGACGAGCCGCGCATCCCGAAGTACTACACGCTCAAACGACGTCTCCTCGCGATGATCGAGGCCCTGCCCGCAGGAAGCCCGGTCCCCCCCGAGCGCACTCTCAGCGTCGAATTCGGCACCTCCCGGACGACGGTCCGCCAGGCGCTGCAGGAACTGGTCCTCGAAGGGCGCCTCGAACGCATCCAGGGCAAGGGCACCTTCGTGGCCAAGCCGAAGGTCGCGCAACTCTTGCAGCTCACCAGCTACACCGAGGACATGCGGGCACAAGGGCTCGAACCGACGTCCCGGCTGCTCGAGATCGGCTACGTTCCGGCCGACGACACGTTGGCGGACCGGCTGGCCGTGCGCCCGCGCACCCGGGTGCTGCGCATCGAGCGGCTGCGGCTCGCCAACAGCGAGCCCATGGCGATCGAGATCACTCATCTGCCGGCCCAACGTTTTCCCGGGCTACGCCGCCACCTCACCCGGTACTCCTCCCTCTACGCCGCACTGGCCGAGAAGTACGGCGTCCGCCTGCTGGAGGCCGAGGAGACGATCGAGACGGTGCCCGCGCCCCCGCGGGAAGCCCACCTGCTCGGCACGGACGTCGGACTCCCGCTGCTGCTGCTCAGCCGCCACAGCCTGGACGAGGACGGCAAGCCGGTGGAATTCGTGCGCTCCTTCTACCGAGGAGACCGGTACAAGTTCGTCGCGCACCTGACGCGGCCGACGACGTCCGCGGCTCAGCCGGTCGGCCGCTGAGCGGGGCTCAGGCGACCAGGCCGAGGCGGCGCAGCTCGACCGTGAGGTCGTGGGGATTGCTCGACGCGGCCATCGCGGCCTCCAAGGTGACCACGCCGTCGCGGATGAGCGACACCAGGTGCTGGTCGAAGGTCTGCATCCCGTAGTAGCCGCCCTCGGCGATCAGATCGGTGATCTGATCGGTCTTCTCGGGATCGACGATCGCTTCGGCGATCCGTCCGGTGTTGATGCAGACCTCCATCGCCACGCAGCGCCCCTCGCCGTCCGCCCGAGGCACCAGCCGCTGGCAGAGCACGCCGCGCAGCGAACTCGCAAGCGAGAGCCGGACCTGCTTCTGCTCGTGCGGGGGGAAGAAATCGATGATCCGGTTTACCGTCTCCTGCGCGTCGGTGGTGTGCAACGTCGAGAGGACGAAGTGCCCGGTCTCGGCGGCCGACAGTGCCGCCTTGACGGTCTCCTGGTCGCGCATCTCGCCGACCAAGATGACGTCGGGGTCCTGGCGCATCGCCGCCCGCAGTGCGGTCGCGAAATCCTCGGTGTCGACCCGGACCTCGCGCTGGTTGATCATCGCGAGCTTGTCGAAGTGGAGGACCTCGATCGGGTCCTCGATCGTGACGATGTGGACTTCGCGGTTGTTGTTGATGTGATCGATCATTCCGGCAAGCGTCGTCGACTTGCCTACGCCGGTCGGGCCGGTCACGAGCACCAGGCCGCGCGGCTCCAACGCCAGCGAGGCCACGATCGGTGGAAGTCCGAGTTCCTCCAGCGGGATCGCCCCGACACTCACCCGGCGGAACACCAAGCCTGCAGACCCTCGCGACCGGAACGCGTTGACCCGGAAGCGTCCCACCCCCGGCAGGGAATAGGCGAAGTCGGCTTCGTTGGTGCGGGCGAAGTGTTCGAGGAGGTCCTTGCGCATCACCTCGGCGACCATCCGCTCGGTGTCGGCGGCGGTCAGGTCCCGGGTCTGCAGCTTGCGAAGGCGCCCGTCGATTCGGATCCGCGGCGGTGAACCGACCTTGCAGTGGAGGTCGGAGCCGGCAGCCTCGACGAGGGCGCGAAGGAACGGTTCGACCATCAGCGTCACGTTCTCTGCTTCGACCACCTGACGGCCGCGCTTAACCCCCGTCGCGAAGCCGAACCCCGGCCCGGCGGAGGGTCACTCGATCACAGCAATCAGGTCGCCGTCCTGGACGACGTCCCCCTCGGCGACCTTGAGCTCGCGGACCACCCCCGAGCCCTCGGCGACCACCGGAATCTCCATCTTCATCGATTCGAGGATCACGAGGGTATCCCCGTCCTGCACCTGCTGGCCCTCGCTGACCAAAACCTTCCACACGTTGGCCACCATCTCGGCGCGGATTTCCATGCAATCTCCTCTCCGACGAGCCCGCGCGGCTCAGGAACGCATCCGCTCGATGAGTCCGGTATCGTAACGCCCCGAGCAGAATTCCGGATTTTCCAATACTTCGGCGAAGAACGGCAGATTCGAGGTAAGCCCTTCGATGCGGAAATCCGCGACCGCTCGACGCGCCCGCTCAAGCGCGACCTCGCGAGTCGGTCCGTGCACGCACAATTTCGCGAGGAGCGGGTCGTAGAACTGGGTCACCGTATTCCCCGCCCGATATCCGGCGTCCACCCGCACGCCTTCCCCGGTGGGTTCCTGCCAACCGGTGATGGTTCCCGGGCGGGGGAAGAATCGCGTCGGATCCTCGGCGTAAATCCGCATTTCGATGGCATGCCCGCTTGGCGCGAGCGCATCCGGGTCGAAGGACGGCGGCTGTCCCGCCGCGACGCGCAGCTGCTGCTCGACGAGATCGATGCCGGTGACCATTTCCGTAATGGGATGCTCGACCTGCAGACGGGTGTTCATCTCCAGGAAATAGAACTCACCGGCATTCGGATCGTCCGGTCGCAGGCTCGCCGGATCGAGCAGGAATTCGACGGTGCCGGCGCCTCGGTATTCCACGGATTCCCCGGCGCGGACGGCGGCTTGGAACATACGGGCCCGCACCGGCTGCGGTAACACCGGACACGGGGTTTCCTCGACGACCTTCTGGTGGCGGCGTTGGACCGAGCAGTCGCGTTCACCGAGCGCGACGACCCGCCCGTCGGCCAATCCGAGGATCTGCACCTCGACGTGGCGGGCCCCCGGGACGTAACGCTCGAGCAGGATCGCAGGGTTGGCGAAGAACCGCTGGGCGGCCGACTGTGCGGTCGCGAACGCGGCCCGCAACCCGTCGTCGTCCCACGCCACCTTCATCCCGATGCCGCCACCCCCACCGGCTGCCTTGACCATCAGCGGGTAGCCGACCTTCTGAGCCGCGATCAGTGCGTCGTCGACGTCGCCGATCGGGTCCGCCGTGCCGGGCGCCACCGGCACCCCCGCGGCTCCCACCAGGTTGCGGGCTGCCACCTTGTCGCCCATGGCACGGATGGCGTGAGGGGAAGGACCGATCCAGATCAGTCCCGCGTCCTGCACCGCCTGGGCGAAGTCGGCGTTCTCCGAAAGGAAGCCGTAGCCGGGATGTATCGCTTCTGCGCCGGATTGACGGGCCGCTTCCAGCACTCGGGGGATATCCAGGTAGCTCTGCACCGGCGGCGGCGGTCCGAGCAGGACGGCTTCGTCGGCTTCCGCCACGAAGGGCAATTCGGCGTCGGCCTCCGAGTACACCGCGATGGCCTTCAAGCCCATCCGCTGAACGGTCCGGATGATACGCCGAGCGATCTCGCCGCGATTGGCGATGAGAACCGACTCGAACATGGCCTCCCCTAGGAGTGGCGTCGGTGGTAGCGAGACAGCAACCTACCGGGTCGCGATTTCCGGACGACGACGACTCGGCCGCCGCGATCGGCCTCACCCAGCTGCGATCAGGCTGACCCCAAGGCGACGGCCGAGCACGGCGGTGAGCGCCTCCACCACCCGTGGGTCGTATTCGTAGGCCATTCCCAGACGCAACCGCTCCAAGGCGTCGGCCACCGCGTCGGCTTCCCCTTCGGGCTGTAGCGAGGGCGGGTCGGTCTCCTGGCCGTTGCTGCGCAGCCCCCGTGCGGCGGTCAGCACGTCGTCGAACGCACTCGCCGCCTTGATGATTCGGCTCTCGATCGGCACGGTCGGATCGGGGGGCTCGCGATGTCGGCGGTACGGATCGGCTTGTCGCGCCACGATGGTGGCCACCCGGTCCAGCACCCCGGTGGTCCGGATCACGTCCGCTCCCAACTCCGCCACTCGCTGCCGTTCGGCCGGCGGGATCAGGAGCGTCGAACCGGCCGGGATCGGTTCCGCGAGGGAGAGTTGCCCGATGTCGTGGAGCAAGGCGGCGTATTCGAGGTCGGCGAGCTGGCTCTCGCTCAGCCCAAGCTCCCGGCCGATCTCTACGGCGAGCGTGGCCACCCGCCGTCCGTGACCGCGGACGACGTACCCGTTGAGTTCGGTGACCTGGGCGAGCGCGCGGATGGTCTGCCGATACGTGGTGCGGACGGCGGCGAAGCGTCGGAACGCGAACTGCGTGAGAAGCAACGGCACCGCGAACGTCGGCAGTGCGTAGAGCCGCATCACCGGCACACCAAGAGCGAACAGCACGGCGGTTGCGGTGACCGCACCGGCAACGCCGATCGTCGCCTTGAACTCGTCCCGCACGTACCGGACAAGGCTCGTCACCGGCACCCGCCATCGCGCCAGGCGCTCGGCGACCGCGAGCAACGCCTCCGTGGCCATCCCGACACTCGCGGCCGCGATGAGGAAAAGGGCCACGGCCGGGAGAACCGGTCGCAGATCGTGAAAGGACGACGTGAACAGCTCACCCGGCGCGAAGGCGCGGAAGAAGGCGGCGACCACGAGAGCAGCGAGTACGCGGCGTGCCAGCGTCGCGACGCGGGGAGATCGGCCGACCACCACTCCGAGCAGGGCCCCCGCGCCGTACCCCAGTCCTACGACGGCTACCACCTGCGCCAGCGGCTGGACGACGGGCCTGCCCCCGACGTCGAAGAGCAAGGCGTAACCCGACGCGGCCGCTCCCGCCAACGGCACCACGGGGCGCCCTCCCGGGAGGCGGACCGGGAGCAACTGGCCGATCGCGATGGTCGCCGCGAAAGTGACGGCGAGGTCGGGCCGCGAGACGCCGTCCCGCGCTGTGAGCAGCACGCAGACGAGCAGCGCAACCGCGCAGCTCCCGGTCACGGCGAGGATGAAGGGAGAGCCGAACGGCGCTCGGCGTCGACGGATCGAGCCGGGAAAGCGTGATCGTGGAGGCGACAGATTTGCCATGATCATGAGACTCGTTCGACGACCGTGTACTCCCGCATCGCCGCCGCTACCCGGCTCGTCGGATCGTCGTGATCTCCGAAGACGAGCGCGCGCGGGACGACGTGGCTGGGCCGGGGCGCCGTCGTCCACCCCTCCTCCGCGATCGCTTCGACGAGGGCCTCGACCATCACCGGATCGAATTGCGTCCCGGACCATCGGCGCAGCTCCGCGATGGCCGCGTCGACGGAACGGGCAGCGCGGTAGGAACGCGTCGAGGTCATCGAGTCGAACGCATCCGCGACGGCGATGATCCGCGCGAATTCCGGGATGGCCTCCCCGGCGAGCCCGTCGGGGTACCCCAAGCCGTCGAGGCGCTCGTGGTGGTGCCGAATACCTTGGGCCGCTTCGGCGAGGAACTCGATGGCGGCGACCATGTCGCATCCGCGAATGGGATGCACGGTGATGGCGGCGAACTCATCGGCGTCCAAAGGTCCGGTCTTCTGCAACAGCCGCGTCGGTACGCCGAGCTTGCCCACATCGTGGAGCATGCCGGCGTACCGGAGCATCTCGAGCCGATCCTGCCGCATCCCGAGCCTTTTCCCGATCATGACGCATGCCGTGGCGACCCGTTCGCTGTGTCCGCGGGTGTAGTGGTCCTTGGTCTCCACGGCTTGGATGAGGGAGGCGACGGTCGCTTCGTAGGCCCGGTGCTGGGCGCCGTACTGCTGGAACGCCCAGCGGGCGGCGAGCATCGGCGCCAGCACGAGGATGCCGGCGACCGGTCCTACGCCGCTGGCCCACAGCACGGCGATACCGAGGCCGATCAGGCCGTAGCCGAGGCTCGGCAGCAGCGTCTCGGACATCCCGCCCCACCAGATCTGGGCGAAGGCGAGGCGTGAGGAGAGCGCGATCGCGACGGCTACCAGGGTGTAGTTGACCACTGCCAGCGTGACGCCGGCGAGCGCGACGGCCCAGAGGACGGCGGGAAAATCCGGAGTCGAAAAGGCTGCGGTTGCCGGCGGCAGGTGGATGTAGACGATCCCCGCGATCCCGGCGGAAATCCCGAGCTGCCCGGCGTTGAACAACCGCTTGTACCACGGCATCGGCGCGAGTTGGATCAAAGAACCCAGGAGGGCCACGAGGGTTGCGACCCAGGGACCGCCGAGCAGGACGGCGGCCACGTCGACCGGGAAGGCCAGCGACATGGCCAGCGAACGGAGCCGGGTCCGAGCCGGAGAGATCTCACCAACCCAACAGAGCACCGCCAGCACAGCGACCAGGAGCCAGTCGACGCCCCGACGGGTCGCGGCGAACACACCCAGCAGCATGCCGACGGTCGTCACCGCAGCGACGTACAGCGCGGCCGGCCGCGGTAGTGAGCGCATCCCTCGCTCCTCACCCCTGGGGGAAGACAGAACGGCGAATCGGAGACCGGCACTGATCAGATCCAGTGCGCGCAAGCACCAGTAAGGATCTTCTCGACGACTGCAGTGATCTTGGCCATCGCGATCAACTCCTCGACATGCTCGTCACGGGCGCCGCTGGAGCCCGTGCACGTTCCGCTCCGCTGAGTTGGGATCGCACGATGAAGAACGAGGCAGGAAGCCCCGATACCGATCGCGGCCGATCTCCGATTCCCGCTCTGCAGTTGTGGCTACCTCGGAGGGGTCGTCCCGAGGCTGAGCGCACGGTATTGACTCGACTACGTCGCGCGACCATTGCGCCCAAAGGCGAGTGAAACGTGCAAGATCGGACGGCGTCAAGGCTTGTCGCGAACTCCTGTCCATCCGGGTGAGGCGGGGTGCACGTCAAGGCCAGCCCGTTGTGACTAGAGCCGCGCGAACAATGGGAGGTGCACGGTGGCTTTTCTGCGATTTGTCCCAATACTCCCCCGGCGGAGTTCCTCATCCCGGATGAAACGCTTCCTGATCACCTGGGTCTGAACTACGCTGCCGCCACGGCATCACCCACTCCTCGACCAGACGTAGCGGCGTGAGCTCGAGCAGACGGTAGCGACGTGAGCTCGACCAGAGGGTAGCGGTGGGGCCGCGACCAGAGATCAGCATGTGACCATCAGGTGGTGAGGGAGCATTTCCGCCGAGGAATACCCATCGGTGGTCCGAGCGCCGAGCACCGACCGCCGGCGGCTCACGTCGCTGCTCGCCGCTCTGCTCCAGGACGCGCCTTCCCCTGCCTCGCGGCGCTTCGACGACGAGTTGCACCGCGCCACTGCAACCGGCGGGCTCGATCTCTGGTACGCCCGGACCTTGTGGTGGTGGCAACGGGCCTCCTTGCGGGAGGCGCACCTCTACGTCGCGACGCTACTCCCGGAGGTCCTCGACGCCGCCGCGCGCGCCGCCCACGATGTCGGAGAGGAATTCGCCCGCTCGGAAGCGGCGTGGAACCTTGCCAGAGAAGAAACGCGGCGCGCGGGCATCTCTGCGGCCTCGCCGAGCGAGGTTTCCCCGCCGCAACCGGGGGCACGCGATCGCGACGAGGATCGTCGACGGCGAGAGCAGGCGATCCGCGCGGCCCTGGCGGGTGAGTCGGCCCATCTCTCCGGCGGCGAGGCGCGCGAGCCGCCGCCCGTCACAAGACCGCCGTCCGGCGACGATCGTGAGTAACTACCCCAACTCAGAACACGCAGAAGGGTCGGAATGAATGTCGAGCCTACGGCTGCTTCCCGAATTGGAGGAATCGCTTCGCCGCGTCCCCGGTATCCGGGCCGCGAGCGTCGTCACCGACCCCGACGGCAAACCCACCGAGATACACGTGGTGGCGAGCCGGTCGAAAAACGCCAAACAAGTGGTGCGCGACGTGCAATCGCTCGCCTTCGCTCGCCATGGAATCGAGGTCGATCACCGCATCATCAGTGTGGTCCAATTCGAGGACGACGAATTACCCATACCGTCGCGGCCGATAGAACTGCCTCCCCGACCCGTGATCTCGTCGATCAGTATCCGGATCGCCGGATCCGAAGCGGACGTCTGCGTCGGGGTTGACTTCGGGAACGACCACTATGAAGGGCGCTCCCTCGGAGCCGCCGCCATGAATCAACGCCACATGTTGGTCGCACGCGCCACCTTGGACGCGGTCGCCGAGTTGCTGGGAATGCCGGCGGAAATCGAATACGCGAGTGTGCTCACCATGGGCGGACGACGACTAGCGGCCTGCGTCGTCCAGATTTCGGTGCCGCGGGTCGGTGAGCTCGCCCTGAGCGGTTCGGCCCTCGTCCGCAACGACGAAGCGGACGCCGTAGCCCGCGCCGTCCTCGACGCCCTCAACCGTCGGCTCTCCGGGTGAGCGCGCCTTCCCGAAATCAGCGGGAACACCCCTAGGCATCAGGCCAACGCCAGGAAGAGCCGCTCCAGCTCCTCCATCGACTGCTTGGTGCGCGGATTTCCGACGCATTCCCGCAGCCCTTGCGCAATGATGGCGAAGCCCGCCCGATCGAGCGCGCGCGAGACGGCGGCGAGTTGGGTCACCACGTCCGCGCACTCCCGGCCTTCTTCGATCATTCGTATGACGCCGTGGAGTTGGCCGTCGGCGCGGCGGAGGCGTTTGAGGACGTCCTCCAACTCGGTCGGCTGTGTCATCGCCGTGCTCCTTTCCGTCTCGTGCGGCGGTCCCCGACCAGTCTCGTTCCACCCCACACCGGGAATATCGCCCGCCTGATCTGTACTATACCGGGTAGGGTATCGAGAGGAGACGAGATGAGTACGCAAGCGCTGACCCGAGAAACCTTCGACGCCGCCGTCCAAGCGCCCGGCATCACGTTGGTCGACTGGTGGGCGGCTTGGTGCGGACCTTGCCGCAGCTTCGCCCCGATCTATGAAGCTGCCAGTACCGCCCATCCCGACGTCGTCTTCGCCAAGGTGGACGTCGAAGCCGAACCCGAGCTCGCCGCCCGGCACGGGATCTCCGCCATTCCCACCTTGATGGCCTTCAAGGACGGCCGGTTGGTGTTCGCCCAACCGGGGGCACTTCCGGCACCGATCTTGGAGCGCCTGATCGAAGCGATCGAACGCCTCGACGACGACCCGGCGGCCGCTGAAGAGGAGAAAGTGTGATGGCGGCCACGGCGCACGACGTCGAGCCGATCCGGGTGGAGCACCTGGCTGGTGACCGTTTCGCCCTGCAGATACGCGGGCACGAGGTCGTCGTCGACCAACCCATCGAGGAAGGCGGCAACGACACGGGTCCCACCCCGACGGAATTGTTCGTCGCCTCCCTGGCAGCCTGCGTGGCTTTCTACGTACGGCGATATCTGGCACGGCACGGATTCCCGACTGAGGGACTCACCGTGGAAGCTCGGGCGAGCTTCGCGACGAACCCGACGCGGGTCGGACACATCAGCTTGGACGTCGGTGTCGGATCACCGCTCGACGATGAGTTGCGGGCAAGGCTGCACACCGTGGCCCGTCGGTGCACGATCCACAACACACTCGGGTCGCCACCCGAGATCGACCTGGAAATCAAGGAGCGAGAAACGGCCCAAGTCCACGAGACAAGACCGGGAGACTGAGGAAACGAGCCATGAACTACGGATACCGCGTCGAGCTACGCCTTCCGTTCGACGACGTCGTCGACCGAGTCCGTCAAGAACTAGCGGAACAAGGCTTCGGCGTGCTGACCACCATCGATGTCGCCGCCACCCTGCGAGAAAAGCTGGGCATCGCCGGTGAGCCGTACCTCATCCTCGGCGCGTGCAACCCTCCACTGGCGCACCGGGCCTTGGAGATCGAGCCATCCCTCGGGCTGCTCCTGCCGTGCAATGTGGTCGTCCGACGTCAGGGCGACACCACCGTCGTCGAAATCCTCGATCCCGCAGTGATGGTCCAAGTCGCCGCGAACGAAGAGCTCGGCGCCATCGCAGCGGAAGCGGCCCGACGGCTGGATGCCGTGAGAACCGCGCTCCAGGCGCTCCCCTGAGCTTTCCTCACTCTTGGGATTGCAGCTCGATGCGGACCTCGCGAATTCGGGCGAGAATTCGCTCACGAAGTATTTCCGGCGCGTGGTCTTTGCCGCAACACCGGTGTACCAGGGCCTTGACCATCTGATCGAGGCCGTACTCCTCCAGACACGGCGCGCACTCGTCGAGATGCTGGCGAATCCGCGCGATTTCTTCGGCCCCGAGCTCTCCGTCGAGATAGACGTACACCTGTTCCAGTACTTCGGAACAGGGCATGGCATGAGGCTTGCCGCAGGTCATGGCCGCTCGCCTGCCTCGCTTCGCGTGACGCTCTCGGCTGACGGCGAAGCCTCCGCCGTGCTGTCGGTGCCGGGTCTGATGATGCCGCGCTCCAGGGCGTACTCTTCCAGGGCGGCGCGCAGCGCTCGACGCCCTCGATGCAATCGGGACATCACCGTACCGATCGGCGTGCCCATGATGTCGGCGATCTCCTTGTAGGAGAAGCCTTCGACGTCGGCCAGATAGACGGCTAAACGGAATTCTTCGGGCAAGCTCTGCAACGCGTCCTTGACGTCCGTGTCGGGGAGGTGGTCGAGGGCTTCGGCCTCCGCGGAACGCAATCCTGAGGACGTGTGCTCGGCGGCCCGTGCGAGCTGCCAATCCTCCAGCTCATCGCCGCCGGGCGCTTGCCGCGGCTCGCGTTGCTTTTTCCGGTAACTATTGATGAAGGTGTTGGTGAGGATCCGATACAACCACGCCTTGAGGTTCGTGCCCTCCTCGAATTGATGGAAGGCGGCAAAGGCTTTGACGAACGTTTCCTGGACCAAATCCTCGGCATCGGTCGGATTGCGGGTGAGCCGCAGAGCGGCCGAATAGAGCTGATCGAGCAACGGCAGGGCATCGCGTTCGAAGCGTGCCGTCCGCTGTTCGGTCGACTCCTCGACGGCGGCCACCGGCCGTCCTCCTTCCTGCGGGAGGCTTGCCGACGACAGCAAGCCCCGCGCACCCACCGCCATTCTCCCCGAGACAGGGATCGCTACCCGCAGCGCAGTCCCCCGGCAACGCTCCCGGGGAATTTCCGCGCACTCGACGACGGCCACGCCTCAACCAACCAAGGCCGACCCGGCGGCATTCCCCGCCATCGGCTTGCCGTGACCCGACATTGGGTCGGTCAACGGCCTTCCACCTTCGCCTGGCAGCTCAGGCAGCGCGCCGCCTCCGGCTTCGCCTCCAGCCGACCCTCCGGCAAGGGCTTGCCGCAGCTCACACACACGCCGTACGTGCCGTTCTCGATCCGCTGCAGAGCCTCCAGCACCTCCCGACGCTGCTCCTGGGCGATCTGCAGTAGGGCACTCGCCCGAGCGTGGTCGGCGAGATCCAGTCCGGCGTCCGCATCTCCCGGGGTTCCGTGACCCTCCGACTCCGGGCGTTGCGTGGTCAGCGTCGCCAGGGACTTGTCGAGCTCGGCGAGCATCTCCTCCAGTTGCCGACGGGCTTGCTCAATGTCCACGTGCACCAACGTCCTTTCCAGTGGTCGAAAAGCGGGAGCGTCTTCGAGGAAATTCCGGGCGACGAGCGCAGGTCAGGTCGACACGACCGTTCCGGCCGGGACCTCCACCGACGTGATCAGTTCGGGGCCGTCGCGCCGGACATCGTTCACCAACGTCGACACCGGATGAGCCTCCAACCATCCCGGGCTTGCGGGGCGCAGCAGCTCAACGGCGAGGTCGGGATCCGTGAGCCGAGGATCGAGCCACCGCTCCCAATTATCCGGTGCGACGAAGGTCGGCATTCGCTCATGCAGATAGCCGAGCTCGTCCTCCGCCCGCGTGGTGATCACAGCACAGCTCCACAGCCACTCGCCATTCGACGGATCCTTCCAGAGTTCGTAGATCCCCGCCATCGGCAGGATGCCGCCGTCCTTGGGACGAATGAAGAACGGCTGCTTGCGCGGTTTCCCGGGACCCTGGACCCGGTACCACTCGTAGTACCCATCGGCCGGGATCAGACAACGGCGGACGGCGAACGCCTTGCGGAAGGCGGGTTTGGATCCCACAGTCTCCAGCCGGGCATTGATCAGCCGCGATCCGATCTTCGGATCGGCCGCCCATGAGGGCACCAAGCCCCAGCGCACCACCCGTAACTGTCGGCGGGGCACGGATCCGCCGTCCGCCCTGGTCAGGACGGCGTAAACCGGATCGGTGGGCGCGATGTTGTATCGCGGCGGGAGGTCGCCCTCGGCGGCAACCTCGTCCACCCGGAAGGCGGCGGCCAGATCGGCTGGGTCACGCGCGGCGGCGTACCGTCCACACATACCCTCAGGATGGCATCGAAGCCCGCCCCTTCGACCCTCGAACCGGCGGGCACCACGACACACGATCACAGGGAGACGATGATCACGATCGACGTCGGGGACTGGCCTGCCCCCACGGCCCGCGGACCGATCGACGCGGTCGTCGAGATCCCTGGGTCGAAGTCGATCACGAATCGGGCGCTCCTCCTCGGGGCCCTCGCTCAGGATTCGACCGTCATCCGCGGAGGTCTGCGAGCTCGCGACACCGAGCTCATGATGGGAGCCCTCCGCGCCCTCGGCGTCACCATTTCCTCCGCCGCCGACGGCTGGATCGTCGAACCCGCTGCGCTGCGCGGTCC
>JAIMAI010000029.1 GCA_023512015.1 Acidothermus sp. | reverse complement strand
GGGGTGTTTGGGGGGGGGGGCCACTCCCCGGGTGGCCCCCCCGACCACTTTCCCGGGAAGGTGGCTGAACGTATCCCAAATCGATGGACCGCGCCCGTCCTCAGCTACGGCACCTTCGATTTGGTAGGCGGACGTCGCCACTCCCCAGACAAAGCGGTCAGGGAAACGTAGCGTGGGTCGACTCTCGACCTGATCGCGCTCTTCGATTTGTGTCATCCCTTGACCGCTCCCTGCATGATGCCTCCAACGATTTGCTTACCGAGAACGACGAAAACCACGAGCAACGGGAAAGTACACAGCATCGTACCGGCCATGATGATGTTCTGTTGTGGGATATACCCCTGCCCCAAACCGGCCAGTCCCACCTGCACTGTTGCGTTGTGGCTGTTCAGCACGAGCAACGGCCAGAAGAAGTCGTTCCACGCGAAGAGGAACGTCAACATGGCGAGCACGGCCATTGCCGGCCGAGCGATCGGGAGCACGATGGTGCGGAAAATGCGGAACGTCGAGGCACCGTCCACCCATCCGGCTTCCAGCAGCTCTGTTGGCATGGCGTTCACCAAATATTGCCGCATGAAGAAGACGCCGAACGCACTGACGAGATTGGGGAGGATGACCGCCTGAAGGTGGTGAATCCACCCGAGCTTCGCCATGTACATGTAGAGCGGGATGACCCCGAGCTGCGGGGGGATGAGCGTGGTGCCGAGCGTGAGACCGAACAATATCTTGTTCCCGCGGAAGCGCAGCTTGGCAAATGCAAAACCACTCAAGGTGCAGAACGCCACCGTGCCCAACGTGATCATGCCTGAGACGAAGATGGAATTCAGGATGTCACGGAAAAGCGGTTGCTGCTTGAGAGCCTCCCGCATGTTGTCGAAGAGCGACGTGTTGACTGAGAAGGGCGGCGGGGATTTCGCCATCTCGCTGTTGGTGTGCGACCCGATCACCATCGTGTAGTACAGCGGGAAAACGGAAATCACCGTCACGAGAATGAGCACGATGTAGGTGAACGGACCTGCGGTGAGCTGACGCCCAGCTGCCGAGGAGCGGCGCCGCCGCCGGGGCACCGTGCGAATGGTTTGCTCAAGGGTCGCCATCGCCTGCCTCCTATCCTCGCCGTCCGCGTGCGTTGGTCAGCATGGCGTTGATGATGACCAAGACCAGGCAGACGACCAGCATCGTCCACGCCACAGCAGCCGCAAACCCCAGATGGTTGTACTGCCAACCTTGCTGGTACAGATACAAGGTCAAGGTCTGGTATTGGCCGTTGCCGCCACCATTGGTGCCGCTTCCGAAGAGGTACGGCTCGGCGAACATCTGCATCGAACCGATGGTGGAGACCACCACGGTGAAAAGGATCGTGGGGCGAAGCGAGGGGATCGTTATCTTGCGGAATTGCTGCCAGCGATTCGCGCCATCGATGGCGGCAGCCTCGTACAGCTCGTGCGGAATCGCCTGCATCCCCGCGAGGTAGATGAGGGCGTTGTAACCGGTCCAGCGCCAGATGACGATGCTCGCCACCGCCAGTTGGGACTGCCACTTGGGCGCGTTCACCCAGTTGATCGGCTCTACCCCGAAGAAGTGCAGGAACCAGTTGACGAACCCGAAATCACGGCTGTAGAGCTCGCCGAAGATGAGAGTGGTGGCCACCACCGACGTCGCGTACGGCATGAGCATCGCGATACGGAAGGCGATGGAGCCCTTCATGCGGTAATTGAGCAGATGAGCGATCCCGAGGGCCATCAGCAGCTGGGGAACCGCCGAAATGATGCCGATCGTGATCGTGTTGGTGAGGGCATTGAGGAAGAAGTGGTTGGTCCACAGCGACGTGTAGTTGTGGAAGCCCACCCAGGTCATCTTGTTGATGTTGAGCAGGCTGACATCGTGGAGTGAGATCCATCCGGTGTACAGCAGCGGATAAAGCCCGAAAATCGCGAAGACAACGAAGAAAGGTGCTACGTAGAGATACGCGGCCTTCGAACCGATGAGCGCATACCGTGGTCGCCGCTTACGAGGGTGACCTACCGTCCCGGCGAGGACGCCCGCATGCGCCTCCCGAACCGCCGTCATTGGACCCTTGCTCCTCGTATTGGTGGTGCTTTTGATGTGGTCTGGCCTGCCGGCTGGCTCAGATCCCTGACCCAGCCGGCAGGCCGGTTCTTTCTACCGGGAGTCGTCAGCTACCGGTAACCTGCTTGATCTTCGCAAGGGCGTCGTTCCACGCCTGCTGTGGATTCTTGCCCTGCTGCTCGACGTTGCCGAGCTCGGTGTCGAGCGCGGTCTGGATGTCGGTGTCGTATGGACCGATCGGTGGCATCTTCAGGTTCGCGGCGGAGTTCCCGAAGATTTCGCCGATCGGGGCGTTGTTGAAGTAGTCACTGGTTGCGGTCTTCACCGAGGGATCCTGAGCAGCAGCCTGAGAGGACGGCCAGAAGTGCTGCGACGTCCACATGGTCAGCTGCTGGGCCGGAGCGGTGAGCCAGGTAGCCAGCGCGATGGCCGCCTTCTCGTGCGGGCCACCCTTCGGAACGCCGAGCCAGGAACCACCCCAGTTCGCCGCACCACCGGGCAGCGAGGTCACGTCCCACTTGCCCTTACCGGCGTCGCCGGCCTGCGAGGTGATGTAGGCGAGCATCCATGCCGGGCAGGAAATGGTCGCGAACGTACCACTGGCGAAGGACTGGTTCCAGTCCTTGGTCCACTGGTTGATCTTAGCCGTGATGCCCGCTTGAGCAGCCTGAACCGCGAGCTGCCAGGCCTTCTTCACACCGTCGGAGTTCTCCACGTCGGGCTTGCCCTGGGCGTTGTCGTACGCCTCGTTGCCCTGGTAGACCGCGGCATTGAAGATGGAGTTCACCGAGTCGATGAAGGCCTTACCGGTCTTCTGCTTGTACTGCTTGCCGAAGTTGATGAAGCCGTCCCACGTCGACCACTGCTGGGCAAGGGTGTTGCGGTCGTTGGGCAGGCCGGCAGCCTTGAGCAGGTCCTGACGGAAGCACATCGCCTCGGGACCGGCATCCGTACCAAGACCAACGGTCTTGCCGTCGGTCGAGGTGGCCATCTGCCACTTCCAGGGGTAGAAGGTGGACTTGATCTGAGCTGCGTTCGGCACCGTGTTGAAGTCGACGAACTTGTCGGCGTAGTTCGCCGTCACCTGAGCCACGAAGCCGACCTCGATGGCCTGGATGTCGTCGAGGCCCGAACCCGCAGCGAGGTTGGTCTTGAGCTTGTTCCAGTAGTCACCGCTCTGCTCGATGTCGTCTTCCTGAATTGTGATGTTCGGGCAGAGCTGCTGGTACTTGTCGTACAGACCGGCGGTCTTGTACGCGAAGTTACCGAACAGACCGATCTTCAGTGTGATCTTCTGGCCGTTGTCGCCGCAGTCCCACGCCGCGCTTGCGCTGCCCGACGCGGAGGCGGCCGGCGAGGACGAGCCCGCAGGCGAACTGCTCGCCGGCGCGCTTGTCTTGCTCTTTGACGAACACCCGGCGACCGCCATTGCCGCAACCGCGGCTACACCGATCGCCATGCGTGCCCGCCTACTGGTCATGAACATAGAGCCTCCTGAGAGAAGACCGTAGGTGTGGTCACGTTCCCACCCTGACGTGGAGAGCATGGCCAGAGCGGGAACCTCCTGTCAACCCTGCGCCCGGAAGTCGTTGCCAATTCGAGACTTTTGGGTGTCCGTTTTGCGAAGACCCGCGGCGGAACGTTCCCACCAATGCCATCGGGGACGCCCCGGGAGCTCGCCCGACTGCGGCAGCAGGATACGCCTTGTCGGGGCTGAATACCGCAAAAGCGGACAGATCGAGACGCCCAGCTCGGGCACCTCGATCAAAGCCGACGGACCCGGTAGGGGCCGCGTCGTCAGCCGTGATCCACCAATGTGCGGTGGGCACCCTTCGCCCGGCGCACCGGGCCCTGACGCCGCTCAGCGTGTCCGTCACGTTGCCTCCCGGTGGCACGACCTTTCTCCGGACAATCGCCCGTTCGACCTCTTCCCTTGACCGGTTCGGCAGCCTACTCTACGTGAGAGCGCTCTCACAAGAGGGCGGTGGTTTCTCCCAGCTACGGAGGCACGATGATCGCACCAACCTTCGCACCACGGGGGAGACGGGGGAGATGGATCGAACGGGCCACGCCGAGCCGGTCGGACGCGCTACCGAAACGCGTCGCGTCCCGACGGCTGCGGCGGCTGCTGCGCGGCTTGATCGCCGCGACGCCGCTGATCGGCGTCCTCGTCCCGGTCGGCACCGCCGCACAGGCCGCCGTGCCCGCCCCGCCCAGCGGGTGGACGACGGTCTGGAGCGACGACTTCAATGGGGCAGCCGGCACCGGCGTCAACACCGCCAACTGGCTTTACGACACCGGCACTGGCTACCCCGGAGGCGCACCGAATTGGGGCACTGGGGAAGTGGAGACCATGAGCAGCTCCACCGCGAACGTCTACCAGGACGGCGCCGGTCACCTCGTGATCAAGCCGATCAGGGACGCCAACGGCAACTGGACCTCGGGGCGGATCGAGACCCAGCGGACGGATTTCGCCGCTCCGGCGGGTGGCCAGCTGGAAATCATCGCCTCGCTCCAGCAACCCAATCCGAGCAACGGTTTGGGGTATTGGCCCGCATTCTGGGCGTTGGGCGCGGCGGCGCGTCCCGTGGGTGCTACCAACTGGCCGAGCATCGGTGAGTTGGACATCATGGAGGATGTCAACGCTCGTTCCCAAGTCGCTCAGACGCTGCACTGCGGAACGAACCCAGGCGGTCCGTGCAATGAGACCAACGGATTGGGCAGCGGATTGGTGGCGTGCAACGGCTGCCAGACGGGATACCACACCTACGCCGTCGTCATCGACCGAAGGAACACCAGCGCCGAACAGCTGCGCTTCTACGTCGATGGGAATCTGAATTACACCATCAACGAAAGCCAGATGGATACCACGACGTGGCAGAACGCGGTCGACCACGGATTCTTCATCATTTTCGACGTCGCGATCGGCGGAGGTTTCCCCAATGGAGTCTGCGGGTGCACGACGCCGACCGCGTCGACGACCTCCGGTGCCGGCATGAGCATCGACTGGGTGGCGGTCTACCAGAGCGGCGGGAGCAGCGGAGGCGGCACGGTTTCCGCGACGTCCACGATCCAAGCCGAGAACTACTCGGCGCAGTCCGGTACGCAAACGGAGACCACCACGGATACCGGCGGCGGGCTCGACGTCGGCTGGATCGGCAACGGTGACTGGCTGCAGTACAACAACGTGGACTTCGGCTCCACCGCCCTGACCCAGTTCAAGGCTCGTGTGGCGTCCGGTGCCGCCGCCGGTGTGAGCGGATTGGTCGAGGTGCATCTGGACAGCTTGACCAACCCGAGTATCGGGAGTTTCTCGATCAGTAACACCGGAGGATGGCAGAGCTGGACGACGGTGCCGGCGAACATCACGGCGACCACCGGGGTTCACACCGTGTACCTGAAGTTCGTGACCGGTTCCGGACAGGATTTCGTCAACGTGAACTGGTTCACCTTCAGCCCCTGAGGGTCAGGCCGTCCTCATCGGAATGAAGTGGGAAGCGGCGGAGGTCATCGCCTACCAGCAATGGCCTCCGCCGCGGCCTGCGTGTTGACCCGAGCCGCGCCGAAAGTGAGGACCGCTCGCCCCCGGGCCAACGCGGCGTCGTCCGGCATGCCGATGGCAACGAGCACGGCGTCCGGGCGCACCGACAGCAACTTTTCAACCGACGTCCGCTGCCAGTCGCGGCGGTAGGCGTCACGAACGACGACCACGACATCGCGACCCCGACCGCGCCGCACGACCTCGTCCGAAGCGGCGTTGTCTTCGGTGAGCCGCAGTGTCTCGACGTCCAAACCGAGATCGGCTAGTGGTTCGCTCAGACTCCAGTGCGCTTCTCCCACCGCAGGATTGGACGGCGCACAAACCTCCACCACCAAAACAGGGCCACTCACCCGGACGTCGCCGATGACACGAAGCGCCCGCCGCGCTGCCTCGATTCCCACCGAGGGAAAAGAATCGTCGCCGCGCGGAAAATGCCTGCCCGCGCCACGGGAGGAAATCCAGGACCGCAGCTCGCGGACCCGCTCCGCGGCGTCCTCCAGACGGGAAAGGTTCAGCGCCCCGTCACCGATCGCGGATCGCACGTGCTCTCGAATCTCGGCGCAGGGTTGCTCGCCGTCCACCGCACCGACCAGCAGGAGATCGGCGCCGGCAGCCAAAGCCCGCACCGCAGCACCGGCGATGCCGTAACGGTCGGCGACCGCGCGCATATCGAGCGCGTCGGTGACGATGACACCGGTGAATCCGAGGTCCCGACGCAACAAATCCTGCAGCAGCCGCCCGCTCAGCGTGGCCGGTTCATCGGGGTCCAGTGCTGCGAAAACCACGTGGGAGGTCATGACGCTGCGGACACCCGCCTCGACGGCAGCGACGAACGGCGGAAGCTCACGGGTGCGAAAAGTCGACTCGTCACAGTCGATGACCGGAAGGGCATGATGCGAATCCGCTACGGTCGCCCCATGCCCGGGAAAATGCTTGGCGGCACAGGCCACTCCATATTCTTGCATCGCCGAAATGAAAGCCGCGCCGTGCCGCGCGACCAACTGCGGATCGCCTCCGAAGGAACGGACACCAATGACGGGATTGCGCGGGTCGCTGTTGACATCGACGGACGGCGCGAAGTCGTAATTCACCCCGGCCGCCACCAGATCCTGCGCAATCGCCGACGCCACATTCGCGGTTACTCGGACGTCGTCCAGCACCCCGAGGGCGAGATTTCCCGGATACGAGCTGCCCCGCCGATATTCCAGCCGGGTGACGTCGCCGCCTTCTTCGTCGAGCGCGACCAAGGCGTTCGGACTCCGCTCATGAACGGACCGAGCGATGGTGGAAACCGAATTCTCGTCGACGAGGTTGCGCCCATAGATCGCCACACCCGCGAGGTCCCGATCGAGGTCGCGCGCGAGCCACGACGGAAGGCGGTCGCCGTCCGCGAAACCGGGGAGCAAGCAGGCATTGATCAGGCGATCGATCGCGGGGTCAGCGGACACCGAGCCTCCCGACGTGGTCTAGACCTCAAGGTGCAAGACCACGGTACCGTGCCGAACCGGCTTCAAGGCTCGGAGTGTCGGATGCAAACGGGCGTGTCAGAAGCGGAAGCGGCCCACCACCTCGGCGAGCTCGCTCGCGGTGTGCGACACGTCCGCGGACGCCTGCCGGGTCTCGTCGACTCCGCTCGACGTGGCGAGCGCGGCCGCCGCCACTCCCACGATGCTCCCGGCGATCTCTTCGGAAGCAGAAGCGACGCCGCCGATGGCACGGGTCATCTCGTTGCTGCTCGCCGTCTGTTCCTCGACCGCACCGGCGATGGTCGACTGAAAATCATTGATCTTCCCGACCACGTCGCCGATCTGCCGGATGGTCGCGACGGCGGCCGCGGCGTCGTCCTGGATCATCTTGATCATCGCGGCAATTTCCTCCGTGGCTCGCGCCGTGGCGTCGGCAAGGTCTTTGACCTCGGCCGCGACGACCGCGAATCCGCGCCCCGCTTCGCCGGCGCGCGCAGCCTCGATCGTTGCGTTGAGCGCGAGCAGATTGGTCTGTGCGGCGATCGATGTGATGACCTTCAGAATCTTCGCGATCTCGGCTGAGCTCGCCCCCAGTTTGGCCACGGTACCGTTCGCTTGATCGGCCATGGCCGCAGCCTCGGCGGCGACGTGCGCGGCCCGGCCGGCGTTGTCGGCGATGTCGCGAATGGCCGCAGCCATCTGCTCGGAACCACTCGCCGCGTCGACGACGCTGGAACTCACTTGATCGGCGGCATAGGAGACGGCGGTGGCTCGGTCGGACGCGTGATCGGCAGACGCGGCCAACGTCTCGGCCACTTGGGACAAACTCTTCGACGTCGAGGACAGGCTTTGCACTTCGGTGGTCACCGCGAGCAAGACGTCGGCAACTCGGTCGAGCATGATGTTGAGCGCCCGCGCGAGTTCACCGAAGTCGTCGCGGCGCAGACTTCCCGGCACCCGCGGTCTGAAATTGCCCCGCTGCGCTTCGCGGACGACGTCCACGACCCGCCGCAAGGGAATCGTCACGGCTCGGACAAGCGCCCAGCCGGCGATCGCGGCCGCGACGACACCGGCTGCCAAACCGATCAGCGCAACCGAGCGCAGCGCCCGCGCAGAGCCGCCGTCCCACGCTGCGATCAGTGTGAGGACGGCGACGAAGGGAGCCGCGGCGGCACCAAGCCCTACCGAGATCTTCACGTGCAAGGGAACCCGCCGGCTCCAGGCGAGTCGGAGTCCCTGGAGCGCGTTCGCTGCGCCGACCACTGACCGCATGATTTTTTCCCTTCGCCGCCTACCTGACGTCGGTCCGACCGATCGACGCGCGGAGAGGCGGACTCTCCGGCGCCGAGGCGTTCCACGGAACCACCAGACCGGGGTGCCACGGAGCCCCGATATTCCTTCTCGGCGTCTTGCGGCACGAAGTAAGAGCGCGGGCGTAACAGCGATGCAGAACCGGTGAGCGACACGCTGGAAGAGGTTTCGATTTCCGCTCTTCAGGTCAATCTTCGTAAAGTCGAACATGGAACTGTCAGCGGGTCAACGAACGGCAGAAGGTGCGCGATGCTGGTCGGCGTCTTGGAAATCGTGGGAGCTCTTGCCGGCACGGTCCTCGGTCTTCCACTCGTATTCTTGGCGCTGATGGTGGCGCTCGAGCGCTTCGAACGCTGGATTTCCGTCCCCACGACCGCTGCCAGCCCGCCGTCCACCCCGGAGCCTTCGCGCCCGGAGCGCTCCCCTGCAGTCGCCGCAGCCAGCCCCCTGCGGGTACCGGCGAATCCGTGAGGAACCGGCAGACGAACAAACCCTCAAAGGAGAAGTGGCCGCGGCGTCGCGCCGGGCAGACGCTCGACCGCACCTCCATCGAAGTCCGCCCGGCGCTCGTCATCCCGGGAGATCAGCTCACCCGGTGTGCGTCGTCACGCTCGGCCGACGACTCCCTCGGGTAGGTGGCCGTATCGGTCGCCTGGCCGCGGTAGCTCTCCAACTCCCGAGCCAGACGATCTCGTTCGGCGGCGATCTCCTCATACTGCTCGCGCAACGCCCGCGCCTCGGCCCGTCGACGCATCGAGCGCCGGCGGCGCAGCGTAGACGAGACGCTGGAGAGCCACAAACCGAAGAAGAAGATCGCACAGAGGATCACTCCGGCGAGGAAAACCTCCGCCAGCGTCAAGTTGCCGAGATGGTGGCCGAAGCCGTTGATCGGGTAAGTCGGGCCACCCCAGTCCTCCACGGTGACCACGGCGCCGAATGCGGCCGCCGCGACGGCGAGTAGCAGACCCAGCACGAGCATTCGATCTCACCCTTCCTGACGCATTTCCCGCCGCGAGCTGGTACCCACCTGCCCTCGAGCGCGCGGCAAGGCTGCGATCACGTGACCGTACCGTTGTTCATCACAGTTCTTCCCCAAGCTCGCAGCCTCTACCGCAGGCCCCCGAGATCGAAACTCCCCGACGACCGGACGCCGGGGACTGCGACGACCGCACACCGGAGACGGCACAGACCCTTGCCGCGTCGGGAACCCCCGAGGGATGATCCGACGGGACGCCCGAGAGCAGATCGCCGAACGGAGGTCGAGATGGGAGAAGACGCGGACCGTCTCGTGCACTCACCGGAAGACGTCCGCGGCTCACCTGCCACTGAACGCGAGTACCCGGGTGCCGGCCGCTGGGTTCCGCACGGCTGCAGCCTCGATGAATTGCGTCGTGTCGCGCGCGGTTGCCGCGGGTGCCCGCTGTATCGCAACGCGACTCAGACCGTCTTCAGCACCGGACCGGCGACGGCGCGCATCGTGCTGGTCGGGGAGCAGCCCGGAGACCAGGAGGATCGCCGAGGCGCGCCGTTCGTGGGACCTGCCGGCAACCTCCTGGACCGTGCCCTCGAAGAAGTCGGCATCGACCGCGCCGAGGCGTACGTCACCAACGCCGTCAAGCATTTCAAGTTCCGCCAGGACGGGCCGGGAAAGCGTCGCATCCATCAAACGCCCGATCAGCGGGAAATCAACGCCTGTCGACCGTGGCTGACCGCCGAGCTGGCCATTCTCGACCCCGAAGTGGTCGTGGCTCTCGGGGCGACCGCGGGAAAGGCCCTGGTGGGGCCGGATTTCCGAGTCACCCGCTCACGAGGGGCTCTCCTGCCCTGGTCCAGCGTCTCGGGCGAAGAGGCTCGCCGAGCGAGCGCGTTCTTCCTTGCCACAGTGCACCCTTCAGCGGTCCTCCGTGCGGACGACAGGGAAGCGGCGTATCGGGGTCTCGTGGAAGACCTCCGACTTGCGGCCGAAGTGTTGACGTGAGGCCGTGCGATGGACGCCGAACTGCCCGCCGAAATCCTCCGCATCGATCGCCGGTTCTGCGGCCCCCCGTACTGTGCCAACGGCGGATACGTGGCCGGCCGACTCGCCCGCATTCTGCGGGAGGGCACGGAGGGCAACCCAACCGCTTCGTCGAGCCCTGCGCCGTCGGGAGAGGCGGCGCGCGCCAACGATCCTCCGGAGGCGATACAAGCCACCGATCGAACTATTGAGGTCTGGATTCACCGCCCGGTTCCGCTGCAAAAACCTCTCGGAGCCGTACTGGTCGGCGGGGACGTCGAACTGCGGGACGGAACCGAGCTGCTCGCCACAGCACGACCGGGAGAAATCCGCGATCCACCCCCGCGTCCGGTCGACTGGACGACCGCCGATGCCGCGCGGTCCCGCTACCGCGGCATCGTCGATCATCCGTTCCCGACCTGCTATGTCTGCGGACCGCTCAACGCCCACGGGCTGCGGCTCGCCCCCGGACCGGTGGAGCCAGGACGAGTCGCAACGCCGTGGCGGCCCTGCGCCGTCCGTGGCCAACCGGAGGACGACGGAACACCCGAACGCAGCGGGGTGGTCCCGACCGAACTCGTGTGGGCAGCCCTCGACTGCCCCGGAGGTTGGTCGTGCGACATCGCGGGACGCCCGATGGTGTTGGGACGACTCTGCGCGACGATCCGGGCGACGCCGCACTTCGGCGAGGAGCTGGTGATAGTCGGCGAACTGCGTGGCCAAGACGGCCGCAAGGTCTTCACCGCTTCTGCGCTCTACGACCGGGAAGGGCAACTGCTCGCCAACGCCGAGGCCACCTGGCTGGTCTTGAGATAGGCCGTCCCGCGGAGACGGATTCGAGACGGGCCACCGCTACGGGGACAACCGCTCGATGTGCCACGGGTGGTCGGCGTCCGCTCGGCGGTAACGCAGGCGATCGTGCATGCGGGCAGGGCGTGCCTGCCAGAATTCGATCGACGTCGGGATGAGGCGAAACCCACCCCAGTACGGCGGGGCCGGGACGACGTCCTGCTCTGCGAAACGCGCCTCGACCTCGGCATACCGCCGGTCCAGCCACTCGCGGGAAGGGACGACCTGCGATTGGTGCTCGCTGGCCCACGCCCCCAGCTGCGAGGGGCGAGGACGGGTGGCGAAATACTCCTCGGTTTCCGCTCGCGTGATTTTCGCCACATCACCTTCGACGATCACTTGTCTGCCGATCGCGAACCACGGGAAACACAGACTTGCCCGCGGATTGGCGTCGAGCTCGCGACCCTTGCGAGACCCGTAATTGGTGAAGAACACAAAACCCTGGTCGACCCTTTTGAGCAGGACGTGACGGCTGCTCGGCCGTCCTGCGCCGTCCGCGGTGGCCAGCACCATTGCCGTCGGCTCGGGCAGTCCGAGGAGGCGGGCGTCGTCCAACCATCGGCGGAATTGGGCGAGAGGGTCCGGATCGAGGTCCGCCTCGTCGAGACGGTGCCCCGCGGGCGGAAGCGAGCCGCCGCTCGGGAATCCGCTCGGCTCGGCCGCGGCCGCTCCGCTGCCCGCGGGACCCGTACCCACCACGACGGAAAGGCTAGCGGGACAATGGGACCATCCCTCGCGGCGTGCAGTCGGCCACAAGCGGCGAGCCGTCGGCCACAAAAGCGATCACGGCAAGGAGTTGCGTCGATGTCTGATTTCGTTCCCGGACTCGAAGGAGTCATCGCATTCCAGACGGAGATCGCTGAGCCGGACAAGAGTGGGGGGTCGCTGCGCTACCGCGGCGTCGACATCGAAGAGCTGGTCGGACGGGTCTCCTACGGCGACGTCTGGGGTCTGCTGGTCGACAACTCCTTCACCCCGGGTCTGCCGCCCTTCACCACCCTGGAATTGCCCCATCGGTCCGGGGACGTACGGGTCGACGTACAGGCCGGCCTCGCGATTCTCGCTACCAAACTCGGCTTCAAACCGCTGCTCGACATCGACGAGAGCGAAGCCCGGGAGAACCTGGCGCAAGCGTCCGTGACGGCGTTGTCGTACGTCGCGCAGTCGGCCCGCGGCGACTTACCGCCGGTCCCCCAATCCGAGGTGGAGAAGGGGCGGACCGCCGTCGAACAATTCCTTCTTCGCTGGCGAGGCGAATTGAACCCAACCCACGTGAAGGCACTCGACGCGTACTGGGTCTCCGCCGCCGAACACGGGATGAACGCGTCGACGTTCACCGCGCGTGTCGTCGCTTCCACCGGTGCCGACGTGGGTGCCGCGCTCTCCGCCGCCGTCGGAGCGATGTCCGGCCCGCTGCACGGCGGGGCACCGACCCGAGTCCTTCATATGGTCGAGGAAGTCGAACGAACCGGGGATGCCGAGGGGTACGTGAAAGCCGTGCTGGATCGGCACGAGCGGCTGATGGGATTCGGTCATCGCGTCTACCGAGCTGAGGATCCTCGTGCCCGGGTCCTGCGCCGCACGGCGAAGGAACTCGGTTCGCCGCATTACGAAGCCGCTCTCGCGTTGGAGCAGGCGGCCCTTGCCGAACTGCGGGCACGACGCCCGGATCGCCCGATTGAAACCAACGTCGAATTCTGGGCAGCCTTGGTGTTGGATTTGGCCGAGGTGCCGGCACACATGTTCTCCGCAATGTTCACCTGCGCCAGAGTCGCCGGTTGGAGTGCCCACATCTTGGAAGAGAAACGCACCGGCCGCTTGGTCCGTCCGAGCGCGCGCTACATCGGACCGGCCGCTCGCCCGGCGTCCGCGGTTCCCGGGTGGGACGTCGTGAGCAGCCGCCATCACTGATCGACGCTGCGCCCTGGAAGAATGGACGTCGGCAGCGTCGCCGTCCTTCGAACACTTCCCGATCAACCGTCGCCCGTGTCGTATGGGCGCGGAGAGGAGCACATCGTGACCGACGCCCCCGAGATCCACATTCCGGCGAATCTCAAACCCCGTGACGGGCGGTTCGGTTCGGGCCCGTCCAAGGTCCGGCCGGAAGCTCTCGCCGGCCTCGCC
This sequence comes from Acidothermus sp., assembly GCA_023512015.1. GTDB lineage: Bacteria > Actinomycetota > Actinomycetes > Acidothermales > Acidothermaceae > Acidothermus. The sequence goes on along the minus strand of JAIMAI010000029.1, from coordinate 10,238 downwards.
GCCACCGGCACCGGCTACCTCGGGACCTCGCATCGGCGTCCCGGCGTCAAGAATGTCGTCGCGCGGATCAGGCGGGGTCTGCGGGACCTGTTCTCTCTCCCCGAGGACTACGAGGTCGTGCTCGGCAACGGGGGCGCCACCGCTTTCTGGGATATCGCCACCTTCAATTTGATCCGCAGTCGTTCCCAACACTTGAGCTTCGGGGAATTCTCCAGCAAATTCGCAGCCGCAGCGAAGGCCGCGCCTTTCCTCGACGAGCCGACCATTCTGGAAAGCGAACCGGGAACCCATCCCTGGCCGCGAGCCGAGGCCGGTGTCGATGCCTACGCCTTCACCCACAACGAAACGTCGACGGGGGTGATGATGCCGATTCGTCGGGTCGACGGAGCCGACGACGGCGCCCTCGTCCTCGTCGACGCCACGTCGGCCGCAGGAGGCCTCCCGATCGACATCCGAGAAACGGACGTCTACTACTTCTCCCCGCAGAAGTGCTTCGCCGCGGACGGCGGCCTCTGGATCGCCATCCTGTCCCCGAACGCTCTCGAACGCGTCGCCCAGATCAGGGCCTCCGGGCGCTGGATTCCGACGTTCCTGGACCTCACCACCGCCATCGACAACAGCCGTCAAGACCAGACCTACAACACTCCGGCGCTGGCCACGCTGTGGCTGCTCGCCGACCAAATCGAGTGGATGAACGCCAACGGCGGCTTGCCGTTCGCGACGGGGCGCACCGCCGATTCGGCGCAGCGGCTGTACACCTGGGCGGAGAAAAGCGAGTACGCCACACCCTTCGTTGCCGACCCCGAACAGCGCTCGCATGTCGTCGGTACGATCGACTTCGATGCGTCGATCGACGCGACCGCGGTGGCCAAGACCCTTCGGGCGAACGGCATTGTCGATACCGAGCCGTACCGCAAATTGGGCAGAAACCAGCTTCGCATCGCCTTGTTCCCGGCCATCGACCCAGACGACGTCGAGGCCCTCACCGCCTGCGTCGACTACGTCGTCGCGCGATTGTCTTGAGGGCACGCGAAGACGACACGGCGGCACGGAAGGACGACGTGGTCGAGGGGGACACCGCATCCGCGGCGGAGTCCCCCTCGTTTCGTCGCGACCGCGTCACGTGGCTCGCCTATACGCAATTCGCGCTCTACGGCTATTTCCTGTACTCCTTCACTCCGGCGGTCGATCTGCTGCGCACGGATGAGCATCTGACCCGCGCGATCGCCGCTTTGCACGGCACCGCCATGGCCGTCGGCGGCGTCCTGGTCGGAGTCCTCGCTCCCTGGCTCATCAACCGCTTCGGACGTCGTATCGTCCTGTGGGCGGCGCTGGGCACGATGTGCCTTGGGGTTGCTCTGCTGACCGGCCTTCCGCTGCTACCGCTCACCCTCGGCGGCGCCGTCCTCGGTGGTTTCGGTGGGGTACTCCTCGGGAACGTGAGCACCGCGATCCTGTCCGCCCACCATCCCGGCAGTCGCGGTGCTGCCGCCATCACCGAAGGAACCGGAATTGGTTCGGGCGTGGGACTTCTCGCCCCCCTCCTACTCGGTGCCGCAATCGCGCTCCGCCTCGGTTGGCGCAGTGGCATGTTGCTGCTCGTGGTCTTCGCTGGCGCCGCAGCGCTGGTTTTCGCCACATCCACCGAACCTCCCGAGCCGCTGGCCCTCACCACCGGAGCCCGCGGTCCGCGACCGCGGATGCCGCGGGCCTTCTGGTGGGCGTGCGGAGTGCTCGTCCTCACGACGTCCATCGAATTCTCGCTCACCATTTGGACGTCGGATGTGCTGCACGGGCACATCGGCGTCTCCAGAGCCGCTGCGACCGCAGGTGTGACAGTCCTCATCGTCGGAATGACCGTCGGTCGGCTCACGACCAGTCCCTTGACTCTCCGATATTCCGCCGATCTCCTCCTCGTCGCGGCTTTCCTATTGACCCTCGTAGGCTTCGGGATTTTCTGGACGGCGCACACCGCGGTCGTTGCCTACGTCGGCTTGCTGGTCACCGGCTTCGGGATCGCGCTGCATTATCCGCTCGCGATATCCCGGATCGTGCGGGCTTCCGGCGGCCACCCGGACCTGGCGACCAGTTACGCCTCCCTCGGGGGTGGGGCTGCGATCGGCCTGGCGCCGTTCGCCCTCGGAGCGGTGGCCGATCACGTCGGTTCGCACACCGCGATGCTGTTGGTGCCGGTCTTCGCCGCCCTCGGCATCACCCTCGTGCCAGCCTCCTCCACCACGCCGCGCCCACAGCTCGGTCGCCCATCGCCGCCCGCACCTCGAACCGAGATCGCCTCCTTCCCTCCGGCATCACGGACGGCGGGCGACGGCGGGCCGTGAAAGGGTGGATAGGGATACCGGCACGAGAAGGAGGGCAACGATGGAGTACGTCCACCTGGGCCGCAGCGGACTTCGCGTCTCGCGCCTGTGCCTCGGCACCATGAATTTCGGTCCGGTGACCGGTGCCGACGAGGCGTTTCGCATCATGGACCGCGCTCACGAACACGGCATCAATTTCTTCGACACCGCCAACGTCTACGGATGGGGAGAGAACAAAGGACGCACCGAGAGCATCATCGGTGAGTGGTTTGCGCAAGGAGGCGGACGTCGAGAGCGTACCGTGCTCGCCACGAAGGTCTACGGTGACATGGGCGAGTGGCCGAACGAAGGAAAACTCTCTGCACTCAACATCAAACGTGCCTGCGAAGCTTCGCTGCGGCGGCTGCGCACTGATTACATCGACCTCTACCAGATGCACCACGTGGACCGGGAAACGCCCTGGGACGAAATCTGGGAGGCCTTCGAAGTCCTTCGTGCCCAAGGAAAGATTCTGTATGCCGGTTCGTCGAATTTCGCAGGATGGCACATCGCCCAAGCCCAGGAAGCCGCGCGGCGGCGCAATTTCTTCGGGCTGGTAAGCGAACAGTCGCTGTACAACCTGGCGAGCCGCACCGTCGAACTCGAGGTCCTGCCCGCCGCGCAAGCATACGGACTCGGGGTCATCCCGTGGAGTCCGCTGGAGGGCGGCCTGCTCGGCGGAATTCTGCGCAAGCCCGAGCGGGAACGCTCGAAGGGCGGCAGAGCCGCCGACGGGTTGGCGGCTCGTCGGGACGCCGTCGAGGCGTATGAGAAATTCTGCGACGACCTCGGGGAACACCCGGCGAACGTGGCCGTCGCGTGGTTGCTGCACCAGCCGGCGGTGACGGCCCCCATCATCGGGCCGCGGACCATCGACCAGCTCGATTCCGTGTTACGTGCGGTCGAAATTCGCCTCGACGACAAAGCGCTCGCCCGCCTCGATGAGATCTGGCCGGGTCCCGGCGGTCCGGCGCCGGAAGCCTACGCCTGGTGAGTCGACCGAGGGATGCGGTAGGGCTGCATCACGGCCTCCGGTCGCCCGGGCGACGGTGCGCAGCGATTCGCTCCGAAGAAGCCTCTCCGAACATCCACTGCCGGATCACCTCGTAACGCGGCTGTGGCCCGAGAAAGCTCCGCATCAACGACAACTCGGACGCCGTCCACCACGGACCGCGGTAATCCGCGAGCGCGGTGACCACCTCGCGGGCATCGAGCCGCTCCTCACCGGCGCTGCGGGCGAGCGTGAGATGACCGCGAAAAGGTCGGTCGGCCCCGGGCATCGCCAATCCACTGCGCCGTCCGGCCGCCACGCAACGCGCGGCGAGCAACGAGAGGCCGGGGTCGTCCTCCCGCACCTCGACTCCGACCCATAGCACGCGCGCCCGGGTGGGGCGATCGAACGCTCCTGCTCCGGCGAGCCGCAGCGCGAGGGGCCTAGCCCGGGCGACGGCTCGACTCAGGCGGGATACCAGGGAAGGGACCCGGTCCTCGGCGACCTCACCGAAGAAGGCCAAGGTGAGATGCCAGCGCGGGGGATCGACCCATCGCCAAGGCTCGTCGGCAGCGCGAATCCGCTCCAACGCCTCCGCCAGGTGCCGACGTGCCGCCAGCGGAGGACTCACAGCTGCGAATAAGCGCACGGATCCCATCATCGCAAGACTCACGGAAAGGCGAGAATCGCCGAATCCGCGGGAAAACCGAGTCACCGCCCCGCACGCAAGAGCTGCATTCCGAAAGTCAGCGGGTACTCACGTCGGCAAGGGTAGGCTGCGCCACTTCGGCCTGACTGAGCCCGCGCCGTCGCCGCGGCCTGACGATTGCCGGAAGCGCCAGGCCTCGGCGATGGGCGTATCCGAATCCGATCGCCGCAGCGCTCACCAAGCAGAGCACCCCTTGGATCACCAGGGTCATCCGCGGACCGACGGCGCCCCCCAGCCAACCGACCAGCAGCGCACCGACCGGAGCACCACCGGTGAAAACGGTGACGTAGAGGGCCATCGCACGCCCCTGCATGGCCGGCTTGGCGCCGAGTTGGACACTCGAATTGCACGAGGTGGCGAAGGCAATGGCGGCAGCTCCGATCGGGACGAGCATCGCCGCGAACGCCGGATAGCTCGGGAGAAACCCCGAGGCCGCCTCCAAAACGCTGAACGACCCCGCCAACAAGAAGAGCAACCGCAGGCGAGGACGGCGACGCCGCCGCGCCGACAACAACGCGCCGAGGATGGCGCCTACCGCTTGCGTCGTGGAAAGCAGGCCGTAAGCACCCGCGCCGCGATGAAAAGCCCCGCGAGCCATCAACGCGTTCGTGATCTGGAAGTTCAGCCCGAACGTACCGACCAACCCGATCAGGGCAATCGGCAGCAAGACCTCGGGGTGTGCCGCCACATAACGGAATCCCTCCCGAAGTTGGCCCGCACGCCGAGCAACCCGCGGCGCCACCCGCAATTCCTCGGCACGCATTGCCAGCAGAGCGCCGATGACCACGAGGTACGAGGCGGCATTCACGAAGAACGCGGGCGCCGCTCCGAAAGCTTCGATGAGGATGCCGGCCACGGCCGGACCGAGCAGCCGGGCGCCGTTGAAGGTCGCCGAATTCAAGCTGACCGCGTTTTGCACGAGGTCACGACCCACCATCTCGACGACGAAAGCCTGCCGCACCGGCAGATCCAGTGCCGAGGCCACACCAAAGACGAAAACGATGATGGAGATCGACCAGAGCGAAATGGTATGAGTGGCGATGAGCACGCCACTGGCTAGGGTCAATGCCGCCATCGCGCTCTGCGTACCGACCAAGACCGTTCGCTTCGGATAACGATCGGCGATGAGTCCTCCGTGCATGCCGAAGAAGAGGGTCGGCAGGAATTGCAGGGCGGTCACGGCCCCGAGCGCGAAGCTGTTGTCGTGGGTCAGCAGGTGGTAGACGAGCCAGTCCTGCGTGACCCGTGCCATCCAGGTGCCGGTATTCGAGACGAGTTGCCCGGCCGCATACAGCCGGTAGTTGCGGACCGCGAGGGCCCGAAACATTCCCTTCACGATCGAGCGATCCGGTCCAGGATCGGCACGCTCGCGGCCAATATGGCCCGCTCGTCGGGTTCGAGCTCGGCGAGTCGGGCCGCCAACCACTGCTCCCGCCGCTTGCGGTCTTCTTTGAGAAGCTCTCGACCCCGCGGGCTGATGGTCACGGTCACCTGCCGACGGTCGCTCGGATCCCCGCGGCGTTCCACCAACCCTCGGTCTTCCAAGACGTCGATGGTGCGGGTCATCGACGGCGGCTGAACCTTCTCCCGTGCGGCGAGATCGCCGATGCGTAGCGGGCCGCACCGTTCGAGGGTGCCGAGGGTGGCCAACTGGGTAAGGGTGAGCCCGTGGTCGGGTCGCTGGGCGCGCAGGCGACGGACGACGCGCATCAGGGAAACGCGAAGCTCGCTCGCCAGATCCCGCGTCGCCGTCGCTCCCATGATTTACTAGCATACATTATTAGCATGGCTAAATAAACTCGGTCGATGCGCACCACGGGAACGGAACCGGCGACGCTACCGTCGTCCCTGTGAAGCCAGGAGAAACCCCCCGCCCATCCGGGCACGCTCCGGAATCCGCCGCCGCCCATCGAGAGCCGATCCGACCGGTTGAGGTGAACCCCTTCGTGCCCCTCGCGATCGGCACCGGCGCATGGACGATCGCCACCGCGGTGCTGGCCGCGCTGCACCCAGCGATGGCCCGGGACGGGCGGGGATGGTGGCTGTGGGTCGGAGTCTGCGGAATTGCCCTAGGCCTCTGGGGACTGGGTTTCCTCGCCGTCCGGCGTCGGCGCGCTCGACGCGTGCGCCGGGGCGGCTGAGTCCTCGGGACGCGCCTCCGGGGCATCTGCACCCTCGTCTGCGGCAGTCGGCACCCGATCGCCGAACGGGCGGGGGCGGGTCTGCACGACCAACGCCTCCGAGTGGGCGCCGCACCCGTGGTCGAAGGAGACCACCCGTCCGTCGTCCGGAGCCACTGCGTTCGCACAGACTCCGAAGAGCCTGCCCAGCGACCCCGCGAGCGGCACGAGGAATCCGCAGGTCCCACAAGACAATCGAGCCGCTCGGGCGATCGGCGCATTCGGACCGCGGTCCCCCGCGTACCACCGCTCGGCCGCATCGTCGCGCCCGCGCCGCGACAGCACCCGCGGCCGTCCGAGCCACAGCTCGGCGACGAGCGCGTCGGCCGTTTCGTCGTCCGTAGGCAGGCGGGGGTCCGGCACGCTGACCTCAGCCGGGTCGAGCCGTGGGTCGTCCGCGGGGGTGGGGGCGATGTCGCCGACCCCGACGTCTCCCGCCCGGAGGCGTTCGGTCCACGGCACCCACGGGGGTGCGAGCAACGCGTCCGGCCCGGGCAGCAAGACGACCTCGTTCACGGTCACCCGGTCGCTGTCGGGGGCGCGGACGACGGTCACGGCCCATCTCCACCCGACGTAGCCACGATCACGGCAGGTGAAGTAATGCGTGACGACGTGCTCGTCCTCGGCTTCCACCCCTTGATGCGGGCCGACCGATTGCATTCCGGCGACCTCGACGGCGGCCTGCCGGGCCACTTTCACCGCCCGTGCGCAGACCTGGTCGAGGGGCACGGTCGGGGCGTCGCCGTCGCCTGTCGGTCCGAGGGTCGCGAGCACGGGACCGATTCTCCCACCACGCCGACGACGGCTCGTAGTTCACTTGAGCCGTGAGCCGCGACACCGCTTCCCGCCGCCCGAACATCGTGCGGGCGGCGTGGGAGCGCGGCCGGAGCGGGGGAGCGGCCGTCGGCCGGTTGTTCTACCGCGCCACCCGCGCCCATGGCGCCGGGTCCAGCGGACTCGCCAACCTCATCGACATGCACACCCTGCACAGCGCCGGCGACGCCATGCTCACGGTGGCGTTGGCGAACACCCTCTTCTTCGCCGTGGACGTCAACCAAGCACGGAGCCGGGTCGCGCTCTACCTGCTGGTGACCATGGCGCCTTTCGCGGTGGTCGCCCCGGTCGTCGGACCGCTGCTGGACCGCTTCCGACACGGACGGCGTATGGCCCTCGCCGTCACGCAGGTCGCCCGAGCTTTTCTCGCCTGGATCATCGCCGATGCGGTTGCGACCAAGGGCGGATTCGCGCTCTACCCGGCGGCATTCGGGGTTCTGGTGTGCTCGAAGGCGTACGGAGTATCACGTTCGGCCGTGGTACCCCGCCTGCTGCCGCCGACCCTCACCTTGGTGAAAGCCAACGCACGGCTCACGATTTTCGGCATATTGGCCGCCACCATCGGAGCTCCGATCGGGCAAGGGCTGAATTGGGCGACCGGTTCTCCGGCGGCAAGCCTGCGGATCGCCTCCCTCGTGTATCTCGGCGGTGCGGTTCTCGCGTTCCGCCTCCCGCAGAGGGCGGATTCCCGGGTCGGTGAAGTCCCGATGCGACCGCGGCACCCGCTGACACCGGGAGTGCATTATTCGGGATGGCGACGCATTTTGCCGCCGCTGCACGGAGTAGGGCCGCGGATGCCGGTGATGCTGCGGGCGAATGCGGGCCTGCGAATATTCGCGGGATTCCTGACCCTCTTCCTCGCCTTTCTCGTCCGCACCCACAAGCCCGGCGTCTTCGGCGAAACGGTCGACCTGGGGATCATCGTCGCGGCCGCCGCGCTCGGGAGCTTCCTCGGGACCTTGCTCGGCGGCTGGCTCAAGACGAGCCGGCCGGAACCGCTCGTCGTGGCTTCGCTGCTGGCCGCCGTCGTGGCCGGAATCCTGGCGGCCGCCTGGTTCGGGCTCGCCACCGCGGCGATCGCGATCCTCGTGGCCGACCTCTGCCAATCGCTGGCGAAACTCGGCCTCGACTCGGTCATTCAACGAGACGTGCTCGACGCCGTCCGCACTTCTGCCTTCGCCCGCTCGGAGACCGTGCTCCAGCTTGCGTGGGTGGCGGGAGGGTTTCTGGCGTTGGTGCTGCCGGCGAACGGGACCCTGGGGCTCGCGCTGGGCTCGGCCATCGTCGCGGGGATTCTCGTGGCGACCGTCCAGGGTTTGCAGGTGAGCGTGGAAGCGGGCATCGCCGCGTTGCGCTCCCGCCACGGGCCGACTCCGTCGGTTCGTGGCGCCGAGGAGACCCGATGACCCATACCCCTGCGGTGCTCGTGGTCACCGCCGTTCGGGCTGAAGCGGAGGCGGTCGCCGGTGGCCTCGGAGGGGCCGAACCCACCCGCCTCGGTCCGTTCCCGCTGTGGCGGTGTGCCTCCGCCGACGTCGTCGCAGGCGGGGTCGGAATGGCGGCGGCCGCAGCCGCGGCCGCGTACGCACTCGCCCGTAACTCGTATCGGCTCGTCGTCTGCGCCGGGATCGCCGGCGGTTTCATGCCTCCCACGTCCATCGGTGACCTAATCGTCGCGGACGCCGTCCACGCCGCCGACCTCGGGATCGTGACGGACGACGGCCTGGTCCCCCTCGACCTCGCCGGAGCGGAACCCGGCCTGCCGGAGCCCAGCCCGATCGCGACCCCGTTGCGCGCAGCCCTGCTCGCCGAAGGACTTGCCCCTACGGTCGGCGGAGTGGTGACCGTTTGCGGAGTCACCGGCAGCGAGGCCCGGGGCGAGGAATTACGCCGCCGCTACCCGCGAGCGGTCGCGGAAGCCATGGAGGGATACGGTGTCGGGGTGGCGGCAGTGCAGGCCGACGTGCCTTTCGCCGAGGTCCGCGCGGTGAGCAATCGTGTGGGTCGCCGGGAACGAGAACGATGGGACATCCCGGCAGCGTTGGCAAGCCTCGGTAAGGGATTTGCCGCCCTCGCAGGCTTTTTCGACACGAGTGCTAGTTTTTTCGACACGAACCGGTCGGGAAATCGCACGGAGTATGCATGACGTCATCACTCGAAAAAAAGCAAATCTCGCTCGCGTTCTCGCCGTGTCCCAACGACACGTTCGTCTTCCACGCGTGGGTGCACGGCTTGATTCCCGATGCGCCACCGGTGGACGTCACGTATGCCGACGTGGACGTGACGAATTCGGCGGCGCAGCGGGGCGAATTCGACGTCGTGAAGGTGTCGTATGCGGCGCTTCCGTGGCTGCTCGACCGTTACGCCCTTCTGCCGTGCGGGGGCGCCCTCGGACGGGGATGCGGGCCGCTGGTCCTCACCGCCGGCCGCCGGGATCTCCGCGACGCGGTAGTCGCCGTCCCCGGGGAGCGGACGACGGCCTACCTGCTCTTCCGGCTCTGGTCCCACAACGAGGGAATACGCGCCGTCCGGGTCATGCCTTTCCCGAGAATCATGCCGGCCGTACGCGACGGCGAGGTGGATGCCGGATTGGTGATCCACGAGGCCCGCTTCACCTACCCGAGTTACGGGCTGACCAGCGTCGTCGACCTCGGGCAGTGGTGGGAGTCCACCACCGGATATCCGATCCCGCTGGGAGCCATCCTCGCCCGCCGAGAATTGGACGTCGTCCGGCTGGCCGAGGTGGTCCGCGAGTCGGTCCGATTCGCCCGCGCCCACCCGACGGCGAGCGCGGCATACGTAGCGGCGCATGCGCAGGAAATGGACCGAGACGTCCAAGCCAGGCACATTGCGCTGTACGTCAACGACTTCACCGTCGACCTGGGGGACGCGGGGTATGCGGCCGTGCACCACCTGCTCGAGGCCGCCGCCGCTGCCGGCCTGGTGCCCGCAGTGGACGACGCAGCGCTGCGTTTTCCGCCGTCCGCGCCGAAGAATCCCTAGGACACGTCGAGATCGTCGGCTACTGCTCGCAGGACGGCGGCCACCTTCCGGCTGGTGGTCTTGTCGGGGTAGCGGCCACGGCGCAGGGTGTTGGAGACGCCGTCGAGCAACTTGATGAGATCCTCGACGATCACGACCATTTCGTCGGGCTTCTTGCGCTGCGC
>JAIMAI010000003.1 GCA_023512015.1 Acidothermus sp. | reverse complement strand
TTGAGATCGGGTGGCGTGCGCATCTCGACTCTCCTCGTGCTCCTCGTCCTTCGGGCGAGGTCACCTTACGCCGTCCGTGCCCGCAGGCGTCGGGCAGGTCTCACACCGGCGGCGGGACCGCCGTCCGCCCGACTTCCCGTCCCTGCCGGTCGTACAGCAGGAGCGTGGCGTACCCGTCGGCGAGAGTGGTGGGTGACACCTCGGCCGGCAAACTCGCGAAACCAGTCGCCCCGACCTCGGCCGTCATCCGCACCGCGCCCCGTACGTACAACCCGACCCTCGCGACCCCAACCGGCACGAGAATGCCGATGCGACTCGTCCCGGAACCCGGGTAGCTGAAGGCCATCGGATAATCCGGGATATCCGGCGCGAGGAGGTACTCACCGGCGTCCTCCGGACCGCGACCCCAGGCCACCACGAGGAGGTCGGGACGGTGCAACGTTTTGGCTCGCAATACCAGAAGCTGAGTGCCGAATCCGTCGTCGCCTCCCCACAACACCACCGGGGCGGCCGGCGAACCGAGTTCGCCGGTCCGCCGCCAGGCATCGAGAACCGCAAGGGCGCGGAACAATTCACCGGCGTCGGCGTGGCCGCGTTGCACCGGAATCATCTCGGCTCCTTGGCCGCCGGGGAACCGTGCCAGCACCGACGCCACCGGCCGCGCGGTGAGCTGCACCGTAAAGGGAACACCTTCCCAAACCGGACCGGGAGCCAGTAGCCGCACCACTCCCTGCGAGCTGTACATCGAGGTCACGTCGACGGCGAGCGCGCCGTCCGGCACCGTGAACCGCACCCCGGACTCTCCGGTCGCGTCTTCCAATTCGGCGACCAAGTGCCCCGGGGCGACCAGGGCGACGAGGACCGCACGGCCGTTCGGATCGGCAACCAATGCCGCAAAAGCAGGCGGATTCGATCGGGCAGGCAATGGTGTGCCGTACGAGGAATATCCTTCGACGAGTTCCCTGGAGCCGATCGGTCCGTAATACCAGGCGTTCACCACTCCCTCAGGGCTGTGAGCCACCACGAAGGCCAGCCGAATCGAGGCGACATCGCTCAGCAGCAGTACCTGCACCGGCCCGTAGGCCTGCGGGTGGTCTTCCCTGAAGGTCTGCCGCAACTGCACGACGACGTCCAGGTCGGAGGCGGCGTTGCCGCGCAGCGGCCAGTTCACGACGGCCCCGGCGCTGGCCACCGGCCGCGGTGTCGGACTGGGCGACGGCCGGGCCTGGCGTTCCCCCGCCGGAAGTCGGCTCACCACGGCGGCGACGGCCAGCAAACCCGCCAAGCATCCGGCGGTGACAATCCCTCCCAAGCGGCGCTGACGGCGGAATCGGCCGATGACGTCGTCGACGATTCCAACCGGATTCGGCGGCCACGCGGCGCGTTCCTGCAATACCGCTGGGAGGAATCGATCCAATAGGCCCGACGACGGAATGTCGTGACGGCGAGCGATGGGCTCGATCGCTTCGGTCAGCACCCGCAACCCGACATCCGCCGAATTCGCACCACGGCGCGGCGCGAAAGCAGTGACGTCGGTACCGATCAGCCACGGAAACAGGAGGTCTGCGAAGCCCGCGAGAATCGCCAGGCGCACCCGCGGCGGCAGCCGCACCCACGCGGCGTGCAAAGCCGCCCGCAGCTGCTGGTCGAGATCCTCGTCCGGGGTTTCGGGATTATCCGGGGCCGCAATCGGCGCGGCGAGGGGGGTGCGCTGACGTGCGGCATATCGGGCGACGGCGGCCGCGGCGAGGGTTTCCGGCGGAGTACCGGTGGTGACCTCCCGCCACCGGCGTCGGACGGCGAGCAGGGCCCGCGTCGTCAATGCCCGCGCGGCGTCGACGTCCTCACCGGTGGGATCGGCGTGTCTCGCCGTCAGCAACGCGGCGAAGCGCACCAGGCGATCGGCGAAGTTCGCGGCGAATTCCGCGAATTCCGCCTCCCGCGCCATCCGGCCCTCCGCTTCGTCGCCGCTTTGCGTCCACGGTCCGCCGGATCAGTCCGAGGCGTCATTCGGCCGGACGTGGAGCCTCTTCGCCGTTCACCACGTTACGGAGCGGTTCGCCGTTCAGATAGCGGGAAACCTGATCCACGACCAGTTTCCGAGCCCGCGGAAGAAAAGCGGTGGTGTCGCCGCCGACGTGGGGAGAGATCAGAACTCCGGGGAGTTGCCACAGCGGGTGATCCGGCGGAAGGGGTTCGGGGTCGGTGACGTCCAACGCCGCCCGCAGACGCCCGCCCCGCACGGCCTCGACCAGCGCGTCGGTATCGACCACGGCGCCCCGCGCCACGTTGACGAGGAGCGCTCCCGGTCGCATCCGGGCGAGGAAATCTCGGTCCACCAGATGGAATGTCTGTTCCGTCAGCGGCGTGAGGACGACGACCACGTCCGCCCGCGGAAGAAGTGCGGGGAGGTCGTTTACGGCGTGCACGCCGGGACGCGTCCTGCGCGCCACCCGGATGAGGTCGACCTCGAACGGGAGGAGGCGGCGTTCGAGGGCCTCCCCGATCGAGCCGTATCCGAGGATGAGCACGGTCCGATCGGCCAACGCCGGGTAGGTCTCGTGCCGCCACGCACCCTCTTGTTGGGCCCGCACGAAATCCGGGATTCCCCGCAGCGACGCGAGGATGAGCGCGACCGCGAGTTCCGCGGTGCTGGCGTCGTGTACTCCGCGCGCATTGCAGAGCACCACGCCGTCCGGAATGAGCGGCGCGACCCGCTCGTAGCCCGCGGTGAGGAGCTGGACGACGCGCAGCCGCGGGGCGTCGAGGGCGAGCTGCAAGCCCCGAGCGCCGAGAGTGTACGGCGGGACGACGAATTCCAGCCGGTCCACATCGGGCGGCGGAGTGCGACCGTCGAAAAGGCTCGCGCGAATTCGCGGGGAAGACGCGGTGAGATCGGCGACCATCTCCGGATAGGGCACCCAGACATGCACTTCGTCTTCGGCGCGAAGAATTCCCCCGCTGCTGGTTTCCGAGGAGCCCGGCACGTCAGGAATTCGTCCCGAGAGTGCGCAGGATCAGGTCGCGGACCTTCGCCGCGTCCGCTCTTCCGCCGGTGGATTTCATCACCGCTCCGACGAGGACCCCGGCCGCCGCCACCTTGCCGCCGCGGATTTTCTCCGCGACGTCGGGATGCGCGGCGATCGCGTCGTCGACGGCCCGCTGCAACGCGGCGTCGTCGGAGACGACCTCCAGTCCGCGCGCAGCGACGACCTCGTGCGGAGTGCCTTCCCCGGCGAGCACCCCGTCGAGGACGTCGCGAGCGAGTTTGTCGGTGAGCCGCCCGGAGGCGACGAGCTCGCAGAGGGCTGCCACGTCGGCGGGGGTGATGGGGAGTTCGGCGAGCTCACGACCGGATTCGTTGGCGCGGCGGGCCAATTCCCCCATCCACCACTTGTAGGCGTCTCGCGGCGGAGCACCGGCGGCGACGGTCGCTTCGATCAGGTCGACGGCGCCGGCATTCAGCGCGGCCTGCATCTCCGTCGCGCTCACCCCCCACGCGTCGCGGAGCCTGCGTCGCCGGTCGAGGGGCAGCTCCGGGAGCGTAGCGCGGAGTTCTTCGACCCACGCCGCATCGGGGGCGAGGGGGACCAAATCCGGTTCGGGAAAATACCGGTAGTCCTCGGCCTGCTCTTTGCTGCGGCCGGGCGTCGTGACTCCCGAATCCTCGTGGAAATGCCGGGTCTCCTGCACCACGCGACCCCCGGCGTGGAGTACGGCAGCCTGCCGCTGAATCTCGTAACGAACCGCCCGTTCCACGGACCGCAGCGAGTTGACGTTCTTCGTTTCGCTGCGCGTGCCCCAGGTCGTCGATCCCACGGGGTGCAGCGAAAGGTTGACGTCGCAGCGGAGCGAGCCTTGTTCCATGCGGACGTCGGAGACACCGAGCGCCCGCATCACCTCGCGTAATTCGGTCACGTAAGCCCGGGCCACCGCGGGGGCGAGGCGCCCGGTGCCGGTCACGGGTTTGGTGACGATTTCGACCAGGGGTATGCCGGCGCGGTTGTAGTCGACGAGCGAGTAATCCGCGCCGTGGATACGGCCGGTAGCACCCCCGACGTGCAGGGATTTGCCGGTGTCTTCCTCGAGGTGCACCCGTTCGATCCCTATGCGGAAGACCCGGTCGTCGACTTCGACGTCGAGGTAGCCGTCGGTGCAGAGCGGCTCGTCGTACTGCGAAATCTGGAAATTCTTCGGCATGTCCGGGTAGAAATAATTCTTGCGGGCGAATCGGCACCACGGCGCGATCGTGCAGTGCAGCGCGAGACCGATACGGATCGTCGCTTCGACGGCTGCACGGTTGGCTACGGGGAGCGAGCCGGGCAAGCCGAGGCAGACCGGACAGACCTGGGTATTGGGTTCGGCGCCGAACGTCGTCGCACACCCGCAGAACATCTTCGATCGGGTGGAGAGTTCGACGTGGGTCTCCAAGCCGAACACCGGCTCGTACGCGGCGACGGCGTCGTCGAAATCGAGCAGCGGCGCGGTCGGCGCGCCGGCAACGGTCTGAGCCGTCATCGCCCCTCCTCCGCGGACGCCGTCGCCAGCTCGTCGATGAGCAGACGCCCGTGACGTTCGCGATACGCCGCTTCCAACGCCGACCCCACCCGGTACAGGCGGTCGTCGGCCATGGCGGGTGCCATGATTTGCAGACCGACCGGCAGACCGTCGTCCGGCGAACGCCCTATCGGTACCGACATCGCGGCGTTCCCGGCGAGATTCGTGGGGATGGTGTCGAGGTCGGCCAGGTACATCTTCAACGGGTCGTCGACCCGTTCCCCGAGCGGGAAGGCCGTCGTCGGTGTCGTCGGAGAAACGAGCACGTCGAAGCGCTGGAAAGCGGCTTCGAAATCACGGCAGATCAGGGTGCGGACCTTCTGCGCCGACCCGTAATAGGCGTCGTAATACCCGCTGGACAACGCATACGTGCCAATCATGATGCGGCGTTTGACTTCGGCACCGAAGCCCGCGGCCCGGGTGAGGGCCATGACTTCTTCCGCGCTGCGAGTCCCGTCGTCCCCGATCCGCAGCCCGTACCGCATCGCGTCGAACCGCGCGAGATTGGACGAGCATTCGCTCGGCGCGATGAGGTAATAGGCCGCGAGCGCGTAGTCGAAATGGGGGCAGCTCACCTCACCGACGTCCGCCCCAAGGGCGGCGAGCAACTCGACGGCATCGCGAAAACACCGACGGACGCCGGGATCGTACCCCTCGCCGTCCAATTCCTTGACGACCCCGATCCGCATCCCCCGCACGTCGCCGTGGCGGGCCGCGGCCACCACGTCGGGCACCGGAGCGTCGATGGACGTGGAGTCTTTGGGGTCGTGGCCGGCGATTGCCGCGTGCAACAAGGCGGCGTCGAGGACCGTCCGGGCGAATGGGCCGGCTTGGTCCAGCGATGAGGAGAAAGCGACGAGTCCGTAGCGGGACACCCCGCCGTAGGTGGGTTTGGTGCCGACGATCCCGGTCACCGCCGCGGGTTGACGGATCGAGCCCCCGGTGTCGGTCCCGATGGCCAGCGGAGCTTCGAAAGCCGCGACCGCGGCGGCGCTCCCACCGGAGGAACCGCCGGGAATACGACTGGTGTCCCACGGATTTCGGGTGGGGCCGTACGCGGAATTCTCGGTGGACGACCCCATCGCGAATTCATCCATGTTGGTCTTGCCGAGGATGACGATGTCGGCGTCCCGCAGTTTGCGGACGACCGTGGCGTCGTACGGCGGGATCCACCCTTGGAGGATGCGCGAGCCGCAGGTGGTCGGCATCCCTTTGGTGGTGAAGACGTCCTTGAGCGCCAAGGGGACACCGGCGAGCGGGCCGAGCGGCTCCCCGGCGGCCCGTTTGGCGTCGACCGCCCGGGCGGCGGCCAGTGCTCCGTCGCCGTCGACGTGCAGAAAGGCGTGAATCGTGCCGTCCACGGCGGCGATGCGCTCCAGGTGGGCGCGGGTGACCTCCTCGGCGCTCACCTCACCCCGGGCGATCGCTGCGGCCAGCTCCGCCGCGGTGCGCCGGATCAGCTCGTTCACTCCTCCTCCAGGATTCGTGGCACCTTGAACCGCTGCTGTTCCACTGCCGGGGCGGCGGCGAGAACGTCGGCCACCGGAAGAGAGGGGTGCACCTCGTCGTCCCGGAAGACGTTGGTCAGCGGCAGCGGGTGGGAGGTGGGCGGGACGTCGGGAGTGGCCACCTCGGAGACCCGCGCCACCGCGTTGATGATGACGTCGAGTTGACCGGCTAGGTGGTCGAGTTCGTCGTCGGAGAGCGCGAGCCGCGAGAGGCGGGCCAGATGGGCGACGTCGTCACGGGTCAACCGGGGCACGGCGTCATCCTAGCCAGCGCGGGATCAGCCGGAGGCGCCCCGTGTGCCGCGGACGGCGTCCGGACCCTTCTCCAACAGGACGGCGAAGGCCTCCTCGTCGAGGATCGGGATACCGAGCTGCAGCGCCTTGTCGTATTTCGACCCAGGATTTTCGCCGACGACGACGAAGTCGGTTTTCTTCGAAACCGAACTCGCCGCCCGTCCTCCGGCTTCCTGGATCGCCTCGGTAGCCGCATCCCGACTCCAGCGCGATAGCGTGCCGGTGACGACCACCGTGATGCCGGCCAGCGGTTTCGCGCCGTCGCCGTTTGTCTCCTCGCTCATGCGGACTCCGGCGGTCGCCCATTTCCGCACGATCTCTTCATGCCAATCGACGGAGAACCATTCGCGAATCGAGGCGGCGATGACCGGACCGACCCCCGGCGTGTCGGCCAGTTTCTCCTCGGAGGCGGCGCGGATCGCGTCGAGGGAACCGAATTCGCGGGCTAGCGCCCGGGCCGCGGTCGGCCCGACGTGTCGAATGGAGAGCGCGACGAGTACTCTCCACAACGGGCGGGTTTTCGCGACCTCCAGGTTTTCCAAGAGTTTCCAGGCATTCGCTTTCAATTCGCCGTTCTGCCTGGTGAAGAAGGCGCAGGTGCGCAGCTTGTCGGCGTCCAAGAAGAAGAGGTCGCCTTCATCGGTGAGCAGCTTGCATTCGAGGAGGGCGTTGGCAGCTTCGTATCCGAGGGATTCGATGTCCAGGGCACCGCGGGAGGCGATGTGGAACAGACGTTCGCGAAGTTGCGCTGGGCAGGATCGGGCGTTGGGACAACGGATGTCGACGCCGCCGTCCTCGCGGACCAACTCGGTTCCGCAGACCGGGCAATGGGTCGGGAAGACGAATTCCCGCTCGGTACCGTCGCGCAGCTCCACCACCGGGCCGACGACTTCGGGGATGACGTCGCCGGCTTTACGGAGCACCACGGTGTCGCCGATGAGCACCCCCTTGCGTTTGATCTCGTCGGCGTTGTGCAAGGTTGCGTTAGTCACGGTGGAACCCGAGACCCGCGCCGGCTGCATGACCGCGAACGGCGTGACCCGCCCGGTGCGACCCACGTTCACTTGGATGTCGAGGAGTTTGGTGGTGACTTCTTCGGGGGGGTACTTGTAGGCGACCGCCCAACGCGGGGCTTTCGCCGTCGAGCCCAGCCGTCGTTGCAAGGCGAACTGGTCGACTTTCACGACCACCCCGTCGATCTCGTGTTCGAGGTCGTGGCGGTGCTCGGCGTAATAGGCGATGTAGTCGAGGATCGCGTCGACGTCTCGCGCCACTGTGGCGCGATCGGAGACCGGGAGCCCGAGCCTGCTCAGGACCTGGTAGGCCTCCGATTGGCGCTTCGGGGTGAACCCTCGACTGGCTCCGATGCCGTGGACGACGAGGCGTAGCGGCCGGCTCGCCGTCACCCGAGGGTCTTTCTGCCGCAGACTTCCCGCCGCGGCGTTGCGGGGATTGGCGAACGGAGGCTTGCCTGCGGCCACGAGAGAGGCGTTGAGATCCTCGAAATCCTGGACGGGGAAATACACTTCTCCGCGCACTTCCAGCAGCTCGGGGACATCGCCGTCGCCACGGAGCCGATGCGGGACGTTCGAAATGGCACGAATGTTCGCGGTGACGTCCTCCCCTACCCGACCGTCACCGCGGGTTGCTCCCCGCACCAGCGAGCCGTTCTCGTAGACCAGGTCGACTGCGAGGCCGTCGACTTTCGGCTCGCACAAGTATTCGGCACTTTCCCCGACTTCGCGTTCCACCCGAGCGATCCAGGCCCGCAGCTCCCCCTCCGAGAAGACGTTGTCCAGGCTGAGCATGCGTTCCAGGTGCTCGACCGGGGTGAACTGCGTGGAGTAGGTGCCGCCGACCTTCTGCGTGGGTGAGTCGGGGGTGCGGAGTTCGGGAAAAGCGTTCTCGATCTCCTCCAACTCGCGCATGAGCGCGTCGTACTCGCCGTCCGAGATCGTCGGTGCATCGAGCACGTAATACCGGTACGCGTGCTCCTCGATCTCCTTGGCCAACTCCGCGTGGCGGCGTGCTGCCTCCTCGGCGGTCGTGGGTACCCGCCGCGTCGTCTCAGACATCGATCACCTCCGCGCTCCGCCGCCGTCGCGGTCCTTCCCGCCTCACGGTAACGAAGGCACTCGGCCCGCGGAGGATCGTCCGTCAGCAAGATCAGTGCGTGCAGCAACTTTGTAAATCTCCGCGAGATCTTTTGTAAATCTCCGCAAGATCTTTTGTAAATCTCCGCAAGATCTTTTGACAATCTCCGCAACAGTGATACGATCTCCACGTGTACCCGATCTCAGCTCCATCGCTGATCCCTCGCCGCGCCTGTGACCAAATACTGAGAGCACTTCGCGACACTCGAGTGATCTTTATCACGGGTGCCCGTCAAGTCGGCAAGAGCACTCTCGCCACAGAACTCGCCAAGACCAGCTTCCCGGCACAGTTCCTCACCCTCGACGACCACGCAACCAGGAAGGCGGCCGAACGGGATCCGACAGGGTTCATCGCCAGCTTGCGTCGTCCGGCCATCTTGGATGAAGTGCAACGAGTGCCCGATTTGCTTCTTGCGATCAAGGCCGTCGTAGATCGAGATCCCACCCCCGGACGCTTCCTGCTGACCGGATCTGCCAACCCACTCATGAACTCAAAGATCAAAGACGCACTTACCGGCCGATTAGAGATGGTCACTCTGTGGCCATTAGCACAGGCCGAAATCCACGGAACCTCTCACAATGTCGCAGAAAGATTCTTCGCCAACCGCCCCCCGCAAATCAACGACGCTCCTGTGGGACGCGACGCATTTGTAAGCGTTGTAGCCGCAGGAGGCTACCCCGAGGCAAGACTACGCGAAGAGTTGCGCCGTAGGTCGTGGTTTAAGAACTACATCGACACCCTCGTCAATCGGGACCTTCGCGATATCTCTGACGCGTTCAAACTCTCAGAAGCACGACAGCTTCTTCGCGTACTCGCTGCCCAAGCTACCGGACTTGTCAACTACAAGACGCTCGCGGACAAGCTACAGCTACACCCCAGCACGGTGAAGAGTTACGTTGAATTGCTTGAGATCTCATTCCTCGTCTACCGCCTACCGGCGTGGAGACCCGGATTGTCGTCACGTGAAGTTCAAACCCCAAAGCTGCATTTCGTAGATTCTGGCCTCTTGAGAGCTCTGCTGGGAACCAGCATAGGCCGGATAGGTTGGGACGACCAGGTCACAGGCAAGCTCGTGGAGACATTCGTCGTCATGGAGACTATCAAACATCTCTCGTGGATGGACGACGAAGTTCGAGCCTTTCACTATCGCGAGAACAAAGACGAGGTCGACCTCGTCTTAGAAGACTCTTCCGGAGGGATCGTCGCAGTCGAGGTCAAGGCAACAGCCTCTCTTGATCCGAGGGATTGGCGCACGTTGGAAAAATTGAGAACTCGGATGGGGCGACGCTTCCTGTGCGGCGTCGTAGTTTACACCGGAGGGAACACAATACCCCTCGGAGAGCGCCTGTGGGCCATGCCGATAAGCGGCCTTTGGGATGACGGCGGGACGTGAGAATCATCGCTCATGTCCCTATTCTCGGGATCAGCCGGCTACGCGTCTTCCTCTGGGTCTTCCAGCAGCAAGCGGGCGACGTCGACACAGCGGCGATATGCCCTCTTCGGCCACTCCGGTGAAGCACCGGCCAGACCACACGTGGGCGTCACCACGTGTGCGGCGAGGGTTTCGGCGGGAAAGCCCAGCCGACCCCACAATTCCCGCAGCGGTGCCGCGGTCTCGCGAACGGTCGGGAGTGGGTCGACGTCCGACGACGGAACCACTCCGAAGAAGAACCGCAGACCCCGTTCGATGGCCGTTCCCATGGCGTCGTCGGAGTCGGCGGAAAGCTTCGTGACATCGAGACCGACCGCACACGCGCCGGATTCGACGAGCAGTTCGATCGGGACGCGATCCGCGCAGCAGTGCACCACGGGGTAAGCCGAACGACCACTGATCGCGCGCACCACGGCCGACAGCCGTTCCCGCGCCGTCGCCGATTCGACCAGCGGGAGGGTCGAGAAGCCGCTGGCCGTCGGGACCGTTCCGTCGAGCACGGCGGGGAGCAGCGGTTCGTCCAGTTGGACGACGATTTTCGCGCCGGGGACGCGGCGACCGACTTCACCGATGAGCTCGGAAAGTCCCTCGGCAAGGGCATCCGCGATGTCACGGACCGCTCCGGCGTCCGCCAAGGCCTTGTCGCCGTAGCGGAGTTCGATGGACGACGCCAGCGTCCACGGCCCCGCACACTGAATTTTCAACGGTCCGACGAAGCCTTGAGTGCATTCTTCAAGGACGTCGAGGTCGCGGCGAAGCGCGGCACGTGCCCGCCGCTCGTCGGCACCGGGCCGCTGGGTGAACCTCCACCCGCTGGAGGTCAGTTCGAAATGGAGCTCACTGAGGTGCGCGGCACCCCGCCCGATCATGTCGGTGCCGATTCCCGCCGCGGGGAGTTCGGCCAGGTGCGGGAAATCCGGAAGCTCTCCGACCACCAGCCGCATGGCTTCCGCGGGATCGGTTCCCGGCAGCGAGCCGACGCCGGTCGCGACGCCGTTCGGCCAAGGGGCCACCGTCACGCTCTCGAAGGACGCGGCGGTGGTGTGCCGATCGTGGGAGGAGGAGTCCTCGGAGCCGGTCGACGGGTCTGCCATCATTCCGTGCGTTGCGCTGAAGGGTCCGCGATACGTTCACCACGACCATACCGAGGGGAGCCGACGGCCGTCGCCTCGTCGCAACACGGTGATCGGCACGTTTCGCCGTCCGCCACAGCGGGTTCGGCTGATGTCTCTCGCAGCCCGTGCCGCCGGAACGCGAGGAGGAACGCGATGGTGATGAGCGCAGCGGCCAGCCCGACTGCAATCGTCAGGTGGCGGTCGAGCCAGGTCTGGACGGTCGTCGACAACCGCGTCACTCCGAGCAGCGGACCACCCGGCGCGGTGCCTCCCAGAGCCGCCGGCGCCCAGTACACCAGCAAATAAAGACCGGTGAGCGCAAGGAGTGTCCCGGTAATCGCATCCTGATGTCGAGCGAGGACGGCGAAGCCACGCGCGAAGGCGTGTCCGGCCAGGGCAAGCCCTCCCGACAGAACGGTGAGCAAGACCACGCTCCCTGCGGCGTACGCCCCGAAGACCGCCGCGATAGTCAGGAAACCCGACGTTGCCTGAGCTTGAGCAATGACCGCGAGGAGAACGCCGATCGTGCAGGCGAGGGAGGCGAGGCCGTAGGCGACGCCGAAAACGACCCACCCCACGACCGTCGTGCGCCGTTTCGCAAAGCCCGAGCTTCCCGGCAGACGAAGCGGAAGGCGGATCCGCCGACCGGTACTCATCGCTCCGGCCACGGCCAGCAGCACGATGCCGATGGCGAAACCGACCCACGGAGCGACGCGCGTCAGGCGGTGGGCTCCCACGCTGACGGCAAACCCGAGACCGCCGAGGGTCACGGCGAATCCCAGCGCCAAAGCGACTCCGGCGCGCAGGGCGTGGAGAAATCCCTTGAGGCGCGCGGATCGTCCGACATCGGCCGCGGTAGCGGCCAAATAGGTCGGGAGCAATGCGAAGCCGCATGGATTGAGCGGCGCGACCAATCCGGCCGTGAAAGCCAACGTGAGAAGGGCGGTCACCGTCTGGCTCCCAGAGCGTGGTTTTCCGGACGCACGGCGAAGGCACCCGCTCAGGCCGCTCGCGCGACCGCAGCGAGAATCGCCTGAGGCGACGGATCGACCGCGCGGAACGCCACTTTTCCGGAACTGTCGACGACTATCACCTCACTCAGTGCGCTGACGTGATAGGCGTAGGCGAGCTTGCCGGAGGAATCCACCACGGTGGGAAGGCCACCGGCACCGACGGAATCGAGGAACCGGTTCACCGTGGCCGCATCGACACCCGGGTCGAGGTCGACGCCGAGGTAGCGGGCTCGCGAACCATCCTGACGCGCGGCCTCCATCACATTCCGCGTGGAAACCGCGCAGTCGGCACACCCGATCGAATAGAACACCAGGACGACCGGCCGATCCGAGGGTACGTGCACGGCTTGCCCGTCCAGGGTGCGCAGCGAGGGAGTCGGGGTCGTCGAGACGGCGGGGGACGACGAACGGCCCGCCGAGCTGCCGCATGCTGCGACCGAGGCCGCCGCGAGAATCGCTGCGATACCGGCGAATACCTGCCTCCAGGATGAGGAAATTCTCCGGAATGATCGTCTCTTGCTCACTGCCCACTCCCGGAAAGACGAGCGTCGCTGCGCGCGGATCGGGACATCTCACACGCGCCGCCTTTTCGTACCCGGCACCGACGCCGGTGCCGAACGACGAGAGCCGCCCCAGCCGCTGCTACCGTCGTCGCGCCGGCCGCCCACACCCAGGAACTGCGCACCACGGCCCCGATCAGAGTCAGGGCACCGCCGGCCACCAGCAGCGGACCGCCGCAACACAGCAGCACGAGAAGGCCGGCGACGGCCAACCCGGCCCACCCCGCGGCGTCCGACTCACGAGCGCGCACCGCGGACCCCCGGGCTCCTGCCGCGGCGCCCCTCCGACGCCGCGGAGGTCACAACCGACTCCGGCGACGGTGCGATCCGCATGCACGCCTCCAGAGCCGTCGCGTTGTCGGCGGCAAGGGCGTGCGCGAGAAAGACCAACTCGGCGACCCGCGGGTCGGTCACCCGGTAATAGGTGAACCGGCCTTCACGT
Organism: Acidothermus sp.; assembly: GCA_023512015.1. Taxonomy (GTDB): domain Bacteria; phylum Actinomycetota; class Actinomycetes; order Acidothermales; family Acidothermaceae; genus Acidothermus. The sequence goes on along the minus strand of JAIMAI010000003.1, from coordinate 82,373 downwards.
CGCGCCGCGACATAACCGCAATCGGTCAAGCACGCCAGGTGCGTGGAGACCCGACTCTGGGAGAGACCGACCAGCTCCACGCACTCCGAAACCGTGTGTTCGGCGTCGAGGAGGAACTCCAATAACCGCAAACGGGTCGGATCACCGAGCGCCCGGAAGAATTTCGCGATCCGCTCCACACCGGCATCCCGCGCCGGGAGGAGCGCTCGTCCACGCCCCGGTTGGACGATCGTCGTCGAGTGTTCCGTCGCCATGAGGTTCCTTCGAGACTCCCATCGAGGCTGAGATCGACCCTTGCGGCCGACCAACGTCAACCGATAATATCCGGATATCCGGATATGTCAAGGAGGTCGGCGGTGCGATACGACGTAGCGATCATCGGATCGGGGGCGGCGGCCTTCGCTGCTGCCATCACGGCAAGTGATGTCGGAGCCGAGGTGGTGATGATCGAGCGGGGCCGAGTCGGGGGAACCTGCGTCAACGTAGGGTGTGTCCCGTCGAAGGCACTACTGGCGGCAGCAGCGACCCGACATCTCGCCGCTACGCAACATTTTCCGGGAATCGCGACCTCCGCTGGAGCGATCGACATCCCCCTGCTCATCGCGGGGAAGAACGAGCTGGTCACCGAGCTACGCGCCGAGAAATATCTCGACCTCGCAGCCGACTACGGGTGGCACCTGCTGCGCGGCCACGCCACCTTCGTCGCCGGCCCCGCGCTCGAAGTCACTACGGACGACGGCACCCAGCGCATCGAGGCCGACCACTACCTCATCGCCACCGGAGCAAGCCCGTGGGCGCCCCCCATCGAGGGCCTCCCCGACGCCGGATTCCTCACCTCGACCACCGCTATGGAACTCACCGAAATCCCGGATTCCCTTCTCGTGCTGGGGGGCAATGCCGTGGGTTTGGAAATGGCGCAACTCTTCGCCCGGTTGGGAAGTCGGGTCACCCTCGTTGAGGCGCTCGATCGGATCGCGCCCTTCGAGGAGCCGGAAATCAGCGAAGCCCTGACCTCGGCGCTCGCCGACGAAGGAATCACCGTGCACACCGCCGCGAACGTGCGTCAGGTCTCCCGCGAAGGGACCGGATACGTCGTCCACGCGGACATCGCTGGAACACCCCGCACGCTCACCGCCGATCGACTCTTGGTGGCTACCGGTCGGCGTCCCAATACCACCCAACTCGGACTGGATCGAATCGATGTGAAGACCGGGGACCGCGGAGAAGTCCTGGTCGATGCACGCCAGCAGACCAACCACCCGAGAATCTGGGCCGCCGGGGACGTGACGGGCGGCCCACAATTCGTGTACGTCGCGGCCGCGCAAGGAAGCCTCGCCATCCGTAATGCGCTGCAGGACGGCACCGATCGTCTCGATTACTCCGCGCTCCCACGGGTGACCTTCACCGAGCCGTCCATCGCGTCGGCCGGTCTCACGGATGCGCAGGCGGTCGCCGCCGGCTACCGCTGCGAATGCCGGGTATTGCCGCTCTCGGCGGTGCCGCGGGCCATCGTCAATCGGGATACCCGCGGTTTGGTGAAAATCGTCGCGGAGGCCGATACCGGCCGGATTCTCGGCGTTCACATCCTCGCTCACAATGCCGGCGAGGTCATCGCCGCCGCGGTCTATGCCTTGTCGGCACGAATGACGGTCGCCCAGATCGCCGAGACGTGGTCGCCGTATCTGACCACCGCCGAAGCCCTACGACTGGCCGCGCAAACCTTCACCCGCGACGTCAACAAGCTGTCGTGCTGCGCGGCGTGATCCGTCGCGTGCGGGCGATGGTGGCCGAGCCCAGAACGCGGGTTCCGCTGTAGAAAACCGCCGCCTGCCCCGGAGCCACCCCATGGACCGGCCCCCGGAATTCGACCTCGACCTCGTCGTCGCTCACCTCGATCACGGCGGGAGCGGCAATCCCGTGCGCACGGAATTGCACCGAGCATTCGATCGGACCGCTCGGCGGCGTGCCGCACCAGATGGGGCGAATTCCGGTCAGTCCGGCGACGGCCAATTCCTCCGCAGTGCCGACGGTGACCGTCCGGGTCACCGGTGAGATGTCGAGCACGTAACGTGGTCGGCCGTCCGGTGCCGGCATACCGATACGCAGCCCCCGGCGCTGTCCGATGGTGAAGCCGTAGGTGCCCTCGTGGCTCCCCAATCGCCGCCCGGAAGAATCGACGATGTCACCGGGAGCATCGCCGAGACGAGACCGCAGAAAACCCACCGTGTCGCCGTCGGGGATGAAACAGATGTCGTGGCTGTCCGGCTTGGTCGCGACCGCAAGGCCACGCGCGGCGGCTTCCGCCCGCACCTCGGTCTTCAACGACTCCCCAAGCGGGAACAGCGCGTGTTCCAACTGCGTCCGGTTCAATACCCCGAGCACGTACGACTGATCCTTCGCGGGATCGACCGCGCGATGCAATTCCGGCCCGTCCGGTCCCTCGAGAATTCGCGCGTAATGCCCCGTGCAGACTGCGTCGAAACCGAGGGCCAGCGCACGATCCAGCACGGCGGCGAACTTGATGCGCTCGTTGCACCGCAGGCACGGATTGGGAGTGCGCCCCTGCGCGTACTCGGAGACGAAATCCTCGATGACATCGCGGCGGAAACGCTCCGCGACATCCCAGACGTAGAACGGAATCCCGAGCACGTCCGCGGCCCGCCGCGCGTCCCGTGCGTCCTCCAACGAACAGCAGCCGCGGGCGCCCTCGCGATGCGACAGCGGCGTGCTCGACAAAGCGAGATGGACGCCGACCACCTCGTGTCCGGCGTCGACCATGCGGGCGGCCGCCACCGAGGAATCCACGCCGCCCGACATCGCGGCCAACACCCGCATCCCGCTCACCTCCGCGCCGCGGCGAGAAGGCCGGCCCGGCGGGCACGCTCCACCACCCCCGGGAGAACGGCGAGCAGCCGATCGACGTCCTCCGCGGTCGACGTGTGGCCGAGGCTGAAGCGCACCGAAGAACGCGCGGTTTCCTCGTCGAACCCCATCGCGAGCAGGACGTGACTCGGACGGGCGACGCCGGCCGTGCACGCCGATCCGGTCGAACAGGCGATTCCCTGTGCATCCAGCAACATGAGCACCGCGTCGCCTTCGCAGCCCGGGAAAAGGAAATGCGCATTCCCGGGGAGACGACGGTCCACTCCGCCGTCCGGATCGCCGCCGAGAATGCTGTCGGGAATACGCGCGCGGACGCCGGCGATGATCCGGTCACGCAGCCGACGAAGGTGGTGTGCCTGCTCCGGTTGGCGTGCCACCGCGATCCGCACCGCCGCGGCGAAACCGGCGATGGCCGGGGTGTCCAACGTACCGGAACGGATGTCCCTTTCCTGGCCGCCGCCGTGCAACACGGGCGTCACCGCGACGTCACGACGGACGACGAGCGCACCCACCCCGAGCGGCCCTCCGAGCTTGTGGCCGGTGAACGTCAAAGCATCCACGCCCGAGGCCGCAAAATCCACCGGTATCTGCCCCACCGCCTGGACGGCGTCGCAGTGCAACGGGACGCCGAATTCCCGGCACACCTCGGCAATATCCGAAATCGGGGAGATGGTGCCGACTTCGTTATTAGCCCACATCACGCTGACCAACGCCACGGTCTCGGGAGACTCCGCGATCGCCTTACGGACGGTATCGGCATGCACCCGACCGACCGGATCGACCTCCAAGAAAACCGGCTCGGCTCCCTCCTGCGCGGCTAGCCACGTCACCGTGTCGAGGACGGCGTGATGCTCGGCCGCGCCGACGAGAATGCGCCGACGCCGCGGATCGGCGGCACGTCGAGCCCAGAAGATTCCCTTGACCGCAAGGTTGTCGGACTCCGTACCTCCCGAGGTGAAGAGGATGTCGCCCGGCCGGGCACCGATGGCTTCGGCGATCGTTTCGCGGGATTCCTCGACCACCCGCCGCGCCGCACGGCCCGCGGCATGTAGCGACGACGGATTCCCCACCACCGGCAGGAGCGCCGTCATCGCCTCGATCGCCTCCGGAAGCATCGGCGTCGTCGCTGCGTGATCGAGATAAGTCATGGACCGCTCCCCTTGGCCGGCCGGGCGTATCTCTCGACCCGGGGTCGACACGCGAGGGGTATCACCGAGAAACGACATCGCACCCAGCCTAACCCGACCGCTTCAGCGACCAGCTAAACGATCACCTTCGCCTGCCGGGCCGACGCCTGCGGCAAACCCGTTCCCCGCCGCGACCTATGCTCCAAGGGGATTTCGATCGCGAGCCACGAAGCGAGACACGACCGGTCATGACGAGCGCGGACGACGAGGCCACCGCCCTGCGGGACGCACTGGTCGTCGTCGCCGGGGCCGGAGGGGCCGCCGGACCCGCGGTCGCCAAGACCCTCACGGAGGCAGGGGCGCAGGTCGTCCTCGCAGACCACCGGATCGACAAGATTCGACCGCTTGCGGAATCGTTGAACGCCGCATTGAGTCCCCCGCACACCGGCCGACCTTGCGCCCACCCGATGGTCGTCGATCTGGGCGACGAGGCTGCCACCCGACGCTGGGCGGACCAGCTCGTGGCGCAATTCGGCCACGTCGACGGGCTGGTGCACCTCGTCGGGGGGTGGCGGGGAGGCACTCCCCTCCGCGACGTCGACCTGAACGACTGGGAGTGGCTCGCCGAGCGGTTGGTGCGCACCGTCCAGCACACGAGCAAGGCGTTTCACGACCCGCTGCTCGCCGCACGGGCGGGGCGGTTCGTCCTGGTCTCCGCTACCGCCGCGCATCGCCCGCAGGCCACCGCCGCCGCCTACGCCGCGGCGAAAGCAGCCGCCGAGGCGTGGACTCTCGCGCTCGCCGACGCTTTCACCGGGACCAGCGCCGCCGCGGTCATCGTCGTCGTCCGGGCTTTGGTCACTGCGCAGATGCGGCAGGCCGAGCCGCAGAAATCCTTCGAGGGGTACACGGACGTCGACACACTCGCCGCGGAAATCGCGAACCTCTGGCGTCGTCCCGCGGCCGACGTGAACGGCACGAGGCTCTGGCTGGCCGAGTGAGAGGCCGAATATCGAGAGAGAGGCCGAATATGCCGCAACCGGAGGTGCCCGAATCCCGTACCGGCGAGAGGTATTCATGGGGAGAGCTGAGCACGACGTGACGAGCGGAAACGAATTCCCGACGGCCGGCACCCCGCCGCCGCGCGTAATGCGCCGCAGTTTTGCCAGCGACAACTGCGCGGGTATCCACCCGGAGATCCTCGATGCGATCGCGCGGGCCAACGTCGGCCACGTCCTCGCCTACGGCGCCGACCCGTACACCGAAGCGGCCACCCAGATATTCCGGCGGCACTTCGGGGAACGGGCCGAGGTGTATTTCGTCTTCAACGGCACCGGAGCCAACGTTGTCGGACTCCAAGCCGCGACCCGTCCGTGGGACGCCGTGGTCTGCGCCCAGACCGCACACATCAACACCGATGAATGCGGGGCGCCGGAGAAAATCGCAGGATTGAAACTCTTGGCGATCCCCACCACGAACGGAAAGCTCACCGTCGAGGCGATCGCCGATCGGCTGCGCGGCCGAGGGGACGAACACCATGCCCAGCCCACCGTCGTCTCGCTCACCAACGCCACGGAGTTGGGAACCGTTTACACCCCCGAGGAAATCGCGGCGATCGCGGAATTCGCCCACGCCCGCGGCATGACGCTTCACCTGGACGGCGCCCGGCTGGCCAACGCGGCCGCATCCCTCGACGTCCCCCTCCGGGCCCTCACCACGGATGCCGGAGTCGACCTGGTGAGTTTCGGAGGCACGAAGAATGGGCTGGCGTTCGGGGAAGCCCTCGTCGTGCTCGACCCGACTCGGGGAGAGGGCCTGCGCTACCTGCGCAAGATGAACATGCAGCTGGCGTCCAAGATGCGGTTCATCGCAGCGCAATTCGAGCGGCTGCTCGGCACCGATTTGTGGCTGGCCAACGCCAGGCGGGCCAACGCCATGGCCGCACGACTCGCCGACGCGGTCGGCCGGATCCCGGGAGTGCGGATCACGCAGCCGGTGCAGGCCAACGCGGTCTTCGCGATTCTTCCCCCGGCGGTGACCGACGCGTTGCAGGACCGCTTCCCGTTCTACGTGTGGGACGAAGGAAACGGTGAAGTGCGCTGGATGTGCGCCTTCGATACCACGGAATCGGACGTCGACGAATTCGCTGCGGCTATCGAGGAAGAAATGCGCGCCCACTCCCGCGGCCCGCACGAGCAGGCCATCGGCTACTCCTGAACGCGACGGGCCCGGATTTCTGCGGTGAGTTGGGGCACGATCGTGTGCAAATCCCCGACCACCCCGAAATCGGCCACCTGGAATATCGGAGCTTCGGGGTCCTTGTTGATCGCGACAATGGTTTTCGCCGTCTGCATTCCGGCCAGGTGCTGAATCGCTCCGGAAATCCCGCACGCGATGTACAGGTCGGGGGAAACCGTGGCTCCGGTCTGGCCTACCTGCGCGGTGTGCGGGAGCCACCCGGCGTCCGTGGCCGCCCGGGACGCACCGACCGCCGCTCCCAGGGCATCGGCGAGTTCCTCGATGAGTCGGAAGTTCTCCGCGCTGCCCACGCCCCGCCCCCCGGCCACCACGACCGAGGCCTCCGTGAGTGCGGGGCGCCCGCTGGCGGCGGCCATGCGGGTCGCTCTGACCCGAGCGTGTCCCCCGGAGATCGTAGGAGCGGGTGCCTCTGTCACCCGGGGACTCACCGGGGCGGGCGTAGCGGCAAGGCTGTTCGGCCGCCACGTGAGGACCGGCACCCCGCGCCGCACCCGGGAGGTCACCATCGTCGACCCCCCGAATGCCGCCTGCACCGCTCGCAGCTCGCCGCCGTCCCATCTCACCTCGACGACGTCGGTGAGCACCCCACCGTCGATACGGACCGCTAAACGGCCGGCGATCTCCTTACCTTCCGGGGTGGACGGCACCAGCACCGCCAGCGGTGCGCGTTCCCCGACCAGCCGGGCCAGGAGTTCCACCACACCCGCGACCAGCACCGAGGTCACGCTCGGGTCCTCACAGACCACGACCTCCGTAGCGCCGTACTCCCCGAGCCGCTCCACCGCGGCACCCGAGCCGGAGCCCACGGCGACCGCGACCGCCTCGCCGAGCCCGCGGGCGGCGGTCAGCGCTTCCAGAACCGGGCGGGACACTACGCCGTCCAAATGGTCGACGACGACCAAGACCTGGCTCACAGCACCGCTCCCTCCACAGCCGGCTCGGACCGAATTCCGCCCCTCGACGTCAATTTCGGCCGTTCACAACAATTTCCGCGACGCGAGGAATTCGACGATGCGTGCGGCCGCGTCACCTTCGTCGTGAATCACCACTCGCGCCCGCTCCGCCGATCGCTCCTCGGCGGCCACGACTTCGGTCGCCGAACCGGCGAGGCCGACACGGTTCGAATCCAACCCGAGGTCGGCGGCGCTCAGCGTGGTGAGCGGTTTCGATTTCGCCGCCATGATTCCTTTGAAGGAGGGGTACCGCGGCTCGTTGATTTTCTCCACCACGCTCACCACCGCCGGCAACGGCGCGACGACGTCGAATTCGCGGCCCCCGGCCAGCCGACGAACCGAGATTTCCCGACCGTCCACCTTCACCTCCGCGGCGAGGGTGGCCTGCGCGGCACCGAGCCGTTCCGCGAGCATCGCCGGCAGCACCCCCATGCGCGCATCGGTGGATTCCACCCCGGTGATCACCAGGTCGAAACCGATCCGTTCGATCGCCGCCGCCAGCACCAACGAGGAGACCATCGCGTCGCTGCCGGCGAGCGCGTCGTCGACGACGTGCACGCCCTCGTCGGCTCCCATCTGCAACGCCTTGCGCACCACTTCGACTGCAGGAGGCGGCCCCATGGTCAGCGCGATCACTGTGGTGTCGTCGTGTTTTTCCTTGATGCGCAAAGCCTCCTCGACGGCGTAGGTGTCGAGCTCGTTGACCACCCCGTCGGCGGCGGCCCGGTCCAGCAAGAAATCCCCCGGCCGCAGACGCTTCGGCGACCAGGTATCCGGCACCTGTTTGACGAGCACCACGACCCGCATACGCCGCTCCTTGCCCCTCGGCCTCGTCGGCCGGGTTCGACGAAGCCCGGTTCGATGAAGCCCGGTTCGACGAAAGGAGCCTATCGGTCCGGCGGCGCGCCGATCTCGCGGTAGCGTCGGCCCATGGACGACCGACTCCGCGCGATCTGCGATCTCCAAGTTGCCGAAGCCCGCGAAGGTGCCGGATTACACGACTACGACGGGCGCATTCAGGACCTCTCGCCGGACGGCGTCCGCGCCGGCCTTGCGCGCCTCGGCGGCCCGCCGCTGGCCGACCCGCACGACGAAGCGCACGTCGCGGCTTTCGAAGCCGCGCTGCGGGTTTTCTTCGGCGAGTTGGAGATGCACCGACGGAACCCGATCGTCCACCTCGCCAACCTCGACATCTCCTGCTACGACCGCGAATACGCCCCGAAGGAGGACCGCGAGGCTGCGAAACACACCCACCTGGCCGCCTGGCCGGACGCGGTCGACATGGCGATCGAGGCGATGGACGCCGTCCCCGCCCCGGTGGCGCAGGCGCTGCTCGGCCCGGCGCAGGGGCTCGCCGCCGGGCTGGACGGTTCGGACGACGTGATCCGCGCCGCCCGGGACGCGCATCGCCGCTTCGTGGCCCACCTCGAAAAGGCCGCCGAACTCGGCCCGCCGGATGTCGCGATCGGCGGGCCGGAGCTTGCCCGCCTCATGGGTGCGGGAGAGGCCCTCAGCGTCGATCTCGGACGTCTTGCCGAGCAGGCGGACGCCGAACGCGACCGCCTTGCGGCCCTGCTGCGGGAGGCGTGCGCCCAAATCGACCCGGACGCCACCCCGGCTGAGGTGATCGAGCGGTTGCTCGCCGACCACCCGGACGCAGGTGGGGTTCTCGTCGAAGCGCAAGAGCAGGTGGAGGAGGTCCTCGCCTTCACCGCACGCCACGAGCTGGTCCCCTACGTGGACGGGGAATGTGTCGTGGGTCCCGCCCCGGAGTCGCGGCGCTGGGGGATGGCGATGCTGGCGTGGGCTGCCCCCGGTGAGCCGGACTGCCCGTCGTTCTACTGGGTCACGCCGCCCGACCCGAGCTGGCCGGCGGAGGACGTCGAATCCTGGCTGAAAGTCTTCTCCCGCACCACCCTGCCGCTGATCACCATTCACGAGGTCTCGCCCGGGCATTTCGCCCACGGGCGGGCGCTGCGGCGGGCGCCGTCCCTGGTGCGCCAAGTCCTCATTTCCCCGGCTTTCACCGAAGGGTGGGCGCACTACGTCGAAGAGCTCTGCGTCGACCTCGGGTTTCGCGCCGGCGACCCCCGCATGGTGATCGGAATGGCGATCGAGGCGCTGGTGCGGGTGACCCGACTCGCGGCGGCGATCGGGATTCACACCGGTGCGATGACCGTGACGGACGCCGCCGCCCGGTTCGCCGCGGACGCCTTCCTCGCCGGTCCGGCGGCGCTCTCGGAGGCCAGGCGTGCCACGTTCGACCCGACCTACGGCCGCTACACCTGGGGGAAGCTGGTCATCCGTTCGGTCCAGGAGAAAGCTCGCGACCTCTGGGGAAGCGGGTATTCCCACCCCCGCTTCCACGCGGCGCTACTGCGGCTCGGCGCACCGCCGCTCGGTCTCGCCGCCGACGCCCTCTCGGACGGCGACCCGTCCCGGTAGTCCGGACGGCGCGCCCGGCCGGGTCGGACAAAGTCGTGATCCGGACGGCGGAGAACGGCGGCTCAGCGGCCGACGAAACGGGCCTTCCCCGGGCCCGACTCCAGGAACGAGCGCATGCCGATCTCCCGATCTTCGGTGCCGAAGAGCGCCACGAATTCCTCGCGTTCCACACCGAGCGCCTCCGGCAGCGGGAGTTCGGTCCCGCGGTCGATCGCCCGCTTCGCGGCGGCCAGGGCCCGCGCCGGGCCACCGACGAACCGCTCGGCCCACGCCTGAGCCGCGGCGTACACCTCCGCGGCCGGCACCACCTCGTCCACCAGGCCCAACCGCAGCGCCTCGGCCGCGTCGACCATCCGGCCTGTGTAGATCAGCTCCTTGGCTCGGGCCACTCCGATGAGCCGAGGGAGCCGCTGCGTCCCCCCGGCACCCGGGATGAGGCCGAGCAAGATCTCCGGTTGGCCGAGGCGGGCGTCGTCCGCGCAAATGCGGTGGTCCGCGGTGAGGGCCAGCTCGCAGCCTCCGCCGAGGGCATATCCGGTGATCGCGGCGACGACGGGCTTCGGGATCTCCGCCACGGCGTCGAACGCCGCCTGGAGCGGGCCGGCGCGTTCGGCCATCTCCTCCCGGGTCATGGCCGCCATCTCCCGCACGTCCGCGCCGGCGGCGAAGACCCGCGGTCCGCCGTAGAGGACGACCGCCCGGACGTCGTCCCGCCGCGCCGCTTCCTCCGCCACCGCGCGGAGCTGGTCCTGCATCGCCGAGTCGAGCGCGTTTACCGGAGGCCGGTGGAGACGGATGGTGCCGACGCCGTCGGCGACCTCGAGCCAGACCGTGCGACTCGCCGACCCCTCGTCCTTGCCGCTTGCGTCCATGCGATCACCGTAGCGGGTGTGCGCGGCGGGGGCGGCCACTCGGCAAGATGAGTCGGGTGGAGATCTGGCCGGGTCGTGAGAGTCCGCTCGGAGCGACGCCCGATGCGCAGGGCACCAACTTCGCGGTGTACTCGAAGAACGCCGAAGCGGTCGACCTGTGTCTGTTCGACGAGGACGGCGCCGAAATCCGCTTGCCGTTGCAGGAAACCCATCACGTCTGGCACGGATACGTCCCTGGGGTCGGCCCGGGAGCCCGGTACGGATTCCGCGTCGACGGGCCTTTCGAACCTCACCGGGGTTTGCGTTTCAACCCGAGCAAACTGCTGGTCGATCCGTACGCGCGGGCGTTGGACGGCGCCTTCGTGCTGGACGACGCGGTCTTCGGTTATCCGCGGGGCCGGGACGACACCATCCAGGACCACCGCGATTCCGCGCCTTTCGTCCCCAAATCCGTCGTCGTCGTCGACGATTTCGACTGGTCGGGTGACCGTCGTCCGGATGTCCCGTGGTCCGACACCGTCATCTACGAGGTGCACGTACGCGGATTCACCATCCTCCACCCCGACGTTCCGGCGCCGATGCGCGGGACGTTCGCCGGTCTGGCTCACCCCGCGGTGGTCGACTACCTGCTCTCGCTCGGGGTCACCGCCGTCGAGTTGATGCCGGTGCATCATTTCGTCTCCGAGCCGGCGGTACTGCGCCGCGGACTCACCAATTACTGGGGCTACAACACCCTGGGGTATTTCGCCCCGCACGCCGGCTATTCGTCCCGGGGCAGTCGAGGACAGCAGGTGCGGGAATTCAAGGAGATGGTGAAGACCCTGCACGCGGCCGGTATCGAAGTCATCCTCGACGTCGTCTACAACCACACCTGCGAAGGAGACGAGCGGGGCCCGACCCTGGCCTTTCGGGGTCTGGACAACACGACGTACTACCGCCTGCGGGACGGCGGACGTCACTACGTCAATCACACTGGCACCGGCAACATGCTCGATCTGCGGAATTTCACCGCACTGAAGCTGGTCATGGACTCGCTGCGGTACTGGGTGACCGAGATGCACGTCGACGGGTTCCGTTTCGACCTCGCCACGAGTCTGGTCCGCTCCGAGGACGGCGTGGACATGGCCGCCGCCTTCCTCGCCGCCGTGCACCAGGATCCGGTGCTGTCGACGGTCAAACTCATCGCCGAGCCGTGGGATCTCGGCCCACACGGCTACCAGGTGGGGCGTTTTCCTCCTCCCTGGGCCGAATGGAACGACCGATTCCGCGACACGATCCGCGACTTCTGGTTACGCGGCAGCGCCGGAGTGCGGGAACTGGCGTACCGACTCTCCGGATCGTCGGACCTCTACCAGGACGGCGGACGCCGACCGTACGCCTCCATCAATTACGCGGCCAGCCACGACGGTTTCACCGTCCACGACCTCGTCACCTACGACCGTCGGCACAACGAAGCCAACGGCGAAGGAAATCGCGACGGCGCCCCCGAAAGCCACAACTGGAATTGCGGCCACGAAGGGGAAACCGACGATCCGGTGGTGAACCGCATCCGTGCCCGGGCGGTTCGGAACCTGCTGGCAACCACGCTGCTCTCCACCGGCGTCCCCATGATCTGCCACGGCGACGAGTTGGGGCGCACGCAACGCGGAAACAACAACGCCTACTGCCAGGACAACGAGATCAGCTGGGTGGATTGGGAACACGCCGACCGTGACCTGCTTGGTTTCGTCCGCGACGTCATCAAGGTGCGACGGTCGCATCCCGTTTTTCGGCAACCGTTCTTTTTCACCGGCTCCGCTCCGGCACCCGACGATCTCAAGGATCTCGCTTGGTTCGGAATCGACGGCAAGGAACTGTCGCAGGCGGATTGGTTCGACACCCAGATCCGCACCCTGGGGATGTACCTGTCCGGTGGTGCATTGCGGGTCCGCGACCTGCGCGGGCGCCCCGTTCACGACGATTCGTTCTTCCTGGTCCTCCACGCCGGCCTGGAGCCGGTGGATTTCGTCCTCCCCGGCCCGCCGTGGGCCGAATCCTATTCCTGTGTCGTCGACTCGACCGGAGAATTCGTCGCCGAGGCCGCGGCCGGCTCGCTCGTCACGATTCCGGCCTTGGCTTTTCTCGTGTTGAAGGTCCGTCGCGACTGAAAAGCGATGCCCGCCGAAAACGCGTGACGGTCACGGACCGCACCGACGAGGAATTCCTCAGCGCAGGTCCCCGCTCGTCATCCCTTCGCTCGGTGGGGGAACCGCCATGAGTCCGAGCTCGGCCGGCGACGACAGCAACGGATCCTTGGGCAGGACCCGAACCGTGTAACCGAACGGGCCCGTGCGGTCGAGAGCCATCTCCCCCTCGTAGACGTAACGCCCGTCGTCGCGCTTGTCGACGAGCCGAAGCGAGGCATATCGTGGCGCGACCAATTCGTCGTTCTCGTCGACTCGACCGTAGCCGACCTGCACGTCGACGTCGTCCGGTGCGAGGCCCTCGAACGCGACGACGGCCCGCACCGGCACGCGGGTGCCGTACTCCAAGGCATCCGCCAACCCGGACGCCGTCACGTGTTCGACGCGTACCGAACCCCACGCGTCGACGACCCGTCGTTTCCACGCCGCCAAGTGCCGGGCACCGGCGAAATCCTCGACCGCCAGCGCCCGCACGGTGCGGGCCGCCGGAGCGTACAGCCCGTCGAGGTACTCGCGGACCATGCGGGTGGCCGATACTCGCGGACCCAGTGAGGCAAGGCTGTGGCGGACCATCTCCAGCCAGCGTGACGGCACGCCGTTCGGGCCGCGATCGTAAAAGCGCGGGGCGATCTGCGTCTCCAAGATGTCGTACAGCGCATGCGATTCGAGCTCGTCCCGCCGGTCCTCGGGAAGCCCGTCGGCGCTCGGGATCGCCCAACCGTTGTCCCCGTCGAACCACTCGTCCCACCACCCGTCGCGGATGGAGAAATTGAGGACGCCGTTCAGCGCCGCTTTCATCCCGGAGGTCCCGCACGCTTCCAGGGGACGCAGCGGGTTGTTGAGCCACACGTCGGACCCGGCGATGAGGAGTTGCGCCAACGCCATGTCGTAGTCCGGCAGGAAGACGATGCGGTGACGCACGTCGGGATCGTCTGCGAATTTCACGACCTCCTGGATGAGGCGTTTGCCGGCGTCGTCCGCCGGGTGGGCCTTCCCGGCGATGACGAACTGCACCGGCCGCTCCGGATGCAGCAGCAGGGCACGCAGACGCTCAGGATCCCGCAGCATCAGGGTGAGCCGTTTGTAGGAGGGCACCCTCCGGGCGAACCCGATGGTCAGTACCTCCGGATCCAAGGCATCGTCGATCCATTGCGTCTCGGCATCCGCGGCTCCGCGGGCTTTCCACGATTCCCGCAGCCGCTCCCGAGCCTCCGTCACGAGCCGGGTGCGCAGCGCCCGCCGCACGTCCCACAGCGTCACGTCGTCGAGGTGTTCGGCTTCGGCCCAGCGAATTCCTTCGCCGGCGACGTCGATGCCGTCGGGAGCGGCCAGCGTGGACTCCAGCAAGGACCGCATCTCCGGCGACAACCACGTCGCCACATGTACCCCGTTGGTGACCGAGGTGATGGGGACTTCCGAGGCGTCGAAATTCGGCCACAGGCCGGCGAACATCTGCCGACTCACCACACCGTGGAGGACCGAGACCCCGTTGGCCCGTCCCGCCACCCGCAGTCCGAAGACGGCCATGTTGAAGACCCCCGGATCCCCATTGGGATACGACTCGGCGCCGAGCGCGAGAACCTCCTCGGCGGGCAGGAAATGCAGGCCATCACGCTGCGGACCGTCGGTTTCGGCTCTCAGATGGCGTTCGACCAGATCCCGTGGGAAACGGTCGATTCCGGCGGGTACCGGGGTGTGCGTGGTGAAAACCGTGCTCGCCCGGACCACCTCCAGGGCTTCGCCGAACGACAACCCCTCGCCCTGCATGAGCTCGCTGATGCGCTCCAACGCGAGAAAACCGGCGTGCCCCTCGTTCATGTGATAGACGTCCGGCTCGGGATGGCCGGTGATACGGCAGAACGCCCGCACCGCACGCACTCCGCCGACGCCGAGGAGCAGCTCCTGGCGGAAACGGTGGTCGGTCCCCCCTCCGTAGAGCCGGTCGGTCACGTTCCGCTCGGACGGCGCATTTCCCTCGACGTCGGAGTCGAGGAGCAGCAAGGGAATCCGGCCGACCTGCGCTTGCCAGACGCGAGCCTGCAACACTTGGCCCTCCGGAAGCCGGATTTCCACGACGACCGGGGTGCCGTCCGCTTCGGTGAGCACGGTGAGCGGGAGGCCGTACGGGTCGATCGGCGGGTAGCGCTCCTGCTGCCAGCCGTCACGGGAGAGCGACTGCTTGAAGTATCCGCGGCGATACAACAACCCGACCCCAAGCATCGGGATACCGAGGTCGCTCGCCGTCTTCAGGTGATCCCCGGCGAGGATTCCGAGCCCGCCGGAATATTGCGGCAGCACCGCGGTGATCCCGTACTCAGGAGAGAAGTACGCGACCGCGCGAGGCCCGTCGATCCCGGCGGTCTGGTACCACCGATCGCCCGCGAGGTAGGCCCGCAGCTCGGTCGCGACGGCGTCCAATCTGGCCAGGAACTCCTCGTCGGCGGCCAGAGCCGCCAGACGAGACGGCGGCACCTCCCCGAGCAGCCGCATCGGATCTCCCCGCACGGCACGCCAGGTCATCGGATCGATCGACTCGAGAAGGGCGAGCGCGGCCGGATGCCACGACCAGCGGAGGTTCATGACGATCTCGCCGAGGGCCGCAAGACGAGGAGGAAGCACCGTGCGGACCGTGAACCGGCGAATCGCTCTCACGGGCCAGGACCCTACCTGCTTGCGGCACGCTGCCGCGCACGGGTTGACCTCGGGCCGACAGATCCCGATAGCGTCGAGGAGATGAGCGAACGCACCCCACCGCAGGAGCGGTCCGCGGCCTCCCGGCGGCGATCTACTGCCGCACGTGAGGAGCCGCCGTCCCGCAAGGCGTCCGCGCCCCGCAAGGCGTCCGCGCCCCGCAAGGAGCCCGCGTCCCGCAAGGAGTCCGCAGCGGCGCCGGCGGCGTCCCCTCGTCGGCGCACCGCGACGACTCGACGTCCCGGCGGCACGGCGACTTCTCCGATGCTCACCCGCCGCATCCCGATCACCGATATCGCACCGGTGGTCGAGTGTGGTCGCTACCCGGCGAAGTGCGTCGTCGGAGAGCCGATCACCATCGCGGCGACCGTGTTCCGGGAAGGTCACGCGGCCGTCGGGGCGAACGTCGTCCTCGTCGACCCCCAGGGCGTCGAGCGCCCGTGGACCCCGCTGCGGCTGGTCGGCGAAGGCACCGACCGTTACGCGGCCGAGATCACGCCGGACGTCGAGGGCGACTGGACCTTCCGGATCGAGGCCTGGGATCACCCGCTGGGCACCTGGCTCCACGACGCCCGGATCAAGCTGCCCGAAGGCCAGGACGTCGACCTCGTCTGCGAGGAGGGCGCCCGGCTGCTCGAGGAAACAGCGGACGGCGTCCCCGATCCGCAGCGCAAGACGTTGCTGCGCGCGGCCGAGGCGCTGCGGGGCGAGGCCGAGCCCGTCGAACGCCTGGCCGCGGTGCTGGCCCCGGACGTGCAGGAAATCCTCGACCGGCATCCGCTGCGGCGGTTCGTCACCACCTCCGAACCGCTGCGACTCCAGGTCGACCGTCCCCGGGCGCTGGTCGGGGCGTGGTACGAATTCTTCCCCCGCTCCGAGGGGGCGAGCCTCGACCCGCCGCGTTCCGGCACGTTCGCGACCGCGGCCCGCCGGTTGCCCGCGATCGCCGCGATGGGCTTCGACGTGGTCTACCTGCCGCCGATCCATCCGATCGGCACGACGTTCCGCAAGGGGCGGAACAATTCGCTGCGAGCGGAACCGGGCGATCCCGGCGTGCCGTGGGCCATCGGGTCCCCGGACGGCGGACACGACGCCGTCCACCCGGATCTCGGCACGATGGCGGATTTCGACGCCTTCGTCGCCCGCGCCCGTGAGCTCGGCCTGGAAATCGCACTGGATTTCGCGTTGCAGTGCTCGCCGGACCATCCCTGGGTCCGGGAGCACCCGGAGTGGTTCACCAGACGCGTGGATGGTTCGATCGCCTACGCGGAGAACCCGCCGAAGAAATACCAGGACATCTATCCGCTCAATTTCGACAACGACTACCCCGGTTTGTACGCCGAGGTGCGCCGCATCCTCCACCTGTGGATGTCGCACGGGGTGCGGATATTCCGGGTCGACAATCCCCATACCAAGCCGTTGGCGTTCTGGGAGGAACTGCTCGCCGACATCCGATCGACCGATCCGGACGTCATCTTCCTCTCCGAGGCCTTCACCCGCCCGGCGATGATGCGGGCCCTGGCGAAAGTCGGATTCCACCAGTCCTACACGTATTTCACCTGGCGCAATTCACGGCCGGAGCTGGAGAGTTACCTCTGGGAACTGTCGCACGAGACGAGCGACTATCTCCGGCCGAACCTTTTCGTCAACACCCCCGACATCCTGCACGCCTACCTCCAGCACGGCGGACGCCCCGCCTTCAAGGTACGGGCCGTCATCGCGTCGATGGCCGGCCCGTCGTGGGGCGTGTATTCCGGGTACGAGCTCTGCGAGAACACCCCGCTGCACCCGGGCAGCGAAGAGTACCTGGATTCGGAGAAATACCAGTACAAACCGCGGGACTGGGAAGCAGCCGAACGTGAAGGCCGAAGCCTCTCCGGTTACCTGGCCACCCTGAACCGGATTCGCCGCGAACACGTCGCGCTCCAACGGCTGCGGAATCTCTCCCTGCACTCCGCGGACCACCCGGAGATCCTCACCTTCTCCAAACGGGCGACCATGCCGGACGGCTCCGACGACACCATCATCGTGGTCGTGAACTTGAACCCGTTCCAGACGCTGGAGGCCACGGTGTCCCTCGACATGCCGGCCTTGGGGCTGGGGTGGGACGATCGTTTCCACGTCGTCGACCAGCTCAGCGGGGCCCACTACTGGTGGGGGCAGCACAATTACGTACGGCTCGATCCGCACGTCGAGCCGGCCCACATCCTGGTGGTCCAACCCGACGTCTCCTGAGGGACACGATGAGCGCCCTTCCGCACGAACCTGCTCCGATCCCGCCCGCGGACCCCCAGTGGTACAAGCGCGCGGTCTTCTACGAAGTCCTGGTGAGAGGCTTCTTCGACGCCAACAACGACGGCACCGGTGACCTCCAGGGCCTGATCTCCAAGCTCGACTACCTGCAGTGGCTGGGGGTGGACTGCCTCTGGCTGCTCCCGATCTACGCATCTCCGATGCGGGACGGCGGCTACGACATCTCGGATTATTTCTCGATCCTCCCCGAGTACGGAGACCTCGGAGACTTCGTCCAACTGGTCGACGAGGCCCATCGCCGCGGCATGCGTGTCATCGCCGACCTCGTCATGAACCACACCAGCGACCAGCACCCGTGGTTTCAAGCCTCCCGCACCGACCCCACCGGCCCGTACGGCGATTTCTACGTCTGGTCGGACACCGACACGCGCTACAAGGACGCCCGGATCATCTTCGTGGACACCGAGAAATCGAACTGGACGTTCGACCCGGTTCGCGGCCAGTATTACTGGCACCGGTTCTTCAGCCACCAACCGGATCTCAACTACGAGAACCCCGCCGTCCAAGAAGCGATGATCGCCGTTCTCCGCTTCTGGTTGGACCTCGGGATCGACGGCTTCCGGCTGGACGCGGTCCCGTATCTCTTCGAAGAGGACGGCACCAACTGCGAGAATTTGCCGAAGACGCACGAATACCTCAAGCGGATCCGCAAGGAAGTCGACTCGCTGTATCCCGACCGGGTCCTGCTGGCCGAAGCCAATCAATGGCCGGCGGACGTCGTGCAGTACTTCGGGGAGGGCGACGAATGCCACATGGCGTTCCACTTCCCCCTGATGCCCCGAATCTTCATGGCGGTACGGCGCGAGCAGCGGTTCCCGATCTCGGAAATCCTCGCGCAGACGCCGCCGATTCCCCCCAACTGCCAGTGGGGCATCTTCTTGCGCAATCACGATGAGCTCACCTTGGAGATGGTGACCGACGAAGAGCGCGACTACATGTACCGCGAGTACGCGCAAGACCCGCGCATGAAAGCGAACATCGGCATCCGGCGCCGCCTCGCCCCGCTGCTCGACAACTCCCGCGACCAGATGGAACTGTTCACCGCGTTGCTGCTCTCGCTGCCCGGATCTCCGGTGATGTACTACGGGGACGAGATCGGCATGGGAGACAACATCTGGCTCGGGGACCGCGACAGCGTGCGAACCCCCATGCAGTGGACGCCGGATCGCAACGCCGGCTTCTCCCAGTGCGATCCCGGCCGACTGTATCTGCCGGTCATCATGGACCCCATCTACGGGTATCAAGGACTCAACGTCGAAGCCCAGATGCGCAGCCCACATTCGCTGTTGCACTGGGTACGCAAGATGATTGACATCCGTAAACGGCATCCGACGTTCGGTTGCGGGACCTACACCGAGCTCAGCGCGTCGAATCCGAGTATCCTGGCGTTCGTTCGGGAGTTCGGCGACGACCGCGTGATGTGTGTGAACAATCTCTCCCGATTCCCTCAGCCGGTCGAGCTGGACCTGCGTCGCTACGAAGGGGTGGTGCCCATCGAGATGACCGGCGGCATGCCGTTCCCACGCATCGGCGAGCTGCCTTATTTGCTCACCTTGCCGGGACATGGCTTCTACTGGTTCATGCTGCCGACTCACGAAACTCCCCATTGAGCCGGAGCATGGTCGCCGGGGACTGACGGCACGGAGTACGGAAAATCGCAAGGCATCGAGGAGCACGATGCGTAAGGAGGTGCCGATGGAGAGCGCGCTGCGTGAATGGCTCCCCCGGCAGCGATGGTTCGCTGGGAAACACGACGACCTCACAGCGATTCGCGTCGTGGAGATTCACGAGCTGCACTCCGGCGATCCGAGCCTGCTCCACGCCGTCGTGGAGGCCGTCACGGATCGACGCACCACCGCCTACCAACTGCTGATAGGCGCGCGTCCCAGCCTCCCCAGCCACCTGGACCACGCCCGCATCGGAACCGACCCCGAGCGTGGTGAGCTCTACGACGCCCTCGCCGACGGCGAGCTGATGACCAGAGTCCTCTACTGGATTGCGGAGAACGCTGAACGCGACGGATTCTCGTTTCAGGCCCATCCGCAGGCGCACATCGACACCGACGCCCCGCCTCGGATGCTCGGAGTCGAACAGTCCAATTCCTCGGTCGTGTTCGGCGAAGAAGCATTGCTGAAAATTTTCCGGATTCTCGTCCCCGGTACCAACCCCGATCTCGAAATCACCCAGGCCCTCACCGACGCCGACAACCCCCACATCGCTCCGCTGTACGGGTGGATCGAGGCCGCCCTCGGTCTCGGTTCCTGTACTCTCGGGCTCCTTCAGGAATACTTGCGTACCGGCTCCGACGGCTGGTCACTGGCGCTCACCAGTGTGCGCGATTTGTTCGCCGAAGGCGACCTACACGCGGGTGAAGTCGGCGGTGACTTCGCTGCGGAAGCCGAGCGGCTCGGGATGGCGACCGCGGACGTGCACCTGACGTTGCGGCGGGTGCTGCCGACGCATATCGCCAACGGTGCCCAGGTGCGACAACTGGCGGAAGGCATGCGACGGCGCCTGGACGCCGCGCTGGAGGTGGCCCCCGAACTCGGCGAGTACGCCCGGACCGTACGGGAAGCCTTCGACGAATTCGCGGCGACGGTCCATGAATTGCCGCTCCAGCGCATCCACGGGGATTTGCACCTGGGTCAGGTGATGCGCACCGAACGAGGATGGGTGCTCTTCGATTTCGAGGGGGAACCGGGGGCACCCATCGACGCGCGGAGTGCGCCGTCCAGCCCTTTGCGCGACGTCGCCGGGATGCTGCGGTCCT
Organism: Acidothermus sp.; assembly: GCA_023512015.1. Lineage (GTDB taxonomy): Bacteria > Actinomycetota > Actinomycetes > Acidothermales > Acidothermaceae > Acidothermus. The sequence goes on along the minus strand of JAIMAI010000003.1, from coordinate 61,877 downwards.
TCGATTACGCCGCCCACTACCTCCTCGCCGGGCAATCGGTGAGCCCTCATTTGGTGTACCGAGCGACCGAGTGGTCCAACCGTAACCGGACCGCCTTCTGCATCGGCTACGCGAAGGTCGCCGATCGCGATCCACGGGAGGAACACGCCACGCTGCGGGCGTTCGAATTGGACAAGGCCGTCTACGAGGTCGCCTACGAGAAACGGAACCGACCCGACTGGGTGTCGATCCCGCTCCGCACGTTGGAGCGCCTGCTCACCCAGTGAACGCCGTCCGCCCGCGTCGTGCCGGGTACGAGTATCCGGCGCAAAGCGGGAAGACTCTGCGATGCGACGACGAATGAGGATGCGGAGGAATCGACGTGGACGTGGCACGATGCGACCCGATCCCGGTGTCGACGGCGGAACTGGACCGGCTGCTTGCCGGCGCCCACCACGACCCCCATGCCATCCTCGGCGCGCACCCGCGTGACGGGGTGGTGACGGTCCGCACCCTCAAGCCGTTCGCCCGCCGGGTGACGGTGCTGGCGGGCTCGCACCGCATCCCCATGACGCACGAACACGGGGGCATATGGGTCGCCGCGTGGCCGTCACCGACCGCACCGGACTACCGGCTGGAGGTGGTCTACGACGACGGATTCCCGCACCTGGTGGACGACCCGTACCGCTACCTCCCTACCCTCGGAGAACTCGACCTCCATCTCATCGGAGAAGGACGCCACGAACAGCTCTGGCAAGTCCTCGGCGCCCACGAACGCCGTTACGACACCCCGACGGGGGTCGTGACGGGGACGTCGTTCGCGGTCTGGGCGCCGAATGCCCGCGGAGTCCGGGTCGCCGGGGATTTCAACCACTGGAATCCCCAAGCCCACCCGATGCGGAGCCTCGGTTCGAGCGGGGTGTGGGAGATTTTCATACCCGGCGTCGGGGGCGGCACCAAATACAAGTACCACGTTCTCGGTATCGACGGCGTGTGGCGGGAAAAAGCCGATCCGCTGGCCCTCGCCACCGAAGTGCCCCCCGCGCAGGCATCCGTCGTCTTCACGTCCCAGTACACGTGGGGGGACGACGAGTGGCTCGCCCGCCGCGCCCAAACCGATTGGCTGCACGAGCCCATGAGCATCTACGAGGTCCACCTCGGCTCTTGGCGCGCCGGGCTCGGCTATCGGGAGCTCGCGGACGAACTGGTCCGTTACGTAGCGGAAATGGGGTTCACCCACGTCGAATTCCTCCCGGTGGCGGAGCATCCCTTCGGGGGATCGTGGGGATACCAGGTGACGTCGTATTTCGCGCCCACCGCCCGATATGGCTCACCCGACGACTTCCGGTTCCTGGTGGACCGCTTCCATCAAGCCGGAATCGGGGTCATCGTGGACTGGGTGCCGGCGCACTTCCCGAAGGACGCCTGGGCGCTCGCGCGATTCGATGGGACGGCGCTGTACGAGCACGAGGATCCCGAACTCGGGGAGCACCCCGATTGGGGAACGCTGGTCTTCAACTTCGGACGCCGCGAGGTCCGCAACTTCCTCGTCGCCAGCGCACTGTTCTGGCTGGAGGAGATGCACGTGGACGGTCTGCGGGTGGATGCCGTCGCGTCCATGCTCTACCTGGACTACTCCCGTCCGCCGGGTAAGTGGCGGCCGAACATCTACGGGGGACGGGAGAACCTCGAAGCCATTTCTTTCTTGCAGGAGGTCAACGCCACCGCGTACAAACGGGTCCCCGGAATCGTCACGGTCGCCGAGGAATCGACGGCCTGGCCGGGGGTCACGCGCCCCACCTATCTCGGCGGACTGGGATTCGGCTTCAAATGGAATATGGGGTGGATGCACGACACCCTGCAGTACATGAGCCGGGATCCCATCTACCGGTCGTACCACCACAACGAGATGACCTTCGCGATGATGTACGCCTACTCGGAGAACTTCATCTTGCCGCTCTCGCACGACGAGGTGGTACACGGCAAGGGATCCCTGCTGCACAAGATGCCGGGTGACCGCTGGCAGCAGATGGCCAACCTCCGTGCCTACCTAGGCTTCATGTGGGCCCATCCCGGCAAACAACTGCTGTTCATGGGAGGCGAATTCGCCCAGGACAACGAGTGGTCCGAGGAACGCTCCCTCGATTGGTGGCTTCTGCAGTATTTCGAGCATTCGAGCGTGCAACACCTGGTCCGCGACCTCAACACTTTCTACCGCGCGCTGCCCGCGCTGTGGAAGAGTGAAGACGATCCTTCCGCTTTCCGCTGGATCGACGCGAACGATTCGGCGAACAACACGCTGGCTTTCGCCCGCTTCGCACCGGACGGTTCCTGCGTCGTCTGCGTGAGCAACTTCGCCGGCGTCCCACACGAGGATTACCGGCTCGGATTCCCCGCCCCGGGCCGCTGGCGGGAAGTGCTGAACACCGATGCCCCGATCTACAACGGAAGCGGGGTCGGCAACCTCGGAGGCATCGATGCGGTGGACGAACCGAGCCACGGGCTCCCCGCATCCGCCGTGATCCGTGTGCCGCCGCTGGCGACGGTCTGGTTCGCTCAGCCCTGAAGGCCGGCTCCGACGACCTCGGATAGTGGGCACGCCGCGTGCAAGAGCCGACGGACCGTTTCAGAACCGCTTCAGAAGAGCACGCGGTTGAGGGCCGTTCGGGCGGCGACCACCTCCGGGTCGTCCGGGCCGACCGCGTCGAAGAGCTCCAACAGGTGCACCCGCGCGGCGTCGCGCTCCGAACCGGAGAGCCGCGCCACCAATTCGACGAGGCGACGCAGCCCGCTTCCTACCGCGCCGTCCGCCACCTCGACGTCGGCGAGCGCACACTGGGCCGCGACGTCGTCCGGACGAGCCTGGGCCGCGGCCCGCACCGCGCCGCGATCGAGCCCGGAGACCCGCTGCCGCAATTTCGCGCGGGCGAGCCCGGTTTTCGCGGCGGCGTCGGCGGGATTGTCGGCCAGCAGTTTCTCGAACGCCGCGATCGCGGCCTCGAAATCACCGGAATCGAGGGCTTGCTGGGCCTGGACATACCCGGGGTCGGCCGCCGGGGACGGCTGACCGATGCCGGTGACGGAGAGCAGTTCGGCGATCCACGCCCGCACCTGGCTCTCCGGAATGGCCCCGGTGAACTCCCCGATGATCTGGCCTTGCCAGACGGCCTTGACGGCGGGAATTCCCTGCACCCCGGCCGCCGCGGCCAACCGCTGGTTCGCATCGACGTCGATCTTCGCGAGCACCCAGGACCCTCGCCCTTCGGCCGCAAGCCGCTCCAGGATGGGGCTGAGTTGGCGGCACGGCCCGCACCAGGCGGCCCAGAAATCGAGGACCACCGGAACGGACAGGGATCGCTCGACGACCTCGCGTTGGAAGGTGGCCTCGGTGACGTCCACCACGGTCGGCTGCTCGCCGACCGCCGACGTCTGCGCGGAAGCGGCCTGAGTGTTCGACGAGCGCCGGGCCAGCCCGTCCAACGGGACCGCGCCGGCGAAACGTCCAGCGGAGAACTCCGTGCTCATGAGGCCATCTTCTCCCGTTCGCGTTTCCTACCAGCGGGGCGGTTCGACGTACTCGCCCCATTCTTCGCGGAGCAGGCCGCAGATCTCCCCCAGGGTGGCTTCGGCCCGGACGGCGTCCAACATCGGCGGCAGGAGGTTCTCCGCGGTGCGGGCGGCGTCCCGCAGGCGGGCCAGCGCGGTCGCGACGGCGGTGGCATCCCGACGGGCCCGCCGTTCGGCGAGCGCCTCCCGCTGTTCGACCTCCACCTCCGAGGAAATGCGCAGGATTTCCAGCGGTGGCTCCACCGATTCCCGATAAGCGTTGACCCCCACGATGCGCCGCGCCCCGGATTCCACGGCCGCCTGCTGGGCGTATGCGGACTCGGCGATCTGGCCGGTGAACCATCCGGTGGCGATACCGCGGAGAATGCCCGAGGTCATCGAACCATCCGTGCCGAGCGCGGCGATCGCCGCCAGCAGACGCTCGGCCTCCTCGTCGAGCCGGTCGGTCAACGCCTCGACGTACCACGAACCCCCGAGCGGATCGATGACGCTGGTGACCCCGGTCTCCTCCGCGAGGATCTGCTGGGTACGCAGCGCAATCTGCGCGGCACGTTCTGTTGGAAGGGCCAGGACCTCGTCGAGGGCGTTGGTGTGCAGCGAATTCGTCCCTCCCAGGACGGCGGCCAGCGCCTCGATCGCGGTGCGGACCACGTTGTTCTCCGGTTGCTGAGCGGTGAGCGAGACCCCGGCGGTCTGGGTGTGGAAGCGCAGCCAACATGCCCGATCGGTGCGCGCGCCGTAGACGTCGCGCATCCAGCGCGCCCAGATCCGGCGGGCCGCGCGGAATTTCGCGATTTCCTCGAAGAAATCGATGTGAGCGTCGAAGAAGAACGAGAGGTTGGGCGCGAAGCGGTCGACGTCCAATCCACGGGATTTCCCGAGCTCCACGTACCCGAAACCATCGGCGAGGGTGAAGGCCAATTCCTGGACGGCGGTCGCCCCGGCCTCGCGGATGTGATATCCGGAGACCGACAGCGGTTTGTACGACGGCATCTCTGCGGTGCAGAACTCCAAGAGGTCGCCGATGAGCCGCAGGTGCGGCTCCGGAGGGTAGAGCCATTCCTTCTGTGCGATGTATTCCTTGAAGATGTCGGTCTGCAACGTACCGTTCAACGCGCTCCGCGGAACACCTTGGCGCTCCGCCGCCACGACGTACATGCAGAAAATCGGGACCGCGGGACCGCTGATCGTCATTGAGACGGTGACCTCGCCGAGCGGGATGCCTTCGAAGAGCAGCTCCATGTCGGCGGCCGAATCGATCGCGACCCCGCAGTGGCCGACCTCGCCGAGCGCTCGGGGGTCGTCGGAGTCACGCCCCATGAGGGTCGGCATGTCGAAGGCCACCGACAGTCCTCCCCCACCTTCGGCGAGAATCATCCGGTACCGCTGGTTGGTCTGCCGCGCGTTCCCGAAACCGGCGAATTGACGGATGGTCCACGGTCGACCGCGGTAACCCGTCGGGTACAAGCCGCGGGTGAACGGGAATTCCCCGGGCCAGCCGATTCGATCGAACCGAGGGTCATCGGTACCGGGAGGCGGGCCGTAGACGGCGTCCAGGGGGATTCCGGAGAGGGTGGTTCGCTCCGGTAATCCCGCGGCTTCGTATTTCTCCCGCCACCGATGCCGACCGGCTTCGATGTCCGCTGCGTCCACTGCGGCCTCCCTCACTGCCCTCCCACACCGCTCACCGACTTCTTCCCGCGGCCTCACCGACGTCCGCTGGTGCCGAGCCAGACGCGATGGGCGGCCAGGGCTTCAAGTAGTTCGTCGAGTTCGCCGCGGCTCGCCACCGTCCGTACCACCGGCACCCGCCAACCCTCGCCGCGCGGCCCGACGGCCTCCCGAAGATCACGTGCGGTCTCCGCGGCGTGCGGCCAATCGGCTTTGTTCACCACGACGATGTCGGCTATTTCGAGAATTCCGGCTTTCGCGGCCTGCACCGCGTCACCCGCACCCGGTTCCTGCACGACGACGACGGTGTCGGCCACCGAGGCGACGGCGACGTCCTGCTGGCCGACCCCGACGGTCTCGACGAGCACGACCGGGAAACCCACGTTCTGCAGCAGGCGGACCACGCGCGGAGTCGCCGGGGCCAATCCCCCCAGATGTCCGCGGGCAGCCATCGAGCGGATGAAAACCCCCTGGTCGTCGGCGAATTCCTGCATCCGAATCCGGTCGCCGAGCAGCGCCCCTCCGGTCACCGGAGATGACGGGTCCACCGCGACCACGGCGACTCGCTCACCATTCCGCCGGAAATGTCGGACGAGAGCGGCGGTGAGCGTCGATTTCCCCACACCCGGAGGGCCGGTGATCCCGACGACGTAGCCGTCGGCCGAATCCAGCAGCGATTCGAGGTGGACCGCCTCGCCGTCCGGCGCCTCCGTCAAATTTTCCAGAGTCGACACGAGGCGAGCCACCGCCCGCACGTCGCCGCGACGCGCGCTCGACACCACCGCAGCGAGCCCATTTCCCGCCGTCATGGGGGCACTTTCACGACACTCGGACGACGAGCGCGTCTCCCTGCCCGCCGCCCCCGCAGAGCCCGGCCACTCCGACCCCGCCGCCGCGGCGACGCAGCGCCGTCGCCAAATGCAGGACCAAGCGCGCGCCGGACGCTCCGATCGGATGACCGAGCGCGATGGCACCGCCGTCCACGTTGACGCGGGTGGCGTCGATTCCGAGTTCGCGCATCGACGCCAACACCACCGCTGCAAAGGCTTCGTTGATTTCGAAGAGCGCGACGTCGTCCACCGCGAGCTTCTCGCGCTCCAGGGCCCGCAGGATGGCTCGTGCCGGCTGGGAATGCAGGGAATTGTCGGGGCCGGCCACCACTCCGTGCGCGCCCAGTTCGGCGAGAATCGGCCAGCCGCGTTCTTCGGCCACCGCACGGGCCGCGACGACGACGGCGGCCGCGCCGTCCGAAATCTGGGAGGCATTTCCCGCCGTGATGGTGCCGTCCGCGCGGAACGCGGGGCGCAAAGTGGCCAACACCTCGACGGTGGTGTCGGGGCGAATACCTTCGTCGGCATCGACGACCGCCGGGCCGCCGCGACCCGGTACCTCGACGGGGACGATTTCTTCCGCGAACCACCCTTCGGCGCGCGCCCGCGCCGCACGTTGGTGAGAGCAGGCCGCGTAAGCGTCTTGGTCCTCGCGGGTTATCCCGTAACGGGCGTTGTGCCGCTCGGTGGATTCCCCCATGGAGGAGTGGTCGAAGGCGTCCACCAAGCCGTCGACCGCCATGGCGTCCAGGATTTTTCCGTCGCCGTACCGAAAACCGCGACGTGCTCCGGGAATCAAATGCGGAGCGTTCGTCATCGACTCCATGCCTCCGGCGACGACGACGTCGAATTCACCGGCGTCGACGAGCTGGCCGGCGAGCGCGATGGCATCCAATCCGGACAGGCACACTTTGTTGATGGACAAGGCCGGGACGTCCATCGGGATTCCCGCGGCCACCGCCGCCTGGCGCGCCGGGATCTGACCCACCCCCGCGGTCAAAACCTGCCCCATGATCACGTATTGGACGTCGGTAGGAGCCACGCCGCCGCGCTCCAAAGCGCCCCGGATCGCCACCCCGCCGAGCTGAACCGCACTGAGATCCGCCAGCGCACCGAGCAGCCTCCCGATCGGGGTGCGGGCCCCGGAGACGAGGACTGCCATGAGGCGACCATAACGCCGATCGCAGGGTGCGTGTCGGTCTTCCGTTGCGGGCGAATCCTTGAGATCCTTGCGCCATGTCCGTGATCCATCTGGCCGCCGGGGTCCTGCCGGTGCCGAAGACGAGCTTCACGATCCCGATCGTCGTGGTCTTCGCGATCCTCGCGGCGATCGCCCTGCTCCGCAAATTGATCGGTCTTGCCGTCATCGCCGCGGTCATCGCGGCGGTCTTCATCGCCTACCAATCCGGCGCGTTCGACCACTGGGTGGACAAAGGCAAGCAGGTCATCGAGCAGACCCGCTGAGCTCGTCCAGGAACGACCGCAGCGCGTCGGCAAAAGGCTCCGGTGCTTCGAGCGGCGGGAGGTGGCCGGCGTCCGGGATCGTGACCAGCCGCGCGTCGGGAATGGCCATCGCCATCGCCGCCGCGTCGTCGGGGGTCGCGAGAGTGTCCTCGGATCCGACCACCACCAACGCGGGCACGGCCAACGTCCGCAGGGTCGGCGTCGAATCGGGGCGGGCCGCCATCGCCCGCTGCCACCACGCCGCCGTCCGCGGCGGCACCGAGGAGACGATCGCCCGGACCTCCTCGACGACCTCGGGCTTGCTGAGCTTCGTCGAGACGCCGAGCAGCCCCGGGACGGTCTTCTCCAGCAGTACCCCGACATGCCCCGCGGACTCCAATTCCTCCGCAATCGCCAGCCGGCCCGCCCGCCCTTCTTCGCTGTCGGCACTCGACCGGGTGTCGGCGAGCACCAGACCGGCCAGCCGCGCAGGATGCCGGCGGGCAAACGCCATCGCCACGTACCCACCCATCGAGACCCCGCCGACCACCGCACGCTCCACTCCGGCTTGGTCGAGCAGCGCCGCGACGTCGTCGGCGAGGACGTCGAGGGACGGCGGAACGCCGTCCAGCTCCTCGGGCCGGGTGACTCCCCGGTAATCGGGGGTGTGCAGCTCGCGGTCGGCAAGCAAGGGGCGGACCTTCGCCCACATCCGAGAGGTCAGCGGAAAGGCGTGCAACAGCACGCAGACCGGGGTTCGGCGCACGAACCCACGCTACGCGCCGAGCGCCCGCGGCGATCGGTACGGCCGGCTGCGACGGTGGCTCGGCGTGGGTGGTGTTCCATGGAAGACGTGAGCACCGACCCCTCCCCCGACCGCTCTCCCACCACTGCGAGCCACGATTCCGAGCCGTCGCCGGCCCTCCTCGATTTCATGCGCCAGGGATGGGCCCCACACTCCGCAACGGCCCTGCACAATCCGCTGCCCCTCGCGCCCTACACCGCGCGCCGCCGCCGCGCGCTCGCCCACGCGCTCGGGGGACGCGCCGCGGTCATCCCCGCCGGACCGCGCCGAACCCGCAACAACGACGTGCACTATCCCTTCCGAGCAAGCAGCGATTTCCTCTGGTGCACCGGGGCGAATCTCCCGGACGCCGTTTTGGTCCTGGAAGGAACCGAGGCCACGCTCTATCTGCGCAGCCCGAAATCGCGGCACGACAGCGACGAATTCTTCCGGGACCGGGTGTACGGGGAATTGTGGACCGGTCCGCAGCCCAGTCTCCGCGAGACCTCGGCCCTCCTCGACATCGATACCCGCCCGCTCGACGAATTGCCGGGTCGACTCGCCCGGCTCGATCCCGCCCGTACCTTCGTGCTCCGCGGTGTCGACCCCCGTATCGATGAAACCCTGGATTCCTCCGACGACGGGTCCACACTCGCGACCACCCTGGCCGAACTGCGGCTGCTCAAAGACGAGTGGGAAATCGCCGAACTCACCGCGGCCGCCGAAGCGACCATGCGCGGTTTCGCCGACGTCGTCGGCGAATTCGGCTCGCCCGAGCTGGACGAACGGTGGGTGGAGGGCACCTTCTGGCGGCGGGCCCGCCACGACGGAGGGGACGTCGGATACCCGACGATCGCCGCTGCCGGGGCACACGCCTGCGTACTCCACTGGACCCGCAACGACGGCCCGGTGCACGAAGGCCAGCTCCTGCTCGTCGACGCGGGGGTGGAAACCGCCTTCGGCTACACGGCCGACGTGACGCGGACCATGCCGGTCTCCGGGGTTTTCAGCGAGCCGCAGCGGCGGGTCTACGAGCTCGTGCTGGCCGCACAAGAAGCGGCACTGGCGGCGATAAAACCGGGAGCCGCGTTTCGCGACTATTACCGAGCCTCGGCCCAGGTACTCGCCGATGGTCTCGTCGACATGGGTTTGTTGCCGGCGTCTGCGACCGATCTCGATGGTCCGACCGGCGACCTCCACCGCCGCTACACCCTGCACAACCCGGGGCACATGTTGGGCTTGGATGTCCACGATTGCGCGCGTGCCCGGCGGGCGCGGTACCACGAAGGATTCCTCGAACCCGGGCACGTGCTCACCGTGGAGCCCGGGCTGTATTTCCAGCCCGACGACCTCACAGTCCCCCCGGAACTGCGCGGCATCGGGGTACGCATCGAGGACGACGTCGTCGTGACTCCGAGCGGGTACCGCAGTCTCACCGCTTCCCTGCCGCGAACCGTCGATGCCCTGCAGACCTGGATCGCGAAGCACCGTTCCTGAGACGGCGGTCAGCGCCGGGCGGGGGAACGGCGTCCGCGGGCCCGCCAGCACGCGGTGTGCCAATGCCGGCGGTCCTCCAGATTTCCCTGCGGCCAGGCCACGATATGCGGCGTCGCGGGCCGAATTTCCTGATCGCACCCCGGGCAGCGATACGTCTTCACCGAAGACGACCCGGTGATCCGCCGCACCACCCACTCCTCACCGTCCGGCCCGGTTTCGATGCTCTCTACCTGGGGAGGCGGCGTCGTCCGGCCGACGACCCGCCCCCGACGCGGGCTCATCGATCCTCCACGATGCGCTGCGCCCCGGCGTAGACGTTCATCCCGCCGTCCCGAAGAAAACCGACGAGGCTCATCCCCACGTCGTGCGCCAAGCGGACGGCGGCCGAGGAGGGCGCGGAAACCGCGACAAGCAGGGGAATACCGGCGAGATAGGCCTTCTGCACGAGTTCGTAGGAGGCCCGTCCGCTCACCATGAGGGCGGTTCCGGAGAGCGGAAGTCGGCGCTCGCGTACCGCCCATCCGACGATTTTGTCCACCGCGTTGTGGCGGCCGACATCTTCACGGACGGCGAGCAATGCGCCGTCCGCGCCGAACAATCCCGCGGCGTGTACCCCGCCGGTCCGAGCGAAGAGGACCTGGGCTTCCCGCAGCCGGGCGGGAAAACCCATGAGAACACGGGAAGAAAAGCGGGTGGGATCATCCGCGACGGCGAAATTCCCGCTGCGTCGCACGTCGTGAATACTCGGCGTCCCACACACCCCGCAGGCGCTCGACACCGGCACCGAACGGCGCGGGAGAACGAAATGGTCGTCTTCCGTCAGCACGTCGACGACGTTGTAAGGGTCGACGTCCTCCTCCAAGGCGCAGCTGCAACCGTAGCGCATCCGGAAAGACGCATCCGCATCGGTGATGATGCCCTCGCTCCAACAAAAACCGGCTACCAGATCGAAATCGTCGCCGGGGGTGCGCATCGTGACCGCGAGCGGACGACCGGCGAACCGTATTTCCAGCGGCTCCTCCCCGGCGACCTCGTCGAAACGCGAGGTACGTTCACCCCCGCGGATGACGAGAACAGGCTGGCGAAGCGTCAACCGGGACACGCCTGCCAGCCTAATCGCGCGCCGCGCCGCCCCGAGGCCGCGTACGTCGGTCCCACCACCCCCGCCGGCCGTCCGAAACGCCGTGACGGCGGGCTGACAGGCTTACGCCATGGACGAATTGCAGCGATGGTTCGAAACGGTGCGCCGCCGCCTCGCGATCGGGGATGACGCGCTGCCTGCGGACGCGCGCGACCGCCTCCTCGACCTCACCCGGGACGTCGCTCACGACGTCGCCCGCCCGGCCGCTCCGCTCACCGCTTTCTTGGTGGGCCTGGCCGTGGGCGCCGGCCGACCGCTGGAGGACGCCGTGGAAACGGTCCGCCGACTCGCCGCCGAATGGAATACCACGCAACCCGAATCGGCCTCCTGACCGGGCGCTGCGGAATCAGCCTCCCGACCGCCGGTCGATCCGCCGAGCCTCGTGCAGCGCTTCGGGGGTGTCGCAGTCGAGGATTTCTCCTTCGCGCCCGCTGACCTCCACCACCCGCAGGTCGGCGACCAGCGCGCGAACCGAGCGGTTCAGCCAATCGCCGTCCGCAACGGCGGCGCGCAGCGCGGATCGGCGGTAGGCGGCCAGCAGTGGTTGGCGACGGCCGTCGGAATCGGTGAGCATCGCGGCGTCGACCCCGGGAGCGAGCGCCTCGATCAGACGCGGGACGGCGGCCGCCGCGAAAGGGTGATCGACGGCCAGGACGACGACCACGTCCGCTCGATCCGGAAATTCCCCAGCGTTCGCACCGGGGGAAAGTCGCCCCTCTCCGTCGAGAGTGCGTATCCCCCGGGCGATCGCGGCCGCAGGGCCGGCGAAACGCGGACGCTCCGTCGTCCAGATCAGCTCGCCGCGGGGCGGCGCGGCGATGCGGCGCTTGGGACCCACCACCACGATCCGCTGGGCATCACGGACGGCACCGAGCGCGCGGTCGAGGAGCCGGGCGCCGCCGACCCGCAGGGTGGTCTTGTCCCGGCCCATCCGTTCGCTTCGGCCGCCCGCCAGCACGATCGCGTCGTAGCGGTCCACGACGGCCACGGTAGACGCGGTTGGCTAGCGTTGGGCCGTGCGTCTCGTCATCGCCCGGTGCCGGGTCGACTACCGGGGTAGGCTCACCGCGCATCTGCCGAGCGCCACCCGGCTCATCCTGCTCAAAGCCGACGGATCGGTGTCGATCCATGCCGACGATCGTGCGTACAAACCGCTGAATTGGATGAGCCCTCCGTGCACCATCGAGGAAGCCCCCGGGGTGTGGCGGGTGTGCAATCCCGCGGGCGAGCAATTGGTCATTGAGCTGGAGGAAATCCTGCACGATTCCCGCCACGAACTCGGCACCGATCCGGGACTGACCAAGGACGGCGTCGAGGCTCACCTGCAGGAATTACTGGCGGACAATCCGCACGCCCTGGAAGACGGCCTGCGGCTCCTCCAGCGGGAATATCCCACGGCGATCGGTCCGGTGGATCTGCTCTGCCGCGACGCGATGGGTCGCACCGTCGCGGTGGAGGTCAAACGTGTCGCCGAATTGGACGGCGTGGAACAGCTCAGCCGCTACCTCGAATTGCTGAACCGCGACCCCTTGCTGGCTCCGGTCCGCGGAATTCTCGCCGCACGACAGTTCCGCCCGCAGGCGCGGGTCCTCGCCCTGGACCGGGGAATCACGTGTGTCGCGGTCGATTACGAGGCTCTGCGCGGCCTCGACGACCCGAGCAGTCGGCTTTTTTGAGCGCCTTTTCTGCCGGGACAAACGTGCGCCGGCCTCACCGATAGAAGTACAGATCGGCTATCTGCGTCTGGGTGAGGGCGGTCAAGAACACCGCGACCTCATCGAGGCTGCCGGCGAAGGGGTAATTGGCCTGCGTCGTCCCGGGATTGTTCGGACCGGTCCAGTACGCTCCCCATCCGGCGAGGTTGCCGCATCCGGCCCGCCAGTACATGTTCTGGTTGTCCGTCTCGGAGACCGTGTTGGCATTGGCGGCCACCGGTTGGCCGTCGACGTAGAGGGTCATGCCGGTCGTCGCATTCATGACGGCAACCGCCATGTGCCACGCCCCGTCGTTGTAGGTGGCTGGTGACTGCACCGCCACCGCGACCCCCGGGTTGGTTTTCCAAACACCGAACCACAAATGCCCGGCGCCGTCCATGTACACCATCCGGTCGTACTGTCCGCCGGCGGTGCTGTCGGAGACCGCGCCGCGGGAAGACTCCAGGCCGATCAGCTTTCCCCCGTTGGAATACCCGGGGGCGGTCCGGAACCAGACGACGAGACTGTAGACACTCGGCCCGGGAGGCGGGAGGAAATCGGCGTTCTGCGCGGTGAAAATACACGGCACGTTGCCCCCGGGAGCCGAACCCGCGCTGGTGGCCGCAAGGTTGGGGGTCTGGTCGGGAAGCGCGCCGACCACCTGATGGGTCCAGCGATTGTTGCGGTTGTACACCCCGGGGCGCCCATTCCCCGAGGCATCCGCGGCGGTGGTGTTCGCGTCGTCCAATTTCCAGTACAGCCAGGGGCCGAGCGCGTTGACTTCGGCCGTGTAGTTGTAGCCGCTCCCCGCCGTCCAAGTGTTGGACGTCGCCGAGGTGGCCGCGGAGAAGGCCGCCTGCGTGGTGGGGATGGTGAGCCCGGCCCCCCCGACCCCCGCCACGCCGATGGTGGCCGCCGCCCGCCGCCACCGCGGAAGCCCTCCCGCGAACGCTCGCCGGGGACGGCGATGCCGACCGACGTAGCCGCGCCGCGATCGAGCCGACGCAACTGCGGCCACTGCGCCCGAGGTCATCGCGACTCCGGGATCGAGCTCGCCCGTCTCCTCGTCGTCCTGCTGCCGGGGGAGCCCGGTCACCGGGCGATAGTCGGCGGCGCCGTGGTCCTCTCCCGCGCGGACCTCCGGAGGCGCCGGAAGCGACGGCGGCTCGGCGTCGTCCTCGTCGGCGTCCTCGTCCCGGTCCCGGACCACCAGAGCGGCGGCCAGCAACACGCTCACCACGACGCCGGCGAGCGGCACCCACCGGCCCTCCTTGGCCCAGAGCACCGGAAGTCCGATCCAGCGGACCAACAGTCGGCCCATGCCGCGAACCTGGCTCATCGCCACCGGGGCGGAATCCGGACTCTGGTTCGCGTCCCCTTTGGTGAGCAACGTTCCGTCGGGGTTCAGGCGGAGCACCCGGTGGGTGACGATCTCACCGTGACGGGTGGGGTCGACGAAGACGGTGACGTGCCCGACGAGTTTTCGCGGATCGTGCTGCGGCGCCGCCAACACGACGTCCCCCGGCTGAATCCGGGGCTTCATCGAACCCGTCTGGACCAGGTACGGGTGCCAGCCGAACGCGAGCGGTACGAACGTCACGGCAACGCATCCGGCGAGGAACCAGAGCCAGGCCCGGGCGAGGAAACCGCCGACCAACCAAGCGCGGCCGCCGGAAGGGCGTCGGGCGTCGTCCCTGCCGACGTCGATCGGTTCGGCGGTGACCGCCACGGCCGCCCCCTCCCTAAATCAGGCCCGAGAAAGTCGTGGGCTCCCGGTCCCCCTCGGGGCCGGGAGCCATCACGCCTCTTGCGTCGGTGATTACTGGATTTCCCATCGGAACGCCGCCGTGACGGACTTTCCTTGCAGGTTGTTGTCGTTGGCGTTGCTCCCAGTGGTCTGGAAGGTCCAGGTCACCCGGTAGGCCTCCAGCACCGTGCCTCCGGCGATCGCGACACCGCCGCCGGCGGTCGTGTACGTAGTCGGGAACGACGTCAGCGAGACGTTGGTGGCCACGTTGGTCACCCCGGTGCTCGGGAAGCCGGTGCAGTTGGCTTGGACGTCGCTGCTGACCGCCGCCTCGTCGACGGTGAGCAGGATTTGACTCCCGAGAGACGGCGTCGAATCCGCCAGCGAGGCGAGATACATCTTGAGGGTGCCGCTCAAGTTGCCGGTGCTCTTCACGGTGAGACACGTCGTGCCGGTGTCACCCGGACGAATCGGATTTCCACCGAACACTGCGGTAGTGGTCGCGGCATAGGTGGTGCCGCCGCCGTTGTTGGTGAGCACGAGTTGGCCGGCCTGCCAGACGTTGTTGGTGGCATCGGTATTGGCCGAGAAAGCTGCGTAGCTGCCCTGCCAGACGAGTAGGCCAGCGGCTAGCAGACCGACGGCCGGCGCCAATGCACGGGCGAGACGCCGCCGACGAAGGGCTGCTGTGGTCATGGATTTCTCCTCCACGAATCGGGGTCGACGTCACCGTCCTCGGAGCATAAGGGAAAAAGGTTGACACGCCCGGGCGAAATTCCGGCCGTTCGCCGGCCAAATCTGCCCGGACGTCCGATCCCAGCTACTCCGAATGCGCACCAGAGGTGCGCGAATCGGACGAAGCCGAATTTCCGCAAATGAGAATGAATTTGTTGTCAGCGTATGAAATAGTGCAAATCTCGCAAACGGCTGAAGACGGCCACCGCAGCGGCGGCTTCGGCCTCGGTGGGCGGCTCCAGCCCGAAGCACTCCTGCTCCAAGACGGCCAGGGCCGCCTCCACCTCCGGGTCGGCCCGGATACCGAGGGCGTCCAGTGCTTCCCGCGGGCTTCGGACGTCGGCCAACCCGGCCGAGTCGAGGAGCTGTTGGTAGGCCGCCAGCACCGGTCCGCCGCGCGACGGGCGGCGAGACTCCCCGACCGGGACGGAGTCGTGCATGCCCGGACGCCGCGGCCGACGCAGCCGCCCGACGGCGGCCGCAGCGGCCACGACGCCGAGCAGCGCGACGACGAGCGGCAGCCTCCAGCCGGCGTCGGGGAGGAGCCAGCCGCGGCGGAGAGCTTTGTGCGCCGCGGGCGACGCCGACGGGGTCGACGTCGGCGCAGCCCCCGTCGGCGAGGCCGAGGGGCCGCCAGTCAACCCCGGAGCGGCGGTCGAGTCGGGTGCCGAACCGACGAGATTCGACGGCGGGGTCGGGTCGTCGTCCACCCACCCGACGCCGGGGTACCACACCTGCACCCAGGCGTGGGCGTCGCTCGCCCGGAAGATGCGGCGTGAGCCGCTGACCTCGCCGAACGCGAAGCCGGTGACGAAACGGGCCGGGATACCGCTCGCTCGCAGCAACACCACCTCGGCAGCGGCGAACTGCTCGCAGAACCCGACGTGGGTCTCGAAGAGGAAAGCGTCGACTTGATCGGGATTTGCCGACACCGGGGCGTCGAGCCGGTAGGTCTCGTGGGTGCGCAGATAGTCGTTGACCGCGGCGACGGTTTCGGCAAGGGAGGGTCGGCGCAGGCTCGCCGCGAGGGCCCGCACCCGGGGACTCAACCCCGCCGGCAGCGCCGTCCACTTCGCCTCCACCGCAGGGTCGGCCGTCGAAACCCGCCCCTGCGGGCTCGGAGCCGGCGAAGCGGGCGCCGCCCAGATCACCGCATATTGGCCGGTCGCACCGTCCGCCGAGCGGAGGTTGCCGTCACCGTCACCGACCAACCCGTCGGCCCCGGAGTACCCGACCACCGGACCCGGCGTGAAGATCACACCGCCGGTGTCGACCTGCGGGTCGACCGTATCGGTGCGCCGAGGACCCGGGAGGGGGGACGGCGTCCACGTCCGCCACGTCGGATCGGAGACCGTCCAGGTCCGCCCGTCGAACGCGTCGTACACCATCCCCCGCCAGTGATCGGGAGCATCGGCAGGGACGGCGAGCACGGGAACCGCGGGCAGCACGCCGCGCACCCGCAGGTCGACCCCGGTCGCCGCTCCCCCGACCAGCGTCGCGGCATGGGCCCCGAGCCCGCGAGACTCGCCCGCGGTCTGCGGCCCGCCGACCGGCTGCGCCCCCTCGGACGGATGCTGGGTCGGCACCACGCGGGTGGACGAGGGCCGCGGATGCGCCGAGAGGTGGCCGGGCGTCACCGCGAACACCAGGCCCGCGGCGAGCACGGCGCGACCGAGGTGAACGAGCCCGCGAGTCCGTCCGGCCTGAGCGTTCCAGGCCAGCGCGATCAACACGAGGCTCGAGGTCACGACGACGACCGGCACCCCTACCGTCGGCGCGACCGCTGCGGGCTGCAGAGCGAGGAGCGCGGTGCTCGGCACCGAATACCGCAGATCACGCGGGTCGGTCGCGGCGGCGACCACCAGCACCTGGACGGCGAGCAGCACCCCGGTCGCCACCGAGCCGGTCCATCCTTCGCCGGGGTGTCCGCGGACCGCGAGCGCGGCGCACCCGGCTGCGCCGACCGCGGCCAGCACGCGAATGCCTCGCCGCAGGCGCGGGCCGGCCACGGCTCGCCGCACGCGCCCCGCGGATGCCTCCCGGCGTCCGCTGAAGCCCGCCCACCAGGCAGCAGCCAACAGCGGGACGGCGAGGGCGGCTGCCGGGTCGCCACGCACCCCCCAGACGGCAAGGTCGGCGACGATCGCCGAAGCGACCAACCACCCGCCGGCGACGAGATCACGACCTCGTCCGCCGACTACCGGTCCGCGTCCCGTGCCGCCGCTCACGCCGCGCCTCCGGGCTCGCCGAGCCATTCGAGGCGCCCGGCGAACCGCCGCTCCAAGGCGGCCGCGGAGGTCCGGTCCCCGAGCACGACGATGCGTCCGCCGGCAACGTGGGTCTCCAGGTGATCGAGGGGCTGCGGCCCGCTCTGCCGGGATGCCACCGACGTCCCGACCCCGGCGAGCAGATCGAGCCAGCTCTCTCGATCGAGGGAGTGGTGCACGGCGTCCCCCTCGACCAGGCAGATCGAACCGCCGCCGTCGAGGAAACGCAGACCCAGCGCCGCGACCCGGCGGACGGCGTCCTCGAAATCCGCCGCACCCGAGGAGGCCACGATCACCCCAAGGACGGCCTCCGCGGCGGCGTCCCGCTGTACCACGAGGGGGCGGCCGACCCTCAAGGTCGATCTCCAGTGGAGGTCGCGGGCGGCGTCCCCGGGCCGCCACTCCCGGACACCTCCGACGGCGTCGCGCCCTCCGCTCGGCGCAGGCTGGGTCGGCAGGCCGCCCGAGCCCGGGCGACAGCGCATGGTGGCCGGGACCCGGTAGCGCAGCGTTCGGGACAGCAAGCCGAAGGGGCCGACCGTGCGCAGTTCGAGGTCGCTCGCGCTCACCACCCCGCGGAGCAGGACCCGTCGGGAGCCGCTGAGGGTCCGCTCACCGCGGCCGGGGAGCTTCTCCACCCACCACTGCGCGTCCTCGACCAACGGCCCCCGCAGGTCGGCCACCCGGTGGACGACGGCC
Source organism: Acidothermus sp. (assembly GCA_023512015.1). Taxonomy (GTDB): domain Bacteria; phylum Actinomycetota; class Actinomycetes; order Acidothermales; family Acidothermaceae; genus Acidothermus. Next base: position 43,823 of record JAIMAI010000003.1, on the reverse strand, counting down.
AGCGCGCGCACCGGGAAGCGGCTCCGGTTCACCAGCCGCACGGTCGTGGGTGCGCTGGCGCCGACGGTGACCCGCTCCGGCGCGGTGACCTCGACGTGCAACCGCAAAGCGGGCAGGACGTCGCACGCCGAGAGGAGGACGACGCCGCCGAGCAGCGCCCCCACCACTCGGGGCCAGACCCACGAACTCACGGTCGACCACGCCAGACACCCCGCCGCGGTCATCGTGAGGACACCGAACCCCGGCGCCGCCCGGATTCGCCCCGAGGACCGGCGTCGAGCCCGGAGAGTCGGGGCGGAGAGCGCGCTCATCCCGGGAGCGGCGCCGGGACGTTCGCCACGATCTCGTGGACGACGGCGACCCCGGCGCTGGTCCCCCTCTCGGCTCCGCCCCCGCTCAGCACGAGCCGATGCCCGAGCACACTCGGGGCGAGCAGCCGGACGTCGTCCGGCACGACGTAGTTGCGCCCGGCGAGCAGGGCCCGCGCCTGAGCGCAGCGCAGCAGGGAGAGGCCGGCACGGGAACTCGCCCCGACGGTCACCGAGGGATGCTGGCGGGTTCCGGCGAGGATTCGCAGCGCGAAATCGAGGACCGGATCCGCGATGAACGTCCGGCGCACCTCGAGTTGCAGCCACCGCAATTCCTCGGGGGTGAGTACCGGTTTGAGGTCACCGACCGTCGGACGGACCAGCTGGTCACGCATCACCTGTCGTTCGGTGGCGACGTCGTTGAACCCGAGCGCCAGACACACCGCGAAACGGTCGAGTTGGCTCTCCGGCAACGGAAAAGTGCCGTATTGGTCGACGGGATTCTGCGTCGCGACGACGAAGAACGGATCGGGGAGCTCGTGGCGGACGCCGTCCACGGTGACCGCCCGTTCGTCCATGGCTTCCAACAAAGCCGACTGGGCACGCGGGGTCGCGCGGTTCAATTCGTCGACGAGGAGCACGTTGGTGAAGACCGGCCCCGGAACGAAGCGGAATTCCTGGTGCGCCGGATCCCACAGCGACGAACCGGTGATATCGGAGGGCAGCAGGTCGGCGGTGCCTTGGACGCGCCGGAATTTCCCGCCGAGGGATTGTGCGAACGCGTGGGCGAGGGTGGTCTTCCCGCTGCCGGGGATGTCCTGGATGAGCACGTGCCCCCCGGAGAGCAGACCGATCGCGACGATCTCGACGGCCGTACGCCTGCCGCGGATCACGTTTTCGACGTTGGCGATGAGCTTGGTCGCCATTCCGCTCGCCAGCAGCCGAGATTCCAGGGCGTAGCCGTCGGGGAAAAGATCGTCAACGAGGACGTCCCGGTCGAACGCCATGCCGCACCCGCCTCCTTGCGTCCGCGTCGCGTCCGGTCGACCCGGACGCGCCGAGGGGAGCCCGTCCCTGTGCTCCGCCCTTCCTGTCGGCGGGGTCGGTCGGGAGCTGAGGCAGCCCGGCGCGCCGATCGGTGCAGGGATCGGTGCGGAGGTGGATCGATCAGGGTGCGGGGTAGTGGTAGAAGCCCTGGCCGGTTTTCCGGCCCAACCTGCCGGCGGCGACCATGCGGGTCATCAGCTCCGGCGGGGCGAATTTCGCATCCCGCGTGGCCTCGTAGATCGCCTCTGCCGCATGCGCGATGACGTCGAGTCCGGTCAGGTCCAAGGTGGCGAGCGGCCCCATCGGATGGCCGAAGCCGAGGCGACAGGCGGTATCGATATCCTCGGCGCTCGCCACCCCGCTCTCCACGAGCCGGACCGCCTCGTTGACGAACGCCACGAGCAATCGCGACGTCACGAATCCGGCGATGTCGCGATTGACCACGATGCAGGTCTTTCCCAACGACTCGGCGAAATCCCGTGCCCGCGCGACCGTGGCGTCGTCGGTGTGAAAACCTCTGACGATTTCGCAGAGCTGCATCACCTGGACCGGAGAAAAGAAATGCGTCCCGACGACCCGTTCGGGTCTGTTCACACCGGCGGCGATCCGGGTGATGGGAATGGCCGTGGTGTTCGACGCGAGAACGGTGTCCGGCCGAACGATGGCGGCGAGTTCCGCGAAGACCACGCGCTTGACGTCGAGGTCCTCGAAGACCGCTTCTACGACGAAATCGCAGTCGGTGAAATCGGCCAAACGAGTGGTGGTGCGGATTCGGTCGCGGGCGGCGCGGGCGTCGTCCGCCGTCATCTTCTCCTTGGAAACGAAACGGTTCAGCGACGCGTCGATGGCCGCGAGTCCGCGGTCCAGCGCGGATGCGTCGACGTCGTGCAGGCGCACCCGATAGCCGGCACTCGCCGCTACCTGGGCGATTCCCGATCCCATGAGCCCGGCGCCGACCACCCCGACAACCAGCTCACTCATCGGAGACCACCTCCCGAACGACCTCCGCTCCGAGGCTGCGAAGCTGCCCGACGAAACCGGCGTACCCGCGGTCGATGTGGTGTACCTCGGCCACCGTCGTCGTGCAGTCGGCCACCAATCCGGCGAGGACCAGGGCCGCGCCTGCGCGAATATCCGTCGCCTCGACCGGTGCCCCGGACAGCCGCGGCCGTCCGCGGACGACGGCGTGGTGGCCGTCGGTGCGAATATCCGCGCCGAGGCGCACCAATTCCTGGATGAAACGGAAACGCCCCTCGAAGACGTTTTCGGTCACCATCGCCACCCCGTCGGCGACCGAATTCAAGGCGATGACCATCGGGAGGAAATCGGTGGCGAACCCCGGATACGGAAGGGTCACCACGTCGACGGCGGCCGGACGCCGGTCCATCGTCACCTGGAGCACGGTGTCGGAGGCCTCCACCTCAGCTCCGCACGACACCAACCGATCCAGCACGATCTCTAGGTGCTCGGGCCGGCATCGCAGGATGCGAACCGACCCTCCGGTCATGACGGTGGCGATCGCGAAGGTACCGGCGACGATCCGATCGGGAACGGTGGTGTGCGTGACCGGTTGTAACTCCCCGACACCCTGAATTTCGATCGTCGAGGAGCCTGCGCCGTCCACTTTGGCCCCCATCTCCTGGAGCATGGAGGCGAGGTCGGCGATTTCCGGCTCGCGAGCGGCGTTGTCGATGACCGTGGTTCCCTCGGCGAGGACCGCGGCCATGAGTAGGTTCTCGGTGGCTCCGACGCTCGGGAAATCCAGCCAGACGGTGGTTCCCCGCAGCCCGTGCGGTGCTCGCGCCACCAGGAAGCCGTGCTCGCTTTCGATCTCCGCACCCATCCGTTGCAGGCCCGCGACGTGCAGATCCAGGCCGCGCGAACCGATGTTGTCACCTCCGGGGAGTGCGACTTTCGCCTCACCGCAGCGGGCGAGGAGCGGCCCGAGGACGCAAATCGACGCCCGCAGCCGCCGCACCAGGTCGTAATCGGCCTCGTGGCCGACCCGATCGGGGACGTCGAGGCGCAAGGTGTCGCCGTCCGCCGTCACCTCACACCCCAACCGGCACAGCAACTCAGACATGATCTTCACGTCGAGGATGGCGGGGACGTTGCGGACGACGCTGCGCCCGGGCGCGAGCAGAGCGGCCGCCATGAGCTTGAGCACGCTGTTCTTGGCCCCGGAAACGGTGACCTCACCGAGAAGCGGACGGCCGCCGTGGACGACGATGCGTTCGGTCATCGCTGCATGCTAACCCTTGATCGATCCACCCCGCGTAGGCTCATCGCGTGGCCGTCCACCTCACCCGCATCTACACCCGTACCGGCGACGACGGGACGACGGCGCTCGCCGGCAGCGGCCGGGTGGCCAAGACGGATCCGCGCCTCGAAGCGATCGGTTCGTGCGACGAAGCGAATACGATCATCGGGGTGGCTTTGGCAGCGGCCGAGTTTCCCGCGGAGATCGCGGGCATTCTGCGGCGCGTGCAAAACGACCTCTTCGACGTCGGCGCCGACCTCGCCACGCCGGTGGAACCGCATCCGACTCATCCCCCGCTGCGGGTGGTCGAGGAGGACGTGAGCCGGCTCGAAGCCGCCATCGACGCCGCCAACGCCGCGCTGCCCCCGCTAGACAGCTTCGTGCTCCCCGGGGGCACCCTCGCGGCGGCGCTGCTCCACCAGGCCCGCGCCGTGGTGCGGAGGGCGGAGCGGGCGACCTGGGCCGCGATCGCCGTCCACGGATCCGCGATGAACCCGACCGCCGCGCGCTACCTCAACCGGCTTTCCGACCTACTGTTCGTGCTGGCCAGGCGGGTCAATGCGGTCGCCGGCGCCGGGGACGTGCTCTGGCGGCCCGCCGGTTCCCGCGGTGGGGCCTGACGGGACGGCGATCGTCGGCGCGACGGCGGTCGGCGACGGATCGACGGTCGCCGGCGGCGCGGATTCCAGCCAAGCGAGGAAGCCCGTCCAGCCGGCCGCGGAGAAGGCCAGCTCGACGTCGACCGTGTTCCCGGCAGCGCTGCGGGCGCGGCAGCGGGCGATGAGCGCAGCGTGGGGCAATAGGTGGCGAACCCCGATCCCAGCCGGTCGACGCGCCAGCACCGTCGTCCCCCCGCGGACGAAGACCACCGACGGCCGTGGAGTGAGGCTGATCAAGCGGTACCACTGCAGGGTCTTGGACCCGTAGCGAACCACACCCAGATGCCAGCTGGAACCGGTCCGCATCGCACAGAGCACCCCGGCTCCCCGGCGTTGCAGCATGGTCTGGCGAATCAGGACGGCGACGACGAACGCCGCAGCACAAGCGATCACACCGGTCACGACGAGGCCGGCGATGTCGAACGCTTCGATCAGCATCGCCGGCCCGCCGATCAGACCGGTTGACCTGCCGCGGCCAGCCTGGCCCGCGAGCGAGCGGCGGCTTGTTCGTCGCCTTCGGCGGTGGCGCGATCGAGAGCGGCCCGGGCGCGCGCAACGTCGATCTCACCGGAGAGCTCGGCGACCTCGGTGAGGATCGTCACCTCGTCGTTGGCGACCGAGAGGAACCCTCCGTGGACGGCGGCCACGATTCCGGTTCCCGCATCACGGCCGGTGATTTTCACGGTGAATCCTTCGGCGAGTACTCCGAGCAGCGGCACGTGCCCGGGGAGGATGCCGAGTTCACCGTCGAGGGTGCGGGCGACGACGAAATCCGCCGCCCCGGACCACAGCCGCCGTTCGGCGGAGACGAGGTCTACCTGCAAAGGCATCTGCGGGCTCCCTCAGCTGCGTTCCGCGAGCTGCTTGGCTTTGGCTTCGACGTCCTCGATGCCGCCGCACATGAAGAACGCCTGCTCGGGGATGTGGTCGAAATCGCCCTCGCAGAGCCGACGGAACGATTCGATGGTCTCGTCGAGCGGCACGAACGAGCCCTTCTGACCGGTGAAGGCCTCGGCGACGAACATGTTCTGCGAGAGGAATCGCTCGATGCGCCGAGCTCGGCCGACGATGACCTTGTCTTCTTCGCTCAGCTCGTCGATGCCGAGGATCGCGATGATGTCCTGCAAATCCTTGTAGCGCTGAAGGATTTGCTTGACCTGGTTGGCCACCCGGAAATGTTCCTCGCCGATGAACTGCGGGTCGAGGATGCGGGAGGTGGAGTCGAGCGGATCGACCGCGGGATAGATGCCCTTCTCGGAGATCGGCCGCGACAACACGGTCGTCGCGTCGAGGTGGGTGAAGGTGGTGTGCGGCGCGGGGTCGGTGATGTCGTCGGCCGGAACGTAGATCGCCTGCAGGGAGGTGATGGAGTGGCCTCGGGTGGAGGTGATCCGCTCCTGCAGGGCACCCATCTCGTCGGCGAGGGTCGGCTGGTAGCCCACCGCGGACGGCATCCGGCCGAGCAGGGTCGAGACCTCCGAACCGGCCTGCACGAACCGGAAGATGTTGTCGATGAAGAGCAGCACGTCCTGCTTCTTCACATCGCGGAAGTACTCCGCCATCGTCAGGGCCGCCAACCCGACCCGCAGTCGGCATCCCGGCGGCTCGTCCATCTGCCCGAAGACCAACGTCGTGTCGGCGATGACGCCCGATTCGGTCATCTCCAGGAACAAGTCGTTGCCTTCGCGGGTCCGTTCCCCGACGCCGGCGAACACCGAGACCCCACCGAAGTTCTTCGCCACCCGGTGGATCATCTCCTGGATGAGGACCGTCTTCCCCACTCCGGCTCCCCCGAACAGGCCGATCTTCCCGCCCTTGACGTAGGGGGTGAGCAGGTCGATGACCTTGATGCCGGTCTCGAACATCTCTGTCTTGGCCTCGAGCTGGTCGAACGCCGGCGCCGGCCGGTGGATCGGCCACCGCTCGGTCACCTCGATGTGCGGCACGTCGAGGGTCTGCCCGAACACGTTGAACACGTGGCCCTTGGTGACATCCCCCACCGGAACGGTGATCGGCGAACCGGTGTCGCGGACCAGCGCGCCGCGCACCAAGCCGTCGGTGGGCTGCATGGAGATGGCCCGCACCATGTTGTCGCCGATGTGCTGGGCGACTTCGAGCACGAGGGTTCGCTTGCGTTCCCCCTCGACGTGTTCGGTCGCGCCGGAGAAATCGACGTCCACGGTCAGCGCGTTGTAGATTTCGGGCAGTTCATCGGCGGCGAATTCGACGTCGACCACCGGGCCGATGACCCGGGCTACTCGGCCGACTCCGCCGGTCGTGTTCTGCTGAGAGTGTTCCGTCGTTGCCGTCATCGTCCTTACTCGCTCCCCGCCGCGACGAGCGCGTCCGCGCCGCCGACGATCTCACTGATTTCTTGGGTGATTTCCGCTTGCCTGGCCGCGTTGGCCAGTCGGGTGTAGGTCTTGATGAGTTCCTCGGCGTTGTCGGTCGCCGCCTTGCAGGCCCGCCGGCGCGCCGCGAGCTCCGAGGCCGCCCCTTGCAGCAGCGCGTTGTAGATGCGGGCCTCCACGTACCGCGGCAGCAAAGCATCGAGGACGCCGGCCGCGTTCGGCTCGAATTCGTACTGCGGAAATGCGCCGCCGACCGGCTCCTCGGTGGTCTCCTCGACCTCCAGGGGCAGGATGCGGCGGGCTTCCGGAGTCTGGGTGAGCATGGAGACGAATCGTGTGTACACCACGTGGATTTCGTCGACCCCGCCGTCCTCTGCCGGCGTCTGAAACGCGTTGATCAGCGTGTCGGCGATTTCCTTCGCCTGCAGGTACCCGGGATTCTCGGAGAATCCCAGCCAGGACGCCGCGATCGGGCGGTCCCTGAACCGGTAATACGCCAAACCCTTGCGCCCTACGAGATAGTGGACGACGTCCATTCCCCGTTCCCGCAGATGCTCGGTGAGCGCATCGCCTTCGCGCAGCACGTTGGCGCTGTACGCCCCCGCCAACCCCCGGTCGGAGGTGACCAACAGGACGGCGGCCCGGGTCGGGTCGGGACGTTCGGTGAGCAGCGGGTGATCGATGTCGGAGAGACTGGCCACCGCCGAGACCGCGCGGGTGATGGCCTGCGCGTAGGGGGTGGAGGCCGCCACCCGCTGCTGCGCTTTGACGATCCGAGACGCCGCGATGAGTTCCATGGCGCGGGTGATTTTCGCGGTGGCCCGGACCGACCGGATCCGCCGACGGTAGATACGAAGTTGCGCTCCCATTCCCGAAACTCTCCGCTCGACGGCTCAGCGGGACGCGCCGGTGGCCTGCGGCTTCTTCTCCGGAGGAACGTGTTTGCGCACCTTCTCGGCGGCCAGGTGGGACTCGTCGAGCTCGGGCGCCTCCTCGTGGCCCAGGATTTTCCCTTCGTGCGTCTCGAAGGTCTTCTTGAACTCGGTGATGGCGAGGGTGAGGGCCTCCACCACGTTGTCGGTGAGTTCCTTGGTCTGCAGGATCTCGTCGAAAATGCCGTGGTGATGGAGTCGCACGTATTCGAGGAAATCCCGCTCGAAGCGCCGGATGTCGGCGACCGGCACGTCGTCGAGCTGACCCGTCGTGCCGGCCCACAGTGACACGACCTGCTCTTCCACCGGGTACGGGGAGTACTGCGGCTGCTTGAGCAGTTCGACGAGTCGCGCACCGCGTTCGAGCTGTGCGCGACTGGCGGCGTCCAGGTCGGAGCCGAACGCTGCGAACGCTTCGAGTTCCCGGTACTGGGCGAGGTCCAGGCGGAGCCGACCGGCGACCTGCTTCATCGCCTTGAGCTGGGCGTTGCCACCGACCCGCGAAACCGAGATACCGACGTTGATGGCCGGCCGTACCCCGGAGTTGAACAGGTCGGTCTCCAGGAAGATCTGGCCGTCGGTGATGGAGATGACGTTGGTGGGGATGTACGCCGAAACGTCGTTGCCTTTGGTCTCGATGATGGGGAGCCCGGTGAGCGAACCCCCTCCCATCTCGTCGGAGAGTTTCGCGCACCGCTCCAGCAGACGGGAGTGCAGGTAGAAGACGTCACCCGGGTAGGCTTCCCGGCCCGGAGGACGGCGCAGTAGCAGGGAAATCGCTCGATACGCCTCGGCCTGCTTGGACAGGTCGTCGAAAACGATGAGCGCGTGCTGCCCTTTGTACATCCAGTGCTGACCGATGGCAGATCCGGTGTACGGCGCCAGGTACTTGAAGCCCGCGGGATCGGAGGCCGGGGCAGCGACGATCGTGGTGTACTCCATCGCTCCGGCGGCTTCGAGGGCGCTGCGGACGGCGGCGATCGTCGAGCCCTTCTGGCCGATCGCGACGTAAATGCACTTCACCTGCAGTTTGGGATCGCCACTCTCCCAATTCGCCCGCTGATTGATGATGGTGTCGATCGCCACCGCGGTTTTACCGGTCTGCCGGTCCCCGATGATGAGCTCACGCTGGCCCCGCCCGATGGCGGTCATAGCGTCGATGGCCTTGATGCCGGTTTGCAGCGGTTCCTTCACCGGTTGGCGCTGGACCACGCTCGGAGCCTGCAATTCCAGCGCCCGGCGGGTCTCCGCGACGATTTCCCCTTTACCGTCGAGCGGTTCTCCCAGCGGATTCACCACGCGACCGAGGAAGCCGTCGCCCACCGGGACCGAGAGAATCTCCCCGGTCCGCTTGACGGTCTGGCCTTCCTCGATTCCCTCGAACGGTCCGAGGATGACCGCGCCGATTTCCCGCACGTCGAGGTTGAGGGCCAAACCGAGCGTGCCGTCTTCGAAGCGCAGCAGCTCGTTGGCCATCGTGGACGGCAGTCCTTCGATACGCGCGATCCCGTCACCGGCTTCGGTGACCCGACCGATCTCTTCGCGGGAAGCGACATCCGGCGTGTAGGAGGCGACGAATTCCTCCAGCGCTTCGCGAATCTCCTCGGGGCGAATCGTGAGTTCAGACATGGTTCCTCGGTCCGTTTCTCCTACTGGTCTTCTGGTCAGCTCGCAAGTTTCTGTCGAGCCGCCGCGAGGACGCTCGCGATCGACCCGTCGATGACTTCATCACCGAGTTGGACGACGACGCCGCCGCCGATTCGTCCGTCCACCTCGACGTGCAGGTGGACGTCGCGGCCGTAGATATCCGAAAGGGCTCGGCGAAGTCGGGCTCGTTCGTCGTCGGTAAGGGGGACGGCGACCACGACGCGGGCGACGAGCCGCTGCCGAAACCGGGCGACGATCCCGCTGAACTCGGCGAAGCCCTCCTCGGGAGTCCGCCCCCGCGGATGCCGGACGAGTTGTTCGACGAGGATGACCGTCATCGGCCGACTCTTGCCCGCCAGCAACCGCTCCACCAAGCGAATTTTGTTTTCCACCGGCAACGTACGGTTCGCGAGCGCATCCCGCAGGTCGGGAACGCTCGCGACGATGCGACCGAAACGGAAGAACTCGTCTTCGACGTCGTCGACCACCCGCTCCTTCTCGGCCGCGACGAGTAACGCCAGGACGCCGAGGATTTCCACGGCATCCGGGAGATCCCGCATACGCGACCATCGCGCACGTACCGCCAGCCCGACGATCTCTCTTGCCTCGGAGGCGATGCGGTTCGAGAAGACCCGGTCGGCCAACGACGTCTTGCGCCCCGGTTCGACGGCTGGGTCGGACAGCGCGCGCCGCAGAGCGGGGTTTTCGTCGAGCACGTCGGTGACCGCGAAGAGTTGCTCGCCGATCCCTGCGAGGGCGGCGGAGTCCAGGGGGGCCCGTACGAGCAGTTCTTCGGTCTCCCGCCACGCGGCGGCCAACGCTTCGCGACTGGCGCCTTGCATCAGTGGTGCACCTGTTCCCTGCTCTGCTCGACCCGAGGAGATCTGCCTTGTTCTTCGAGCTCGGTGAGGAATCGCTCGATGATGCGGTGCTGTCGCTCGACGTCACCCAGCGATTCGCCGACGATGCGGCTGGCGAGTTCCACGGCCAGGGAGCCGAGCTCGGCCCGGACGGCGGCCACCGCGCGGGCCCGTTCGGCCGCGATCTGTTCCTCTGCGGCACGCAGGATTCTCTCGGCCTCCCGCCGCGCTTGTTCCTTCGCCTCGGCGATGATCCGTTGCCCCTCTTCGTGCGCCTGCTCCCGCAGCCGGGTCGCTTCGGCGCGGATCGCCTGCAGTTGTTCGCGGTATTGGGCCGCCGCGGCCTCGGCTTCCCGGCGGGCACGTTCGGCCTCCGCGAACTGAGTGCGAATCATTTCCTGCCGCTCGGCCATTTTCTGGTTGATGAGCGGCACGATGTATTTCGCGAAGACGAACAGGATGAGGAGGAAGACCACGAGCTCGGCGAGCGCCGTCGGCCCGGGGAGGAGGAAGTTGTCGGCGATCGTTGTGCTGGGCACCCTGGCGGCCTACTTTCCGAGGACGAAGACGAACAAGGCCATGAACGCGAGGTTGATGAAGTACATGGCCTCCACCAGACCCACAGTAAGGAAGAAGAGCGGCATGAGGCGGGGCTGGGCCTCCGGTTGACGGGCGACTCCGGCGATGGTCTGAGCACCGGCGAGACCGTCACCGATCGCCGCACCAATGGCGCCGCCTGCCAGGGCCAGCCCACCGCCGATGAAGGCGCCCGCCGTCTTCACCGCACTCTCGATGTTGCTTGCAGCCATCGTTTCTCCGATCTTTTCCGCAGGGTTTGGTCGTCACCGGCTCTGGCTGGCCGGCACAGGGGTTGGGGATCGTTGAGCTTGCGGCACCGAGCCCGACGAGCTTTCCTCATCGTGGGATTGCTCGGCCTCGTGGCCCTCGGTGCTGGTCGCGAACGCGTAGTACAGGATCGTCAGGAGCGCGAAGATGAACGCCTGGATGACTCCGATGAACAAATCGAAGAGCTTCCAGATCCCTTGTGGCACCCAGAGCAGGAAAGCCGGCAGGTTCGCGAGCAGCGCGACCATGATGACGCCGGAGAAGATGTTGCCGAAGAGCCGGAGCGCTAAAGTGATCGGCTTCGACAGCTCCTGGACCACTTCCAACGGGAAAAGTATTTTGTAAGGCTCGAAATAGTGCCGGATGTACCCGCGCACCCCGCGCCGACGCAGACTCACCAAATGCATGGGGATGATGACCACCAATGCCAAGGTGAGCGTCAGGTTGATGTCAGCGGTCGGCGGCGGGAAGCGCTCCGGATGACCGCTCGGAATGACGCCGATCCAGTTGCACAGCAAGATATAGACGAAAAGCGTGACCGCCATGGGGGCGACGAAGGGAGCCACCCGCAGGCCCATGCTCTCCTCGACCTGTTTGTTGACCCACCCGACGAGCATCTCGAAGAGCAGCTGCAATTTGCTCGGGGTGGCCGCACGTGCCGTCGCCCGCAAATACAAGCCGAGGCCGACCACGATGATGCCGGCGACCACCGAACTGAGAATCGTGTCCCAATGCCAGGTGAGGCCGAAAAGTTTGACGGTCTGGTGGGTGCCGACGTCCACCTCGACGGCGAGCACGTGCGGAGAGGTCAGCGCGCTCATACCTTACGGAACTCCTTCAACAGCGGAAGCGCGCTGGCCAGCGAGGCCAGCAGATGGAAGACGGCGAGGCCCACCAAGACCGCAATTCCCGCGCCGCGGAACGCCACGACGAAAACACCGGCGATGAGGGAGATGTAGCCGAGGCGGATCAGAGCCGATTTCGTATAGCGCTTGCGATCCGGATCTCCGTGTTCGGTGTGCCGGAGGATCGAGCGGACCGTCATGACGTTGTTGACCACCCCGAGGGCGAGCCCGACCACGAAAAGCCCACCGATCAAGGCGTACCCGAGCAGGCTGGCCGCAGCCAGGACCACCCCGCCCAGGATCAACGCGACGACGAAGACCCGCCGCGGAGTGCCGACAGGCACCATCAACGGTCCGCTGGTGGTCATCCTGCTCCTCTCGTGCCGCACCTCCGGTCACCCTCGGATGCGGCTCTACTCCTCGTCGTCCCACTCGACCGGGTTGCCCGGGGTGCGGCTGACCGGCTCGGGGTGGGCGAGATATGCGCGGATTCGAAGCCAGCTCGCGGTCAACCCGGCGGCGATCCCGACTCCGAGCCCGATGAGGGTGAGAGCGGGAAACGACCCGAGCCGACTGTCGATGAACCAGCCGATCCCTAGCCCGGCCAACAACGACCCGACGTTGAGCGAGCCGATGCCGACCAGGGCGTAGAGACCCAGCTGCGGCCTCCCACGGTCCTGGCTCATCCTACGGACCCGTCACGGACACGTAAGACTCCCAGATTTCGTGGGGTTGACGCGCACGTTACCACAGGCACATCGGCCCACCGGCCCGGGGAGTCTGTGCGTTCCGTCACGCAATCTCGGCCCTCTAGTCACTCGGCGCGTCCGGCCCTTGCCGCCCGCAGCCTCGGCAGGCCGAGACCCAACAGGGCGAGGACGACGACCGCCCCCGCCGCGGCTGCCACCACCATCGGGGCCTGCGTGATGGCCAACCCCACCACGCCCGCAGAGAAGATCGCCGACCATCCGTACATGATCAAGACGGCGCGACGCTGGGAATGGCCGAGTTCCAGCAGGCGGTGGTGCAGGTGCTGCTTGTCGGGCGCCCAAGGAACCCGGCCCGCGCGGGTGCGTCGCACCACGGCGGCCACCAGATCGGCGAAGGGAACGAAGAGCACGACGAACGGCAAAAGCAACGGGAGAAAAGTGCCGTACTGCTGGTATTGGTCAGCCGGCGAAACCTGCCCGGTGAGCGACACCGTGGCAGCCGCCAGCAGCAAACCGATGAGCATCGATCCGCTGTCCCCCATGAAGACCCGCGCCGGGTGGAAGTTGTGGGGCAGGAAACCGATACACACCCCGGCCACCACCACCGCGAGGAGCAGCGGCGGTAGCGCCCGCGAGAGGTGCAGTTCGGCGGACATTTGGTAGGAGAGAGCGAAGAACGCCAACGCCGCGATTCCCACGATGCCGGCCGCCAGACCGTCCAGGCCGTCGATGAAATTCACCGCGTTGATGACGACGACGATGAACGTCACCGTCAAGATCACCGACCAGTCCTGGCCGAGGATCAGCGTGCCGTAGGCCGGGATCGGTAGCCAAAGGAGTTGCACTCCCTGGAGGACGACGACCGCCGCCGCCAGCACCTGACCGGCGAGCTTGGTCACGGCGTCCAGACCGAACCGGTCGTCCAACGCACCGATCACGACGACGATCAGGCCGCCGAACAGCAGCGCGCGCGGTTCGAGGAAGCGCTGGTTGACGGCTTCCAAGGTGGGAAGTCGGGAGGCGACCAACAGCGCGGCGCCGACCCCGAGGAACATCGCCAATCCGCCGAGACGGGGTGTCGGGATCGTGTGCACGTCGCGGTCGCGGACCACCGTCAACGCGCCGACCCGCATCGCGAACCGTCGCGCTACCGGCGTGGTGAGGTACGTAACGCCGGCGGCGACGAGAAGGGTGATCAGATACTCGCGCACCCGCCGCCTCCCGCCGTACGGCCGCTGATCGAACCCTACGACGCGGGGTGGGTGACCCGCAGCGTCGGCACGACCTCGCGGAGTTGCTCCTCGCTCAGCGCACCGCGGCGCAGCAGAACCGGCGTCTCCCCGGTGAGGTCCACGATCGACGACGGAACCGTTGAGGTGGTGGGACCACCGTCGAGGTACACCGAGACCGACTCGCCGAGCTGGGCGCGGGCGTTGGCGCAGGTGGTCGCGGGCGGCAGGCCGGACCGGTTGGCGCTGCTCACCGCCATCGGACCCGTGCGGCGCAGCAGGTCAAGGGCAAGCTCCTCTCCCGGCATCCGCAGCGCCACCGTTCCCGCGGTGTCGCCGAGATCCCAAGCCAGCGAGGGGTTGGAGCGGACGACGATGGTGAGCGCGCCGGGCCAGAACCGGTCGATCAGTTCGCGGGCGCCGGGGGGGACGTCGGCGACCAGCGCGTCGAAGACCCGCTGCTCCCCGATGAGCACCGGCACCGGCATGTCCCGGCCGCGGCCCTTCGCGGCGAGCAGCGCGGCGACCGCTGCCGGGGTGAAGGCGTCGGCGCCGATGCCGTAGACCGTGTCCGTCGGAAGCACCACCAACTCACCCCGCCGCACGGCCTCGGCGGCAGCGGCCAATCCGGCGTCCCGCTCGGCCGGATTCGTACAGTCGAAGACCTGCATCCGCTCACCCTTTCCCTCGCACCCTTTCCCTCGCACCCGACGCGCCGTGACGAACCGAGCGCGCCCGCTCAAATCGACGTGCCCTTCGACGTCCATCCATCCGGCGGCGAGGAGCGCTCGCACCGCCGGTCCCTGGTCGTCGCCGTGCTCGATCGCCAGCCACCCGCCGTGGCGGAGCAGCCGGCGGGCACTCTCGATCACCATTCGTGGGCCGGCCAGCCCTTCCTCGGCCGACCATAACGCCCGCGGCGGATCGTGATCGGCTACTTCGGGGTCCAGCAGGGCCCGCTGGGATTCGGCGAGATAAGGAGGATTGCCCACCACCACGTCGACCAGCCCGTTCAATTCCGGCAATGCGTGGGCGGCGTCGCCCAGGTGCAGGAACACGCGGGCTCCGGTGCCCGCAACGTTGCGTTCGGCCCAGGCGAGCGCGGCGGGATCGTCGTCCACCGCGTGCACCCGAGCACCCGGAACCTCGGTGGCGATCGCGATGGCAAGCGCCCCCGACCCGGTACACAAGTCGACGACCAACGGCTCGGCCGCTTTCCCGCTATCGAACGCGCGGAGTCGGCGAATCACCCACTCGGCGAGCACTTCGGTTTCCGGGCGGGGGATGAAGACACCGGGCCCGACGGCGAGTTCCAGTCGGCGAAAACCCACGCTGCCGGTCAGGTGCTGGAGGGGGATGCGCTCGGCCCGTTTGGCGACCAACCGCCGGAACAATTCGTGCCTCCCGGCGGGGAAAACCCCGGCCGCGAGCAAGTGGGTTCGCGGGCAGCCGAGGACGAACGCCGCGAGCTGCTCGGCATCGGCTCGCGGGCTCGGGACGCCGGCCGCCGCGAGCAGCGCCGTCGCCTCCGTGAGCGCGGCCCGCAGTGGAACGGCATCGGGGGGACGCCGGAGGGTGGGCGTGCTCACCGCTGCCTACTCAAGACGGGTCTGGTCGGATCGGTGTCGGCGGAAGCGAGCCGCGCCGCCGCCTCGGCGTCGAGCAACGCCTGGATGACGCCGTCCAATTCGCCGTCCAACACCTGGTCGAGGTTGTACGCCTTGTAATTCACCCGGTGGTCGGAAATGCGATTCTCCGGGAAATTGTACGTGCGAATGCGTTCGGAACGATCGACGGTGCGAACCTGGCTACGCCGCTGTGCGCTGGCCTTGGCATCCGCCTCTTCTTGTGCCATGGCCAGCAGTCGCGCACGCAGGATACGCAGGGCGGTTTCCTTGTTCTGCAATTGGCTTTTTTCGTTCTGGCAACTGACCACCACACCGGTGGGCAGATGCGTGATGCGGACCGCCGAATCGGTGGTGTTCACGCTCTGACCGCCCGGTCCAGAGGAACGGAAGACATCGATGCGCAGGTCATTCGGGTCGATCTCGACGTCCACCTCCTCGGCTTCGGGAAGGACGACAACCCCGACGGCAGAGGTGTGAATTCGTCCCTGCGACTCGGTGACCGGCACCCGCTGGACGCGGTGCACGCCGCCTTCGAACTTGAGCCTGCTCCACGCGCCCTCCGACCCCTCGGCACGAACGGCAATTGTCACGTCCTTGTACCCACCCAAATCCGATTCGGTGGCATCGAGGATTTCGGTCTTCCAACCGTGGCGTTCGGCATACCGCAGGTACATGCGTAACAAATCCCCGGCGAAGAGAGCGGATTCCTCCCCACCCTCGCCCGCTTTGATCTGCAGGATGACGTCCTTGCCGTCGTTGGGATCCGACGGTGCGAGCAAGGCCCGCAGCCGGGCCGCCGCTTCCTCCCGTCTCGCTTCGAGTTCCGGGATTTCCCCCCGGAAACTGGGATCCGACGCGGCGAGTTCGTGGGCGGCGGCCAGGTCGTCGTCCAACGCCTTCCAACGTCGGTAGGCCTCGACCACGGCGCCGAGCTGGGCGTAGCGGCGCCCGAGGGCACGCGCGGTACGCGGATCGGCGTGCACCGCCGGGTCGGCGAGCCGGCGCTCCAGCTCCGCGTGTTCTGCGAGTACCTCCTCGACCGCTTCGAACATCCCTCATCTCCTCGCCCACGAGCCGCACCCGATGGTTCCGGCGCGTACCGACACGCGAAAGGGCGTCGGCCACCCGGCCGACGCCCCTCGACGGCTACTTGCGGCCGGCCTTGCGGCCTGCGCGGGATGCGGCGGTGCGCACGGCTCCGGTGACCTGGCCGAAACGCTTTTCGAACTTCTGCACCCGGCCGCCGACGTCCAGAATCTTCTGCTTGCCGGTGTAGAAGGGGTGGCAATTCGAGCAGACCTCGGCGTGGATGACGCCGTTCTTGGCGGTGCTGCGGGTGGTGAAGGTGTTCCCACAGCTGCAGATCACGGTGGTCTCTCGGTACTCGGGATGGATGTCGGGCTTCAACGCGATCTCCTGCTCTCGGGTCGCCGGGTCGCCGAGCATGGCGTGAACCGGTACCTGCTTTCACGCGGACGGCGAGAGGACGCCGTCCGGCCTCTCAGTCTGCCAGAAGGCGACTCGGGCGGGTCGCCGCGAGTTGGACGGCAAGCCAGTGCAGCGCCTCGGTGGCACGGTCGAAGACTCGCCACGGAGCAGCCTGCGGGTCGTCGGGGTGGTCCCGATACTCCCCGGTGCGCACCCGGATCGCCCGCATGCCCACACCCCGGGCACCGGCGACATCCTTGGCCGGTCGATCACCGATGTGCACGGCGTGGGCCGGCTCGACTCCCAGCTCGCGCAGCGCCCGCAGGAAAGGCTCCGGGGAGGGCTTGCGGTGGCGACGGCCGAGTTCGTCGGAGAAGACGATGACATCGAAGGCGTCGCGGAGGCCGAGGGCCCGCAGTTTCGCCCGCTGCACGTGAGGATCCCCGTCGGTGATCAATCCGACGGGGACCCAGCGGCGCACCGCCTCCAGCGCTTCGCCCACCCCCGGATAGCACGGCAGCGACGCCGGGGCATGAGAGCGGAACGCGGCGACCAGCCCGGGTACGACGGCCGGCAGCTCCCACTGCGGTACCCCGAGGTCGAGCAAGGCGCGATCGATGATCCTCCCGCGGTCGCTTCCCTCCGCTGCGATCACCCGCAGCCGTGAGATCAACGCCTCGGGGTCGAGGCCGAACACCGCTCCTGCGGTGCCCACCGCCTGCCACGCGCCGTCCAGCCAGAGCCGCTGGTCGAAGAGCGTGTCGTCGAGATCGATGGTCACCGCTGCGATCTGACCGCTCGGCACCTTTTCCCCCGACGTCGGCTCGCGGACGGCGGTCACCGCAGCCCCTCCAGCACCGGCATCGCACCTACCTCAGGCTCCCGGGGGACGATCAGGCTCAGCAGGTGGGGGTCGGCCAGTGCCTCGGCGATCCGCTCCCCCGCACGCCCGTCACCGTACGGGCACGCCGATGCATCGACCCGGGCGAGCTCGGCCGGATCGGTGAACCGCTCGACCGCGGCGAGCGCCCGGTCGGCGTCCATGCCGGTGAGCACCGCGATGCCGGCTTCGACGCTCTCCCAGCGTGGGGTCGTGGTCCGCAACACCACGGCAGGGACGCCGAACCACGCGGCCTCCTCCTGCAGGCCGCCGCTGTCGGTCACCACCACCCGGCTACGGGCCAAGGTCTCCAACAACGCGTGGTAGGGCAGCGGCTCGACGAGCCGGACGCCGTCCAACGCGGCGGCCTCCTCGAAACGACCGGCGGCGAGCAGGCGGTCACGGGTCCGCGGATGCACCGGGAAGATCACAGGTGGTTGAACGCGCCCCAGGGCCCGCAGCAACCGGATCAGTTGGTCCAGTCGCTCGGGATCGTCGACGTTGCCTGCGCGGTGCGCGGTGAGCAGGACGCCGTGTCGGCGCTGCCACGGCATGCGCGTGACCCCGCTTTCGACCAGCACATCGATCACGGGGTTGCCGACGACCCGAATGCGTTCATCGGCAACTCCCTCGGTGCGCAGGAATTCCGCGGCGAGCGGGGTCGGGGCGAAATGAAAGGTGGCCAGCCCCACCATCATGCGCCGGTGGACCTCCTCCATGGAGACGTCGTTGAAGGAGCGCAGGCCGGCCTCGACGTGCACCACCCCCACCCCGAAACGGCGGGCCCCCATCGCAACGAGAGGTGCGGTGTAGGTGTCACCGAGGACGACGGCGGCATCCGGTCGGTGTGCGGCGAATTCGCGGAAAGCCGCAGCGAGCATCGCTCCGACGCGATCGGCTTCCCCGGCAGGCAGATTCCAGGTCGCGTCGGGGGTGAATCCCAATTCCGCGAAGAAATCCCCGGCGAGCCGCGGATCGACGTGCTGGCCGGTCGCGACGATTCGCACCTCGTGGCCGCGCGACCGCAGCGCCCGCACGACGCCGGCGAGTTTGACGATTTCCGGCCGGGTCCCAAGTCCGACGGTGAGCCTCATAGGACGGCGATCCTCATGCCTGGTACACCTCGTCGAAATAGCGGTGCATACGCACCCCGGGGCGGCCGACCAACCTTTCCGGGCGCACCTGGCGACCCATGACTGCGCGTAGGAATTCGCCGACGAAATCGGCTCCCGCGGCGAGCGACAGCGGCAAGCCCCCGGAGAAACGCGGATTCACTTCGATGACGGTCACCGATCCGTCGTCGTCGACGAAGCCTTGCACGTTGGCCGGCCCGATATGCCCCACGGCTTTCAGCGCCAGCCCGACGGTTTCGACGACCCGGTCGTCTTCGAACGTCTCACCGACCGTGGAAATACCGCCCTTGGTGGCGATCCGCCACCGGGGGACGACGCCGGCCAACGTCCCGGAGGGCCACACCAGCGCGTCGGCGGTGAATTCCCGGCCGCACACCGCGGTCTGCACCAACGGTTCGTCCACCAGGGCCAGCGCGGCGTCGAGTTCGGCCAGCGCGGCGACAGCGTGCACCTGGCGGGAGCCCCGACCGAAACGCGGTTTGACGATCCACGGGCCGGGGACGCCGTCCGCGCCGCCTAGGGAGGTCGCGGGAACCGGCACCCCGGCCTGCCGCATGGCCTGGAAGAACGCCCATTTGTCGCGGCAGGTCTGGACCGTCGCGAGGTCGGGGAAGACGAAGCGCAACCCCGCGTCGCGGAGGAATTCGGCCCCGGCGATGAGCGCCGGGAATTCCTCGGTGACCGTACCGATGATCGCTTCGGCGTCGAAGAGGGTGGCGACGTGGATGAGCGAGACCAGGTAGGTGGGGTCGTCGCAACGGGGGACGGGATGACCGTGGTCGGCGAGCCGGATTCCGACGGCGTCGGGGTCGGCGTCCACCCCGATCACCACGTGACCGGCGGCGCGCAGCGCCCGCAGCACCGCCACTCCCGCCGCCCCCCCGACGCCGGTGACCACGACCCGCACCGGGGTGAGCGGGTCGTCGTCCGCCGGAGGGCCGAGCGGGCTGCGCTCGTCGAGATGGACGTCGGTGGCGGTGCGGCGGCGAAATTCGTGCTCGCGGGCCGGGTGCAGCGACGGCGACGGGACCGTGCCGGGAACGCCGGGGTGCAGCAGGCCGGTAGGGCGGGCCAGATCGGGACGGGAGGCGACGTACGCCTTGGCCCACAAGCGCAACTCCACGATCGCGGCTGTGGACGCCGGTTCCCACTGATGGGCGGCCACGCAGTCGACCACCGCGGCGCGCACCGCCGGATCCGTCTCGGTTCGCACGGCCCGGAGCAGCGCGGGAGCCGTACTGGCCAACCCGATCTCGGCGGCTTGACGGACGGCGGCGATGCGCACCGCCGGATCCGGGTCGGCCAGGCCACGGCGGATTCCCTGGCGAACCCGCGCAGACCGGATCATCCGCCAGGCGACCCCCGCGGCGATGAGGGCGACCCCGAGCGCGAGAGCGATGAGACGAATGGCTTCACTCATGGGTCAACTCACAACACGTCGCTGACCCGCGCCGCCCGCGGGATGCGGGTGGTGGCCCGCGGGAGCAGCAGATAGAGCATCAGGAAGAAGCCGACCATCGTGTACCCGAGACCGAAGATCGTGCCGACCCAGTCGTGGAAGAGGACGAGTCCGCTGGGCCCGAGTTCGAGGCCCACCCAGAGGGAGCCGGCGATCCGCAGCACGTTGCAGGCCACCACCAGCCCGGCGGCACAACCCCACGCGACCGACCGCCGCAGCCAATGCCCGTGGACGACGAACGCCGCGATCGCCGCAAGCGCCAGGACGGGGACCAGGGAAGAGCAGAAGGGGGTGAGCTGGGCCCGGAAGGCGGCGTGGTGTGGGGGCAGCACCTGGAAGTCGTGATCGCCGAAGAGGGTCACCCGATTCCCGGAGCGCAGGACGTCGAGGACGAGGCGCTCTTCGAGATGGCGCAGCGGCTCCGAGAGCAGCAGAAAACCACCGAAGGCCACGATCAGCGACGCGGCCAGCAGCGCAGCGATGGTGACGCGACGGCGGATCACGTGCTCTCCCCGCCGAGTACCCGGTCGACGTCCCCGGTGGTTTCCCGCCCGTGCAGGGCGCTCCATTGGGAGCGCTTGGTCTTCACCCAGGTGTACGGGCGTCCGAGCAGGCCGTCGATCCACGCGCGGGTGCAGACCAGCATGAACACCAGGAAGATCGGGGTCATCCAGGCAACCGACCAGGCGGCGCGGCGCGGCGCCCGCCCGACCAGCAACCCGACCGCCAACTCGCAGAACGGGCCGGCGAAGAGCAACGACGCGAGGGGGAGCAGTTCGAGGACGCTGACGTGGGGGCCGATACCCACCAGCCGCAGCAGGGTCAACACCAGCGTGAGGGTGCACAGCACCGGCACGTGGTAGACGAGCAGGAAGAGCGTCGTCTCGATCTTCTGGCCGAACGTCAGGTGCGGGCAGCTCCACACGCTCGACCGGTAATCCCGCCACACCTGCTGGTGGCCCCGCGCCCACCGATACCGCTGGCGGACGAAGCGGTTCAACGTCGTCGCCCCTTCCTCGGTATCGACCGCGGTGATGTCGTAGCGGACACGGTAGCCAGCCAGCACCAGCCGTAGCGTGATATCGGTGTCTTCGGTCACGCTGTTGACGTTCCATCCCCCGAATTCTCTGAGCAACTCGGTGCGAATCGCGCAATTGGCGCCGCCGTACGCGGGAAGCCCGAAGAGCGCCTGACGCCCGTACTCGTTGACCAGATACCCCGAGAAGTAGTCGATGGCGATCGAGCGGGCGAGGGTGGATTGCACTGAGTTCCGCACGATGCACCGCCCTTGGACCGCAGCGACCCTGGGGTCACGGAAGTGGCGGACCAGGCGATGGATGACGTTGCGTCGCGGGATGTGGTCGGCGTCGAAGACCACCACGATCTCCCCGCGGGCCTCGGCGAGGGCGGTGTTGAGGGCGCCGGACTTCCCCCCACCGGCACCCGCGGGCCGGTGGATGACCCGCATGTGGCCGATCCCGGCGGTCAGCCGGTCCAGCAACTCCCCCGTGCGGTCGGCGGATCCGTCGTCCACCAGCAGGATCTCCAGTCGCGAGCGGGGGTAGTGCAGGGCCACCAGCCCGCGGACCAGCCCGGGGACGACGGCTTCCTCGTTGTGGCAGGCGACCAGGACGCTGACCGTCGGCAGGAAGTCGCTGGGGACGTCCGGGACCTCGTAGAGATCGGACGGCGCCCACCGCGCGGCGGCCGCGGCGAACGCCACATGCCTGAGGAAGAAGACCAGGAAGACAAGGTTGATCAGCAGTACCCCGAGGAAGATCGCACGGTTGGTCCCGAGGAGACCGACGGCGAGGGCCGCCAGGCCGGTGAGGAGGAGAAAAGTCCACGGGACGCCGTCCGCCTCGCCGGTAGCCACCTGGGCGACCGGCGTGACCGGAGCGCGGCTGGTCACGGACGACGGCCACCGACCAGGTACACCGGGACCGGCCGAGGTGCGCCGTTCTGGTCGCCGTCGATGACTCCGAGGCGCTGGCGATCCGCGCGCTCGTCTGCGGCGACTGCGCTGCTCTCCACGCGGCGGACGGCGGCCTCACCGCCGGTGATGTCCCAGACGAACCGCGGCACCTCGAAGGCTTCCGCGTAGCGCATCCGCGCCTGGTGTCCCCAGAAACGCGCGCCGGCTTCGACGGCTTCGAGATCGACGAGCTCGCACCGCTCCACCTGCGACCGATGGCAGGCGAGCGCGTCCAGCTTCCCCTTGATCGTCTCTTCGACGTCGACGTAAACCACCGGATTGAACGCGGTCGCCGACGGCGATTGGTAGCACAGCACGCGGTTCAGCCGACGGGCTGCGGACAGCGAGCAGAGCGCGGTCGCGACGTGGTCCTGGTGGGTGTCGTGCTGGCCGTGGGTGTAGAGCACCTGCGCCCCCACGGCATCGATCACGGAGTCGATGAAGGTGACGGTCTCGCGGCTGTGCGGGATCGCGCCGTCGGGGAATCCGCCCCAGATCAGTTCGGCTCCGATCCGGGCCGCTGCGTTCTCCTGCTCGAGGACCCGGGACACCGAGTCCTGCGGGCCGCGCTCGCCGGTGGTCATCACGAGCATCGTGACCTTGTCTCCGACGGCGACGTGTCGAAGCAGCGCCCCTCCGCAGCCGAGCTCGATGTCGTCGGGGTGGGCACCGATCGCGAGTACGTTCATGCGTCGCTCCGCGTGACCGTCGTTCGACACCCTTTGGTTCGTGGGTGCCGGTTACCGATTACGGGAAGATAGTCGGCACAAGAGCACGGAAGTGAAGCAGCCAACCGACCCAACCGAGCACGCCGAACGGCGCAATGCCCCCGTCCGACGCCCGGTGGAGGCCGAGCTCGCGGCGATCACTCCGAGGGCATCGGCATCGTCTTTTGGACCTGCACCAGGAACTCCGCGTTGCTGCGGGTCTGCCGCATCTTCTCGATGAGCAACTCCAACGCCTGTTGCGGTTCGAGCGCGTGCAGGATGCGGCGCAATCTCCACACGATCTGGAGCTCTTCCGGGGAGAGCAGGATTTCTTCCTTGCGCGTCCCGGATGCGTTGATGTCCACCGCCGGGAAGATTCGCTTGTCGGCGAATTTCCGGTCGAGCTTGAGCTCCATGTTCCCGGTGCCCTTGAATTCTTCGAAGATGACTTCGTCACCTCGCGAACCGGTTTCGACGAGGGCTGTTGCGATGATGGTGAGCGAGCCGCCGTTTTCGATGTTCCGCGCGGCTCCGAAGAATTTCTTCGGCGGATACAAAGCGGCCGAGTCGACGCCGCCGGAGAGGATACGACCGGACGCCGGCGCCGCCGTGTTGTACGCGCGCCCCAGACGGGTTATCGAATCGAGCAGCACGACCACGTCGTGGCCCAACTCGACCAGCCTCTTGGCCCGCTCGATGGACAGTTCCGCCACCATCGTGTGGTCCTCGGCGGGACGGTCGAAGGTCGAGGAGATGACCTCGCCCTTCACCGACCGCTGCATGTCGGTGACTTCTTCCGGGCGTTCGTCGACGAGCACCACGATGAGGTGGCACTCCGGATTGTTGCGGGTGATGGCGTTGGCGATGGCTTGCAGCACCATCGTCTTGCCCGCCTTCGGCGGGGAGACGATGAGGCCGCGCTGTCCTTTTCCAATGGGGGCGATGAGATCGATGATTCGGGTGGTGAGCTGCTGCGGATCGGTCTCCAAGCGCAGCCGCTCCTGCGGATACAGCGGGGTCAGTTTCGCGAATTCCACGCGATTGCGCGCGGATTCCGGATCCATGCCGTTGACGGTGTCCAGGCGCACCAGCGGGTTGAATTTCTCCCGCCGTTCCCCTTCACGCGGCTGACGGACCATTCCGGTGATGGCATCACCCTTCCGCAAACCGTAGCGGCGCACCTGGGCGAGCGAGACGTACACGTCGTTCGGTCCCGGCAAATACCCCGAGGTACGGACGAAGGCGTAATTGTCGAGGACGTCGAGAATTCCGGCGATGGGAACCAGGACGTCGTCCTCACCGACCTGCGGCTCCCCGTCGGAGCCGTAGCGCTCCCGCACCCGGGCGCGGCCACGTTCCCGAAAACGCCCGCGGCGCCGCCGTCCGCCGATGTCGCCGAGCTCTTCGTCGTCGCGTCGGCGTTCCGTCTCGCCGGCTCCCCCATTACCGGCGCTTTCCGGGCGGGCACCGCCGTTACCGCCGAGCTGCGGGGTGCTCGTCGCAGGCGGAGGCACCGGCTGGGCGGGAAGTGAGGGGGTCGGGCGTGCCGGAAGCTGCGCGGACTGCTGCTCGGGGCGTCCCCCGAACCGCCCGGCCCGCCGCTGCGGTGCGGCCTCGGCCGTCGCGGACGGCGCCGCGCGCACTTCGCCGTTCACCGTCGCACCCGCCGCAGCACCGCCGGCCTCCTGCGCCTCTGCGGGCGGCAAGGCAACGTCGAGCGTCGGGGTCTCCAGCGCCGGGACCACCGGACGTCGACCACGACCCCGACCCGCGCCACTGCCCGGAGCGGGAGCGGCGGACGGTGCCGCGACTTGGGGTGCCTGCGCAGCAGCTTCCCCTGAGCCCTGACGCTGCTGAATTGCGGCGATCAGCTCGCCCTTGCGCATCCGCGCCACACCGGTGATTCCCAGGCTGCTGGCCAGTGCCTGCAGCTCCGACAAGACCATCGAGGAGAGGGAACCGGAGGCGGAGGAATCGCCGCTCCTGCGCCGACGACTACGGGTGTCGTCTCCCCCGGAAAA
The DNA here is from genome assembly GCA_023512015.1 of Acidothermus sp. Taxonomy (GTDB): domain Bacteria; phylum Actinomycetota; class Actinomycetes; order Acidothermales; family Acidothermaceae; genus Acidothermus. Next base: position 18,898 of record JAIMAI010000003.1, on the reverse strand, counting down.
AGTGGTCGTCGCTTCAGAAGACACGGTTTCCGGTGCTGTGGTGGTGTCTGTCACTCAGGTTCCTTTCGAAAACGTCATCCGAATTCCCGACCGGTTCCGTCACGGCTGAGGATCCGCGCGGTGAGAAGACCGCAGGGGACTGGAGCCCGCGACGACGCTCTGGTCGACCCACCCGAGGTGTACCTACGTGCGATGGGAATTCCGTTGTCGACGCCGTCGAGGAGACCAGGGCCGGTCGGACCGGCAGGTGATGGGAGCGAACACCGGCTGCTCTCATACGCTGAGCGCTTCGGTGCAGGCTTCAGCGTAGCACTGTCGGACGGCCGCGTGGAGGATTCCACCACGCAGACTTTCCGGCTACTCCCGCTCGGACGGCGACCCGCCGTCCGCCTCGGGGATCGGCCGGGCGCCACGGAGATCGACGTCCAACCGTCGGGTGGTGAAGCCGGGAGCCGGGTGAGCCGCGACCTCATCGGCGCGATCGCGGTCGGCCAGGACGAGCACGGTCGGGCCGGCTCCGGAGATCACCGCAGGTATGCCCTCGGCGCGGAGCCGGTCGACCAAACGCGCACTCTCGGGCATCGCCGGCGCCCGGTAAGGCTGGTGGAGGAAATCCACTGTGGCGTCGAAGAGGAGCTCGGGTCGCCCGGTGATCGCAGCGACGAGAACGGCGGCGTGGGCCGCTGATCGGGCGGCGTCGCGATGCGGCACCCGTTCGGGGAGCAGGCGCCGAGTCTTGGCGGTGGCCGCCACCTGGTCGGAGATGAACGCCACCGCCGCGAGGTCCGGATGGGGTTCCAGCCGGAGCACGCGGGGACCAACGGGAGCCGCGGTCTGGGGCTCCCAGACGATCGTGAAACCGCCCAGGAGACAGGCGGCCACGTTGTCCGGGTGGCCCTCCAACTGCGCGGCGAGCCGCAGGGCTTCGTCGTCCGGCAGTTTCTCCCTGCCGCCGACGACCAGTTCCCGAGCGGCGATCACTCCGGCAACGATGGCCGCAGCCGACGAACCGAGACCGCGGCCGTGCGGGATCCGGTTGGTACAGGTCAGATGCAGACCGCGAGGTCTCACCCCGAGATGCTCGAACACGGCCCGCGCGGCCCGGACGACGAGATTGTGCTCGTCGCGTCGGACCGTCTCCGCCCCCTCACCGACGACCTCGACGGCCAAGCCGTCCTCGGCGACCCGTGCCACGACCTCGTTGTAGAGACCCAGCGCCAGGCCGAAGCTGTCGAAGCCCGGTCCGAGGTTGGCGCTGGTCGCCGGGACCCGAATCCGAACCGGTGCGGTCCGAAGCTCCCCATTGCGATCGCCGCTCATGGTGTCGGTCGACACCTCGCCGGAGGCGATGCGGTTGCTCGCGCTGGACGCACCGGCTCACCCCTCCAGGCCGAGGGTGCGGGCGGCGGCTTGGGGATCGACCGGGACGGTGAGCGGCGCCGGCGCGCCGGCGATCGCCCAGTCGGGGTCTTTCAATCCGTTCCCGGTGACGGTGCAGACCACCCGCAGGCCGGCTTCGAGGAGTCCCTGCTCGCGAGCGTGCAGCAACCCGGCCACGCTCGCCGCGCTCGCAGGTTCGACGAAGACTGCTTCCTTGGTGGCAAGGAGCCGGTAGGCGGCGAGGATTTGGCGGTCGGTGACCGAGAGAATCGCCCCGCCGGAGGCGTCGCGGGCCTCGAGGGCCTTCGTCCAGCTCGCGGGGTTCCCGATCCGGATCGCGGTAGCGATGGTCGACGGCCGTTCGACGACCCGCCCCAAGACGATGGGGGCGGCTCCCGCCGCTTGGAAGCCGAACATGCGCGGACGACGCCGGGCCGGTCCACCACGCGCCGGGTCGGAATATTCGACGTACCCCTTCCAATAGGCGGTGATGTTCCCGGCATTCCCCACCGGCAGGCAATGGACGTCGGGAGCGTCCCCGAGGGCGTCGACGATTTCGAAGGCCGCCGTCTTCTGCCCCTCGATGCGATCGGGGTTGATGGAATTCACCAAAGTGACCGGGTATTCCTGGGCCAATTTGCTCGCCAAAGCGAGGCAGTCGTCGAAATTCCCGTCGACCTGCAGCAATTTCGCCCCGTGCACGAGAGCCTGGGCCAATTTCCCCAGCGCGATCTTCCCCTGCGGTACCAGCACGGCGCACAGCAGCCCGGCCCGCGCGGCGTACGCGGCGGCCGACGCGCTGGTGTTCCCGGTGGAAGCGCAGATGACGGCGTGGGAGCCCGCCTCCACCGCCTTGCTGATCGCAACGGTCATGCCGCGGTCCTTGAACGACCCGGTGGGGTTCGCTCCCTCGACCTTGAGGTAGACCTCGCAGCCGGTCCGCTCCGAGAGCACCGGCGCGGGCAGCAGCGGCGTCCCACCTTCTTGGAGGGTGATCACCGGGGTCGTGTCGGTTACGGGGAGCCACGGCCGGTACTCCTCGATCAGTCCCCGCCACCGCGGCCGGGCTGCCGCGTGGGTGGTGCTCGCCCCGCTCACAACCCCTCCTCCCCCTCGACGCGCAGGACGCTCGCCACCGCCCGCACGGCGTCGAGGCGACGCAGGTCGGCGACGGTGGCGGCGAGCGCCGCGTCGGGCGCGGTGTGGGTGAGGACGGCAAGCTGGGCGTCGTCCCCCCGACCCGACTGCCGGACGGTCTGGATCGACACGTCGTGGCGGGCGAAGACGGTGGCTACCTGGGCGAGCACCCCGGCTCGGTCCGCGACGTCGAGGTTCACGTGATACCGCGTGATCGCTTCCCCGATGGGTCGGACGTCGAGGTCGGCGTAGGCCGACTCACCGATCCCGACACCGCCACGCACCCGGTTGCGTCCGACCGCAACGATGTCGCCGAGGACGGCGCTGGCGGTCGGTGCTCCCCCGGCGCCACGGCCGTAGAACATGAGGTGCCCGGCTGCCTCGCATTCCACGAAGACCGCGTTGTAGGCGTCGCGGACGGCGGCGAGCGGATGGCTGCGTGGGATCATCGCGGGGTGCACGCGGACCCCGATGCCGCGGTCGGTCCGCTCACAAATCGCAAGCAGCTTGATGACGTACCCCATGTCGTGGGCCGCCGCCACCGCCTCGGCCGTCACGCCCGCGATGCCTTCACGGTGGACGTCCCCAAGGCTGATCCGGGTGTGGAAGGCCAGACTGCCGAGGATCGCGGCTTTGGCGGCGGCGTCGAAGCCCTCCACGTCCGCGGTGGGATCGGCTTCGGCGTATCCCAAACTGCGGGCTTCGGCCAAGGCGGTGGCGAAATCGGCCCCGGTTTCGTCCATCCGGCTCAGGATGTAATTCGTCGTCCCGTTGACGATTCCGAGGATGCGACGCACCGTGTCGCCGGCCAACGATTCCCGAAGCGGGCGGATCAGGGGAATTCCGCCGGCCACCGCCGCTTCGAAATACACGTCGACCCCGTATTTCTCGGCCGCTTCGTAGATCGTGACGCCGTCTTCGGCGAGCAGGGCCTTGTTGGCGGTGACCACCGAGGCACCGCGACTCATCGCGGTGAGCAGCAGGCTCCGCGCCGGCTCCAGACCTCCGATGAGTTCGACGACGATATCCGCCTCGCCCGCGCCGACCAGCGAACTCGGGTCGTCGGTGAGCAGGGCCGGATCCACCGCGGGGTCACGAGGCCGGGTGAGATCGCGGACGGCGATCCCGACGAGCTCCAGCGGAGCACCGACCCGTGCGGCCAGGTCCTCGTGGCGCGATTTCAACTGCCGAACTACCTCGGTGCCGACCGTGCCGCAGCCGAGGAGTGCGAGGCGAAGAGGTCGCGGTGTCATCGGTCTCCTCGTTCGACGAGTGATCTGCGCTGCGGGACGGGCGACCACAGCGGCCCGGAGCGGCGGTGCTTCGCGTTTCCGGCAGGGTGACGTGCGGCCCTTCCGGCGTGGGCGGGGATCGGCCTTTCCGGCACGGCGACGTCGCCGTTCATTCTGCCGAGTCGGACGCCCCGAGGTCGAACCGGAGCAAGTCGTCGACGGTTTCGCGCCGCACGAGCAGCCGCGCCTTCCCGTCACGGACCGCGACCACCGGCGGACGTCCGAGGTAGTTGTAATTGCTCGCCATCGCCCGGCAGTATGCGCCGGTCACCGCTACGGCGAGCAGATCGCCGTCCGCGATATCGGAAGGCAGTTGGGTATCGCGGACGACGATGTCCCCCGATTCGCAATGCCTTCCCACCACGCGGGCGCGCAGCCCCCCGTCGCGGGCGAGCCGGTTCGCCAGCGTGCAGGTGTAGGCAGCGCCGTAGAGCGCGGTGCGGATGTTGTCGCTCATCCCACCGTCCACCGAGACGTAGGTTCGGACGGCGCCGCCGTCCAGCACGACCGGTTTGATCGCACCGACGCGGTAGAGGGTGACGGTGGGAGGGCCGGCGATCGCGCGACCGGGTTCGACGGCGAGCGTCGGGACGCCGAGGCCGGCGGTGGCGCACTCGGCGGTCACGATGCCACGGAGCTGGGCGGCGAAATCGGTGACGTCGGCGGGATCGTCTTCGGCGACGTAGGCCACCCCGACGCCGCCGCCGAGGTTCAATTCCGGAAGCTCGATGCGGTGGGCGTCGCGGACGTCTCGAAGCAGGCCGACCAGGCGGTGCGCCGCAACTTCGAAACCGCCGGTGTCGAATATCTGCGAGCCGATATGGGAGTGCAGGCCGACCAGCTGGACGTCGGGACAACCGAGCGCTTCTTTCACCGCCGCGTGCGCATCGCCACCCGCCAGAGAAAAGCCGAATTTCTGGTCTTCGTGGGCGGTGGCGATGAATTCGTGGGTGTGGGCTTCGACGCCGACGGTGACCCGCAGCAGGATCCGCGGCCGCACGCCGCGCTGCGCGGCGAGCCGGGCCAGCATCCGCAATTCGGAGAACCCGTCGACGATGATCCGACCGACGCCGGCGCGGAGGGCGGCGTCGAGTTCGGCCTCCGACTTGTTGTTCCCGTGGAATTCGATATGCCTCGGGTCGAAACCCGCGCGGAGGGCGACGGCGAGTTCTTCGCCGGTGCACACGTCGAGGGCGAGCCCTTCGGCGGCCACCCAGCGGGCCACCTCCACGGTGAGAAAAGCTTTCGCCGCGTAATACACGGTGGCCCCATCGAAGGCGGCGCGCCACTGCCGACACCGGCTGCGAAAATCGGCTTCGTCCACCACGTAACAGGGGGTGCCGAATTCGGCGGCGATATCGCGGACGTCGACCCCGGCGAGGCGTAATTCGCCGTCCGGGCCGCGAGTCGCGTGACGCGGCCAAATCCGAGGATCGAGATCTGTAGCCATCGCGCCGACCGCCGCCTTACATCCGCTCCGGAGCGGAGACGCCGAGCAGGTCGAGACCGCGGGCGATGACGATCCGAGTAGCGTCGTTGAGCGCAAGGCGCGCGTGCGTGAGAGGGGTCACCGGTTCGTCGCCGACCGGCAGGATGCGGCAGGAATCGTAGAAGCGGTGGTAGACCCCGGCCAATTCCTCCAGGTAGCGGGCGATGCGATGCGGTTCCCGCAGCTCGGCGGCGGTGGCGACGACGCGGGGGAATTCCCCGAGGGAGCCGAGCAGGTCGCTTTCCCGTTCGTGGGTGAGCAGGGCCGGATCGAACGGCCCCCGTTCGATGCCGAGCTCGCGGGCGTGGCGGGAGACGGACGCCGTCCGCGCCGCCACGTACTGGACGTAGAAAACCGGATTGTCGTTGGTCTGCCGGGTGATGAGGTCGACGTCCAGGACGAGCGGGGAGTCGGCGGGATACCGGGCGAGCGAGTAGCGGACGGCGTCCAGCCCGGCCAAGTCGACGAAATCCTCCAGCGTCACGATTTCCCCGGCCCGCTTGGAGAGCCGCACCTCGGCGCCGTCCTTGACGATTTTCACCAATTGCCCGATGAGGATGTCGAGCGTCTGGTCGGGGTCGTCACCAGCGCAGGCTGCGATCGCCCGCAGGCGGGCGACGTAGCCGTGGTGGTCGGCACCGAGGAGGTAGATGCAGCGGGTGAAACCGCGGCGCCGCTTGTCGAGGTAGTACGCGGCGTCGGCCGCGAAATACGTCTTCTCCCCGTTGCTGCGGATCAGCACGCGGTCCCGGTCGTCGCCGAAATCCGTGGTGCGCAGCCACGTCGCGCCGTCGTGGTCGAAAACGTGTCCCTGGCGGCGCAGCGTCTCGATGGCGTCGTCCACCGCGCCCGAGTCGTGCAACGTCCGCTCGGAAAACCAAACGTCGAAATGAACCCGGAAATTCTCCAACGCTCGCCGCTGCCGGGCGAGCTGGCGTTCGTAGCCGGCTTCCCGGAAGGCGACTCTCCGTTGGTCCGCAGGAAGCGTAAGGAATTCCGGGTGGTCGGTGGCAATTTCCTTGGCCAGCTCGTAGATGTAGTCGCCGTGGTAGCCGTCGTCCGGAATGGGCTCTCCGGCCGCAGCGGCGGCAAGCGACTCCCCGAATTTATCCATCTGGGAGCCACGGTCGTTGATGTAGAACTCCCGGGTCACTTCCGCTCCCGCGGCCGCGAGAACCCGAGCGAGCGCGTCACCGACCGCGGCCCACCGGGTGTGCCCGAGGTGCAACGGACCGGTCGGATTCGCCGAGACGAATTCAACGTTGATCCGCTGGCCGCGCAGGGTGTCGCCATTGCCGTAACGAGACCCCTGCTCGATGATCGTGCGGACGAGTTCACCCTGCGCCCCGGCCTGCAGGCGGATGTTGAGGAATCCCGGGCCCGCGACCTCCACGGACCCGATTCCCGCCCGCCCGGCGAGGTAACCGGCGATGATCTCCGCCACCTCGCGCGGGGGCCGCCGTGCGGCCTTGGCCAACTGCAGGGCAACGTTGGTGGCATAGTCGCCGAATTCCTTGCGCTTGGGACGTTCGACGACCACGTCGCCGGGGACCTCGACGGCAAGCCGACCGTCGTCCACCGCGGCGCGGACGGCGGCACGAATCGCATCGGTGAGCTCGGCGGGAGTCACGGGCGCGAGGCTACCGCAGCGATGGGCCGACCGTTCGCGGCGGTGGTCGGCGTCCGATCAGCGGACGGCGGGTGGTCGGTGCCCGATCAGCCGGTGGCGAACCGGCGCCGCGGATGACCCGAAGCGCCGCTGGAGGGATCCGCGCCTCGAGTGGAATCAGCGGGCCGGGAGAGCCGCCGCACCTGCGCAACGAAGGCATCGGGATCGAACGGTTTGGTGAGATAGGCGTCGGCGCCTGCCTGCAACCCCCGCTCGACGTCGTCGCGTTGGGCGAGGGCCGAGACGATGAGGATCCGGATGCCCGCGGTGGCCGGATCGGCCCGCAGCATCTGGGTCAACGTGATCCCGTCGATCCCCGGCATGGCGACGTCGACCACGAGGACGTCGGGACGAGCGCCCCGAAGAATCGACAGACACTGCTCGGCGTCCGCCGCCTCGTCGACGACGAAACCCTCCAGCTCGAGGTTGACCCGCATCAGCCGGCGAATGACGTCATCGTCGTCAACGATCAATACCCGGCCCGGATCCCCTCCCACTCTGCGCAGCCTAGTGGACGGCAGGCGCTGGTAGGCTCGCTTTCGCCGAAGCGTGGCGCGGTGCGCGCGGACGTCTGACGGCGCGGTAAGGCCCCCGTAGCTCAGGGGAGAGAGCACTGCCCTCCGGAGGCAGGGGCGCAGGTTCGAATCCTGCCGGGGGCACGGCGCAGTCTTCCGACGTGTTTTCGATCACCCGTTCGGGGCGTGGCTACTGCGACGCGTCGAGTAATTGCTGCGAACCGTAAAGCAATACGCGATACGTCCTGATCGGACGTGCGCACACGATCCCCTGCGAGGGCCTGAGGAGGAGTGTCGTGCCGGAAATCCCCGAAGTGCTCCTCGTGTGCGTGCACAATGCGGGCCGTTCACAAATGGCGGCAGCACTCCTCGAGCATTACGCTCGCGGCAAAGTGATGGTGCGTTGCGCCGGCTCGACTCCCGCCGAGGCAATCCATCCCGCGGTCGTCCAAGCGATGCGAGAGATCGGAATCGACCTCTCGGCGAGAGTACCCCGCCTGCTGACCACCGACGCCGTACGCACCGCCGACGTCGTCATCACCATGGGCTGCGGCGACACCTGCCCCGTGTTCCCCGGAAAGCGATATCTCGATTGGGACGTCGAAGATCCCGCGGGAAAAGACATCGAAGCCGTCCGACGCATACGCAACGACCTCGACGGCCGCGTCCGCGCGCTGCTCGCCGAACTACTCCCCCAGCCGTCACGCTAAAGCAGCGGCCACGAGGTCGAGGAAACGTCGGCGATCCACCGCAAGGACCACTCTCGCATTGGGGGCTGTTTTCCATACGCCGTGATGGTCCACAACCGTTGCTCCCCGGGTATATTCCCCGCCCGTCTCGACGGCTACGTACCGTGCGACCGACTCCGTGACGATCGACGGATCGAGGGCAATCGCCATCGCCAATGGGTCCGGTTCGTCGGGACCGGCCGCACCCCGTGTACGGAATGCGAAATCGGCGAGCACACGCTGAATATCCATGCAGAAAGCGCCGAACGGACCCAGTGACCGGAAGCGATCCACCTCCGCGGCTTCGAGGGTCGCGTAGCGGACCGACACATCCCACCCCACCATCTCGATCGGCAATCCCGATTCGAAGACGATCCGTGCGGCTTCTGGATCGACCCAGACGTTGAATTCGGCCGCAGGCGTGACGTTTCCCGAGCCACCGGCAACGCCGCCCATCACCACCACCCGGGAAATCAGCGCGGCTATCTCCGGCGCGACGCAGAGGGCGAGCGCCACATTGGTCAGCGGGCCGAGAGTCACCAGCGTCAGTTCGTGAGGAAAGGCGCGAACGGCACGGACGATCGCCTCCACGGCGGGCAAAGGCGCCGGCGTCCGACCCCGAAGCGGAAGACCCACGTCACCCATGCCATCTTTTCCGTGCACGTGCTGCGCGGTCTGGAGGGCACGCGTCAAAGGCTTGACCGCTCCCGCATGGACGGGTACCGACGCACCACAGAGCTCCACGACGTACAGAGCGTTCTGCACGGCCTGATCGACCGGTACGTTTCCGGCGACGACGGTGATGGCCTCGACCCGGATATCGGGGTGACGCAGGGCCATGACCAACGCAAGAGCGTCGTCAGAAGCCGTATCGGTATCGATGAGGAATCGTCGCATAGGGGCTACCGAAGGCCGGATATCGCGGCGTCTATTTCCTGCGCATGCGGCATCGCACTACGTGCCCCGACGGCGGTGACCGAAAGCGCCGCCGCGGCTACCGCGCGGCGTGCGGCCGCCACCAGATCGAGTCCGGCAGTCAAGGCGGCGGCGCACACGCCTGCAAAAGTATCGCCCGCTCCGGTGGTATCCACGGCGGGTACCGATGGAGCCGGCACGTGCAGCACGGCGCCGTGGACGACGAGAGCTCCCGCCGCACCCAGGGTGACTACCACCGGAGCACCGGTACTACGCGTCAGAGACCGTGCGGCGTCCTCCACATCGTCTTCGCCGGCAAGGAGGGAGGCCTCCGAGCGGTTGAGCACAAGAATCGGGTGAACGGCAACCAGACCCTCGGGAAGGCCCCTGACCGGAGCCGGATTCACCAAGAATGTGCACCCTGCCTCCTCGGCGTATCGGGCACTCGCGAGAACCGGATCGTCGTCGATTTCGAAACCCACGAGCAGGACATCGCATGTGGTCACGTTCAACGCCTTCAAGGCCGCACCGACGTGGCCGCCCGATAATTGCGCGTTCGCGCCGGCGACGATGACGATTTCGTTCTCCCCGGATTCCTCCACCAATACCAAGGCTTTCCCGGTCGGCGAACCCTCGACGACGACGGTCTGCGAGGTGTCGACGCCCTCGTCTCCCAGGGCGTCGAGCGCCTGCTTCCCGGCAACGTCGGCACCGACCGCCCCGATGAAGCAGACCACCGCTCCGGCTCGGGCCGCCGCGACCGCTTGGTTGGCGCTCTTACCGCCCGGCAGAACCCGCATTGAGTGGGCCGCGACCGTCTCTCCGGGCCGCGGGAGATGTTCCACGGAAATAAGAAGATCTTCGTTCACCGAGCCGACGACGATCACTCGGGGTCGATCCCGCGGCTGCGTGGTGTTTGCGACGTCAGGCATTTTTGCACTCGTTTCGCCGTCCGATGTCCCAAGCGGGCGAAGGCGGGTTCGATACTACGACTCGGGAGGTGGAGTCGTGACGACCAAACTCATCCTCGATGTGGATACCGGTACCGACGATGCAGTAGCCCTCATGTTCGCGGCGCTCCACCCGGAGTTGGAGCTGGTGGGGGTGACGACGGTGAGCGGCAACGTGCCGGTCGAGTGTTCGACGGAGAATTCGCTCCGCGTCCTCGACACCATCGGTAGAGGGGATATCGGTGTACATCCCGGCCTCACTCATCCGCTCGCACGTTGGAATACACCCGTTCGCCGGCATCTGCTCACCGACCCCACGCGCAACATGCACGGCACGTATCTACCCCTCCCGGCGGCCACCAGCAAAGCGAGCACTATCGGCGCTGTGGAATTCCTCATCGAAACCTACCGAGGGGCAAGCGACGAAATCACCCTCGTCGCCGTCGCTCCGCTGAGCAATCTCGGAGCGGCACTCGCCCTCGAACCCCGGCTGCGGGACCTCGTCCCTCGCCTGGTCATCATGGGCGGCGGTCACGCGATGGGAAACGAAACACCGGCCGCGGAATTCAACATATGGGCGGACCCCGAGGCGGCACACGTCGTCCTCACCGCGGGATTCCGTGACGTCACGCTCGTTCCCCTCGACGCCACCTGCCAGGCGCTGGTAAGCCGCGCGGACTGCGATCGTTTGGCCGCCCTCGACACCCCTGCCGGGCGCACCGCCGCCGAACTGATCCGCCATCGGATCGACGCCTACACCGCCGGCCACGCGGTCGACGTCCCGGACGCCGCTCCCGTGCCCGACGCTTTGTGTACCGCGCTCCTCGTCGATCCGGACGTCGTCCGCACCCGCCGACTGCACGTGGACGTCGAGACGGAAGGCCGGCTCACCCGCGGGCACACGGTGATGGACACCCGGCCGGACGGGCAACCACCGAACTGCACGGTCGCCCTCCACGCCGACGGACGCCGATTCGTCGAGCTACTCCACACCGCTTTTTCGATCGAACGCTAAGACCGCACATCGGGATCTAGTCTGCTGACATGGGCCGTATTTCGATCCGACGAGTGTACGACGATACCCCCCGCGCCGGCGAGAAGAGATACCTCGTGGAGCGACTCTGGCCACGCGGCGTCCGAAAAGAAGACCTTCCCCTCGACGGGTGGCTCAAGGACGTCGCTCCGAGCACGGAATTGCGCCGCTGGTTCAACCACGATCCTGCACGCTGGGAAGAATTCCGCCGTCGGTACCTCGAGGAACTTCAGGCGAAACCGGAGGTGTGGCGGCCGCTTCTCGACGCCGCACGCGACCACGACGTGGTGCTGCTCTACGCCGCGCGCGACACCGAACACAACGGTGCGTTGGTCTTACGCGAATTCCTGCAGAAGAAATCGAGACACCGCCCCTGAGGGCTCTCACGTGTTGTAGGCGCCGAGCACGTCCACCACGAAGACGAGCGTTTCACTGGCCGAGACTCCGACGGAGGGGGCACCGCTTGCCCCATATCCCTGCGACGGCGGGACGACGATGAGCACCCGACTGCCGACCGTCACCCCGACCAGCCCCTGGTCGAGACCGGGAAGGAGCGCCCCGGTACCGATGGGAAGAGGCACGGGAAGGGGGGTCCGCCACGACGAATTCCGCACCTTCCCGTCCGACCAGGTCACCTCCAGATACTGGACGATCGCGAGATTTCCTTGCTGGAGAGCGGGTCCGGCGCCTTTCACGAGGGTTTCGACCACCCGCTTCGACGGCGGGGAGCCGTGCGGAATCGTCACGGTCGGTGCGCTTCGCAGGTCGGACCAGGAGACCTGCGGGAGCGTTCCGCCTCCGTGGGAAACCACGGCCCCTTGGGGTCCGGCGTTCCCGGCGTACCCGCCGATGATGTCGAAGACGACCACGGCGGTATCGGTTGCCGTCACACCGCGAGGGCGATTCGGGCTCACCCCGAATCCTTCGGACGGCGGTACGACCACCAAAACCCTGCTCCCAACGGGAATCCCTTCGAGGGCGTGCACCAAGCCCGGAAGGGCCAGGGGCGCCGTCCCGACCGGGAAGACATGGGGAGCCTGTCCGAGAAAATACGTATTCTCGTAAACCGCCGAACTGCGCCACGTGCGGGCCACATCGTCGGTGACGGCGAGATATCCCCGTTGCAGCGCGATACCGGGCCCTTGCTGGACGACGACCACCTCGGTGCGATCGGGAGGCCGGACGGAGGGGTCCACGGTAATCGTCGGCTCCGATTCGAAGCCTGGACTCACCGAAATTCCGGGGATCGCGGAGACTCGAAGCGGGGTCGGCGTCGTTGCCGGAGACTGCAGCGAAGAAGAAGTAGGCACCGACGAGACGACCGGCGAAGGCGGGGACGGCGAGAGGATTGGTGAGGCGGTCGGTGCGGACCCGCTCGGGTGGGCGGTGCACGAACCGACGGCGAGAAACGCAAGCCCCGCGCCCCACAACTTCGCGACGCGACCGATCACTGGAGCCTCTTCCGTTGAGGAGACTTCGTCGTTGCTGCGGCCGCCCGCGCCGAGTCTATCCGGACGGTCGGGGATGCACCTTGCGACTGCGCTCCGCCCGGCAGCGGCTCGGGGCACCCCGGGGCTCAGTTTTGCCCGGCAGCGGCCGATAGATCACAGGAGGTCGGAGGAGCCGGCCGAAGGCGACCGAGGAGGGCCGGTGGTACCGCGCGCCATGCCGTCCACGCGGGCCACGCTGGCTACCCGAGCCGTGCGCTTCGTCGGCCTATGTCTGGCCGTGGCCGGGACCCTGCTCGCGACCGTGAACCACCCCGCGCATGCCGCCGATCCCTCCCTCGCCAGCGACGCGACGGGTCCCATGTTTGCCGGGGTCACCGACCTGTCGCCGGGCACGACCGCCCACAACTGTGTCCGACTCAGCTACCAAGACCTCACCGGCACGGGGACGCTCGGGATGACGGTCTCCGCGACCGGGGGCCTTGCGCCCTACCTCCTCGTCGAGGTCGCCGCTGGGGACGGCGGAGGCTACGGCGATTGCAGCGGATTTTCCGGGACGACGGTCTATTCGGGCACTCTGGCGGATCTCGCCGCTCAGCACGCTGATCTTTCGCACCAGGTGGTGCTGGCGGAGACCTCCGGATCGGCCGGTTCGCTCACGGTTTCCATCGCCGTACGCCTCGCCGATGACAATGGAGCGCAGGGCAAGTCGGCATCGGCGATGTTCAGCTTCGCCCTCACCGCCCCCGATAACGCGGCTGTGACCCCCAGTCCTTCGCCGTCGTCTGCTGCGATCCCGACACCGTCGCCGTCCTCAGGGGAGGTTCGGACGTCGACGCCGCCTTCCCAGCCGCCGACGACACCGGTCGTGCCGCCACGCCAAACCGTGGAGGTCCCCCTGACCGGCAACACCTCCCACCCGAGCGGCTTCTCCGCCTGGCTCGGCCGGCTCGGCGCAGTTGCCGGGCGTATCGTGCGCGCCGTCGCACCGGCGGCCGCGCCCACGGTGAAAGGGATTTCCTGGACGGTCCTCGTGACGCCGATTCCCCTCCTTTTCTTGCTGCTGCAGCACCGAATCGACCGCCGAGATCCGAAGCTGGCGGAGGCTCCGGTATATCGCGACCAGACCCTTCCCTTCGACGACGATCCGGCGGCTCATCACCTCCCCGATCAGGAGGCAGGATGAACCGCCCGGTTGACGTCGAGCTCGTACCGCTTGGGGAGCGGCTGCGGACTGCTCAACTCTGCCGCTACGTCATCGGCACCCTCATGGTGGTGCTGTGGTACGCGGTGCCGCAGTACCGCGGGACGTCACTCGGAGCCCTCGTTGTGGCGACCGCCGCCTATTTGGCGGTCACGGCGCCCTCCGGCCACGTCTCGCGGTTGCCGCGGCGTACGGTACTCACGATTTTCAACGCCACCCTGGTCGTCGACGGCATCTACCTCGCTTTCGCGAGCTACGCGACGGCGGGTTTCGTTTCCCGCAGGTGACGCTCGTCCTGGTACAAATCGTCGCCGTGACGTTGCTGGCCTCGTTTCGCACGGGGCTGAAGACGGCGGTCTGGCATTCGATGCTCGGCTTCGTCGTCTACCAATACGCAGGCGCCGAGCTCATCCATCCCATTCACCGCTCGACGATCCGTGATGTGATCGCGTTCGTGCTGGCGGTCTGGCTCGTCACCCTCGCCACCGCGGCTTTCGCCTCGGTGAACGAGCGGGAGCTGCGGCGCCGGAATTACGACCTGCAGGGTCTTGCGAACCTCTCTCGCCGCTTGGAGGAAACACCGCGAGCCGAGCAGATCTGCCAGCGGTTGGTGGACGCCGTCCACGACGATTTCCTCGCACCGAGGGTCGCCATCGCGGTTGGTCGCGACACCTGGACGTTGGTCGCGTCGGTCAACACGGGGACGACGAACCTCTCCCCGCTGATGGATCACTCGGTGCACATCGCCGTCCGCGAGCGGCGCACGGTCCGGCTGGGCGTGCTGCGCGCCGACCTCGACCCGTGGTTGGCGCAGCTCTTCCCGCGAGCCCGCCGACTCCTGCTCGTTCCCCTGCTTGCCGGCAATACCGTCAACGGTGTGCTCGTCGCCGAACACAACCCGCGATTCGGTTCGCGGGTCGACCGGCGTGTCGTCACGATGCTCGAACGCTACGCATCGCAGACGGCGCTCGCCCTGGTCAATAGCTGGCTCCTGGAGCAGATTTCCCATCTTGCGGCGACCGACATGCTCACCGGCGTAGCGAATCGACGCACGCTCGAACAAAACCTCGATCGGATGTTCGCGCTTGCGGGCCGGGGGATGCGGCCGATTTCTCTCATCATGGTGGACATCGACCACTTCAAACGCATCAACGATACGTACGGCCATCAGGTAGGCGACCGCACGCTGCAGCGGGTCGCGCAGGTGCTCCGTTCGTCCTGCCGGTCCTCCGATCTGGTCGCACGCTACGGAGGAGAGGAATTCGTCGTGGTGCTGCCGGACACCGACTGCGACGGCGCGGCGGTAGTCGCCGAGACCCTGCGGCAACGCATTCAGGCGCTGGAGGAAGAGCCTCGCGTGACGGCAAGCCTCGGGGTTGCCACCTTCCCCCTTCACGGAGGGACTCCCGACCAGGTCCTCTCGGTCGCCGACGCTGCTCTTTACCAGTCCAAGGAATCGGGTCGCAATAGGGTCACGGTCGCGACGGTGGGGAGCGAGCCATCGACCCGCTCCCCACAACCGCTTTGATCGGAACGCGGACGCCGGAGTTGACGGCGTCCGTTGCTCAGCTCGCCGTGCAGGTGAGCGTCGGCACGGAGTTGCTGCCCGAGTAGTTCGCGTTGAATCCGAAGGTGGTCGACTGACCGGGTTGGATCACTCCGTTGTAATCGACGTTACGCGCGGTCACCGATTTCCCGGATTGCGTGAGAGCGGTGCTCCAGTAATTGGTGACCACCTGGTTTCCTCCGAAGGACCAGCTCACCGTCCATCCGGAGGTGGCTTTGCTGCCGGTGTTCGCGACGGTGACGTTGGCGGTGAATCCGGTGCCCCAGTCGTTGCTCACCGAATACGTGGCCTTGCATCCGGCGCCCGACGACGAGGTCGACGTCGGAGAGGGAGTCGGCGACGGACTCGATGACTGGGTGGGAGTCGGGCTGGGTGTCGGCGAGGAAGTCGACGAACCCGCGGAGACCGAGACGCTGAACGAATTGCTCGCCAGCCCCTGGCCGCCTTGCCAGATTTCGAACCCGGCCTCGACGTCGATCAGATAATCCGACGTGTTGAGGGATCCACGCGCCGCGGCGTCCAACATGATTGCTTTCAGGTCGAGATTACTGATCGAGGTCGCCCCTGGGGTGAGCACATACGAGATGATTTTCCAGGAGGTTTGCTGGCCCTGCCAGACATTCCAGGTGTGGCCCGCGACGTTCACCCCGGTGGCCGTCTGCGACCCGAAAGGCTGGACGCCGCCGCGGGAATTCAACCAGATCATCACCTCGGTCCCATTCGGCTGGCCCGACGTCGTAGGTGTGGTATTGGTCCAGACGTCGTATGCGACGTCGTAGGCACCCGACGACACCTGGGTGGTGCTCCACGAGGTCGTCGCCGATCCGATCTTACTGACTTGAATGGGCATACCGACGTTGACGGTCGTGCAGTTACCCCAGTGGCATCCCTTGTAAATGGCAGGGTAAGTCGCCGGGGCGCCATTGGTCGGCAAGTTGAAATTGGCTGTGCTCACCGACCACGCCCCCGTCGTGGTGTCGATGGTCAAGCATTGCTGCGCCGACGAATTCCACTCGTTGGCTTGGACGCGATACTCGTCACCGGCCACGCTCGTCACGCTGGTCGGCGAACAGGTCGTGGTAGTGGCACCGTACGCGGGGCCGCCGAGCGCGAGCACACCGGCCGCGACCGTCGTCCCCACTGCGATTCCGACGATGAGGGCCTGCCATCGCCGGATGGGGAGAGCTACCATGATCGGCTCCTTCCGGATGGTTGGTCGAGTGCCACCGGGTGACCCGCGGATGGCGAGGAGCCCGGAAGAATGCCGGCTGCGGGCAGTCGCGTCCGTGCGACCGCTCCCCCGTGATCGCCCGCACCGTGCATGGGTCACCTCCGGCCTACCGGCTCTTAGTAACTGAGTGTGACGTGATCAGCACGATGTGCAAAGGACCGGATGGCGCCATTCCTATTAGGCAAAGCGCCGCGTGCCCGTCGGCCAGGCGGCTCCCCTCGGATCGGTCGATCGGACGACGGCCCGCCGCGTCGGGCGCGAGAACGATCTCCGATCGGGCTCCGCTTCGCGACGCCCGATCTAGTGCCGGGGCGCACGCGGCTGGCCGGCGGACGGAGAAGCCATCCGCCGGCCAGTTTCCTGGTCGTCAGGTCGCACTACAGGACAGCGTGGGGGGTGAATTACTTCCTGAGTACGCACCGTTGAATCCGAAGGTGGTCGACTGACCGGGTTGGATCACGTTGTTGTAGCTGAGGTTCTTCGCCGTCACGGACTTCCCGGACTGCGCAAGCGCCGTGTTCCAGTAATTGGTGACCGTCTGATTGCCCGCGAAGGTCCAGGTCACCATCCACCCGCTTGTGGGTTTCGAGCCGGCGTTGGTAACGGTCACGTTCGCGGTGAAGCCGGTCCCCCAGTCGTTGCTCACGCTGTACGTCGCCGTGCACGACACCCCTGACGTCGGGCTCGGCGTGGGAGTCGGCGTCGGGCTCGCGCTTGGAGTGGGCGACGGCGTGGGGCTCGGCGTCGAAGACGGTGTGGGCGTCGGTGTCGGTGTCGGCGTCGGGCTCGGCGTCGGACTGGAAGTCGGTGACGGGCTCGGCGTGGGCGACGCGGTGGCACCTCCGATCACGTACGTCTCCATCGAGCGAGCCGGGACCGTGTCGACGAAAATCCCTCCCGCGCTTCGACTGAGTGTCGGCTGTTGCGTCAGGGTATTCGCGGTGTTGGTGAGATATCCCACGGCAGTGGTCGGGTTACCGAGATTCGTCGGCGATATCCCGATCTGCTGTGCGGAATTCGCTTTGTTGAGGACGACGAGCACCGTCTGACCTGCCGGTGTTTGGAAGGCGACCGCGTCGAGGTTGCCGTTCTGGTTCGTCGTCCCCAATCGGACGGAACCGGGGCGTACGAAACGCGAGAACCCGGCCATGGCCCACAATCGTGCTGCAGGGGTGACCGTAGTTCCGTTGAGCAGGATGAGGCTCTCGTTGTCGCCGTTGGTCTGCGGCGTGGCCGTTCCCCACCAATAAAGGAACCCGTTGAGATTGGCCGCCGTCAACGCCACGTAGATGTGATCTGCCCATGTCAAGCCGGAGGCTGCCGAGTTGTCATCCCACGCGGGATCCCAACTCTCGAACGTCGACCACTCCGTTTGCCAGACATGTTTGCCACCGCTTGGAAGCGGACTCGTCGGAGCACCGGTGTAGCCGTGGCTCGTAATCAGTGAGACGTAGCCGTTCGCTACTGAGTCGCTGATGATCGCGTTGGCGTAGCTTGGGGCTTGCTGCCAACCCTCCGCGTCACAGCATGTCATCTTGGTCGCCAGGCCGGACTGTGCAAGGGTAGGCCCGAAGACCTTGACGAAGTCGGCGGACTGCTCCGGCGTCATGAGCATTCCGGAGTAGCTCACTTGGAGGTTGGGTTCGTTCTCGAAACCGACGTAGTCGATGTCGATGCCGGCATTCTTGTAATCCCGCAGATATTGGACGAGGTAGTTGGCGTACGCCTGACGCCAATCTCCGCTCGCGCAGGTAGCGTTGGGGACGCCGCAGAGCGTCCCGCCGTTGGAATCGCTTCCGTTGGTCTTCATGAATCCTGGAGCACCCCATGCGTTCGCATAGATGGTGTCCACCCCGTACGTGATTGCTTTTTGGGTGAATGGGAGTTGTCCCCAGTCATCACCGATATCCCGATAGCTCGGAGTCGCCGCAGGGCTCCCGGGGGACGTCGGCTCGATGGTGTGATTCGGATCGGACGGGATGAGATTCCGCAGGATGGTGAAGCCGGCTCCTGTCGTCGTACTGAACAGCAACGAAAAGATCTGGTCCTGGACGTTCGTCGGAGCGGCCATGACGGCACTCGCCTGGCCGAACGCCTCGGAGATCCCGAAACCATCGATGGTCTGCAGCCTCGTGTTGCCGTCGATAGTGATGATCTGGTTAGCCGGGATGGTCGGCGTCGGGCTGGGCGAGCTCGACGGGCTCGGACTGGACGTCGGGCTGGGGGAGGCGGTGGCGCCGGTAGGCTCGGTCCCCCACACCAACACCCCACCCACATACACCGTCACCCGCGACCAATCCTGGTAGACCGTGTTCGTCCCATACGAGTAATCATTCGTCT
>JAIMAI010000028.1 GCA_023512015.1 Acidothermus sp. | reverse complement strand
GTGATGTGTTTAAGAGACAGCGGCGGGGGCGAGCACGGCGGGGGCCAGAACGACGGCCAGCGCACAGGCGGCACGGCACCAACGACGCAACCAGCGCCTCCTGCCTCTCACCACACCTCTCCTCCCTGCCGCGCCCGCCATCGCGGCGGCGGGCATGAGTCCCGTCGTCGTTGTCTTCGGCCCCGGGAGCACAGCGCTGGAGACCCGAATGCCTCGATCGGGTCATCCGAACGGATGAGATCCTCGCACGGAACCCGCGAACGGTCAGTCCTTGCGGGCGCGGTGCTCGGCCGCCAGGATCGCAGCTTGAGTGCGACGCTGCAGTCCCAGCTTCGCCAACAGCGAGGAGACGTAGTTCTTCACCGTCTTCTCCGCGAGGAACAGCCGCTCCCCGATCTGTCGATTGGTCAGACCTTCTCCGATCAACTCCAGGACACGACGCTCCTGCTCGGTCAGCACGTTCAACGGGTCCTGCGCTTCACGGCGGCTTGCTTGATCACGCAGCCGTTGCAGGACCCGTGTCGTGGTGGCGGTGTCGAGCAACGAACCCCCTGCAGCGACGGTCCGAATCGCCGTCACGATTTCGTTTCCTCGGATTTGTTTCAGAACGTATCCGGCGGCGCCCGCGAGGATCGCGCGGTACAAGGCGTCGTCGTCGTCGAACGACGTGAGGATCAGACAAGCGATCTCCGGGAAGCGGGACCGCAGTTCCCGGCACACCTCGATCCCATCGCCGTCGGGGAGTCGGACGTCGAGCACGGCCACGTCGGGGCGGACGGCGGGAGCGCGGGTCAGAGCCTCTGCGGCCGTCCCCGCTTCTCCGGCCACGACGATGTCCTTTTCCGCCGCCAGCAACTGGGTGATCCCTCGACGCACCACCTCGTGGTCGTCGACGAGGAACACCCGAATGGGAGCCGCCGGTTCATCCACCGCATCCTCCTCGGCGAGAACTGGTCCTGAGAGTGTACGCCGCAGCGGTGGACGTCACCGCTCGACGGATGCACCCAGCCTAGGTCGAAAGTCCTCGCGAACAGAGACTCTCCGTACCATCCTTCGACCCTGACCGGCAGGAGTTCGCTGCGAGAAGGTGAAAGCGCAATCCAGGGAGAGTCCATGGAAGACGAGACCAGAAGGAGTCCGTCATGAAACGCAAGGTATTCGATCTGCTGGTCAGTGCTGGAGGTCTGCTCGTCGCCGTCGTCCTCCTCGCCGCGGGCGGGCTTGCGCTCTGGGGCGCCAATTTCGCGAACTCCAACGTCCGCCACCAGCTCGCCCAACAAGAAATCTTCTTCCCCAAGGCCGGCGATCCGCAGTTGAAGAATCCCGAGATCGGGCCGTACCTCAGCAAGTACGCCGGACAACAAGTATTGACCGGCGCGCAGGCCAGGGCGTATGCCGACCACTTCATCGCGGTGCACCTCTCCGAAATGCCGTACGGCGGGGTGTATGCGAAGATCAGCGCGGCCGCACTGCAGAACCCCAACGACCAGAAGCTGCAAGCCCTCAAGCAGACCTCGTTCCAAGGCACGACGCTGAGGGGATTGCTGCTGGAGGCGTACGCGTTCTCGGTCTTCGGCCAAATCGCCTTCTGGGGCGCGATCGTCTCATTCGCCCTGGCAGGAGTCATGCTGCTGCTCGTGGCCCTCGGGTTCTGGCACGCCCGCAGGGTTCCGGAAGAAGTCGAGATTCTCTCACCGCGCGGGAACCCGCTCCCCCACCACGCC
The DNA here is from genome assembly GCA_023512015.1 of Acidothermus sp. Taxonomy (GTDB): domain Bacteria; phylum Actinomycetota; class Actinomycetes; order Acidothermales; family Acidothermaceae; genus Acidothermus. Next base: position 30,664 of record JAIMAI010000028.1, on the reverse strand, counting down.
TGAAATCTCGGCGAGAACTCCGAGGGGCTCGATCCTCCGGTCGAGCCCCTCGGCCTGTTACCAGAAATAGGGCATCCAAGCTTCACGCGACTGGGAGCGGCACGCTCCAATCCAGCCGGGTGCCGCCGTCGTCCACCGCGCCGATCTCGAATCGTCCGCCGAAATCCTCGGCTCGTCCGCGCATGTTCCGCAGACCGTGCCCTGCGGCGCTCACGCGGTCCGGGGAGAACCCAATACCGTTGTCCTCCACCACCAGTCGGAGCTGTCGGTCACAAATCCCGACCTCCACGGCCACCGCGCTCGCCTTCGCGTGCCGAGCGACGTTCGCCAACGCCTCACGCAGCACCAGCAAGAGTTCCCGCGCCACCGGCTCCGGCACCAGACTGTCCAGCGCCCCCTCGAAGCGAACCGCCGGTTCGAAGCCGAGACTCCGGCTGGCTTCTGCGCAGATCGACAACACTTGGGCACGCAGCCCGGGGATTTCGTCCGGCGGCGGCTCGAGAGAGAAAATCGTCGTCCGAATCTGGCGAATCGTCTCGTCGAGGTCGGCGATGGTCTGCAGGATCTGCTTGCGAACCGCGGGTACCTCGGTAATGGGCACCACCGATTGCAACGCCAAGCCGGTCGCGAACAAGTTCTGGAGCACGGTGTCGTGCAATTCGCGGGCGATCCGCTCCCGATCGGCAGCCAACGCCAATTCCGCGACCCGGGCATGGAGGCGGGCGTTCTCGACGGCAATTCCGGCCGCCTTCGCGAAGGCCTCGACAAGAGCTTCGTCGTCGCTGGAGAACTCGGCAGCGTCTTCCTTGTCGGTGAGGTAGAGGTTCCCGTAGACCTGGTCCCGGATTCGAATCGGCACACCGAGGAAGCTCTGCATCGGAGGATGGCCGGGAGGAAAACCGACCGAATCAGGGTGAGTGGTGAGGTCGGCCAGCCGCAACGGTTTCGGCTCACGGATCAGCAACCCGAGAATCCCCGCGCCCTTCGGCAGGGCACCGATGCGCGCCGCTGCTTCGGCGTCCAGGCCCGAATACACGAAATGAGCGAGACCCTGGCCGTCGGGAGCCAGCACTCCGAGTGCCCCGTATCGGGCGCCGGTCAAGGCACGGGCCGCTTCGACGACCCGACGAAGCGTGGTGTCGAGGTCGAGGCCCGATTCGACGAGAAGCACCGCGTCCAGCAGGGCATGAAGCTTATGCGGATCGCGGATACGTCGGTAGGGCACACGCTCATCGTGCCAAACGGACGGCCCTAGGGCAGGGGCCGTTGGGTCGAACGACCCTAGCGGCCGACGTGCCGCCGGCGCATCCTCGACGAAGGAGGCGCAATGGTCGAGGCATCTCGTGACCCCACAGCGGACACCAACCGGGTGGTCTTTCTCCAAGATTTCCAGATAGTCGACGTCCCCTACGGCGACGTCGTCGACGTCCTACGGCGGGACCCGCGCCCGCTTTTCGCCACCGCACTCGAGGACGCGCGGATCGAAGGCGAGCACTTACGGGGTCGCGTCTGCCCGGCGAATTGGCCTGTCGTCTTGGCGAAGACGGTGGAACTGCGCGCCGAATCCCCCCGCATCCTCCCCGACGTCGCAGTCGTCCCCTTCACGTGGCGTGCGGCGACCGGTTCCTCGCTCTTCCCCACCTTCGACGCCGACCTGGAAATCACGGCATTCGGGACCTGGCAGACCCGGCTCACCGTGCTCGGGCGCTATCAGCCGCCCGGAGGTTCGCTGGGTTGGCACCTCGACCGACTCGTGCTGCGCAACGTCGCGGAATCCACCGTGCGCACGTTCCTCGGCGCTCTGTGTAGGGGGATCGAGACGAGCGTGCGGCAGGCGCACACGACGTCCCACGAAGCTCATCGGGACGTCTGAGCGGGCAGCGTGGGGGGCATGCGCAGGATGGCGGCAATCCCCCATCCAGCGACCGCAAGGAACCAGGCCGCGGAGATTCCGACGAGCCACCAAGCAGTATTGGCCAAAGCCGACCAGCGGTGGGCTGATCCGAGGCGACGATCTCCGAAGAGGACGAGGAGCACGCCGACGTTGAGCATCGCCCAGCGCACCGGCCACCACCGGGCGAGTAGCTCGCGAACCCGGGCGCTCCCGCCCGGGCCACCTCCGAAGACGACCGGGACGAGGTAGCCCAGCGCTCCCAGGAGGACCTGGACGACGAAGCCGGGGATCAGCCACGGCACGACGCGATCCAGTTCCACGGCGAGTACTCCCGGGCCGTGGAGGAGCAGCCACACACTCGCGGCTCCGAGCCAGACGATCCCGCTCGCCACGAAAACCGCCGCATGCGGTCGGCGTCCCACGCGCACCGCCGTCCGGAGCAAAAAGCCCAGGACGACGACCACGCCAAGCAGGTATGCGGCCAATCCAGCGCCGACCGCGATCGGCTCCGAGCCGAGCAGACCTCCGACCCCCAGCGCAAGTCCTACGCCGCAGGCCGCGCCGGAAAGCCGCGCAACGCCGGCCGTCTCGGACGGAAGACGGGTGGCAAGGATCATCGGCCACATGGCGCACGCGCTGCCGACGACCGTCATTCCCACCCAGCCGAGCACGTTCACCATCACGTGGGCGGCAAAAAGTCGCCCATCGGTCGTTCTCGTGACGGCCAAGGTCGCTCCGAGTGCCGCACCAGCGACGAGGCAAGCACTCGCCGGCACGTAGAACCAGCCCAGCCAAGCGAAGCGAGCGCGCCGATGGCGGATCACCGCGGCACCGAGCAACCAGCCATGCACCCCGACGACGATCGCCACCAGAGCAGCCCCAGCGATCACAACGACGTTCCAACCCTCCGGCACTCCGATGAGAACACCCACCACTCCGGCGGTGAGCGCCGCAACCCGAAGAGACGGCGGGCGGCGACGGGCGGGAGCGACCACCAGGAGGGTGTCGACGAAATACGCGGACCACACGACGATCGCCGTGGTCGCCGCTCCCAGCAGCGTGAGATGAATCACCAACCACGGAGGTACGCCTGCGAACAGCCTGACGATCAGGCTGAGAATCGCGGCGAGGAGATAGCCCGCGACGGGCAGGTGGTAGGCGAGCAGCACGCGCGCGCGACCGCGACGTCTGCTGGAAACGGGACTTTGGTCCCCTTCCCGGCCGCCGAGAGTCCCTTCTTTCATGAGCGGTTCCCGTGTCACGGTGAGCGACGTGAGCCAGCACACCATACCCTGCCATTGAGTTCTAATGAGTTCTCTTGTAATAATGAGATCGCTTCGAGACAACTCGGTTGAGGATCGGCGAATGTCGGACGGCGACGTGGAAATGGCCGTGCGCCTGCTGGCCAAGGCGCTGCGGCTGCTCGGTGAAGCCGGATATCCGGCCCGCGCCAGTCACCTCGCCGCTGAGGCGTGGGCGCAACTCCGTGAGACGCATCCTTCGACGGATCCGCGCCTCGTCGGGCTGCTTCATTACCTGGCGCAGCTGCCGTCCGCGGAGGACGACGACGTCCCGGCTCCTCTGCGCAATGGCTCGGAGCACCCTCCCGAAAGGAGTTCGACGGGTACGGACCGCGGCCCTGAGCCGCGGGGCATCCGTGCACCGTCACCCCCCTCACCAGCGTGCCAACGGTTCGGGCCGCCAGAGCTGTGCCCGTACAGAAAGGATGAACCGATGAGTGCAGCAGACACCGTCCTCGACGTCCGCTCCGAACCGCCGGTGCGGCGGCACGACCTGATATTCCAGACCTACCACGCCCTTCCGCCGGGAGGCAGTTTCATCCTCGTCAACGACCACGACCCAAAGCCCCTCTACTACCAGTTCTCCGCGGAACACGCCGGGGAATTCACCTGGGACTATCTCGAGACCGGGCCCGAGGTCTGGCGCGTACGCATCGGACGGCCGGCCGACTGATACGCCTGAATGCGTGGCATCTCCCTGCCCGAGATGCCCGAACAGGGTTGGGCCAACGCCCGATTCGTCCTAGCATGTTGACAACGTTTCTCCAGACCTGACAGCGATTCCGTGAAGAAGCGGAGGGCCGATGGCCACCGACCCGCAAGGATCGCGCCACGATCTGCTCGCTCCCCTGCTCCCGCACGGTGAGCCGATCGAGAAGCTGCTCCGGAGCGCACAGTTCCTCCTCCCGGGAACACCCACTCCCGACTACCGGGAACTACACCGCCGTGACACCCGCGCCGCCGAGCGGTTCTATCGGGATCGCTGGCACCACGACAAGGTCGTGCGCTCCACTCACGGTGTCAACTGCACCGGGTCGTGCTCGTGGAAGGTGTACGTCAAGGACGGCATCATCACCTGGGAAACCCAACAGACCGACTACCCGTCGACCGGCCCCGACCTTCCCGACTACGAGCCGCGGGGCTGTCCCCGCGGGGCATCCTTCTCCTGGTATACGTATTCGCCTTCGCGGGTCCGCTACCCCTACGTTCGAGGGCCCTTGCTGGAACTCTGGCGCTCGGCTCGAGCTGAGCACGCCGATCCGGTAGCCGCGTGGCAATCCATCGTGGAGGACGAGGAGAAATCCGCGCGGTACAAGAAGGTACGTGGACGCGGCGGGTTCGTACGGGCTCCATGGGACGAGGTCTTGGAACTCGTCGCGGCTGCACACGTCTACACTGCGAAGAAGTACGGGCCGGATCGCATCGTGGGATTCTCACCGATTCCCGCGATGTCCCAGGTCTCCTATGCGGCGGGCACCAGGTTCCTCTCTTTGATCGGCGGGACGATTCTCTCCTTCTACGACTGGTACGCCGACATGCCGATCGCATCCCCTCAAGTCTTCGGGGACCAGACGGACGTACCCGAGTCGGGCGACTGGTGGAACGCCTCGTATCTCGTCATCTGGGGGACGAATCTCCCCATAACCCGGACGCCGGACGCACATTTCATGACCGAAGCACGATATCGGGGCCAGAAAGTAGTGGTGGTCAGCCCGGACTACTCCGACCACACGAAATTCGCCGACGACTGGTTGCCGGCTGCTCCCGGCACGGACGGTGCCTTGGCCATGGCGATGGGACACGTGATCCTCACCGAGTTCTACCGCGACCGCACGGTTCCGTATTTCGATTCCTACGTCAAGACCTATACCGATCTGCCTTTCCTCGTCACCCTTCGACAGCACGGCGACGCGTACGTTCCCGACAAGTTCCTCACGGCAGCCGACATCGGTGACGAGAGCGAGGGAAGTCGGCACAAGACCGTACTGCTCACACGAGACGGTGCGCTCCACGTACCGAACGGATCCCTCGGTTTTCGCTTCAGCGAGTCTGGAAAAGGGCGGTGGAACCTGGAGCTCGGCGACGTCGAGCCGGCCCTCACCGTGCTCGGTCTGCACGACCGCGCGGTTGCGTTGGACCTCCCGCGCTTCGATGTCGGACCCAGTGAGGGCGGGAGTGTCATCCGGCGCGGGGTGCCGGTGCGTGAACTCGCGGACGGTCGCCTCGTCACCACGGTCTTCGACCTGGTGATGGCACAGTACGGGGTGCGGCGGGAAGGGCTACCCGGCGAGTGGCCCGACGACTTCGACGATCCCAGCCCTTATACGCCCGCCTGGCAAGAAGCCATCACGGGAGTGCCGGCGGCTGCGGCGATCCGGGTCGCTCGAGAATTCGCGCGCAATGCCGAGCTCAGCCGCGGACGATCGATGATCTGTATGGGGGCCGGGACCAACCACTGGTATCACTCGGACCAGATCTACCGCACCTTCCTCAGCTTGATCATGCTCTGCGGCTGTCAAGGTGTGAACGGCGGAGGGTGGGCGCACTACGTTGGACAAGAGAAAGTGCGCCCGCTCACCGGCTGGTCCACGATCGCCTTCGCTCTCGACTGGAACCGGCCTCCGCGACAAATGGCGGGGACGTCCTTTTTCTACCTCAACACCGATCAGTGGCGCTATGAGCGTTTTCGTGCGGACGAGCTCGCCAGCCCGCTCGGCAACGGCTTGCACCGCGGGAAAGCCTTCGTCGATTGCCTTGCGCAAGCTGCCCGGCTCGGTTGGACGCCGAGTTTCCCGACCTTCGACCGTAACAGCCTCGAGCTTGCTGACGCAGCCGATGCCGCAGGGATGTCGGTTCCCGAATACGTCGCCCGCGAACTACGGGAAGGCCGCTTGCACTTCGCCTGCGAGGATCCCGACGACCCGCGGAATTTCCCGCGCGTCCTCACCGTGTGGCGCGCCAACCTTCTCGGCTCCTCGGGAAAAGGCATGGAGTATTTCATGCGCCACCTGCTGGGAGTCGAGGACGCCGCCCGAGCCGAGGAGACCCCCGCCGAACTGCGGCCTTCCGACGTACGCTGGCGAGACCCGGCCCCACGTGGAAAACTGGATCTGCTCACAGCCATTGACTTCCGCATGACGAGCACCTGCACGTATGCCGATGTCGTCCTTCCCGCCGCTACGTGGTACGAGAAGCACGACATCTCGACGACGGACATGCACCCGTTCGTCCACTCCTTCAATCCCGCCATCCCGCCTCCTTGGGAAACCAAGACAGATTTCGAAATCTTCCAGAGGCTTGCGGACGCCTTCTCGCGTCTGGCCCGCGAACACCTCGGGGTCCGGCGGGACGTCGTGGCCGCTCCGCTGGCGCACGATACCCCTGACGAATTGGCCTGCCCGAACGGGCGCCAGACGGATTGGCGATCGGGTGAACACGAACCGATCCCGGGTATCACGATGCCGAAGATCATGGTCGTTGAACGCGACTATGCCGCAACCAGCGAGAAGATGCGCGCACTCGGGCCGCTCGTCGAGTCCTTGGGGACCGGAGCGAAGGGAATCAGCTGGATTCCTCGTCAAGCCATCGACTACTTGGGCCGCGCCAATGGTCTCGTTCGAGGCGGCGCAGGCGAGGGACGTCCGTCCTTGGCACGCGACGTTCACGTCGCCGAGGCGATACTCGCTCTCTCGGGAACCACTAACGGCCACGTAGCCGTTCAAGGCTGGGAAAAGTTGGAAGAGCGCACCGGCGTGCGCCTGCGCGATCTGGCTGCCGAACGCGCCGAGGAACAAATTTCTTTTGCCGATATACAGGTCCAGCCACGAGCAGTGATCACTTCTCCCGAGTGGTCCGGCGCCGAAACGGGAGGACGACGTTACTCGCCGTTCGTCGTCAACGTGGAACGCAAGAAGCCCTGGCACACACTCACGGGCCGAATGCAGTTTTTCCTCGATCATGATTGGATCCATGAATACGGAGAATCGCTTCCGACGTTTCGTCCACCGCTCGATTACCCGCGCCATTTCGGTGACCAGCGCTTGGCACCCGACCAGGGCGAGATCACCGTACGGTACCTCACGCCACATTCGAAGTGGTCGATCCACTCCGAATACCAGGACAATCTCCATATGCTTCGGCTCTTCCGCGGCGGCCCCGTCATCTGGATGAGTCCGGCGGACGCCGCAAGGATCGGCGTGTCGGACAACGACTGGATCGAAGCACACAACCGGAACGGGGTAGTCGTCTGCCGAGCCGTCGTCACCCACCGCATGCCGGAAGGCACCGTCTTCATGTACCACGCGAAAGACCGTCATCTCATGACCCCCAGATCGGAGATCTCCGGGTGGCACGGGGGTTCGGACAACTCACTCACCCGCATCATCATCAAACCCACCCACCTCATCGGCGGTTACGCGCAGCTCTCCTACGCGTTCAACTATTACGGCCCGACGGGCAACCAACGCGACGAGATCGTCGTATTACGTCGCAGATCGCAGGAGGTGGTCTACCGATGAGGGTCATGGCACAGATGGCCATGGTCATGAATCTCGACAAGTGCATCGGATGCCACACCTGCACGGTCACCTGCAAACAAGTCTGGACCAACCGGGTCGGCACCGAATACGTGTACTTCAACAACGTCGAGACCAAGCCGGGAATCGGCTACCCGAAACGCTACGAAGACCAAGAACAGTGGCGCGGCGGCTGGACGTTGGATCGCAAGGGACGGCTCCAACTGAAGTCCGGTAGCCGGCTGCGCCGCCTCCTCTCGATCTTCTACAACCCCGATCTCCCGTCGATCGACGATTACGGGGAACCGTGGACCTACAACTACCAGCACGTCATCGAGGCTCCGCTCGGTACCCCCAATCCGAGCGCACACTCGATTTCGGCGCTCACCGGCAAGGATGTGACCGTCGGGTGGGGCTCGAACTGGGAGGACGACCTTGCCGGCGCCCCGGAGCGGGCTCATCTGGATCCGAACCTGCGCGACCTCCAGGAACGCGTCCGCATGGAATTCGAGCAGGTCTTCATGTTCTATCTGCCGCGAATCTGCGAGCATTGTCTCAATCCGTCGTGCGTCGCATCCTGTCCATCGGGCGCCATGTACAAGCGCGCCGAAGACGGAATCGTCCTCGTCGACCAGGACAAGTGTCGCGGGTGGCGCTTCTGTGTCTCCGGCTGTCCCTACAAGAAGGTGTACTTCAACCATCGCACGGGGAAGGCCGAGAAGTGCACGCTCTGTTTTCCCCGCATCGAAGCGGGCCAGCCGACCATTTGCGCTGAGACATGTGTCGGCCGCCTGCGTTATCTCGGCCTCATCCTCTACGATGCCGACCGCGTTTTGGCTGCCGCCGCGACCCGCGACGTGAAGGATTTGTACGAGGCTCAACTCTCGGTCTTCCTCGACCCCGAGGATCCCGAGGTCCAAGCGGAGGCAGCGCGTCAAGGAATACCGGCCGATTGGATCGAGGGTGCCCGGCGTTCCCCAACCTATGCCCTCGCGGTGAAGCATCGGGTGGCACTGCCGCTGCACCCGGAGTACCGGACCCTCCCGATGGTCTGGTACATCCCTCCGCTTTCGCCGGTCGCTGACGTCGTCCACGCGGCCGGCTACGACCCGGCAGATCCGGACGCCGTCTTCGCCGCCATCGACGCGATGCGTATCCCGATGGAATACCTCGCGAACCTCTTCACCGCCGGTGATACCGGCGTCATCCGCCGCGTCCTGCGTACCCTCGCCGTGATGCGCGCCCTCATGCGAGCCGACCAACTCGGTTTGCCTTTCGATGACGGGGTCATCTCCGAACTCGGGACCAGTCGTACCGATCTGATGGACCTCTACCGGCTGCTCGCCATCGCCAAATACGACGAACGATACGTGATCCCGGCGGCGCATGCGGAGGATGCGGGTCGGCTCGCTTCCCAGCACGAGCAACTCTTCTGCAGCCTGGACGGCGAAGGAGGGCCGGGAATGGGCGGCCTAGGACCACACGGGATACGCGCCTTTCGTCCCGCCCGCCGTCCGGACGAAGTCGCGGAGAGCGAGACCTTCCGTGACACGGACGGCCGACTCCGGGTGAACCTGCTTGCCTGGAAAGGCAACCGCGACGTACCCCTCTTCCCATCACCCAGCAATGAGGAGTGACGAAGTGGACAGCACCGAGCGACGCACGATCGGTCCCTTCAAGCTCCTGTCCTTGTTGTTGACGTACCCGACCCAGGAAATCTGCCGATCGGTAGACCGCTTCCGCGAGCTGGCACATGCCGTCGATCGCCGACGAACGCGGGAGGGCCTGCTCACCTTCCTGCAGTGGCTCGACGTGACTCCACCGAACGATGTAGGGCAACATTACGTGCACGTTTTCGACCTCGAGCGCAGGCGTACCCTCTACCTGACCTACTACCGCTACGGAGACACCCGAAAACGGGGTATGGCCATCATCACCTTCAAGGAAACATATCGTCGTGCAGGTTTCATACCAAGGGAGGAAGAGCTACCTGATTATCTCCCGATGGTTCTGGAATTCGCCGACCTCAGCCCGAAAGGGGTCTCGCTGCTGAAAGCCCACCGCGTAGAACTCGAACTCCTCCACGACTCGTTGCGCGCGATCGATACCCCATACGCGGCCCTGCTCGACGCGACCTGCGGCCTGCTGCCCGAGCTCAGCCGACCGGAGCGCCTTCAGGCACGACGGCTGCGGGACGCCGGACCGCCGATCGAGGAGGTCGGTCTCGAACCGTTTGCACCCCCTGAATACCTCGTCTCTCCCTCGGATGCCCCTCGTATACCCCTCGGGAGCAAGCCGTGAGCAATGCAACGTCGTCACAAATCCTGCTCTGGGTCGGTTTGCCGTACCTGGCACTCGGCATCTTCGTCGTGGGTCACATCTGGCGGTGGCGCTACGACCAATTCGGGTGGACGAGCCGCTCCACTCAACTCCAAGAACGCCGACTGCTCAAGTGGGGCAGCCCGATCTTCCATTACGGTACTTTTGCCGCCATCATGGGCCACGTCATCGGAATCCTGATCCCGGAACGATGGACCGCAGCCATCGGAATCCCCGAACACGTGTATCGGTGGTTCTCAGCCACGGCGGGGACGGTCGCCGCCGTCCTCATCTTGGCCGGTGTCGTCGTTCTGGCCGGTAGAAGGCTGTTCATCGCACGAGTGCGTTCGACGACGGATGCCGTCGACTACTTTGCCCTGGTCCTGCTCCTCCTCATCATCTTGACCGGTATCATTCCAACCGTCTTCGTCAACTTGTTGGGCGGCGGCTACGACTACCGTCTCACGGTCGCGCCGTGGTTCCGTGGTCTGTTCAGTGGCAATCCAGACGTGACGACGATCGCCTCGGCCCCGATCGTGTACCAGGTCCACGCTGCGGCGTCCTGGGTCATCTGGGCGGTCTGGCCCTTTACTCGGCTGGTTCACGCTTGGAGCTACCCGTTGTGGTACCTGTGGCGCCCGTACATCGTGTATCGCAGCAGGAAAACGGCACCCCCCATCGAGCCGGGAACCGCCGGCCGACGTTGGCGCCGCATCGGAGCAGGCTACTGAAATAACGCGAAATACAGCTCCCAGCGGTTCCTCTCGTCGATAGAATGCCGCAGTGATCGACAGGCTTCGACGATTGTCGCCGGAGGTCGAGCGGCTTGCCCCGGGTGCGTTTTCGTTCGTCATGGCCACCGGTATCGTCTCGAGTTCAGTGCGGCTCCACCACCTGAATGCGATCGCCGACGCACTCGTGGCCATTGCCCTCCTCAGCTGGTTCGTTCTCTGCGCGATGAATCTGACCCGATGGATGGTGTTCCGTCACGCCGTACTCGCGGACCTGCGCGATCCCGCGCGTGCCTTCGGATTCTTCACCTTCGTGGCAGGAACCAACGTCCTCGGAGCAGACCTGGTAGCCGACGGCCACGTCGCAGTCGGCTCCGTCGCGCTGCTGATCGGCACCCTGAGCTGGATTTGCCTCGGCTACCTCATCCCTTGGACCTGCGTCGTGGGCAATCGGGAACGACCGCTGCTCGTCCGCCTGAACGGCTTATGGTTCTTGTGGGTGGTCGCGTGTCAGTCCGTGGCGGTCCTCGCATCCTTACTCGCCGTACAAATCGACGGCAGGCAAGACGGGTTGGCCTTTCTCGGCGCCGTCGCATGGGCAACAGGCTTGGTGTCCTACGAGGCGATCGCAATTCTCACTGCACTGCGGCTCATTCAATACCCGGTGTCGCCGGCGGATCTCACTCCGCCTTATTGGATCTCGACGGGTGCTACCGCCATCACGGTTCTCGCTGGCGCTCATCTCGCCGACGTGACGGCTCCCATGACGAACGCCCTACATGCGTTGATCGTAGGACTCTCCCTCGTGGCATGGAGTTTCGGCACGTGGATCATCCCCGCCTTGCTGCTCACCGGCTGGTGGCGACACATTCGAGCTGCCATTCCCCTGCGGTACGACGTCAGCTACTGGAGCATCGTCTTCCCGCTCGGGATGTACAGCGTCGCAAGTGACCGGATCGGCGTCGTAGCCCACGTGGAGGTGATCCGCTGGATCGGCTATCACGCGACGTGGATCGCGCTCGCCGCATGGACCGTCACCCTGGGAGGACTCTGTGCACGGATGGGACAACTGCTGCTACGGCGCTAGAGGAGATCACAGCGGTTCTGGACCGAACCGCTCGTTGTTCTAACGATGGCTTTCGTTTAAACTAGCAGCGTGATTGCCGGGCACGAGCTCGAAGACGAACGCGTCGTGGACTCGCTCGACGCCTTCGTCGCGCACCTTCGTTCGGAGCTGCTTCCGCTCTTGGACGTCGAGGATTCCCTCCTCGCGAGGCTCGACGGAGAGCACGCCGCACGGCTGCGGCGCGACCACGTACGCCTACGGTCTGCGGTCTCCACCTTCGAGCGTTGGCTGTCCGGTGACGCCGTCCCATCGCGGATCGAAAGGGAGGCGGCGATTCGGTCCTTTCTCGTCCAACTCCAGCGGCATCGCCGAGTCGAAGAGATGTCCGGCATAGGAGCTCTCAAACGATGAGCGTTACGTCGAAGACCATTCCCGACCGAGATCGCACGCAACGACCCCATCGGGCCATCGTCTTCGGCACCCTCGGCGGTCTGCTGTTAGTCGCGCTCGCCGTAGGACTGTCCCGCTTCGACAACGCGGGGCCACACCATTCGTCAGGAGCGATGACCCCGACCGTCGTCGGGGGAACGGCCACCGCCGAGGTCTCCCTCACCGAATTCCGTATCAGTCCGCGCGACGTCGCGGTAGCCAAGGGAACGGACCTCAGACTGGTCGTTCGCAACAACGGAGACATGGAGCATGACCTTCGGCTGTCCAACGGAGTTCACACCGCTCTGCTGGCACCTGGTCGATCGCAGACCATCGACGTCGGTCATGTCGAGAAAGATTTGGACGGGTGGTGCACAGTTCCCGGCCACCGTGCAGCAGGAATGACGATGCACATCAAAGTCCTCGACACTCCGGTACAACCTGCCGCTCCGTCTTCTGCGCCGATGCAGTCGTCCTCACAGGACGCACGTGCGGACGATTTGCGCGTATCGCCCCCCGCCGATTGGAAGCCGATCGATGCCGCCGTTCCCCCCGCGTCCTCTGCGACGGTTCACCGGCTCACGTGGCATATCCGCGATGTCGAGACGTGGGTCGCCCCCGGAGTCAAGCAGACTTTGTGGACCTTCGATGGGCGCGTCCCGGGCCCGGTGTTACGCGGCCACGTCGGCGACGTGTTCGAGGTAACGGTTGTCAACGACACCTCGATGACGCACAACCTCGACTTCCACGTCGAAACCGGCCCCCCTGCCGAGACGATGCCCGCCATCCCACCGGGCGGTAGGCACACGTATTCGTTCGTCGCACGCTATGCGGGGGCTTGGCTGTACCACTGCGGTACGGAGCCGATGCTCATGCACATCGCCAACGGGATGTACGGAGCACTCATCATCGATCCTCCGGGGCTCGCACCGGTGGACGACGAGTACGTACTGGTCGGATCGGAATTCTTTTTCGGTCCGCCGGTAGATGCCGGAGACTACGCGAAAATGCTCGCCGATCGAGCCGATACGGTGGTCTTCAACGGCTATCCCTTCGCCTATCTGCACCGTCCCATCGCGGCGCGGGTAGGTGACCGAGTCCGCATCTGGGTCGTCGATGCCGGGCCCAACCGTGCGCTCGCCTTCCACGTCATCGGCAGCCCGTTCACCACGGTCTACTCCGACGGGCATTACCTCCTCGGACCGAGCGAGAGTACGTCGTCCGCAGCGCAGACCCTCGCCGTCGATCCCGGAGCCGGAGGTTTCGTCGAGTTCACCGTGAGCCGACCGGGAGACTATCCCTTCCTCAGCCACGTGGCGGCCGACGCGACCCTAGGGGCCATGGGTATTCTCAGGGTCCGGCCGTGACGCCGCGAGGGAGCAGAAATGGTCACCGGATGGGCGATCGTGCGTTTCTTGCACGTCTTGTCGGCCGCGACCTGGGTGGGCGGCCAGCTCGTACTGTCCACCCTCCTACTGCCCTTGATCCGCCGTCGCCTGCCTCCAGACCTGCGGACGTCGATCAGTTCGGGTATCGGTCGACGTTTCGGTCTCTTCACCCTCGTGATTTTTCTTCCGGTACAAGTCGGTACCGGCATCGGGCTGGCCATCGAACACGGCGTGACGTGGGAGAGCCTCACCGAACCGGGGTACGGCCGCACGCTGCTCGCGAAATTGAGTCTGTTCGCCGCCGTACTGGTGGTCTCCGGGATACATGGATGGGCCCACGGCAACGGAAGGCAGGCCATGGCACGGGCTCTCGCCCTTACCTCGCTCCTCGGATCCTGCGGAATCATCCTCCTGGCGGCCATGCTGGCGAGTCACTGAGCGGCCATCGAGGCAACGCCACGACGAACCCGAAAGCCACGGAGCGGCCGGTGGCGTGCTTGTTTGTAATGATGCGATCTGAGAAAATTGAGTCATGCCCTCTCGTCTAACCGACCCCGCAAGTCCCGTCGCCGAAGGGAGCCGCCGGGCGGAGGTACTCGAATACCTCCGCACCGTCGGCAGGCCGGTCGGGGTCGCTGAGGTCGCCGCGGCGACCGGCCTGCACGTGAACACCGCCCGCTTCCACCTCGATCATCTCGTCGAGGAGGGCCTCGCTACGCGATCCAGCGAACCGCGCGAAACCCCGGGTCGGCCACGGATCGTCTACACGGCTGCCGGTCCGGTTCCTGGTCCGCGCAGTTACGCCCTGCTCGCCGAGATGCTCACCGGGCTCGTTGCGTCTCAAGACGACGGGAAGAGCATCGCTCGGCGAACCGGTCAGGCATGGGGGCGCCATCTGGTGGAACGTCCCGCACCTTCCGAGACACTCACAGCGACTCAGTGCCTCCAGCGGGTCAACCGTGTTCTCGATGATGTCGGATTCCGTCCGCGTTTCAGTTCCTACGACGGCGAGGCCACTTTCCAGTTGCGGCATTGTCCGTTCCGTGAGGTGGCGTTGCGCCACCCGGAGGTGGTCTGCGCCCTCCACCAAGGCCTGATCGAAGGAGCGCTCTCCGAATTGCGGGCTCCCTATCGGTTGGCGGATCTCCAACCATTCGTGGACCCGTCACTGTGTGTGGCACAGCTGCACCGATCCGACGCGACGCCGAAATCTTCCCGAAAGGTACGGAGATGAGTACCGCCGCTGCGCAGGAACTCCTCGCTCAGCGTCGGCGACGTGTTCGTCCCCGCCTGGTCATCGGAGCGGCGGGCATGGTCGCCCTTCTCGCGGCGCTGTGGGCTGCCCTCCTGCTGCTCGGGCTGGACGTCCCCTCGCCGCGCACCGATTTCGCCGAGGTACACGGCCCCCTCATGGTGCTCGGATTCCTCGGAACCCTGATATCTCTGGAGCGTGCCGCAGCCGTCGACGTCCGCCTCGGATATCTCACCCCGATCCTGTCGGGACTAGCCGCCCTCGCCACCATCATCGGGATTCTCCCCGTCGGCAAGGTTCTCTTTGTCGCGGCTGGGATAGGTCTGGTGGGTCTTTACGGGGTCGCAGCACATCGACAGAACAGTGTGCATCTGGCCGTCATGGCCGTCGGCGCGATGTGCTGGATCGTCGCGGCGGTGTTGTGGTCGGCGAATTGGGACGTCGGTCGACTCGTCCCGTGGTTGGCGGGCTTTCTCGTGCTCACCATTACCGGCGAACGGCTCGAACTGGCCCGCATGACCCAACTCGATCGGACCGCTCGCTTCACGTTCGTGGAGGCTGCGAGCCTCTTCACGGTCGGTCTGGTGCTCTCGACGATCGATACGTCGCTCGGTACACGAATTGCCGGTATCGGGATGCTGGCCTTCGCCGTATGGCTGTTCGGTTACGACGTGACGCGACGGACGATTCGAACGGTGGGGCTCACCCGCTACATGGCCGTCTGCCTCCTCGCCGGCTACGGTTGGCTCGCTGCAGCGGGTGCGTTGTGGCTCCGCTTCGGAACTCTGACCGACGGCCGAGCTTTCGACGCCATGCTGCACGCCGTCTTTCTCGGGTTCGTGATCGGCATGGTCTTCGCTCACGCCCCGGTCATCGTGCCGGCGGTATTCCGCGTGGAGGTGCCGTATCGACGCTACTTCTACGGGCACGTCCTGCTGCTCCACGCGTCGTTGGTGCTGCGGGTCGTCGGCGGAGATGGGTTCGGGAATCGTGCCTCTTGGCAGCTCGGCGGAGTGCTGAACGAGGTCGCTCTGCTCGGCTTCATCGTCGCGACCGTGGTGGCCATACGAAGCGGTCGCTCCGCGACCCGTCACTTGCAAGGCGCGACTGTGACGTCGTCACGCAGCGGAAGAGAGGAGGCTCGGCTATGACGTACGTCATCGCAGAACCCTGTGTGGACGTGATGGACCGCGCGTGCGTCGAGGAATGCCCGGTCGATTGCATCTACGAAGGGGCGCGATCTCTTTACATCCACCCCGACGAATGTGTGGACTGCGGCGCATGCGAACCGGTCTGCCCGGTCGAAGCAATCTACTACGAAGATGACCTTCCCGAGCAGTGGTCACAGTACCGGGCCGACAACGCTGCTTTCTTCGCGGAGACGCTGCCGGGCAGGGAAGCGCCCCTCGGCTCCCCCGGAGGCGCCAGCAAGGTCGGTCCTCTTGGAGTGGATACCCCCCTCGTCGCATCACTGCCGAAGCGGGCGGCCACGCCCGACGAATGACCTGCACCCCAACGAATTTCAACGCATTCGAAGGAGCTTATCGATGGATGTGACGGCCCTCCTCGAAGGACCTCCGGACGAGAGCAAGGTACGTGAGTTGCTGCGAGACGTGATCGATCCGGAAGTCGGTATCAACATCGTGGACCTCGGTCTGCTCCGCGGTATCGAGGTCCAGTCGGACGGTACGGTGCGGGTGGCGACGACCCTCACGACACCGGCATGCCCGCTCGGCCCCTACATCAGCGAACAAATCTACGGAACCATCGCGCAACTACCCGGCGTCCGCGATATCGACGTCGAAATCGTCTGGTCACCGCCGTGGGATCCCGACCGGGACATGAGCGACGAAGCAAAACGACTTCTCGGTTGGCGCCGGTAGGACACTCAACCCTGCTCGCTCAAGGCATCGAGCGCAACCGCCGCATGTGCGTAAGCGCCTCCCGCCCGCATTTCGGCCGCCACCCAAATCGCCTCCATGATTTGTTCATCCGTGGCTCCTTTGGCGCGTGCCAGTTGGGTGTGTCCACGGATGCAGTACGGACATTGGGTGGTGTGCGCAACGGCAACGGCGATGAGCTGTTTCGTGACTTCAGGGAGTGCACCCGCCCGGAAGACAGCCGCGCTGAAGTTGGTGAAGGCGTCGTGAATCTCCGGAGCCAGAGCGCGTCGGCGTTCGCTCATCTCACGCGTTGCCACGGGGTAGACCTCATGGGCCATGACCATCATCACCTGCTCTCGTTGATGTCAACGTGTCGACAAGGCTGACGAGGATCGGACGCCTACGATTATCGTATCGGTCATCAACGCGGGAGGAAAGGATGCAGAAGCTCTCATTGGTCGCGAAAGGACGTGAACTACTGGAGAAAGCGCGGCAAACTTCGGCGGGAAGAGCCGCCGAGACCGTATATGGAGGCCACGAACATGGCCTTCGCCAGACTCTGGTGGCCCTTCGAAGCGGCACGGCCCTCGCCGACCACGGAAGTCCGGGTGAGGCGACTCTACACGTGCTGTCCGGTCGTATTCGTCTCACGGCCGAGCCGGATTCCTGGGAGGCCATCGACGGCGATCTACTCTTCGTGCCGGCGAAGCGGCATCGGGTCGATGCCTTGACGGACGCTACCCTGCTCCTCACCGTCGCCGTGGCAATTCACCCCTGATTACGGTCTCCGGAGTACGAACCGGTGGTAGCGAGCCAGCCAGACACCGCGTCGTTCTTGAAGCAGCAGGGGGTAGCCGCTGCGCTCCGCCCAGAGTTTGACTTCCATCGGTGCGTACACGTCTTTGCTCTTGATTTCCAGCTTCGCGCCCGACGGCAGGCTGCGCATTGTTTCGTCTGCTCTGATGAGGCCCATCGCACAGGGAACATGTCGGTTGTCCACCGTAACGAGAGGCGGATCGTGCGGGGAAATCCCCTTCCCAGAGGCATCGTCGAGGTCGCGGACGTCACAGACTCCCTTCACCGGTGAGCACTGGCGAAACAGCGGACAAAGGATGAAGACGGTCACCAATGCAAGGATGATGGCAACCTTCGCCGGGATGAGAGCGCCGGGGAATCGCTCCCACCATCCGAGCGGCCGCCCGCGGTAGGCGCTTGCCATGGCGATTCCGGTGAGGATGATGGACGGGAGTACGAAACGTACCACCAAGCGAAACCTGTCGAGTTGGTGCGCCTGGGCGAGCACCGCATCGATCGAGGCATGAATTCGACCGGTCGGCATGGCCACCGCGATGTTCCACAAAGCACCACCCACCCAGAGGCTGAAAGCACTGAAGTGCACCATGCGAAGAAGACCGGCGACGCCCACACCCGCATCCGCATAGGCCCACCCCGCCAGCAAGAGGAATGCGACGCCCGCCGCCATCCGTGCCAACACGGTGGTCCCGACGTCCAACAGAAGCAGGAGCGCGAGCAGGCAGGAGCCGAGGAAAAGCAGGTACCGCAACAAAGGACGACCGTCGAGGTATCCGGCCACCCATGGTCCCGCCGCGCCGAACACCACCACCAGTGCGATGAGACGGGCCACTTGCCTCGCACGCGGGCCGGCGTCCCTGTTATAAGCCCGCACCCGCTCGGGATCCGCATCGGATTCGGTCGATTTCGTGTACCAGCCGCGCCAGACGAGAAATCCGCCGCTGAGCGCGATGCTCCACAGCGTGAGCCATCGGAGGATGAGCGCGGGACCCCGCATTCCGAGATCCGTTCCGGTGAAGATCGCACCTCCCAGCGAAGCAAGCGAGATGAGTACAAAGGCTATCTTCGGGAGAATCGGCGTCTCCTCGCGGACCACGACCTCCAGGCGGCGGACCCGCTCAGACGGAATTCCCACCGTCACGACATCCCCCCGGTGGAGCCTTGGGACCGGCCAGCCCGCTCACACGTCCATCCGTCGGGAACCACGCCCTGCGCGAGGAACTCCCGCAACTCGGCAGCGGCCGCCGCGCCCAGGACGCCGTCCAACTGCGGATAGAGGATCTGTTCCTCCTTGGGGTTGTGCGCCTGGAGCAGTGGAAAGAGTTCTGTCTTCACGGTCTCCGCGGCATCCGGATAACGCCCATCACCGAGCAGTCCCTCGACGCGGGCCAGGACGTCCCACATCTGTCCGTGCTCCTTCAGCATCACCAGCACCGGCCCGATGAAGCCGGCCGACCGCAGAGGCGGGAAGAGGAAGACCTCTTCCAGGTAGATGTGCCGACGAAGATCGTCCATCGCCTTCCGCAATGATGTGAGCGGCCCACCCTCCTCGGGTCGATCGATGAAGGCCTCGAGGTCGCGGTCGATATCGTGGTGATCCTTCTCGAGATCGGCGGCGAGGTTCGTCATGGCTCCTCCTTTGTGACGACTGAACTAGTGTAAATCCGGCAAGGTTGGCTGTCCATTGCCGACCGGTAGTCCTGATCGGGCGAGCCAAAGGTCCCTGGCGGATGCCGGTGCGATCTCGCACACTCGGGCGAAAGGAGATGCCCCTCGACGGGAAAGGACACACGGTGTCGACCTCGACGATTCGCAGCCGTACGCGTACCCCCGCTCGTCCCGAGCCGAGTAGCACACGCGGACGTCGGACCGCCCTCGCGCTCGCGACGGTGGGATTCGCCGTCAACTTCTGGGCGTGGTCTCTGCTCTCCCCGCTCGCACCGAAGTACAAGGACCTGCTCGGCCTTTCCTCCTTGTCGCTGTCGATCCTGGTCGCGGTGCCGGTGATAGTCGGCTCGCTCGGGCGGATACCTCTCGGCGTCCTCACCGACCGCTACGGCGGACGAAGGATGTTCGCCGCCGTGAGCCTGGTCTGCCTGGTCCCCGTCCTCTTCCTGGCGGTCGCGCAATCGTTCCCCGCCCTGTTGGTCGGCGGTTTCCTCCTCGGCCTGGCCGGCGCCACCTTTGCCATCGGCGTGCCCTTCGTCTCGGCGTGGTTTCCTCCCGAGCGCCAAGGGTTCGCGCTCGGAATCTACGGAATGGGCAACATCGGCACCGCAGTATCGGGATTCTTTTCTCCGCGGCTGTATTCGGCGTGGGGGGCCAGGGCTCCCTACCTCGTCGTCGCAGCATTTCTCCTCGCGGTGGCGCTGGCTTTCATCGTCCTCGGGCGGGACGCGCCGCAAGGAGCGCCGTCTGGTGAGTCGTTCATGAGCCGCTTCCGCTCCGCGCTCCGTCTTCGTATCACCCGCGACCTGGCCCTGCTGTATGCCGTCACCTTCGGCGGTTTCGTAGCCTTCGGCGTCTACCTGCCGGCCTACCTCAAGACCGCATATCACCTCACCGTCACGGACGCCGCCACCAGAACCGCCGGATTCGTCGTCCTCGCTACCCTGGCGCGACCAATCGGAGGATGGCTCGCCGACCGCCTGGACGGCGCCCGCGTCCTCCAGATCGTGCTCGGCGTCGTCGCGCTGGGCGCCGTCACAGCAGCTTTCACCCCCGTCATGCCCCTGCTCACCGTGGCGATGCTCAGCATCGGCGCCGCTCTGGGCATAGGGAACGGGGTGATCTTCGCCTTGGTAGGTCAGCGGGGACCTGCAGGCCGGGTCGGCTCGATGACGGGGGTCATCGGGACGGCTGGTGGCCTGGGGGGATTTCTCCCTCCGATCGTCATGGGTGCCATCTACGAAGTCACCGGATCGTACGCGATCGGGCTGATGCTCCTCTCCGACGTGGCCTTGGCAGCTCTGGTGTTCACCGCCTGGCGACTCGGTCATTCGACGTCGTGACGTCCGACACGGTTGCCACCTGCCTTGTTTTGACGAATGCTATAGGGTAAATTTGTCGCCGGCAGACCGTCACGGTGAAAGGTATTGATCATGTCATCCAGCCCCCCACGATCCAACCCACGGTCGGCGATCGTCGACCATCACGAACATCTGCATCGAGCCCTGGCTGAAGCGGTGGAGAAACTATGGGAGGAGACCTTCACCGCATCGGAGGAGGAACGCTTCCTGCGCGTAGCTGACGTACGCCGCGTCGTCGAGCGAGAAATCGTCCCGCACGCTCTGGCGGAGGAAGAGACACTCTACCGGGTAGCCTCCGGCATCCCGGAACTGCGACTCCTGGTAAGCGCGATGAGCGCCGAACACCAAACGCTGCTCGGCCTTGCCACGAAACTCGCCGCCGACGCGACCACTGCGACCCGAGCCGCGCTCGAATTCCTGAATTTGTTCACGGCCCACCTGTACAAGGAAAACGAACTCCTGCTGCCCGGCCTGGAGTCCGCAGGTGTCGATCTCGAAGGAGTGGTGCGAGCCCTTCACGGGGCCTTCGAGGAACAACTCGTCGGTTCGAACAACGGGGCATCGTCGGACCACGATCTCGTCGTCGACGTGCGAACCGCCGGCACCGCGGGATGTGCGACGGTAGTGACCCAAGCGTTCGAGGCGCTCGCCCCGGGGAGGAGTCTGCTGCTGCTCGCGGACCACGATCCCACGGCGCTCAAATACTTGTTCGCAGCCGAGCATCCGACGGCGGCGTGGTCCCCGCAACGCAGCGGTCCGCCGGAGTGGCAGGTGCGCATCACGAAGGCAGCGGAGACACCGGCTACGGCAAGGGTATAAGCCCAAAGAACAGAGCGGTATTGCCCTCAGGCACGAAAGAGCGCGAGGAAAATCCCCACCGGAACACTCCCCGCCAAGACGGCCAGCAGAACGAAGAAAGCCGCCGTGAAAGGCCTCGACCGCCGACCCGCCCGACTGAGAACCGCTGCAGCGACCAGTACGGCGAAAAGCAGGATTCCTCCACCGAGCACGGCGGCGGAAGAATCCAGCAGAACTCCGCAGAGCACGAGGATATTCGCAGCCTGCCACACCGCGAGCAGAGTCGCATGAAGCGGGGCGTCTCCCGCTCCGCGAATGCCATGTAGTCCGGCTGCGATGCCGAGGGTCGCCACGCCTCCGACGAGGACGAGATAGCCGGCCGCCCACGACGCATGTTCGGTGGGGTGGGCGGCCGATGCCGCGGTAACGAGTCCGCCTGCCACGATGCTCGCCATCCCGGTGGCGGCGAGCACGACGAGAGGTCGGATTCGGTGACTAAGCCGAGACAAGAGCCGACTCCCGAGCGCTTTCTGACGCCTCGGAGTCGACACCCGACGTTTCCCCTCCCCGCCCGGGATTCTCCGTCTCCGAGGTCACGAACGCCGACGCACAGAGTTCGACGAGGAATTCCAACACCGAAGCACCCGTGAGCATCCCGTCCTTGGCCAGCAGGACCGGAAGTTCTGGTCGCCCCAGCGAATCCCATTCGAGCTGCCACCGTCGCACCTTGCGATGCGCCTCGTCGCTGAGCGGACCTCCCGCCATCGAGACCACGAGTCCTTGACGACGCGCAGCCAAACGCACGGACCAATCACCGAGCACCGATCTCGGGTGTGGGTCGAAGACCTCCGGGTGGGCGGCGTAAACGCGGGCCACCAACAAGCGCAGGACGTTCGGATCGTCGATGGTGAGGTGGTCCCGCCAGATCGCTTCGAACAATGCGCGACGCATCGGCGCGGCGAGACCGTCGATTTCCGCTTCGGCGTACGCCGCCGTCGCGGGTCCGCCGTTCGGGCGCCGAATGCCGGGCTCGGGCACCATTTCACCGGCGAATGCCTGGGCGCGGACGGCGGTCGCCGTCCCTTCGTCGAGCGGGATCCCCCCGAGAGGTCGATGCGGATCGACGGTCACCATGCACCAACTCACTTGTCGTGCGAATTCCTGACAGCGATCCACCCGCTGACTCACGAGGAATGACCACGGATCACTGAACGCAGCGATGAGACGCATCTCGGCTCCCTTCCTGCCGATTCCTCCGCTGCCATAATTTTCACATATCGCTTCGTCAAAACTCAAGCCTTCCCCTCCGGTGCGATCGAATCGGCCGGAGGGGAAGGATGAAGTCATGCCCGACTACGGCCACGACCTGCTCTTCGGTGCCTTCATCACGCCGTCGGCCGACCGACCGGATCGAGTGGTGCGGCTCGCGACCCTTGCCGACACGCTCGGCCTCGACGTCGTCTCGTTCCAAGACCACCCGTATCAAGCCCGCTTCCTCGACACCTGGACCCTGCTCAGCTTCGTCGCGGCCCTGACGGAGCGCGTGCGACTGGTCCCCAACGTCGCGAACCTCCCGCTCCGACCTCCTGCGGTCCTGGCGCGTGCCGTCGCCTCCCTCGACCTGCTGAGCAAAGGACGTGCCGAACTCGGCCTCGGCGCAGGCTATTTCCTCGACGCGGTAGCGGCCATGGGCGGACCCCGCTATACCAAGGCCGAGGCGGTCGCCGCCCTGGAAGAAGGAATAGCGGTGATCCGTGCGCTCTTGTCGGAGCAGCGCGCGGTGCGGTTCTCGGGACGGTTCTACTCCGTAGCAGGCGCGCATCCCGGTCCACGTCCGGTGCACCCCATCGAGATCTGGCTGGGCGCTTACAAACCGCGCATGCTCGAGCTCACCGGCCGGCTCGCCGACGGCTGGATCCCCACGCTCGGCTACGCCGCACCCGACGAGCTGCCCGCGATGAACGACGCCATCGACCGCGCCGCCCGGCGAGCCGGGCGCGATCCCGCGGCCATTCGCCGCCTCTTCAACATCTCCGGGGAATTCGAGACCCATCCGCAAGGATTCCTCCGCGGACCGGCGGAAATGTGGGTGAGTCAGCTCGCCCGCCTCGCTCTCGACCACGGCATCAGCGGCTTCATCCTGGCCGGCGACGACGAGGCCGCACTGCGGCGTTTCGCCTCCGAAGTGGTGCCGGGCGTGCGTGAAGTGGTCGCGCAGGCCCGGACAAACCCGCCTTCCCGCAACGGCGACCTCGCCTCGAGCGACGCAGCCGCACTTGCCGCCGCCCGGGAAACCGAGCATCTCGTCGCGCAGCGAGAGGAGTGGACGCCGTCCGGACAGCGCGGAGTGCAGACCCTCCTCGCGGTGCACCGCCATCTGCGCGAAGAATTCGCTCGGCTGCGCGACATCGTGGAACAAGTGGAGCAAGGGGCGATGACGATCGCCCGTGCGCGGTCCCACCTCAACGAGTTGACGATGCGGCAGAACTACTGGACGCTCGGAGCGTTCTGCGCGGCGTACTGCCGGGTGGTCGGCGTCCATCACACCATCGAGGACGTGCGGATGTTCCCCGACCTGCTCCGAGCCGATCCGACCCTCGGCCCCACCATCGAGAAATTGAGAACCGACCACCAAGTGATCGCAGGCCTGCTGAGCGCGGTGGACGACGCGCTCGTCGCGGCGATCGGCGACGCGAGCCGCCTCGCCACGGCCCGTCGCGCAGTCGACGAACTCGGCGACCGGCTGCTGGCCCACCTCGACGAGGAAGAAAACGCCCTACTGGAGCCGATCGGACGACTCGGAATCGAAGTCTGAGGTAGCGACGACCAGGGTGTCGATCGCGCGGCGTACGACCCCCTCTTTTTCCACCTCGCGGTAGGCGTGCTCCGCGCGAAGAACGCGAAGGCCGCCCGGCAACCAATCGACGACCTCGGCCGGCTCGTAGAGCACCTCCGGATCCTGCGGACCTCCGACGCCGTCCGTGAGATTCACCCGCGCATGCCCCACCACCAGCAGCATGCCCCCCGCCCGTAACGCCTCAGCTGCATTCGCCAGGGCGGCGCGCATCTCCGCGGGGGGCAGATGCAGATAGCAGGACACGACGAGGTCGAAGGCACGGGCGGGGGGTTTCCAGGTCGTCACGTCCGCTTGGATCCACCGCACGTTCACCCCCGCGGCGTCGGCGTCCTTTCGTGCCCGCTCCAAGGCCACCGCGGAGAAATCGACGCCCGTGACAGTCCATCCGCGTGACGCGAGCCAACGGGCGTTGCGTCCCTCTCCACAACCGAGATCGAGGGCCGTGCCGGGCGGGAGTGGGGCGATGATTTCCGCGACGAAGACGTTCGGCTCAGCCGACCAGAGTCGTTCGGTTTCCCGGTAGCGCAGATCCCATTCGGAGGAGTTCATCTCACGCTCGCTCCACCGATCCGAGTCTCCAGTGCCGGGGCAGTGCGCGACGATTGACGACGAGCGGCCAGAGCGCCGTCATCGCCAGCCATGCCGCGATGCGCGCCAACCACGGCACGACGACCCAGCGACCGATGACGACGACGACCGCTCCGATGAGCAGACCGGCGATGACGTCGTGTCCGTAGTGCGCCCCCACGTAGACCCGATCGGCTGCCAGCAGCAGACCCAAAACCGTCGCGACGATGCCGAGGCGTCGATCGAAGAGCAGCAATCCCATCGCGATGGCGCCGGCGACCACCGAGTGGTCGGATGGAAACGAATAGTCGTGGGCCACCGGCACGAGCCGCAGCACGTTTCTGAGGTGGAAATACGGCCGCTCCTCGGCGACCGCGTGAGCGATGACCTGGTTGACGCCGAGCCCGATGAGACAGGCACCGCCCGTCCAGATCGCCATGGTGACGGCGAAAACGTTGCGGGAACGCGCCCTCCACCACGCGACGACCAGGACGAAGGCCAGAAGGGCGACGCCGAGCCAATCGGCGTACACCGCGGCGGCACCGTGCAACCAGGGCGTGTGTTTCGCCAGTCCGTTGAGGAAGGTGAGGATCGGGTGGCCGCTCCCGAAGACATCCGTCACGCCGCTCACTCCCCTGCCGGGAATTGGTAGCGGGACGGCACGCTTGGGTTCTGGCCGCGAGGTCCGTACCAGAGTGCGATTTCTTCATGGGGCCGCAGCACGATATCGGCCGGATTGCCGTCGAAAGCCTTCCCATCGACGAATACGCGCAGGACGTGAGAGGCACCCGACCGCAAACCTCCCAATTGATCGGTCGAGAGCGCCACACCCCACTCGGTGAAGAATTGCCCCAGGGTGAAGGTCTGCTCTTTTTGGGACTCGATATGGATGACCCCCGTTGTGTCGTGGGTATGCAACGCCGTGATCCCGGTCGGCTGGCCGTCGCGGATCACGAAACCGATTCCCGCGGGCACGGCCACCGGTGACCCGTCGACGACGATGTCGAGGTGCGCGTGGTAGTGGACGTCGACGTGTTCCTCGGCCGCGACTTGCAGCCCGGCCGCGGCGAGATACGGCGCGGCATCCGAGGGCAGCGGCCACGGAGGGGCGGCGGTACTGAGCGGCACTCCGCTCGATGCCGCAGGGGTCGCGGCCGTCGGAGTCGTCCTCGCCGGTGATGCGGCGGAATTCCCGGCGGAACGGGAGGACGAGCACGCCACCGCAAGCAAGAACACCAACGAACCGAACGTCGCCGCTCTCAGGACGTCCCTGAGGTGGACCCGATGGTCCGCACGCCGTCGCATCGCATGTCCTCCTGCCCACAAGCCCCTCGTCGGCGCCCCCAGCAGCCGGAGTCGATCCTGTCACGGTAAACGACCCGTACGCACGCCGGGTGCCTCACAGGGTTCCGATGGCCCGGCCCGCCGCAACAGGGGAGAATGTGCGAGCAACCCGGCGCCGAAATACAGCAGCACGCCCCCGGTGACGATGCCGGCCAGCGCCGGAGGTGTATGCGGCACGGCGACACCGAACCCGACCACGGCCAGGAGATACGACACGATCGGATTCGTGATCGTCATCGCGGTCATCGCCGCCGGCAGCGGCCCGGCGGCGAAAGCCCGCTGTTCGAGGAGAAAACCCGCCACCGTGGCAATTGCCAATCCGTACCCCACCCAATCTTTTGCCGTGGCGGCGACACCCCGATGAATGAGGTCGTCGGAAGTCAGCTTGTTCAGCACCGCCCCGCAGGCGAAGAAAATTCCGGCTTCCGTGCCCAGCACGATCGACCGGGCCACTCTCCGCCGATACATCGCACCGAGGGCCAACGCCACGACCGTGCCACCTACGAGCGGTGCGACGGCGAGAAGTCGGGTGCGGTCCGCTTCACCCCCGGGGGGCAGCGCCCCGCGCACGCTGAGCAAAATGGCCAAGCCCGCGCAAATCGACAATCCGCCGACCCATTCACGCCACCCCATTTCACGGTGCACAGTTCGCGCGGAGAGCATCAAGGTGAAGAGCAATTGCAGCACCAGCAAAGGCTGCACGACGGCGACCGAGCCCAAATGCAAGGCGATCGTCTGGGTGAAGAAACCGGCGAGATTGGTCAACCATCCGAGCAGCCACCCACGATCACGCACCAGTCGGTGGACGAACCGAGCGACATCGACCTCCCCCTTCGCATCGACTGTTCGAGCCGCGCGCGCCTGCAAAACCGCGGCGAGCGCAAAGAGAAACGCCGCGGCAACGGCGATGAAGGCAACGCCTACCACAGCGTTCCGCCGTCCGCATCGGTATCGACTCCGAGCGCGGAAAACGCTTCCCGTAAGCGATTGAGGAGAAGAGCCGTATCGACGGCCCAAGCCGAGTCAAGGGTGGCGGCCACGCAAAGCCTGCCGTTCCACCCCAAAGCACCGACCGCCAGCGGGACGTCCTCCGCAAGAGAGACCAGCGGATAAACCGCGACGACCGGCACCCCAACGAAAGCGAGCGGGATGTCGGGGCCCGGAATATTCGTGACGATCAGACCGAAATGCGGCGGCCGGTAGATCAGGCGGGCCAGCCACTCGTGCCACCGCGCAGGCAGCAAGCCGATGGAGCGGACCACGGCGGCACTCGCCAGAGGGCGCCCGGACCGACGCCGCCGTTCGGCGTCCGCTGAGATCGCGCGCAAACGTTCACCCACCGGGATCGGATCCAGCGGGACGTCGACCATGAGCGCGGCCGTGCGATTGCCGGGCATACCGTCCCATACCCCAGGTTCGGCGGGGGGACGCAAGGTGATCGGGACCGCGGCCCGAGTCCGACGGCCTTGCCCGGGAATCCCCACCGCCGCGAGCGCGCACGCCACTGCGTCACCCACCGCGGCCACCACCAGATCGGTGACCCGGCAGCCGTTTTCTCGCGCGGCCTTGCGGACCGCGTCGAGCGGAAGGGAGAAACCGACCAATTCTCGCCGCCCCGACAACGCCTCGAACCCCGGCAGCTTGGTGCCGACCCCGTCGGTGGCCAACTGAGCGAGCCCGACGGCGGTCAGTGCGGCGCGGGAAAACGGACCGGGCAGCCGGTAACGCCGACGGGCCGGCGTCTCCACGCGCCCCGGCCCGGACGCCGCATCGTCGGCGGCGAAAGGTGCCACCGGCTCCAACAGTTCGCGGACGATCGAGAGGACCCCGAGGCCGTCTCCTACGGCGTGGTGAAACAAAACGATCAGTGCCGATCGGCCGGGTGCGACGTCGGGGACCAGGAGGAGCCGCCACAACGGTCGGCTGCGATCCAGTGGTGCAGCGAGGATTTCCGACACGATCCGGCGCAACGCCTCCCACCCTCCCCCGGCGGGGAGATGGATCTCGGGGATGTGCCAAGAAAGATCGACGTGGTCGACGTCCAGCCATCTCGGTCGGCGCCGCAGACCGCCGCTCCGGACGACCTGCCGCAGCCTCGGCAGGACCGGGAGTTTGGCCGCCACGGCGGCGCGCATGGCGTCCACGTCGGGTCGGCCGGCGAGGATGGCCAGACCGCCGACGAGCTGCGGAGCGACTGCGGACTCGATGTGGAGGAAGAAGGCGTCCTCGGCCGCCACCGGATACCACCGCGCCACCGCCGGTGCGCGGTGCAGCGGACGGCGGGGTGGCGCCGACGGCCCGAGCCATGCGGCGCGGACGGCCTCCGCTCCCACCGCTGCGAGGATCAAGAGGGCTCCGGCCATCGCGTCGGCGACATAGTGCGTACCCGTGGCCAGCACGTCCACGGTGGTGATGGCGAAATGCAGGCTGCCCAACGCCAACGCAAGGCGACTGACGTGCAAACGAGCGATCACCGCCAGGACCCAAGCCGCCCATCCCACGTGCAGACTCGGCATGGCCGCGAACTGATCTGCTCCGGCGGAGACCACGTCGGTGCCCCAGGAACCGGGGGGATGGTTCAGCGCCACCACATCGGTGAACGACTCCCCGGGGAGCAGTCGCGGCGGGGACGTCGGCCAGACGGCGAAACAGACGATGGCCGCGAGCGTGCTCCCGGCGAGGGTGTTGCGGGCCCACGGGTAGACGTCGGGTCGACGACGCCACACCCACAGCAGCACGCCGAAGGTGACGACCACGTACGTGGTGGCGTATTCCCACGACGCCAGCAGGCCGAGCAACGGATGGCCGGCCAGGAAATCGTTGAGCCCGTGCTCCCAGGCGATGCCGAAACGCTCCTCGAGTCGGAGCAAGTCGCGACCGTGGGCGTCGGCGACCACCCGATCTTTCGGGACGAGGTGGGTCACGGCGAGATATACCGCGAAGATCGCAAGGCCGAGGCCGATCTGCCGGAGACCCGCTTGCCACGAAGGCGGGCGGATCGATCTCCGTGAGACGGTCGCACTCGGCGCGCTCGCGACCGACGGTGCCGATTCCCTCGACCCGGCCTGATCCGCCCGCTGCGCCATGCCATCACCTCACTACCTCGCCGTGGCCGGGCCGTCAATGCTCGCGACTCCGTAGAACGACGCTACGGCGTGAGAATCTTCCAAGAGCTTCACCGTAACCGAATCGCCGCGGATCGTTCGCGCATGCACCGGGCGACACCTCCAGTGCTGAGAATCAGATCGGAATATGACGGAGAACGATCGTCGTCCGGAGAAGGCGTCGCAGGGTTGCTGACGGATGTCGACAAACAGAGCCCGAGAACAACGGAATGCAAAAATCGGACCATATGATCTCCGGTCCGATTTTGGTAGCGGAAGCATTGCCTTCATCCGAGGCACCCGGTCCTCAACAGCCACCAAACCGCTGGCAGAGGTTCTGGGGACCCGGGGTGGTGCAGCGTCGAGACGGCTGAATATGCACGCGGCCGGATCACGAGCATGTTTGGAACGAATCGAGCTCCATGTTCATGGCCCGAAGGTCGCGTTACGATAGCGGGACCGAAAAGGGCATCAGCCTCGAGCTTGCCGGGCGGAGCAGGCTTCCACAGCATTGCCGCCGATGGGAGCGAAGGAGGTCCCGTGGTCTACCAGGATGGTGCTATTCGTGTGACCGACGATGCCCTTACCATCAAGGGCTACTACTTCCCGGGCATCGTCAAGCGCGTTCCGTTGGCCGCCATCCGCTCGGTCCGCCGGACCGACACGCGCGCCCTTCGTGGCAGGGGCCGCATTTGGGGAACCGCCAACCTCGGCTATTGGGCGAACTTCGACCCGAAACGCCCACGCAAGACGATTGCCTTCCTCGTCGACGCCGGGAAGGCGGTCAAGCCATTCATAACCCCCGACGATCCCGCAGCTTTCGAAGCGGCCCTGCGCGAACGTGGCATCGAGATCACCGTCGGCGGGACTGCCCCGATGATCTGATACAGGTCTCGACCACGGCTGTGGCCACGCAGCTGGCTGGATGCTGCCATCCGAGAAGCCACCGACCGCGCCATATCGGGGCACCCACGTCGGAGGGGAACCCGTAGTCGTTAGCCGTCGCCACGAGAACGAGGCTTTGAATGCGCTACGTAAGGTCGCGGAATCGCGACGTGCAGCCTCAGAGAGCCAGCCACCTCGCCACCGCGCACCTCAAGGAAGGTCTCGCCGACCGACAACAACGTTGAGTAGGGCTGCTGCATCGGCATCCACTGAGCGTGCCTACGCAATGCGCTGCCCACCATCCTCGGCCGAGAAACCACAGCGCACGGGCCGCTTGCACTCGCGCGACCCGGCGCAGGCTACATACGCAAGGGCTAGATGTCGCCACAAAAAAGGCGCCAGAAATGCCTTACTTGGTAGCGGGGGGAGGATTTGAACCTCCGACCTCTGGGTTATGAGCCCAGCGAGCTACCGAGCTGCTCCACCCCGC
>JAIMAI010000027.1 GCA_023512015.1 Acidothermus sp. | reverse complement strand
GTACGGGAACTGGTCGTCGCGGCGGGCGGTGTGCCGGTGGTGATGACGGCGGAGGAACACGACGCCGCCCTCGCCCTCGTGTCGCATCTTCCGCACGTTCTCGCCTCGCTTCTCGCCGGTGCCCTGCTGTCGTCTTCCCCGGAAACGACGGCGCTCGCCGGCACCGGGCTGCAGGACACCACGAGGATCGCTGCCGGCGATCCGGCGCTGTGGACCGAAATCCTCGCCGCGAACGCCGAGCACCTCGCCCGCCTCGTCGAGGATTTCGGCGTCCGGCTGCAGCACGCGGCCCGGATCTTCGACGCGATCGCCGCGGGCGACCGGGGGGCAATCGGTGAGCTCACCGCGCTGCTGGAGGAAGGCAAGCGTGGCCGGACCCTGCTGCCCGTCAAGCGGGGCGAGCCCGCGGCCGGGTTCGCAACCGTCGCCGTCACGGTTCGAGACGCCCCCGGAGAGCTCGCCGCCCTGCTCCGCACCCTCGCGGATGCCGGGATCAACGTCGAGGATGTGCGGGTCGAACACGAGCCCGGTCGACCGCTGGGCGTGGTGGAATTGGACGTTCGCGAAGACCGAGTCCACGATCTCGTGCGGTGCGTGCGCGACGCCGGTTGGCAGATTTACCAGTGACGGAGGTGAGGACGTCGGGCTCCCTGGTGATTGCGATCGATGGGCCGGCGGGCGCGGGGAAATCGACGGTCGCACGGCGGGTCGCGACCGCGCTCGGCTTGCGCTACCTCGATACCGGCGCGATGTATCGCGCGGCGACCCTCTGGGTGTTGCAGCACCACGTCGACCTCTCGCAGCCCTCGGAGATCGAGGCGGCGGTCGCGGACGCCGTCGCGGTCCTCGATGTCGTACCTTCACCAACCGACCCGCAGGTGCGTCTCGCCGAGGTCGATGTGGCGGAACGGATCCGCGGGCCGGAGGTGACCGCCACGGTCAGTCTGGTCAGCGCGATTCCCGGGGTCCGCAGGCTTCTCGTAGCGCGGCAGCGGGAGATCATCGATGATGGCGGAATCGTGGTGGAGGGGCGTGATATCGGGAGTGTGGTCTGCCCGAACGCCGACGTGAAGATATTCCTGACCGCCGATGCCGCAGTACGCGCAGCCCGACGTTTCGCGGACGGCGAGAGCTCCCACGCGCGCGACGTCGCCGCGGTGGATGCTGATCTACGTCGCCGCGACCGGCTCGACGCCGAGCGTCACGCTTCGCCGTTGGCTGTCGCCCCGGATGCGGTCGTCCTCGACACGACGGACATGGACCTCGACGCCGTGGTCTGCCGCATCCTTCAGCTCGTACGGGCGGCGGACCAGATTCCTGCCGAGGCGTGGAATGAGACCGAATGCTCCCGCGATCAACGATGACGCTCCC
Source organism: Acidothermus sp. (assembly GCA_023512015.1). Lineage (GTDB taxonomy): Bacteria > Actinomycetota > Actinomycetes > Acidothermales > Acidothermaceae > Acidothermus. Next base: position 31,261 of record JAIMAI010000027.1, on the reverse strand, counting down.
TGAGGACGAACCCGCTCGCGACGACCGGGACCTCCCGATCGTGGCCGTCACCGGGCGGCCCAACGTCGGCAAATCCACGCTCGTCAACCGATTCCTCGGACGACGATCGGCCATCGTCGAGGATCAGCCGGGAGTGACGCGAGACCGCGTGACCTACGAGATCACCTGGTCCGGGCGGGAGTTCGTCGTGGTCGACACCGGTGGCTGGGAGCCGGGCGCCCGAGGACTGCGCGCGCAGGTCACCGCTCAGGCGGAAATCGCCGCGGCGGCAGCGGACGTCGTCCTGCTCGTCGTCGATGCGACCGCCGGCATAACCGAAGAGGACGCTGCGCTGGCCCGGGTCCTCAAGCGGTCGGGCAAACCGGTCCTTCTCGTCGCGAACAAGGTGGACAATCCTGGCGTCGAGGCGGAACTCGGAGCCCTGTGGGCCCTCGGCCTCGGCGCGCCGCTTCCGGTGAGCGCCCTGCACGGTCGCGGCAGCGGGGATCTGCTCGATGCGATCCTCGAACGCCTTCCGGCTCCGGTAGTCGCCCCTCGGCGGAAGGACGTCCGAGGGATCGCGATCGTCGGACGTCCGAACGTCGGGAAATCCAGCCTGCTCAATCGGCTCGTCGGCGAAGAACGCGCGATCGTCGACGAGGTCGCAGGGACGACGCGCGACCCCGTGGACGCCGTCCTTCGCTTGGGCGAACGGACGTGGCGGATTGTCGACACCGCCGGCCTGCGGCGAAAGGTCAAGGACGCCGCCGGCGCGGAGTACTACGCCAGCGTGCGAACCAGTCAGGCACTGCGGGCCGCCGACGCCGCCATCGTCGTCCTCGACGCCACCGAGTCCGTGACGGAGCAGGACTTGCGGATCGCTCAGCTCGTCGTCGACGCCGGCAGAGCGATGATCTTCGCTTTCAACAAGTGGGACCTCGTCGACGAGGAGCATCGCCGTCGCTTGGAACGGGACATCGAGCGGGACCTCGTTCCCTGGGCGTGGGCTCCCCGAATCAACATTTCGGCTAAGACCGGCCGAGGGCTCGACAAGATCGGCGGGATGCTGGAGCTGGCCGTCGAAGGCTGGGAGCAGCGCATCCCGACCGCACGTCTCAACGCCTGGGTGCGGGACGTGGTGGCCGGCCACCCGCACCCGGTTCGGGGCGGCCGACAGCCCCGCATCCTCTTCGCCACCCAGGCAACGGCGGCGCCGCCGAAGGTGGTGTTGTTCACTACCGGGGATCTCGAACCGGCGTATCGGCGCTTCCTCGAACGGCGGTTGCGTGAGGAATTCGGCTTCGCCGGGAGCCCCATCCAGCTTGCGGTTCGTGCACGCGGCGCGTCGCAATCAGGGCGGGGCGGGACGCGGCGACGGTGAGGAAACCGGTCACGACCAGAGCGGGCCGCACCATCGCGTGCGATACGCTTCGGACTTGCAGGCAACGGGACGTGGCGCAGCTTGGTAGCGCACTTGACTGGGGGTCAAGGGGTCGTGGGTTCAAATCCCGCCGTCCCGACCAAATGAGCATCCTCGCGCCCGGCGGGGAAGACCGTCGCGGGCACCTCGGGCCGCATGGCCGCGCTGGCGCGCTACGGCGAGGGGAGGGCGGGCCATGGCGACCCACGGAGTGCGCCCGCGCCGTGTCCTGACCGTCCCGAATCTGCTCAGCGCGCTGAGGCTCCTCGGGGTTCCGATCTTCCTCTGGCTCGCCCTCGGACCCCGGGCCGACGGGTGGGCGCTCACCGTCCTGGCCCTCGCGGGCGTGACCGACTGGTTGGACGGGAAAATCGCCCGCCGACTCGGGCAGATCAGTCGGCTGGGGGAGCTCCTCGATCCGACGGCGGATCGGCTCTACATCCTGGCCACTCTCGTTGCGCTGTCGGTCCGGGGCATAGCGCCGTGGTGGTTCACCGGTTTGCTGATCGCCAGGGACGCTGTGCTCGGCCTCTTTCTCGTGCCGCTGCGCCGCGCCGGTGTCGGACCGCTCCCGGTGCATTTCTTCGGCAAGACGGCGACGATGACGTTGCTGTACGCGCTCCCACTGCTGCTTCTCGGATCGTGGAACGGACCGGTTCCCCACGCGGCTCGCACCGTGGGGTGGGCCTTCGCCCTCTGGGGACTTGCGCTCTATTGGTACGCCGGCTTCTTGTACGGCGGGCAGGCCGTTCGCCTCTTGGCGCGGACCCGTCGCGGCCATCATGATGGCTCCGTCGAAGCTGCGACTTCACGAAAGGCACGGGTATGACGGTCACCGGCTCCGAGACGTCGGCCGACGCGATGCGGGCGGTCGTGATGGCCGGGGGAGAGGGGACGCGGCTACGTCCCATCACCGCCTATCAGCCCAAGCCGCTGCTGCCGGTGGTGAACCGACCCATCATGGAGCACGTCCTGCGGTTGTTGAAGAAACACGGCCTGACCGAGACCGTCGTCACGGTGCAATTCTTGGCCTCGTTGATCCGGAATTATTTCGGGGACGGCGACGAGCTCGGGATGCGTTTGCAATACGCGACCGAGGAGAAACCCCTTGGCACCGCCGGGAGCGTGAAGAACGCCGAGGCTGAATTGCGTGACCACCGTTTCCTCGTCATATCGGGCGACGCGCTCACCGACATCGACTTGACTGCGATGGTGGAATTCCATCGCAAGAACCAAGCCTTGGTCACCGTGGCACTGAAGAGCGTTCCCAACCCGTTGGAATTCGGGGTCGTCATCGCCGCCGACGACGGTCGCATCGAGCGGTTCCTGGAGAAACCCACCTGGGGTCAGGTGTTTTCGGACACGGTGAACACCGGGATTTACGTCATGGAGCCGGAAATATTCGATTACGTTCCGGCCGACGAGCCCGTCGACTGGGCGCACGACGTCTTCCCGACCCTCCTGGCGAAGGGCGCTCCGCTCTACGGATACGTCACCGACGCGTACTGGGAGGACGTCGGGACGCTCGAGAGCCTGCTCAAAGTGCAGGCGGATGTGCTCAACAGGCAGGTGGATGTCGACATCGACGGTTTCGAGATCCGGCCCGGTATCTGGGTGTGCGAGGGAGCCGACGTCGACCCCGAGGTCACCCTGAAGGGACCGCTGTTCATCGGCTCCTACGCCAAGGTCGAACCGGGTGCGGAATTACGCGAGTACACCGTCCTCGGCAGCAACGTGGTGGTCAAACGACACGCTTTCTTGCACCGTGCCCTGGTGCACGACAACGTCTTCATCGGACCGCAAGCTCATCTGCGCGGGTGCATCATCGGCAAGAACACCGACATCATGCGCGGCGCACGGATCGAAGAGGGCGCGGTCATCGGCGACGAATGCGTCGTCGAAGAAGAGGCGTCCATCTCCTCCGGCGTGCGGGTCTACCCGTTCAAAACCATTGAGGCGGGCGCGGTCGTCAACACCTCGGTGATCTGGGAATCGCGGGGGGCGCGGACCCTTTTCGGGCCGCGCGGCATCTCCGGTCTGGTGAACGTCGAGATCACGCCCGAGCACACGGTCCGTCTCGGCTCCGCCTACGCCACCACGCTGCGCAAGGGGGACGTCGTCACCGTCTCGCGGGACGCGTCCCGCGCCGGCCGTGCCTTGGCCCGAGCCATGATCAGTGCATTGACGGCGAGCGCGGTCAACGTGCGGGACCTGGAGGCGTTGCCGGCTCCGGTGGCCCGCTTCGAGATCGCGCACTCCGACGCGGTGGGCGGGGTCATCATCCGGACCACGCCCGGTGATGCGCAGAGCGTCGACATCGTGCTGCTCGACGAACGCGGCGCGGACCTCTCGCCGGCGCACCAGCGGCGCCTGGAACGCGTTTTTTCTCGCCAGGAATTCCGCCGCGCGTTTCCCGGGGAAATCGCCGATATTTCCGTTCCCTATCGGACGCTGGAGACGTACTCCCAAGAAGCCCTGCGGTGCATCGACATTTCCGGGATTCCGGAAGCCGGCTTGAAAGTCGTGATAGACACCGCCGGGGGAACCGCCGCCTTGGTCTTGCCCACTTTGCTCGGCCGGATCGGAATCGACGTCCTCACCGTCAACAACCGTCTCGACGAGCTGTCTCCGACCGAGACCGTCGCCGAGCACATGCGCGCGTTGGAGCACCTCGGCGAATTGGTGTCGTCGTCCGGAGCGGCCTTCGGGGTGCGGTTCGATGCCATGGGGGAGAAACTCAGCTTGGTCGACGAACGCGGCGTGATCATCCACGACGAGCGGGCGTTGCTGGTCTTCATGGATCTCGTCGCCGCCGAACGGCGGAGTGGGCGGATAGCGCTCCCGGTGACCACTACGCGGGTCGCCGAAGCCGTGGCGCGTTTCCACGGCGTCACCATCCAATGGACGCCGACCGCGCCGGGAGAACTCACCAAAGCCGCGTCGGACGGCGATGTCATCTTCGCCGGCGACGGTCGCGGCGGCTTCGTGGTCCCGGAATTCTCCGCTGCGATCGACGCGCTCGCTGCCTTCGTGCGGCTCACCGGCTTGGTGGCCCGGACGAAACTGACCCTCAGCCAGATCGACGCTCGGATTCCCCAGGCGCACGTGCTGCGCAGGGCGGTCCCCACGCCGTGGGCCGCGAAGGGAACGGTCATGCGGTCGGTGTTGCATGCGGCCGGCGGACGGCAGGTGGAGACGACCGATGGGGTGCGGATCGTCGAGGGTGACGGTAGGTGGGTCCTCGTGCTGCCGGATCCCGCCGAGGCGGTCACCCATTTGTGGGCGGAGGGGCCCGATCCCGACTCGGCGACGGAGCTCCTGGAACATTGGGCAACGGTCATCGAGGCGAGTGCGCGCTGATATGGACCGAACCGTCGAGGACGTCCCACCGCGAGAGCCCACGATGCGTCGTCCCGATGCGTCGATGTCACTGCTTGCCGATCTTGCCGCCCACGCGCTGGACGAGGGCTATCTGGAGGCTGTGCGTCGCCGGGGTACGGTCCGGGCGCCTGCAACGCGCCGCCCCCTCAGCCGCGCGTCTGCGGGTGTGGCTGCGCTGGCCCTGGTCGCGGCCGGGGTGCTGTTCGCGACGTCCTGGCTCACGACCCGCCAGCACGCGGCGGCCGTAGCCCGCGACCGCGCGACCTTGATACGCAACATCACCGTGACGACCACCTCGATCCGCGACCTGCGGGCACGCGCCGACCAGCTGCGTTCCGAGATCAACACCTGGCGTGATCGAGCCCTCACCACCTCGCAACAAGGCGCCCAGCTGAGCCGCGACATCCTCGCCCTGTCGGCAAGCGTCGGGACGGCGGCGGTTACCGGCTCGGGAGTCGAGGTCGTGTTGGACGACGCGGCCCGCACTGGAAACGCCCAACAGGACAACCTCGGCACGATCTACGACCGGGACCTGCAGGCCATCGCCAACGCTCTCTTCGCCAGCGGCGCGGAAGCGATTGCCATCAACGGTCAACGGCTCACCGCCCTCACGTCGATCCGCGAGGCGGGGTCGGCCATCCTCGTCGACTACCGCCCGATCATCCCGCCGTACCGGGTCGATGCGATCGGCCCACCCGACCTCCCGGCGAGGTTCGAGGCCACCCAGACCGCCGCGCTGTACCGCACCTGGCAGCAGGTCTACGGCCTGCGCTTCTCCGTCGCGCCGATGTCGACGCTCACCCTGCCCGCGGCGGGCACTATCCTCGTCCACTACGCCAAGCCGCTCGCTCCAAACTCTGTGGGGGGCCCGTGATACCTGCCGCGGCGCTGGCCATCGGAATCGTGGTCGGCCTGATCGTGCACCCGACGGTGCCCCCGAGCCTCCAGCCGTATCTGCCAATCGCCGTCGTCGCAGCCCTCGACGCGGTCTTCGGCGCGGTGCGGGCCGTGCTGGACGGAGTCTTCGACGATCGGGTGTTCGTCGTCTCTTTCATCGCCAACGTCCTCGTCGCCGCTCTGATCGTATTCCTCGGTGATCAACTTGGGGTGGGCAGTGAGATGTCCACCGGAGTTGTGGTGGTCTTGAGCATCCGAATCTTCTCGAATGCGGCGGCAATCCGCCGGCACGTCTTCCGGGCTTGAGGGCGGGCATGACGGCAGCAGAACCGACACCAGGACCCGAGGGTCCCCGACGGGGGCGGCGATTCGGGCTGCGGGGTCAGGCCGTGGTCGCCGTCCTCTGCGCCCTCCTCGGGTTTGCGATCGTGACCCAGGTTGACACCAACGCCTCGTCACGGCTCTCGACCGCGCGCCAGGCCGACTTGGTGGACGTGTTGGACAACCTCAACGCCCGCGCGGAGCAGCTGCGCACGCAGATCGCCGCCGAGCAGAGCGCCCTCCGGGACCTCACCAGCGGAACCGATCAGACGCAAGCCGCGCTCACCGAGGCGCGCCACCAACTCCAGACCCTGCAGATTCTCGCCGGAACCATCCCGGTCACCGGGCCTGGGATCATTCTCGCGATCGACGACCCCACGCACGCCGTGACGGCGGACGTCTTCGTCGACGCGATCCAAGAACTACGGGACGCCGGCGCCGAAGCGATCGAGATCAGAGGCGCACCGCCGGCGGCCGCCGGCGGACGGGCCACTCCGGCTCCGACGGCGGTGCGGCTGGTCGCATCCAGCTACGTCGTCGACAGCCCCGACGGACGTGGGGTCGTGGTGGACGGCGTGGGGCTTGCCCCGCCGTACGATCTCCTCGCCATCGGGGATCCCGAAACCCTGGATCGGGCTCTGGCCATTCCCGGAGGAGTGCTCGACACCATCAAGGGCAAGAACGCCACCGCCACGGTCTCTCGCCATGCCAACCTCGAGATCACTGCCGTGCGGACCCCCGCACCGACCGCGAATATTCACCCGGTAGCCTCGGCGCCACCTGGGTGATATTCCCACGAGCACTCGGACGACCGATCGTCGTCATCGGACAGGAGGGCGCAGTGATTCCCGAGGATCTGCGGTACACCGCCGAGCACGAATGGGTGAAGGTCGACGAGGAGCGGGTGCGGGTCGGCATCACGGACTACGCGCAGCGCTCGCTCGGCGACATCGTCTACGTCACCCTTCCCGAAGTCGGCTCCGACGTCGTCGCCGGCCAACCCTGCGGGGAGGTGGAATCGACCAAGAGCGTCTCGGACGTCTACGCCCCGGTCTCCGGCGAAGTCGTCGCGCGCAACGAAAACCTCACCTCCCGTCCCGAGCTGGTCAACACCGATCCCTACGGCGAAGGCTGGATGCTCGAGATCCGTCCCAACGATTCGGCGGAGTTGGGGGGCTTATTGGACGCGGAAGGTTACCGTCGGCTCGTGGGAAACGATGAGGGATCAAGCGACGCCTGAGGGTCGTCGACAGCGACCCCTGCAGTTGACCGAGCTCGCGCCGACCGCGTACCGTGCGGTCACTGTGAACCTTCACCTGACGGCGAGGGCTCGGGCTGTTGGAGTGAGGACGGCTACGAGGGAAGGCGGGGATCGATGCCGACGGTCTTCTGCACGCAGTGCGGCCACGAGAATCCCGACGATGCCCGTTTCTGCGCGCACTGCGGGGCGGCGTTGACGCGGCCCGGTCAGCCCGTCGGGGACGCGACCTCCACGGTGTCGATCAGTGCTTTGGAGGCGCTGGAATCGCCGGTAGAGGACGCCGATCTGGCCGCCCACGCCGAGGCCGTGCAGGCTTTGCCACCGGGTGCGGCTCTGCTCGTCGTCCGCCGCGGCCCGAATGCCGGCAGCCGCTTTCTGCTCGATCAGGACGTGACGACGGTCGGGCGGCATCCGGAAAGCGACATCTTCCTGGACGACGTGACCGTTTCCCGCAGGCACGCGGAGTTCCATCGGGTCGAGGGAGGGTTCCTGGTGCGGGACGTCGGCAGCTTGAACGGCACGTACGTGAACCGGGAACGTATCGACGAGGCGGTGCTGGCCAGCGGCGACGAGGTGCAGATCGGCAAGTTCCGGCTGCTGTACCTGACCGCCGCATCACGGTCGGCGTAGGAGCAGCTCAGGCGATGAGCTCGGGCGACGTCCGGGGAGGGGACGGGTGATGAGCAGCCGTTCCGCGTCGACGCGGGCGTCCTTCAGCATCGGCGAGGTCCTGGCACAGCTGCGACCCGATTTCCCCGACATCACGATTTCGAAGATTCGCTTCCTCGAATCGGAGGGGCTGCTCGAACCGGAACGAACTCCCGCCGGATATCGCAAATTCTCCGCCGCCGACGTCGCCCGGCTGCGATACATCCTCACCGCGCAGCGCGACCACTACCTGCCGCTGCGGGTCATCAAAGAACACCTGGATGCCCTGGATCGTGGGCTCGAGCCTCAGTTGCCGGGGGGCAATGGGTTGCCCCGCGTGCCGATGAGTCTCGTGGGGGGCGAGGCTTTCCCCGGGCCGCAGGATTTCGCCGCCGATTCCGCAGACGTGCGCCTCACCCGGCAGGAATTCCTCCGCGCCGCCGAAATCGACGAGCAACAATTGACGGCTCTGGAGAATTTCGGTCTGGTGGCTCCGCGGGCGAGTCACTACGACGGCACCGCCTTGGCGATTGCCAAGACGGTCAAGGAGCTCGGCCGTTTCGGCATCGAACCCCGCCATCTGCGGGCTTTCCGAGCCGCCGCGGATCGTGAGGTGGGGTTGGTCGAGCAGGTGATCAGCCCGTTGATTCGCCAGCACGGCCCGGAGGCGCGCGCCCGGGCCGAAGAGGTCGCCCGTGAGATCGCCGCCCTTTCAGTGCGCCTCCACGCCGCGCTGGTCCGTGCCGGCCTGCGACCGCTGCTCGGCTAGCGCCGCACCCGCGGGGTCGGCCTCCGTACGTTGTTCCGGCGCGCTCCCCGCGCGGCTGGTGCCGCTTGCCAGTGGTCGGCTCGGAACGGCGGGCGCGGCGCGGTGCCGGTGTACCGTGAAGGATGTCGAAGGCCGCCGGACGGCGAAAAAACCGACTCACGGTGAGCGCAGATGATGGATATGCATGAACTGCAGGTCGTCGGGGTGCGCGTCGAACTCCAGACCAACCAGCCGATCGTGTTGTTGAGGGAAGTCGGCGGCGACCGCTACCTGCCGATCTGGATCGGCGCGGTCGAAGCGACCGCGATCGCTTTCGCCCAGCAGGGGGTGGTTCCTCCACGGCCGCTCACCCACGATCTCATGCGGGACGTGCTCAACGCGTTGGGGGTCAAGTTGAACGCGGTGCGGATCACCGAGATGCGCGACAACGTCTTCTACGCGGAGTTGGTCTTCGACCGGGGACCCGAGGTGAGCGCGCGGCCGAGTGATGCGATCGCCCTCGCCCTTCGGACCGGTGCTGCGATCTTCGGTTCCGAGGCCGTGCTGGAAGAGGCGGGCATCGAGATGCCGGGGGAGCGTGACACCGAGGACGAGGTCGAGAAATTCCGTGAATTCTTGGACTCGATCTCGCCCGAGGACTTCGGGAAGGCGACCGGTTGACCAAGCTTCGTCGTCCCTCCGCGCGTCGCGTTGACTCGGTGGACGGCGATGCCTACCGTGACGGGTACCGGCGTCACCGCGATGGTCGACAGCCGGGAAGGACGGCTGGAGGCAGGGTGACGACACGACGCGGGGCCGACGAGGACCACGCACGGCAGCTCCCGCAAGCGCCGGCGGTAATGGAGCAGGGAACGCTCTTCCCGGACGAACTTCCTCCCATCGACGAAACGGTGGGATACCGCGGCCCGACGGCCTGTGCGGTGGCAGGGATCACTTACCGCCAACTCGACTACTGGGCGCGGACCGGCCTTGTCGAGCCGAGTGTCCGGCAAGCCTCTGGCTCGGGTTCGCAACGGCTCTACAGTTTCCGCGACATCCTGGTCCTCAAGGTGGTCAAACGGTTGCTCGACACGGGGATTTCCCTGCAGCACGTGAGATCCGCCGTCCAATACCTGCGTTCGCGGGGGGTCAATGATCTCGCCCAGGTGACGCTGATGAGCGACGGCGCCACCGTGTACGAATGCACGTCAGCCGATGAAGTCGTTGATCTCGTGAAGGGCGGGCAGGGAGTTTTCGGCATCGCCATCGGCCAGGTGGCGCGGGAGGTCGGCGGCACGTTGGCCACGCTGCCGAGTGAACGCGCCGACGGTGATGCCGCGGCAGCTTATCCCGACGACGAACTCGCCCGCCGCCGGAGGGAGCGCCGGACGGGCTGACCGCCGAGTGTCGGCCGTTGTGGACCGCTACTCAGGCGTCCGCGCCTTTGAGCGCGACGGCAGCACTTGTGCACACGCACCCGTGACGAACAAGCCGATTGCGAAGCCCCCTGCCGTAGGAGAGTGGGCGTCCAGGAGAAGAAGCGCCCAACTCTTGGCGAACCCTCCGGGTTCCGTGCCAAGGAGCCACATCGCCATCGGCACGAGGACCACCATCGTGGCAACCAAACCGCTGGCGGTCCAACGGGAGAGCAGGGTCGCCAATCCGAACAGAAAAGCGGAATTCCTGAGCACGACGACCGGGTCGAACCGTGTCGCTCCCACGATGGCTACGGCCCCCACCAGTAGGGTTGCGAAACCAATGCGACCCGCCGTATCGGTACGAGAGCGTGGTGCGAGGACAACGGCCGGCGACCGGGACCATTCGAGTACGGAGGGAAGGGCCGAGGCCACCACGGCGGGGAGCAGCGGCCACAGTACGGAGGAGACACCGTCTCGTCCGGGAACGTCTATGGGACGCGCGGGAATAGCGAACCACGCAATGACCGAGGCCGCGGCCGCCACACACACCGTTTTCAGACGCCAGGCACGAAACAGCACCCCGGTGAGGCTTGTTGTTTTTATTGATGGTGCTGGGTACCGCACAGTCGCCGCATTCGTTCGAGGGCCGCTCGCGCATCCGCGAGGGTAGGTAGCGCATTCGTCGCCGATTGCGTGGGTGATGAAAGTTTTGCCGCTAGATCGGGCTCGATCTGGATTTGCACCCAAGTGGCGACGCGGGCATAGTCTTGGAACGTATCTGGTGCCAGACACGATTTGATCCCCGGGATCAGACTGCTGAGCACGATATTTGCGGCCATGGTGCGTTGTGTGGCCTCGTCCCGTGACGTCAAAAAGTTCTCCGGCAGCGGTGCCCAGACCTGGTCGCCGGGGAGAGTGGCCTGGGTGAAACGGTCGGGGAGCGGGTAGCCGAGCTGCTCGGCGAGTGGTCGGAACTCGGCGAGGGTGTGTTGCGCGGCCGGGAGATATTTCCGATAGCCCGGAAGTGCACAGACGGTAGGGTGACGTCCGAAGCAGACAACGGTCGGCCTATGCGTGGCGAGCGGTGCACCGACGAAGAAGAGCGGAATGCCCGCAGCGACGGCAATGACCGTTGCGATGCCGACCGTTCGCCTGGCGAGGCGGCGGGGAAGGGCCACGGTCGCGCCGATGGCCACGATGCACAACAAGCCGAAAGCTGCGTATGTGACGGTTTGGGCGCCGATGACGGAGAGACGCGGCCGAAGAGTCGCGGTCGACCCGGTCGCGCCACCGACCTGCAGCACCTGCTCCGGGACGCCGCCGACGTAGCCGAAGAGGGTGACGCCGAACGCGACCATTCCTGCGAGCGGCACCGTGACGGGATTCGGAAAGGCAGAGCCGGCAATCATTCCAAACGCGCCGTAGCCGGCGAGCAGGGCCAGCGCCGGCACCACGCTGAGCAGGCTGTATCCATCGGGGAGGCCGGGCGTCCCTGCGAGCCGTACCGTCGCCCATACCGCGACCAGCCCGGCGGCGAAGACAGCGGCGAGCCATGCAGCCAGTGCGGCCCAGTGGCAAAGCACCGCCGTCAAGGGGCGAGCGGACGTCGCGACGAGCCCGGCTCGTTGACGCAAGCGACGTCCTTCCCAGGCTCCGATACAGGCCGCCGCCGGGCCGAGAAGCACGTCGACGAAGTTGAACTGATAGGTGGCCCAGAACCATTCGTGCCGCCACGACACCGGACGCAAGACGATATGGCTCGCGACGACCAGGACCAGGAGAGGAAAACCGACCTTCCCGGATGAGCGCCAGACGTGCGCGCGCACCAGGGGCGCACGGATTTCTGTCATCGCTACCTTTCACCGTTCGTACCAGTTAACCGGCGGAGCGCCGCTTCGACCACCGACACACTCGGCTGGTCGGTGCCCGCGACCGCCGCAAGTTCTTTCGGTGTCCCGCTGAAGACCAGGTGGCCGGCGCTCATGACGAGTACCCGGTCGGCGAGCAGCTCGACCTCCTCGGTCAGTTGAGTGGAAAAGACGACGATGTTTTCTCGCAGCTGGTCGAGCACCGCTCGGACGTCGGCACGGCGGGTGGGATCCAGGCCGCTCGTCGGCTCGTCCAGCACGACGACCCTGGGGTCGTGAACGACGGCGCTCGCCAGGTAGACCCGCCGCCGGGTGCCTCCGGAGAGGGTGCGGAGCTTCTGCCTACAGATCGCCTGCAGGCCGAAACGGTCGACTGCGGCACCGACTTTCTCGCGACGCTGCGCAGCACCCAAGCCTTTGAGCCAGGCCGCGTAGTGCAGAGCTTCGAGGACGGTCAGATGGTCGAAGTAGTCGGGATGTTGGGGGAGATAGCCGAGTGCCTGTCGCGCCCGGCGCAACGCCGGCCGGCTGTGAATCGGTTCACCGGCGATACACACCGTCCCCGCCGTCGGTTCGATGAGGGTAGCAAGGACCCCGAGGAGGGTGGATTTCCCCGCGCCGTTCGGACCGAGTATCGCCGTCACTCCAGGGGAGAAGTCGAACGACACGCCGTTGAGCGCGACGGTTTTCCCGAATTCAACGGTGACGTCGGCCAGGCTGGTCTCACCGGCTACGCCGGCGAGACCAGCCTGAGTCGTGTTCGTACCTGTCATGCGTGTGAAACATTCAGTACGAGACGGAGGCATATGTCGACGCGGAGCAAGAGTCTGGGACCGGCCAACCGAGTTGGACGCACACCTTGCTTCCGGTCCGGGCTGCCGTGCCCCAGGACTTCAACGTGTCGCTCACGTACACCACCCTCGGAGTGTTCCAGTAATCGAATTCTCCGGTCGATTTGGTCGCTCCCTGGTACCAATATCCACCAGCCAAGTAATAGAACGTCACGTGGCCGTACACGTTGTTGCCGTCATTGGAAAGATCGTTTATGTAATACCTGTCCATCACCGAGGTACGGTCGCCGCTAATGTCGGTGGAACCGATACCTTCGGCACGAACTTTGCCGTCGTAGTAGGCGTAGACGGGACCCCAACTGCTAGACGCTTCGGCTAACCCGGCCGCTGCAATGAGCGCAGCGGCAAGGAGGGGGGAGCGAGAGGGCGCGCAGACGCACCATGACCGAACTCCTTTCCGTGCGAGTAGATGATCATAACTTGCCTGGGAGTGTAGCGGCGTGGGTTCGCAGGGGTCAAGGCAATCGCTGCGAACTCCGGGGCCGAGCCGCTGTGAGGCATGTCGGCGCCTGCCGGGTCATGGGGTAGCCTGGGACACGCGCCGGCAAGCCCGCACGGGAGAGTCCCCCCGCATCCAGCGTGGGGCGCCGAAGGAGCAACTCCCCGGAATCTCTCAGGCCAGCAGACCGTGCGGGGTAGGCGCCTCTGGAAAGTGCGTGGGGCCGCCCACGCCACCGACGGGGAAAGCCGTCGCATCGGCGGTGAATCTCTCAGGTGCGCAGACAGAGGGGGATATCCGCTCCTCGTCGTTCGCGGAGGTCCCCATGAGCGCCTCGACGCAGGTTTTTCCCTCGCCGGTGCGGACGTCTCCCGATCCGCCGCTCAGCGAGTTCGCCTCCCGACACATCGGTCCCCGGGATCACGAGATCGAGCGGATGCTCGCGGTGGTCGGGGTCGACTCACTCGACGAGCTGATCATCCGGGCTATCCCCGAGCAGATCCGCGACCCCAAGGAGCGGGAGAGCACGCTGCCCCCGCCGGGTGACGAGGCGAGCGTCGGCGCCGAGCTGCGGGAAATCGCAGCAATGAACAAGCCTTTGGTCTCGATGCTCGGCCTCGGCTATTTCCGCAGCCATACCCCCGCCGTCATCCGGCGGGGAATTCTGGAGAATCCCGCCTGGTACACCGCCTACACCCCCTACCAGCCCGAGATTTCCCAAGGACGGCTGGAGGCGCTGCTGGTGTTCCAGACCATGGTCGAAGACCTCACCGGTCTCCCGGTAGCCGGGGCGTCCCTGCTCGACGAACCTACCGCGGCTGCCGAAGCGGTCGCGATGTGCCGTCGCTGCTCGGATGCGTCGAGTAATCGCATCGTGGTGGATGCCGACGTGCTCCCGCAGACCCGCGCCGTCCTCGCGACCCGGGCCGCACCGATGGGATGGGATCTCGTCACCGCGGATCTGTCGAAAGGCCTGCCGGACGGCGATTTCTTCGCGGTGGTCGTCCAGAATCCGGGCACCAGTGGCGCCGTCCGCGATTTCCGTGGCCTCGCTGCCGCCGCGCACGAGCGGGGGGCACTGGTCATCGCGGCGGTGGATCTCCTTTCGCTGACGCTGCTCGAACCCCCCGGCAGGTGGGGAGCAGACGTGGCAGTCGGGTCGGCGCAGCGGTTCGGCGTCCCCCTCTGGTACGGCGGTCCCCACGCAGGTTTTCTCGCCACCCGTGCGGATTTCGTGCGCGCGTTGCCGGGCCGGCTGGTGGGGGTGTCGGTGGACGCCGAGGGGCAGCCGGCGTATCGGCTCGCCCTGCAAACCCGCGAACAGCATATTCGTCGCGAACGCGCGACCAGCAACATTTGCACCGCTCAGGTCCTGCTCGCCGTGGTGGCCGCAATGTACGCCGCCTACCACGGCCCCGAGGGGTTGCGGCGCATCGCCCATCGGGTGCACGACGCCGCTCGCACCTTTGCCACCCTGGTCCGCCGGGAAAACTTGGAGGTGCCGCACGGCGATTTCTTCGATACCGTAACGGTTCGCGTGCCGGGCAACGCGGATTCTTACGTCGCCGCGGCACTCGCTGAGGGTATCAACATTCGCCGGATCGACGCGGATACCGTGGCGGTGTCGTTCGACGAGACCACCACTCCGGAAATCCTCACTCGCCTGCTGCGCGCCTTTGGAATCGAAGCGGACCCCGACCGCCTGCGGTCCGTCGCCGGCTCTCTGCCGCCGTCCTCGGTGGTGAGGAGAACCGACGATTTTCTCACGCATCCGACGTTTCACCGCTACCAATCGGAAACTGCGATGATGCGTTACCTGCGTTCGCTTGCCGACAAGGACCTGGCGCTGGACAGGTCGATGATTCCGCTGGGTTCCTGCACGATGAAGCTGAACGCAGCGGTGGAGCTGGAACCCATCAGTTGGCCGGAATTCGCCGACATCCATCCCTTCGCACCGGCGGATCAGGCCGCCGGCTACCGGCGCCTCATCGCCGACCTGCAGGCTTGGCTCGCCGACCTCACCGGGTACGACGCGGTGAGCGTGCAACCGAACGCCGGGTCGCAGGGCGAATTCGCGGGACTACTGGCCATCCGCGCCTTCCACCGCGCACGCGGAGAGGCGCATCGCGACGTCTGCCTGATTCCTTCCTCCGCTCACGGCACGAACGCGGCGAGTGCCGTCATGGCCGGTTTCCGCGTCGTGGTCGTGGGATGCGATGCCGGCGGCAACGTCGATCTAGCCGATCTGGACCGCAAATTGGCCGAGCACGAAGGCCGGATCGCGGCCATCATGCTCACCTATCCGTCGACCCACGGAGTCTTCGAAGAAACGGTCACCACGATTTGCGAGCGCGTGCACCGAGCCGGGGGACAGGTCTACCTCGACGGTGCCAACCTCAACGCCCTGTTGGGTTTCGCGCGTTTTGGGGCCTTCGGCGCCGACGTGTCCCACGTCAACTTGCACAAAACCTTCTGCATCCCCCACGGCGGGGGAGGGCCGGGAGTCGGACCGATCGGCGTCCGCGCTCACCTCGCGCCGTTCCTTCCGAACCATCCGCTCGTCGCTGAGGCTGGCCCGCCGACCGGCCCCGGGCCTGTGTCGGGGGCGCCGTTCGGATCTCCGGGTGTGCTCCCAATTTCGTGGGCTTACTTGCGTCTCATGGGGTTCGGCGGGCTGCGCCGCGCCACCCAAGTCGCCGTCCTGGCCGCCAATTACCTTGCTCGCCGATTGCAGGACGCCTACCCGGTGTTGTACACCGGCCGGGGTGGATTCGTGGCGCACGAATGCATCCTTGACCTTCGGGAGATCACACGGCGGGCCGGTCTCACCATCGACGACGTGGCCAAGCGGCTGATGGATTACGGCTTTCATGCCCCGACGATGTCCTTCCCCGTCCCGGGAACGCTCATGGTGGAGCCGACGGAATCGGAGGATCTCGCCGAGTTGGATCGATTCGTGGATGCGATGCGCGCAATCCGCGAGGAAATCGCCCGAGTCGAGCGGGGGGAGTGGCCGGTCGAGGACAACCCGCTCCGTAACGCGCCGCACACCGCCGCGGCTCTCGTCGGAGACTGGAAACATCCCTATTCTCGGCAGACCGCGGTCTTCCCGCTTCCGACGCTCGGTCGCGGCAAATACTTCCCCCCGGTCGCGCGGATCGACGGGGCGCGCGGGGATCGAAACCTCATCTGCAGTTGCCCGCCTTTGGATGCGTATGCGGATTGAGGCCGTCGCAGCACGGACCCGCGGCGGGAGTGCCGCGGGGTGAGACCATGTCGCCATGACGATGCGCACCACCGACGAGCGGTATCTGCGCGGCGCGTTGCTGCTCATCACGGCATTCCTGGTGGCGGAGACGGCCGCGGGATTCGTGGCGCACTCGATGGCTCTGCTGGCGGACGCCGGACACATGCTCGCCGATGTAGCTGCGCTGGTCGGGAGCATCTGGGCTGCCCGGTTGGCGGCCCGCCCGCCGGCGGGGTTGTGGACGTACGGCTGGAGACGCGCGGAAATCCTCTCGGCGGCGGCCAACGGGGTGACCTTGGTCGCCGTCGCTCTTCTCATCACGGTGGAAGCGATCCGCCGGCTCGTGAGCCCGCCGCCGGTCACTGGATCGATCGTCGTCGTCACCGCGGTCGTCGGCCTCTGCGTCAACGTCGCGGCTACCGTGATCCTCGGGCGTGCGGAACGCAGGAACCTCAACGTTCGAGGGGCGTTCGCCCACATCCTCACCGATGCGTACGCCTTCGCCGGAACCGCCGTCGCCGGAGCAATCGTGATGCTCACCGGCTGGCGGCGCGCGGATGCGTTGGCGTCCCTCTTCGTCGTCGCTCTCATCGTCCGAGCGGCGTGGCAGTTGTTGCGTGACTCCGGACGAATTCTGCTGCAAGCCGCACCTGAAGCCCTCGACCTGGCCGAGATTCGCGCGCATCTCACCGACGTCCCGCACGTGGTCGACGTCCACGACCTGCACATCTGGACGGTGACCTCGGGACTGCCGACGCTTTCCGCGCATGTGGTCGTGGAGGACCACTGTTTCGACACCGGGCATGCGCCCCAGCTCCTGGACGCTTTACAGCGCTGCCTCGCCGGGCATTTCGACGTCACCCACGCCACCTTCCAGCTCGAGCCGCGCACCCATTTGGCGCACGAGCCCGACGCTCACGTGTGAAGGTCGGCGCAGAGAATCGGCTCAACTCGCCTGCCGCCGCGGGTGCTCCCAACGCGACGAATTCCGCGCCTCCTCGCTCGCCCCGATACCGGCCCGCAGGGCCAGCTCGTGGACTTTCGCGCACACCGCGCGCCGGTAATCCGGGGGGGCGTACGCGGAGCGGGAGTAGAGGCGCCGGTAAAGGCCGAGGAGATCCGGTCGGTGCCGTTCCAGCCACGCCAGATACCACTCCCGCGCACCCGGACGCAGATGCAACACGATCGGCGTGACGTGCGTCGCTCCGGTTTTCCTGATCGCATCGATGGTGGCCGCGAGGTGCTCGTCGTCGTCGGTGAGACCCGGGAGGATGGGAGCGAGCAACACCCCGCAGCGAATTCCGGCCTCGTTGAGAGCCCTGCAAACCTCCAGACGCACCAAAGGGCTGGGGGTCCCCGGTTCGACGTGGCGCCAGAGTTCGGTGTCGACGAAGCCGACGGAGACGGCGGTCGAGACGTCGACCCGGCGAGCCGCGTGTTGCAGCGCGGCGAGATCGCGCAGGATGAGGGAACCCTTGGTGAGGATGGAAAAAGGGGTCCGATAGTCCGCGAGCGCCTCGATGATCCCGGGCATCAGGCGGTACCGCCCCTCGGCCCGCTGGTAACAGTCCACGTTCGTACCCATCGCCACGTGTTCGCGCCGCCACGACGGTCGAGCCAATTCGCGTCTGAGCACCTCGACGGCGTTCACCTTCACGACGATTTTGCTGTCGAAATCACTACCGGCGTCGAGGTCGAGATAGGTGTGCGTGTTGCGCGCGAAACAGTAGCGACAGGCATGCGAACATCCCCGGTACGGATTGATGGTCCACCGGAAAGGCACCCGCGAGGAATCGGGCACGCGGTTCAAGATCGATCGTGCGAATATCTCGTAGAACGTGATCCCCGCGAACTGGGGAGAGCTCACCACTCGGCCGGGCGCGCCGAGCAGCCGGACGTCGAAAAGGCCCGGCTCCTCGCCGCTGCGCAGCCCGTCCCATCGCACCCTGCTATTAGAACACATGTTCGAAGGGCGACGGGGATCGACACCCGCTGGAACGGCCCTGCTTCGTGCGCCGGCCGGCGCCTGCGTGGAGCCCGGGTCGCCGGGGTCGGCCTCTGCGCACGGATCGGCGGATTGCCAGGATGGACGGGTGGGGGAGCGATCCACCGCTACGGAGCCCGCGCTGTCGTCGTCCGAACTCGCGCTCCCGCAGCGACGGGAGCTCGCGCTGCTCGGGATCGCGGTCCTGGCCGTCTCCACCTCCGGACCTCTGATCGCGGCGACCGTAGCGCCCGCCCTTGCGATCGCGTTCTGGCGGAACGCGCTGGCGACCGCCGCAACCCTTCCGCTGGCGGTGGGGAAGGGGTTGACGACCCTTCCCTGGCGGGCGTGGCGCGCGACGGTCATCGCCGGTTTCCTGCTGGCCGCGCATTTCGCGACATGGATGATCGGCGTCAAGACGACCACGGTTGCGGCGGCAACGGCTCTCACTGCGACACAGCCGATTTGGTCGGCGTTGTTTGCGCGGATACGCGGAGTTCGCATCACCCCCGCCGCGTGGTGGGGAATCGGCCTCGCCGTCGCCGCGACCGCCGTTCTCACCGGGCTCGATGTGCGGGTCTCGGGTCGAGCGGCCCTCGGGGACGTGCTTGCCCTGGTCGCGGGTGTTTTCGCCGCTGGTTACGTGACGGCGGGGGCGCGCGCCCGTCGATACGCGGCGACGACGGTGTACACGGCGGGTTGCTACGGCACGACCTCGATCGTTCTCGCCGGGCTGATGGCCGCCGCGGGTGTCTCCTACACCGGATTCCCCGCCCCGGATTGGGGGAGGATCGTGGCGTTGACCGGGGGCGCCCAACTCCTCGGCCATTCACTGTTCAACCATGTGTTGCGGACGACGAGCCCGACCGTGGTGAGTCTCGCGATTCTCTTCGAGGTACCGGGTGCCGCGGTGCTCGCGGCGTTGTTCTTGCACCAGCGAATCGAGCTATTCCAAATTCCCGCGTTCGCGGTACTCATCGGGGCACTCGCCCTCGTCATCCGCGCCGGAGGTCGCGCGGTACCCGCCGAATGACGCGCGAGTGCCGGGGGATTGGGCCAAAAGTGCGGAAACTCTTTGGTGACTGACGCCGAAATGCCGCGCGATCTGACGAAGGGACAGCCCTTCGGCGAGTAGGGTCGATGCCCAGGCTCGGCGCAGCCTGCTCAGGACGTGCGTCAACTGAGCGACGCACGTTGCGAGAATCGTCAGGACCAAGCGCACCTGACGGGTTTGCGGTGGGGTGTTCCAACGGTCCTGCGTGCGGTGCAGGGCGACGACTTCATCCGCCATGTCGGCGATTTCTTGTTGCCGAGCCGCGGACTTTCGTGCGGCATCGGCGGTTTCTTCCAGGGCTTCGGTCATCTGATCCATGGAAGCCATCGAGGCTCACCCTTTCTTCGCGCTGCCCACGTCGCCCGATTCCGGCGGGGCAGTCGGCAACGAGGGTTGCCGCGTCGGCAACGTTCCCGGATCCGGGGGTGGATATTCCACCTTCCCCGTCGCAGGGATCTCGTCCTCGACCCAGCGCGGCGTGCTCACCACCATCCCCGCGCCCACGATGACCGCCAGCGCCACGAAGAGCACGGTGAACATCCCCGCCCATCCACCGAAGAGGTCGTGGAGGACACCGACCAGCAGCGGCCCGCCGCCGGCCGCGAGGTACCCGACGCTCTGGGTGAAGGCGGACAGCGCACGGGTCGCGGTCGGCGTCCGGGAACGTAATCCGATCAGGGTGAGGACGAGCGGAAAGGCGCCACCTCCGATGCCTGCCAAGGTCACCCATACCCAGTCACCGTGGCGCGGGGCCAGGACCATCCCCAGGTAGGCCGCCACATAGCACGCGCTCAGGAAGAGGACCAGGCCGCGCTGGGAGGAGAGTCGCGCCGTGATGGTCGGGATCAGAAGCGAGATCGGGATCTGGACGGCGGAGAGCAATGCGACGAGGAGCCCGGCGTGCGTGGCCGATGCGCCGAGGTCTTGGAAGTACTGCGCGAACCAGCCGAACGCGACGTAGGCCTGCACGGACTGCGCGGCGAACAGCGCGGCCAGCGCCCGCGCCGTAGGGCTGCGCCAGAGGGAGATCGTGTTGTGAGGCGTCGCCCGGGTCGTGATGCGACGTTCGGTCACTGCCCGCGGGGTCCAGCAGGCGGCGGCCAGCGCAGCAGGAACTGCCCACACCCCCAGGCCGAGGCGCCAGTCGAGATGGCCGGGAAGCCGTGCGATCGGCACGCTTACCGCTGCGGCGAGGGTGGTTCCGACCGCCATGACCGTGGTGTAAGCGGCAGTCATCGAGCCGATCCGAGTGGGAAACGATCGCTTCACGACGACCGGCAAGAGCACGTTGCCCGTCGCTCCACCGGCGAGGGCCGGCACACTCAAACCGAGGAAGCCCCACGAGGTGTGAACCAAGGCCCGGCCCGCCAGACCGAAGGTCATGCAGGCAAGGGCCGCGGTGAGAACGCGCTGCTCACCGTAGCGGCGAGCGAGCCTCGGGGTGAGCGCCCCGAGTCCTGCGAAGGCCAGCACTGGAAGCGTGGTCAACACCCCGGCTTCGGCGGGATCCAGACCGATCGAGAGCTGCAAGGTGTCCAGCAGGGGACCGACGCTCGTCACCGCGGTGCGCAGATTGACGGCGGCGAGGAGGATCAGGAGCACCGTTGCGGCGGGGCGGCGAACCAGCCGCGGAAGGCGAATCGGTCCGGCGTCGGCGAGGTCCTTGGAGCGCACCGCGCCCAGGCTATCCGGACTGTCGCAGACCGTGGCTATGTGCCGAGGTCTGGTCAGCTTGATGGTGCGGGGTGGAGCCAGGCGTCGACGGTCACCAAGCCTGCGGGGAAATCGGCGAGCGCTTGGCGCACCGTCGGGGTGTCCGCAAGGACCGTCACCGTCACAACGGGTTGCCCGTCAGCCGCAAGGCCCACGCCGCTGACCCCGAGTTCTCCAGGAATCTCGTTGCTCGCAACCATCTGCTGGAGTCGAGTCTCGGCAGCGGTGACTTGCTGCGCAGAATACCGACTTTGTACGACACAAAGGGCCCGGCCGTAGATGGGCGCCAACGCGGTGCGAACTGCGGCGACATCCGTTGCGGCAACGACAAGTGCCAGCCCCGTACCGCCCGGCCGGAAAGTGGCTGCTGCGATGACTGTGTCGGAGTGCCTCTGCTGATATGTCGTAAGGGGACCGAGATCAAGGTTGTCTCCCTGGGGCCAGCCACCGGCTGGTGTCGGGCACGGTGGAATGTCGAGGGGGCGTGACCACGGATCTGTGTCTTGGACTTTGGTCACGTTCAGGATGCCGCCGTCAAGTCGACCTTCGACGTAGGCGTATCTCATGGCATCAACAGGTGGGAGGTCTGTCGCGCGCAGGCCGGCCAGCGGAATGCTGAGCAAACACGTCGGTGGAAATCTGTCACCATTACCGGGGTATTCCGCAAGACGGCGGGGGTACCGCCGAGCTTGCAGAGCACGGGTCGGTGTCCAGCCTGATTGACGATCGCGCCGAAAGCCCCGACGAGTGTCCCTTCTGCTGTCGTGTGCTCGGCAGAGGTCGGCGGGCTCAATGTGGCCAGCGCGGGCGTGGCGGCAGAATTGCTGTTCGCGCTCGTGGGTGTCCCAAAGCTGGTTACGGCCCAGCTGGTGACGGCAGTCGACCCGCAGACGGCCGCCATCACCAGGGAAAGTGCCAGGCGTCGGCGCAATAGCCGTCGGCGTCGGCGGAGCACACTCACCGCAAGTTCGTCGGCGGCCCAATCTTCAGGCGCCTGGGTCGCGGTTAAGCCGCGACGGAGCAATGACTCGAGATGGTCATTCATGGTGACTCCCATTGCGTGAGTGTTGGGAGGATCGGCGAGGTACGAAGCTTGCCGAGCGCTCGTGCAGCTTGGCTCTTCACGGTCCCGACGGAGATCTTGAGCTGTTGGGCGATGATTTCATCCGGAAGATCTTCGAGGTAGCGAAGGACGAGCACGGCTCGTTGTCGCGGTGGCAGAGAGGCCAGCAGCGCGTACGCGATAGCACCGTCGTCTGAACCACCTTGGTTGGCTACGTCGACTCGGTCTGGAACCTGGGCCATCGGCTCTTCGATACGGCGACGAGAGCTCCTGACGTAGATGCGGACGATCACCCGGCGGACATACGAGTTGTGATCGTTAATCTTCGACCACCGGCCGTAACATCTCATCAACGCGGCCTGCACCAAGTCTTCGGCTTGGTGGAAGTCGCCGGTCAGGGCATACGCCAGCCGCACAAGCGCACGACCACGCGCCGCGCAGTAGTCGTCGAAATCAACAGCCTCCATTGCGATTCTCCATTGAAGAAGAGGCGCTGCGGTCCACTTTGGGTTGCATCAGCCTTCTCGCAGGTTGCTCACCGCCTTCTCTCTTCGCTACGGCGATGGCCACATCGTCTTGGGGTGAAGAGCCCGGCCAGGCTCCTGAGCCGACTCGGTGAACCGGTCCACAAAAGCCCCACGGCCGTCGGCGTACGGGAAGAGGCAAGCGCGCATCAGAGAATGTGTTGTACACGAGGACATGCGTACAGCATGGATTAGTAGGCGGGATTATTTCCGGGATTGCTGAGGTCGACGGTGACTCCACACGGCTGCCAACCCGAATGCGTACGTCACGAGGTTGCCTGTTGGCGTTGCCCACGCTGCTCCAGGGAGGGCGGTCTGGCAACCCTGAAAAGAAGACGCCGCAGCCGGGATGGAGAGTCCGCAGCCTCTCAGCGGACGACGATGAGCGCCGCGCGGAAGACCGCCGATCGCCGACTTACCGGATCTGTGATCGTGATGGGGTAGCGACCCGGCCGTAGCGGAGTGAGCACGGCGATGGTCAACCAGGAAGGACCGGAAGCGACGACGGGGACCGTCTGTGTTCCGATCCTTACCGATGCCTTGGCGGAGAGATTGACGCCGACCAAGGTGGCGAGGCGGGGGGAGGTCGCACGGAACGGCGTCGGAGTGACGGCGGTCAACCTGGCGCCCACTCGCGACGTTGCAGCGGTCCCGCCGCTCGGCGTGATGACGACGTGGGAGGTACGTGCACCGCGCGGCAGACGGGCGACGGCGAAAGGCGCGAGAGCAGGACGTCCCACTGCGCCGCCACGGTCGACGAGCTGCGCATACCAGGCCCACTGCCCTGACGGAAGATTCACTGAGATCGAGAAAGTGGTGCCGCGCGTCAATTGCGTACTGAGTGGGACGGCGATCCAGCCACCTTCATCGGTGACCACAACGGTGCGTCCCACGGTCACCGGCACACGGGCAGCCGCCGCACTGAAGGTGGAGCCCCGCTTGGCTAGGAGACGGAGGGCCAATGCGGTGGGATTGCTGTTGCCCCGAGCGGCGACCGTGATGGTGGACCGGGGGGTGCCGAGTCCGGTGAAACGGTAACCAGCGGTACGAACCGGCTGGGGCGGGCCCGCAGGCCGAACCTGGAGCAAGGCTCCTTGCACATCGAGAACGCGCGGATTTGTCGTGAGCTTCTGGAGAGCTGGGTCCAGCCTCGCACCTGCGAGCAGCCGGGCCACGAGTTGGGACACGGTCGCCGACCGGTCGAGGGTCCGCAGCTCTGCCAGCGTCGCGGCCACCATCGGCGCGGCGAGGGAGGTGCCGTCGAAGACCGCGTAACCGCCGGGCACGGCGCCCACAATGGAGACTCCAGGGGCGAAAATCGTTACCGACCTGCCGTAATTCGTGAACGACGCCGGTCGAAATGACGGGTCGACGGCCCCTACCGACACGACTCCAGGACAATTCGCCGGATAAGTTGGGGTCACGTCGTTGTTCGTATGTGCATTTCCGGCTGCTGCAACGACCGGGACACCGCGACTGATCGCATAATGGATGGCAGCGCATTCGCTGGGTGAGAATGCGCTCCCACCAAAGGACATGTTGATGGCGTTCGCGCCGTGGTCGACGGCATAGCGGACGGCGTCGGGCACCAGATCCACCGCGATGCGATAGCCGTCTCCGCTCACGACAAGTGGCATGATCTTGGCGTTCGGTATCAGACCGGCAATTCCCACGCGGTCATTTGCGGCCGCGGCAATGACACTCGAGACCCCGGTGCCATGGGCGCTGGCCCAACCTGCCGACAGGATCGGACTGCCGGTGTAGAAATTCCATCCGTGACAGTCTCCAATGAGGCCGTCGCCGTCCAAGTCCCGCGTCGCGCCGCAGGGCTCCTTCGGATTCGTCCAAATTCGTCCCGCTAGATCAGGGACGTCGACCACACCCGTGTCGATGACGGCGACGACGGCGGACGCACCGCTTCCCAGCGACCACGCAGCAAGGCCTCGTACGTCGTCGCCCGGAACGGCAGCTTGGCCGTAAGCGAAGCCGGTGTTCTGCATCCACCATTCGTAGCGGAAGAAGGGATCATTGGGTGGGGGAGGAGTCGGGGCCGCGAGAACCGAAGCCACCGGGGCAGGCTCGACCTTCTCGACCCCAGGGAGCCGGCGGACTCGTTCGGCATCGGCGGGCGAGGAGAGCAGCCAGGTGCCATCGGCAAGACGCCGGGTGTAGGAAACGCCGTCGAGCTTCGGTGGAGTTTGCCAGGAGGCTTTGACCTTCCACTCGTGCAACGCCGGCGCGTGGTACGGCGAGGCGGGGGAAGAAGGTGGCAAACCGTTGCGGACGGCGCTGCTCGAGCCGACCATCGCGAAGGCCGCCAGAACACTCAGTGCACCCAAACCGAATCGACGCGCCAACGTCCGCCCTCCTTGGCGTAGGTGTGCGATCCTTCGCAGCTGTCTCCTATGGGCACGTCGTCAGCACACGGCGATCCTTGAGGAGAAGGCGCCTCTCGCCACTGGTGCAGCGCCTCGTCGACGAAGGCCCACTACCGCAAAGCTACTTGACATAATGTACCTTATCGGCACGTCGTTTCTCTCAGCCCAGCCGGAGCAGGACTCCGAGGACGCCCACCCCGGCCAGCAACCAGGCGACGTAATCGCCTAGGTGTCCGGAGTGCGCGGCGCGCAGCCCGCGCCCGACCCACGCGACGGCATCCGTGATGCGCCGCGGACCGACCGCCCGCGCACCGCGAGCACCCCAGAGCGCAAGCGCCATTGCCGCCGCCGTCGTCACCAACCCAACGATCACGTCTTCGGGTCGCCAGATGGGCACCGGGCCGATCGACGGCGCCGGTGTCGGGTTGCCGAGCGCCGCCTGAACGTAGCCGATGCCGTCCACCATCCCGGCACCCGCGGCCGTCACCGCACGGCTCCACGTCGGCAGGATCCCCAGCAGAAGTCCTGCACCCAGCAAGACAGCGACGGGTCCGAGCAGGCCGATGTGGTCCAAGGCAGGGCGTCGTTGGACATCTGGCTGCTCTTTCGCCGGCGGTTCGTCGGCTTCGGCAGGTTCACGGGCTCCGAGCCCGAGGAAGACCCTTAGACCGGTGCGAAGCACCGCACCGGCGGTGACCACGGAGACAAGACCGACAAGGAGAGTCACCCACGGCGTGTCGAGGCTCGCTTCGACGAAGCCTTTGCCGAGGGCGAGACCGAAGGGCGGAAGTCCGGCCAAAGCGGCGCCGCCGCAAAGATACGCGACCGCCAGAGGCCGCGCGGCACGAGCTCTGGCGAACAGGGCTATCTCGTCGATGCTCCGGTAACGATTGAGCAGTCCTCCGACCATCAGGAAAAGGGAGGCTTTCACCACGGCATGCGCCAGGAGGTAGAGCACCGCACCCCCGACGGCCGCTGCACTCCCCGTCGCCACTGTGAGGGCACCGATCCCGATATGTGCGATCGTCGAATACGCGAGCAACCGCTTGAGGTGACGTTGTTGCCAGCACATCAGTGCACCGACCACCGCACCGACGGCACCGAGGACGGTGAGCGCCAAACGAAATCCCGCGCCGGGCAGCACGCCGTCAAAGATGACGAAATATATTCGGGCCACGCCGTAAAGACCCAGTTCGACCATCACCCCGCTGAAGAGAGCACAAACAGGAGCAGGTGCCACCGCATGTGCATCCGCGAGCCAGAAGTGAAACGGAGCGATCGCAGCTTTGACGAGAAATCCGCAGGCCGTAAGGACGAAGGCCGCAAGAACGAACGATGTGGGGTTCGGCCGCGTCCGCAGCTCTTGTCCAATGATCGGGAGCTGTAGCGCTCCGATGTCCGCGTAGAGCAAGGCAATACCCCCGAGCGAGAAATAGGCCCCGAGCGAATTGACGACCGCAAAGTTCAGACTTCCCTGCACCGCGCTACGATCTTCGATCTTCAAGGCGGTCAGTGCATATCCCGCGACCCCCATGAGTTCGAAGAAGACGAACATGTCGAAGAGATCTCCACTGAGGGCGAAACCTTCCATGCCGGCGAGAAAGACCAGCAACAGTGCGTGATACTGCCATGCAATCTCGTCGAAATAGCGCCATCCGTAGACCACGGCAAGGCATGTGAGAGCTGCCGCAAGCGTCGCGATACCGGCACCGAGGGCATCTGCTTCGAGGAGAAGACCGACCGAGCGACCGTCGTGGCCTGGGCTCCAGCCGGCGAGCCAGCTGACCACGCGTTGATGGGATGCGGCGAGGGTCGCCGCACAACCCAGGGCCGTGGTCGCTACGGCCGCGAGCAGAGTCAGTACATCGGACATCCTTCGACCGGCGTGGTGCCCGATGGCGACGAGAACGGCAGCCATGCCCAACGGCATGGCGACCGTCAGGGGTAGCACTTGCCGAACCGTCACCGCGGCTCAGCCCGTCAATGTGGAGAGTTGGTCGGGATCGGTCGTGCGATGGCGTCGTGCGACCTGAACGGCGATCGCCAAGAGCAGCGCCGTCACGCCGGCGGAGACGACGATGTCCGTCAGGGTCATCGCTTGGACCACCGGGTCTACCAGCGGGCGGGTGTTCTCGTCCTGCGCACCAAGGATCGGAGCAACCGCATGACGTTGGTAGCCGATTGCCAAAAGGAGGACGTATGTGCCAGATTGTGTGACCGACAAGCAAACTATGGCACGGACGAGGTTGCGACTCCAGACGATGCCGACGGCTCCCATGACCATGAGCCAGCCTGCTACGAAGTACGGGAAATAAGCCATGCTTCTCATCAAGTCATCACCAGGTCTTGTTCGAGAAAGCGCGAAAGCAGCATGACCACACCGCAGCCGACTTCCAGGCCGACCACCGCGTTCAGCAGCGCCACCGTTCCGCCGGACAAGAAACCGCCGAGAATCCCCATGGGCACGAAGTTGGTCAGGAAGGAGCCCGCACAGACGAGTCCAGCCAGACCAATACCGATGAATCCGACCACTCCGGCGGCTTCTCCGATCTCCAGGAGGCGTAGTGGTCGGATCCGCTGCAGAACCGAGTAATTGCCGGCGACGTATGCGAGGTGAAGTCCGCTCCCTGCCACGATCCCGCCTTGGAAACCTCCGCCGGGGGTCAGGTGACCGTGCGCGACGACGTCCCACCCCACTACGGTGGTGATGCCGAGAAACACGTAACCCGCCAAGCGCGTCGAGGCCAGTACCCTTCCCGAGTGCGGAAGTCTGCGATCCTTCTCGTGTCGTGCGGGACGCAACAAAGCGATAGCCCCGAGCACCGCGGTGAAGAAGATGGCCTCCTCCCCCAGCGTGTCGAACGCTCGGGTATCGAAATTGACGGACGCTACGGTGTTGGCAGTCGCATGCTCGACGGCGGCACGAACAGCGAGATCTCGATAGGGATGAGAAACGTCCCCAACCGGCGGCAGACCGGGGATGGCGAAAATCAGTAGTATCCCAAAAGTGCAAATCCCGAACCAACAGACGAGCCAGCGCAACCGTTTCACGGTTTCCCTCGTTTCGTCGGGCTCTCACGCGAGTGCCGTTCGATGACGCGAAGGGCGAGCAGGGTCATGAGCGGGACGACGATACTTCCTACCGCCAGCTGAGAAAGCGCCACGTCGGGAGCCTGGAGGGTGAGGAACGCAAGCGACATGACCAATCCAAAGCTCGACAACACCATGAGCTGCGCACGAGGCTCGCGCGTCAGTACCGTCACCGTTCCGGTCGCAGCGGTCAAGAGCAGGGCGCCCACCATCAGCACGTCCGCCATCGCACAGGACTCAGTCCGGAGAATTCGGGGGAACGAGCCCGTCCTCTTGCGCGAGGAAACGGGCGATCGCTGCGCTGCACGCGGGGCCTGAGATACCGAGCAGCAGCACCGTCACCGCCACCAAGGTGCTCGACATCTGCCATCCCAAGTCGAGGACGGCGGCAAGCCCGATCGTCGGGGCGGCCAGCGACGTCATGGGCGCCAGGAAATGCAGGGAAATCAACGGATTTCGTACACACATAACCACGACGGCCGTGATCACCATGAGGGCGACGCCGAACCACAATGTCGCGGTGGTGGCTATCTCGAGAACTCGCCCCCCCATCACGACCTCCCGAGAAGTCGGGTGAAGACCAAGGTGCCCGTGAAAGCCATGAGCACCGCGACGAGCGCTGCAATGAGGAAGAGGGGCTCCTGGTATGCCAAAGCCATGGTGATGACGACCAGAGGCGTCGCCGTGCTCACCAGTTGTAGACCGACGAGGCGGCGCGCCACGGATCCCTGAGAGGCGACGATGATGCCCGGGGCGATACCGCCGACCAACAACACGCACGCCGCCACGTACCATTGAGCGCTCATCGCTTTCCTCCCGTCACCTATTGACCCATCGCGCAACGTGCCCAGCATCGCCGACTACACCGCGACAAAAGGTCCGGCGAGGAAGCGAAAGTCGATGTACGACGAGGACGACTCTTCGGCTTTCCGTCGTCTCGTCGCAGACCACCGTCCCCGGTGTCGCCGAGTAGAGCAGGGTCGCCGCTGCCACCGACAACGGCCCACGATGACGGAGTCGGGAGAGGGCAAGGGAAGCCCGCAACCGACGACGTCCCTTGAGCCAGCCGGCCAGCGCGAGCGTCTCGGTGGCAAGTCTCACAACGAATGCCCCAACCCACCGCACCGGCACCTTCCCGCGCAGGGAGTAACCCAGCAACCGACGAAACCACCGGGCCAGGACGGCGCCGAACAGCGCCACGGCGGCGCCGATCGCGACATCCCACCCGGCGACGAGACCCGAGACGACGACCCACAGGCCGGTGAGAACACCCCACCATCCCAAGAGTTCTGCGGCCGACCCCACGTGAGCGATCTCCTGATCTCCCAATCGTCTTGTCGGTAGGAGGCTTCCTGCGCGGTCCTGCCCGGTTGCGGCCCCGTTCACACTCCGGACGCGACCAGATGTCGGGCGTCTGCGGGGCTACCGTTGGGACGTGCCCGCACGTATCGTGAGCCCGCTCATCGGCGAGCCCCTCCCCCTCGATCTGGTCAACACGTCGCGGAACGCCGCGGGTGAGGGGGGTGACGCCCTGGAGGATGTCGCCGGTCTGGAGAATTGGCTTCTCGCCGAAGCCGACCGCCTGCCGATGGTGCGGGTCACGCCTCACACTCTCGACGCGGTGCGGGAGCTCCGTAGCCACGTCGCGGCCCTCATCGAAGCGGCACGCAGCGGCGTCCGACCCCCCGCCGACGCCCTCGCGGGATTGAACGCCGCCCTGCGCGCCGCACCGTCGTTCGCCCAACTGTCCTGGGACGACGGGTGGCGTCTGGACGGCGGCCGCAGCGGCGACCCCGACGCCCTGCTGGTCGCGGCGCTGGCCGAGGCCACCGCGGAATTCCTCGCCGGCCCCATGGTCGACGCGATCCGCGAATGCGCAGCCCCGGATTGCGCCTTGCTCTTTGCCGCGACCCATCCCCGCCGTCGGTGGTGTTCCGCCACGGTCTGCGGAAACCGCATTCGAGTCGCGCGGTATTACGCCCGCCACCGGTTCGACCGTGCGATATGACGGGGCGCCGACCCGGCCGCCTCGTCAGCGAGAAACGATGTCGCGTCGACTGCGGAATTCATCGAGTTCCGCACGGGTCGGAAGCCCTTCCCAGTCCCCCGGCGCTGCGACGACGAATGCCCCGCAAAGGTTCGCGAGCGTAAGGATTTCCGGGACCGGACGACCTTCCAACCAACCGACGAGGAATCCTGCCACGAAAGCGTCGCCCGCTCCCACGGTGTCCACCACCGGCACCTTGAACGCCGGCTCCGCGAAGATTTCGCCGTCCACCGAGGCCAAACAACCTTGCTCTCCACGCTTGATCACGACGGTCCGAGGACCGAGGGTGGCGAGGCGGGCGGCCGACGTGGCCGGTTCGCCTTCCCCCACCAACAATGCGGCCTCGTGTTCGGAGGCGAAAACGACGTCGGCTGCCGCCACGAATTCCCGCAAACACGGCACCGGATCGACGTTTTTCCATACCCGCGCCCGGTAGTTGACGTCGAAGCTCACCGTTGCGCCGCAGCGTTTCGCCTCCCCGACGGCTTTCTCCACCGCCGCCCGGGCGCTGGAGCTCAAACCTGGGGTGATGCCGGTGAGGTGGAGAATCCGCGCGCCTGCGAGGAAGTCTTCCGGGAGGTCCTCCGGTGACAAACGCGACGCAGCACTGCCGGCGCGCAGATAGCGGACGTCGGAACTTGCCGCCGTCCGCCGCACCTTGATCATGATGCCGGTCGGGGCTTCGGGATCGACCCGCACGTGATCGATGTCCACGCCTTCGGCGCGGAGTTCACGCAGGATCAACGCCCCGAGCGGGTCCGCGCCCACCCGGCTGATCCACTCCGCCGAGTGCCCGAGCCGGCGCACCCCGATCGCCACGTTGGACTCCGCACCGCCGATCCCGATCGTCGCCGGTGCTCCGTTGCGAAGCGGACCCACCTCGGACGCCGTGAACAGGCCCATAGTCTCCCCGAGCGTGCAGAGCTCGGC